>JAFBAL010000006.1 GCA_019247845.1 Alphaproteobacteria bacterium | reverse complement strand
CAGGCGGGCGGCACAGCGTGTTACGGCAGCGCGTCCGCACCTTGGCTTCTCCTCGGGCTTCGCGAAAGACAAAGAGGAGCCTGCATGCGGAATAGCCATCCGCGGGGGCAGGCTTCCAATTCGATATCCGCACGGGCGCCCGGCAGGCTGCGCCCTCGCCCTGTATCGCATCCACCGGCGTCTTCGGGTGTGAACCCGGCGCGCGTAGAGGCACATGGTCCGCGGGATGTGGGGAGCGGAAAACCCGCTTCAACCCCCGGGTGTGAAATTTAATCGTTAGTACAGGAACTGGAACCGAACCGCTCAGTTTCCTGAGATTTCCTAGGCGGCTTTCCATCGGAAACACGCAGCCCCTCACGGCACCAGCGGCATCCGGTTCGCGTAATACGATCCGATCGCGGGCGCTCCGGGATCGATATTCTCGAGCTCGATGACCACCGTCTTCGCGGCCGGATAGACGCGCAGCTCCGTCGCCATGCCGGGCGCGCCGCCCGTATGCCCATAGCTGTGCGCCAGACCGGTGCCGTGCACCTGGAAGCCGTAGCCGTACCAATCGCCCTTCGTCTCGGATCGGGTCGCGGCGTCGCGCAGGTCGCCGGGCAGCAGTTTGCCGTCCATCATCGCATGCGCGAACCCGAGCAGGTCGGCAAGCGTGGAATAGCCGCCGCCGGCCGAGGTGCCGCGCCAAGGCAGCGTTTCGGTATTGGGCACCCACTTGCCGTCCTTTTGCATGTAGCCCTTCACGCGCCCCGGCACGTTCTCGATTTCCGGCAACGAGCCCGTGTCCGTCATGCCGGCGGGCTTGAAGATATGGTCGCGGACATAGTCGTAATAGTCCTCGCCGCTCACCTTGCCGATGACGACGCCGAGCAGGATGAACCCGTAATTGGAATAGGCGGTCTGCGCGCCCGGCGGGAATTCCGGTCCGCGCGCGCCATAGAGCTTCACATAGTCGTCGAGCGTCTTGAGCTCGAGACGGTGCTTGTCGAACGCCTCGCCGAAGATGTCGCCGGTGCCGCCGACATGGGTGAGCAGCATCCGGATCGTGACCTTGTCCGCGACTTCCTTGTTGGGATAGCCGGGCAGGTATCGGCCGACGGTGCCGTCGAGCGACAGCTTGCCTTGGCCCACGAGCTGCAGCGTGGCGACGGCGGTGAACATCTTGTTCATCGAGCCCAGGCGGAACTTGTCGGTGACCGCGAGCGGGATATTCGCCTCGCGGTCGCCATAGCCCCAGGCCTTCTCGAGCAGGACCTTGCCGTGGCTCTCGACGAGTTCCACGCCCATGAACTTGTCCTCGGCCGAAAGCTTGTCGGCGCGCGCGCTCATCGCCTTCAGCGCCTCGTCCTGGGCGATGCGCGGGATCGCCAGGTCGTCCGGCCGGTCGGTGCCCGCGACCAGCGGATCGAGCTTCATGGGATCGTTCGGATCGGTCTTGTACTCGGCCCGCAATACGTCGTCCGCGATCGACTCGCCCAGAATGACGACGATGTCGTTGGGCTCGTTCTTCTCGATCTTGAGAACGGAAAGATCGCCGAACACCTCGTGCAATGCGAGATAGTCCTTCGCCGAGCTCTTGCGGCGATAGGCGTCGACATGGGCCTGCATCTTCGCCAGGTCGCCGGCGTTCAGCGCGTTCATCCAGGACGCGAGCGCGCGTCCCGCCGGCGTATCCGGAAGGTCCAGCGCATGCGCCGGGAAAGCGAAGGCGGCCAGCGCGGCCGCGACGAGCGTACTCATGTCAGACCTCATCGAAGAAGATGCTCGTGATCTTTCCCTCCGGCGTCAGCGGCCCGATGTTCCATTTCGAGCGCTTGTGCCGGCAGGTGACTTCGAACACGTCCATGCCGTCCTTGGCGACGCCCAGGAACGCGATCGAGGTCACCGGTCCCCAGCCCGCGACCTTGGCATGAAGCGCGCCCAGCATCTGGCGCGTGCCGGCGGCCAGGTTCGGCGACATGATGCCGTAATCGGGACGGCCGCTCATCAGCCCGTCGATCTGGCGGCGCAGCGCCTGCGTGGTGCCCGGGCTGGGCCGGTTGCCCGCGATCCGCTGCGCCAGCGCCGCTTCGGCCGCCTTGCCTTGCGTGTCGGCGATGCGCGGCGCCTGCTGCTCCTCGCCGGACTGGTGCAGCACCATTTCCGTCACGCGGCCCGCGGCGTCGAGCGTGAAGCTGTATTGCGCGGGCAGGCTCAGCCCCTTGAGGAAGAACTTCACCGCGCTTTCCGGATAGACGCGGTCGGGCGTCTGGCCGATCACGCCGACGAGATAGCGGTTGCCGCGGCGCGTGACCGCAAAGACCGTGGCCGGATCCAGCCGGTAATAGCCCACGAACTTGTCGAAGCCGGCCGGATCGAACGCGATCTCGGTGCGCGGCCGGCGCTGCTCGCCGAGCCTTTCCTGCACGCGCTGCGGCGACAGCGCCGCCGCGCTCGACGACGCCAGTCCGATCAGGACCGGGGCGGCGATCGCCGTCGCGGCCGCCGCTGCCAGGAGGCACTTCTTTGCCATGCTCAAGCGATGCGCAGGCCGGCTCGTCATGATCGTCTCGATCCGATGTTTGAGGTTGGCGCCGGACACGCCGGCAGAGCACAGGAGCTCGGACTGCGTCGTGAAGGCGCAGACTTTGAGGATGCTGCCGGCATAGACGTCGGGGGCGCTGCCTTGTTCCAGCACCGCTTCGTCGCAGGCGCGTTCGCGCTCCTCGCCCAGGCGCGTCCCCAGCCACCACGTCAGCGGATGGAACCAGAACAGGTTGGTGACCAGCATGTGGATCGCGGCGGTGAGATTGTCGCGGCGCGCGTGGTGACAGCGCTCATGCGCCTCGACGGCTTCCAGCTCCCGCGGCGACAGGCGCCCGATGATGTCTTCGGGCAGCAACAACACGGGATGCCATATGCCGACCAGGCCCGGCTCCAGCAAAGAGCGCGACGCTTTCACCGGCAGCGGTCCCGCGCTGGAGATGCTGCGCGCGTCGCGCACGATCCTGTTCAGGCGCGCCCGGCGGAGCAGCCACACGGCGGACAGCGCCGCAAATCCGCATGCCCATATCGCGAGAAGAAGAGTCGTCGCGTGCGCTTCCGGGACCTGCGGCATGACGGACGGCAGATGCGCCGCCGGAAGCGACCGGGCCATCTTCGCCATGCCGTGGAAGATCGGCGCCGTCGCGTAGGCGGGCGCGAGCCCGTGAAACAAGGCTTCGCCCAAGGCCAGCAAAACCGAAAACGGCAGCAGGAACTTGAGCGACGCGGCGAACCACAATCCATAGCGCACGGCGGCGCGGTTCCTGCGGAACGCCAGCGTGAGAAGACCCAGGCCGCCCGCGAACACGGTCGACTGCCAAAGATGATCCCAGAGGAGGCCGAAAACAGGGCTCATTCCTTCCTGCCCTTCCCGGCCGCCAGCTCGCGCAGGCGTTTTTCGGCGTCCCGCACGTCTTCCAAAGTCAGCTTTCCGGTCTCGACCAGGTGCGCCATCACCGGCTGCATCCGGCCGTCGAACAGGCCCAGCAGCTCGTCGATGAACCGCCGCTGGACGGCGTCGCGCGAGACCGCGGCTTCGAAGATATGCGCATTGCCGATCTTCTTGACGCGCCTGAGCACCCGCTTCGCTTCCAGGCGATAGATCATGGTCTGGACCGTGGTGTAGGCGGGGCGCTTCTTCTCGGGGAACCGCTCCTGCACCTCGCGCACCGAGGACGCGCCAAGCGTCCACAGCGCCTCCATGATCTGGAGCTCGAGCTTGCTCAGCTTGGGGAACGGCATGGCGGTCTTTCTACTACTTATGTAGTAGAATCTACTACTCGATGTTTCCGGATGCAAGGCTTTTGACATTCTTCCCGCGCGCCACTACGCCATGCCCGATGTCGCCGGTCGCAACCCTGTTCCTGGCCTTGAGCATGTCGACCGACGCCTTCGCGGCCGCGCTGGGCAAAGGGGCCGCGCTGCGCCGCGCGCGGCTGGCCGAGGCGCTGAGGACCGGGCTCGTCTTCGGCGTCACCGAAGCCGTCACGCCGCTGATCGGATGGGCGATCGGCCGCGCCGCGCAGAGCTACATCGCCTCCATCGATCATTGGATCGCGTTTTTCCTTCTGGGCGGCATCGGCGCCAAGATGATCTGGGACGGTGCCAAGCGCTCCCAAGAAGACGAGAAGCCGCCGCGGCATTCGCTGGCCGCGTTGCTTGTCACGGCCATAGGCACCAGCATCGACGCGATGGCGGTCGGCGTGACCCTGGCCTTGATCGGCGCGAACATCCTGATCACCGCGGCGGCGATCGGCGCCGCGACCTTCGTGATGACCACGCTGGGCATGATCCTGGGCAATGCGCTGGGCGCGCGGTTCGGACGTCATGCCGAGATCGCGGGCGGCGTGGTGCTGATCGTCATCGGCTGCTCGATCCTGATCGAGCATACCCTGCTGGGGTAAGCGAGGCCGTTTCGCCGCCGCCCCTCGGATCAGATATGTATCCCGCCGGCGACCTCGATCCGCTGGGCATTGACCCAGCCGAAGTCGTCGGACAGCAAACCCGCGATGACCGGCCCGACGTCCTCTGGCCCGCCGACGCGGCCCAGTGCCGTCATGTCCGCCAGATGCTTGTTGATGTGCGGGTTGTCGCGCACCAACCCGCCGCTGAAGTCCGTGGCGATCGGTCCGGGCGCGACGACGTTCACAGCGATGCGGCGATGGGCCAGGTCCTGCGCCATGTAGCGCGTCAGCGCCTCGACCGCCGCCTTGATCGAGCCGTAGCCGATCCGGCCCGGCGAGGAAAAACGCGCCAGGCCCGAGGAGATGTTCACGATGCGGCCGCCGTCGTTCATCAGCGGCAGCAGCTTCTGGGTCAGGAACAGCGCGCCCTTGAAATGAACGTTGTAGAGCGCGTCCATCTCGGCCTCGGTGATGGTCTCGAGCCCCGCATTCGACGAGGTGCCGGCGTTGTTGACCAGATAGTCGAACCGCTCGGCGTTCAGCCTGGACAGCGCTTCGCGCACCTCGGCCGCGAAGGCGTCGAAGCCGGCGGTGGCGCCGGTATCGAGATGAAGCGCCACCGCCTTGGCGCCGGCCTCTCCCACGAGCGCGACCACCTTGTCGGCCTCCGCGCGGTTCGAATGATAGGTGAAGATCGATCCGACCCCCTTCTTGGCGAGAGCAAGCACGGCGGCGCGGCCGATGCCGCGGCTGCCGCCGGTGACGATCGCGATTTTTGGGCCGGTCATGTCCGCCTCTCAGCTCTGGAAGATCTTCTTGAGTTCCGTCTTGAGGATCTTGCCGTTGGCATTGCGCGGCAGGGTCTCGGGCCAGAACACGACCTTCACCGGCACCTTGAACGCGGCCAGCTTGCCGGCGACGAAGGCGCGCAGCTCGTCCTCGGTCGTGTGCATGCCCGGCTTCAGGTGCACCACCGCGCCGGGCTCTTCCCCCAAGGTCTTGTGCGGCACCGCGACCAGCGCCGCGTCCATCACCGCCGGGTGCTCGTAGAGGACGTTCTCGACCTCGATGCAGTAGATGTTCTCGCCGCCGCGGATCAGCATGTCCTTGGCGCGGTCGATGATGAAGCAGAAGCCTTCCTCGTCGACGCGCGCGAGATCGCCGGTCCTGACCCAGCCGTCGACGAAGGTCTGCGCCGTCGCCTCGGGCTTGTTCCAATAGCCTTTGACGATGTTGGGCCCCCGCGCCCACAGCTCGCCGACCTCGTTCGGTCCGAGCTCCTTCGTGCCGTCCGGCGTCATCACCTTCAGGTCGCAGGTCGCCACCGCCGGTCCGCAAGAGTCGGGGCGGTGCTCGTAATCCTCCGCCGAATGCACGGTGCAGGTGGCGGAGGTCTCGGTCATGCCCCAGCCGTTGCCGGGCAGCGATTTCGGGAAGGTCTCGACGATCTTGCGCACCAGCTCAGGCGCCGACGGCGCGCCGCCATAGGACACCGCCTCCAGCGACGACAGGTCGTATTTCGCGCGGTTGGGGTGCTCGATCAGCTGCCAGGCGATGGTCGGCACGCCGCCGGCCGAGTTGATCTTCTCGCGCTCGATGAGCTGCATGGCGAGCTCGGGATCCCATTTGCGCATCATCACGATCTTGGCGCCGGCGAAGAGCGACGGGCTCATGATCGCGAAGCATCCGGTGGCGTGGAAGAACGGCACCGACAGAAGCGTCGAGCGCTGCGGCAGGCTGGGATCGGGCGCCGGCACCGTCTCGCCGCGGCGCAGGAAGTTTCGCGCCGCCGCCGAAGCCGAGGCGAAGATGTTCGACAGCATGTTGCGATGCGTGCCGAGCGCGCCCTTGGGCCTGCCCGTCGTGCCGGAGGTGTAGAGGATCGTCGCGTCGTCCTCGGGCCCGAGCGGCCCATCGGGCATTTCGCCCGCGGGCAGCTTGCCCCAATCGTTCACCTTGCCGATCACGTCCTCGAGCCGCTTCACGATCGGGTTGGGCAGCTCGTCGTCGTAGCGGCTGACAATGACGGTCTTCAGATCGGGACAGTTGACCAGGTGCTCGGCGATGCGCTCCAGCCGTTCGGCATCGACGAACGCGACCTTGCTGCCGGAATCCACCAACCCGTATTCGAGCTCCGGCCCCGTCCACCACGCATTCAAGGGCGTGACGATCGCGCCGACGATCGTGGCGCCGAAGAAGATCGCGGGCCATTCGGGCAGGTTGCGCATGATGAGCGCGACGCGGTCGCCTTTCGTCACGCCCTGCTTCGTCAGCGCGTCGGCGATCGCAAGCGCCGCGCGGGTGAAAGTCTCGAACGTCGCACGGTCGTCCTCATAGACCAGAAACGTCTTGTCGCCATGCGCGCGGCCGAACGCGAGCAGCTCGCGCAACGATGGCGGCGCGTTCTTCCACACCCGGGTCTTGACGCCGCGGATATCGACCTCGTCCATCTCGAACGGCGTGCCGGGCGCAGTCAGAAGGGCATGGGCCTGCGCGACCGACATCGCGGGCCAGGGCTGAGCGGGCTGATTCATGGTGATCTCTCAAAGCGATAGCGGTGCTCGAAGAATGTCACCTGAAGCGGCGCGTTGCAAAGCATTGACGGCGCGGCCCGCCCGCGCTTAGTTCCGCCCACGTGCGAGGTCTAGGGAACGCGGTCATGCCGCGGCTGCCCCCGCAACTGTGACCGGCGAGCGGTCGTCCATGTGCCACTTGGGCCGATGCCATTTTAGGCTGGGTCCTGGGAAGGCGGGCGAACGTGACGACCCGGGAGCCAGGAGACCTGCCTCGCGCCGTCGTTGTGCAGCCGGTCGGGGTGTGCCGGGTGCGCGCGGGAATCCGCGTGACGACAAGTCGAGGTCGTTGCGCGGGGACATCAATGCCGACATGCAAGCGTGCCCAGCGCGGCGGCTTCTGGAACCCAACCAGGAGAACGTCATCATGCGCAAAATCCTTCTAGCTTCCGTCGCGTTAATCGCCTCGCCCGCCTTCGCCGACGAGACCACCTTCGATGCCGAGACCGTCGTCGTCACCGCGACGCGCACGCCGCAGCCGCTGGAGGTCACCGGCAGCTCGATGTCGGTGATCACGTCCGACGACCTCGCCGTGCAGCAGACCGTCGTCGTCACCGACATATTGGCCGAGACGCCGGGCCTGACCGTGGTGCGCAACGGCGGGCCGGGCCAGACCACGACGGTCAGCATCCGCGGCGCCGAGGCCGGCCAGACGCTCGCGCTCATCGACGGCGTGCGCATCAACGACCCGAGCTCGGTCGACGACCAGGCGATCCTGGGCGACCTCATGGTCAACAACGTCGACCGCATCGAGGTGCTGCGCGGTCCGCAATCGACGCTTTATGGCAGCGACGCCATCGGCGGCGTGGTCGACGTGCTGACCAAGCGCGGCGGCGACGCGCCCTTCGCGGCGACGGCGAGCGCCGAAGGCGGCTCGTTCGACACCTGGCGCCTGAACGCGGGCGCGAACGGCACGATATCGGGCTTGGAATACGGCGCGGCGCTCAACTATTTCGACACGGGCGGCATCTCCGCTGCCGACGAGAAGAACGGCAATCCCGAAGCCGATGGCACGCGCAACTTCGGCGCCACGATGAACACGCGCTATCACGTCACCGACGCGCTGAGCCTCGACCTGCGTGGCTACTACACCCAGTCGCACACCGAGATCGACGGCTTCCCGCCGCCGAACTTCACCTTCCAGGACGATGCCGAGTTCGGCAGCGCCTCGCTGGTCGCGGGCTATGCGGGCGTGAACCTGGCGCTGATGGGCGGGCGCTTCCAGAACCGGCTGGCCTTCATCGCGTCCGAGAGCGAACGCAAGTTCTTCGGCGAGTTCGACTTCTTCACCAACGCCTATTCGCCGGCCGAGAACTTCTTCGCCAAGGGCGACGCGACGCGCATCGAGTACCAGGGCATCTTCGACCTGGACAAGAACGACCAGCTGACCTTCGGCGCCGAGACGCAGCGCGTCGGCCTGTCGACCCAGAGCCTTCAGTTCGATCCGGGCCCGACCACGGGCAGCCGCCGCACGACGGGCTACTACGCGCAGATCCAGAGCACGCTCTTCGATCAGCTGACGCTGACGGGCGGCGTGCGGCTGGAGGATGACGACGAGTTCGGCACCCATACCTCGGTCAAGGTCGCCGGCGCGTGGAACGTTCCGGGCTACGACACCACCCTGCGCGCGAACTATGGCGACGGCTTCAAGGCGCCGACGCTCTATCAGCTGTTCTCGCAGTACAAAAATCCGTTCCACGACCTCAAACCCGAGACCGCCAACGGCTGGGAGGTCGGTATCGACCACTTCTTCCTGGACGGCCAGGCGCGCGCCTCGCTCACCTGGTTCGAGCGCCGCACGCACAACCAGATCGACTTCCTGCCGACCTCGACCTTCCCCTTCGGCTATTACGAGAACCTCGAACGCACGCGCGCCGACGGTGTGGAGGCCGAGGTCGAGATGCGGTTGAGCGAGGCGCTGAGCGTCTCGGCCGACTACACCAACATGGCGACGAAGGACCTGATCACCGGCCTGGATCTGGCCCGCCGTCCCGACAATGCGGCGAGCGCGACCGTCACCTGGCAGGCGACCAAGGACCTGTCCCTGGGCGGCACGATCGTCTTCGTCGGCCCGCGCTTCGACGACCGCGGCAACTTCACCCGGCTTGCCAACAACACGACCGTCAACCTGTTCGGGTCCTACACGCTGATCGACAAGACCGCGTTGTTCGCGCGCGTCGAGAACCTGCTCGGCCAAGACAACGAGCCGGTGTTCGGTTACGGGCGCCCGGGGACGGCGGCTTACGCGGGCATCCGCACGGCCTTCTAGTGGGCGACGGGGAGACCTCCCTACGGCCTTCTAGAAGGCGGCATCACGTGGCACAGTCCGGGAAACGCCATTTCCGGACTGTGCCCGCATGCCCTTCGACAGCATCCTGATCGCCAACCGCGGCGAGATCGCGATCCGCATCGCGCGCGCCGCGGCCGACCTCGGCATCCGAACGGTTGCGATCCATTCCGACGACGACGCGTCGTCGCTGCACGTCAAGATCGCCGACGAGGCGCGGTCCTTGGGCGCCAACGGCCCGGCCGCCTATCTCGACATCGGCCGCGTGATCGCCGCGGCCCAGGCCGCGAAGTGCGAGGCGATCCATCCGGGCTACGGCTTCCTGAGCGAGAACGCCGAGTTCGCGCGTGCTTGCGCCGCGGCGGGCATCGTCTTCATCGGGCCGAGCCCGGAGGTCCTGGCCGTGTTCGGCGACAAGGCGCGGGCCCGCGCCCTCGCCGACCGCTACGGCGTGCCGATCCTGGACGGCACGTCGGGCCCGACGTCACTGGAAGATGCGCGCGCCTTCATGGCCAGGCGCAAGGGCGCGCCGATCATGGTCAAGGCGCTGGCCGGCGGCGGCGGACGCGGCATGCGCATCGTCTCGTCGCTCGACCGGCTCGACCAAGCCTATGCGCGGGCGCGCTCGGAAGCAAAGGCCTCGTTCGGCAACGACGCGGTCTATGTCGAAGCCTATATGCCGCTGGCGCGCCACATCGAGGTGCAGGTCATCGGCGACGGCAAGACCGCCAGCCACATATGGGAACGCGACTGCTCGCTGCAGCGCCGCCAGCAGAAGATCGTCGAGATCGCGCCGGCGCCCGCGCTCGATCCCGACCTGCGCCAGCAACTTTGCGACGCGGCGGTGTGGCTGGCCGACGACGTCAAGCTCAGCGGGCTCGCGACAGTCGAGTTTCTGGTCGACCCGAAGCCCGTGCGCCATGCGCCGCGCTTCGCCTTCATCGAGTGCAACCCGCGGCTTCAGGTCGAGCATACGGTCACGGAAGAGATCACCGGCATCGACCTGGTCGCGGTGCAGATCGAGCTGGCCCGCGGCAACTCGCTGCGCGACATCGGGCTGAAGCAGGAGAACATCCCGCGCCCGCGCGGCGTGGCGATGCAGCTGCGCATCAACATGGAGCGCATCGCCGCGGACGGCACGGTGAGGCCTACGGGCGGCACGCTCACCCGTTTCGTGCCGCCGTCAGGGCCCGGCGTGCGCGTCGATACCTTCGGCTATGACGGTTACACGACCAATCCCGCCTTCGATCCGCTGCTCGCCAAGCTGGTGGTGAACGCGCCGGACTTCCCGCTGGCGCTCGGCCGCGCAAAACGCGCGCTGCACGAGTTCGTCGTCGAAGGCGTCGAGACCAATATCGCCTTCCTCGATGCGCTGCTCGACAATCCCGAGGTCGCCGGGCGGCGCACGCATACGCGGTTGGTCGAGGAGAATTTGGCGGCGCTCGTTTCCGCCTTGCCTTCACCTGTGACGAGGGCGGCACCGCCCTCGCCCGTCGGAACCGTCGCCGTGGTAGCACCGATGCAGGGCAAGATCGTCTCCATCGACGTGGCGGCGGGCGATGCGGTGGCGAAGGGCGCGGCTGTGGCGGTGCTCGAGGCGATGAAGATGGAGCACGTCGTCGTCGCGGCGGAGTCGGGGCGTGTGCAGTCCATCGCCGCGGCGGCGGGCGACGTGCTGATGGAAGGCGCGCCGCTCGTATTCCTGGTGCCGGAAGACGTCGCTGTCACGGACACCGCGGCAGCGACTACCGATCCGAACGTCGTCCGTCCCGATCTGGCCGAGACGAACGCCCGCCATGCTTTCGGGTTCGACGAGAACCGGCCCGAAGCGGTCGCGCGCCGCCGCAAGACCGGCCAGCGCACGGCCCGCGAGAACCTCGCCGACCTCATCGATCCGGGCAGCTTCATCGAATACGGCGCGCTGGCCTTCGCTGCTCAGAAGCGCCGCCGCACGCTGGAAGACCTGATCAAGAACACACCGGGCGACGGCATCATCACCGGCATCGGCACGATCAATGCGGCCCAGTTCGGCGAGGAAGCCGCACGCGCCGCGGTGCTGGCCTACGACTACACCGTGCTCGCGGGCACGCAAGGCGCGATGAACCACCGCAAGAAGGACCGGCTGCTCAAGGTCGCCGAGGAGTCGAAGCTTCCCATCGTGCTCTTCGCCGAGGGCGGCGGCGGGCGGCCGGGCGACACGGATTTTCCCGGCGTCGCGGGCCTCGACACGCCGACCTTCCGCCAATACGCCAAGCTCAGCGGTCTCGTGCCGCGCATCGGCGTCAATTCGGGACGCTGCTTCGCGGGCAACGCCGCGCTGCTCGGATCGAGCGACGTCGTCATCGCCACCGCGAACTCGAATATCGGCATGGGCGGGCCCGCGATGATCGAAGGCGGCGGGCTCGGCGTCTACACGCCCGACGAGGTCGGACCGATGTCGGTGCAGGTGCCGAACGGCGTCGTCGACATCGCCGTCGCGGACGAAGCCGAAGCGGTCGCGGCAGCGAAGAAGTACCTCTCCTATTTCCAGGGCCGGCTTGCGGACTGGTCCGCCGCCGACCAGAACGGCTTGCGCACCCTGATCCCCGAGAACCGCTTGCGGATCTACGACATCCGCAAGGTGGTGGCCGCGCTGGCCGACACCGGCTCGGTGCTGGAGCTGCGCCCCGGCTTCGCGCCCGGCATGATCACCGCGCTCGTGCGCATCGAGGGCCACCCGTTCGGGCTCATCGCCAACAACCCGATGCACCTCGCCGGCGCCATCGATGCTCCGTGTGCGGACAAGGCGGCGCGCTTCCTGCAGCTCTGCGATGCCTTCGGCCTGCCCATCGTCTCGCTCTGCGACACGCCGGGCTTCATGGTCGGACCCGAAGCCGAAAAGGCGTCGCTGGTGCGCAAGACCTCGCGCATGTTCGTCACCGCAGGCAACATGTCGACGGCGATGTTCACGATCGTGCTGCGCAAGGGCTATGGCTTGGGCGCGCAGGCGATGGCGGGCGGCAGCTTCCACGCGCCGTTCTTCATCGTGTCGTGGCCGACGGGCGAGTTCGGCGGCATGGGGCTGGAAGGCGCCGTGCGGCTGGGCTTCCGCAAGGAGCTGGAGGCCGAACCGACGCCGCAGGCGCGCGACGAGCTGTTCAAGAAGAAGGTCGCGGAATCCTATGCCCGCGGCAAGGCGACCAACATGGCGGCGTATCTGGAGATCGACGACGTCATCGACCCCGCCGACACGCGGCGCTGGCTGATGCGCGGCCTGAAGTCGCTACCGCCGCGCGACGCGGGCAAGCGCCGGGCCTTCATCGACACGTGGTGAATAGAGCCCCGGCGCACCGGCGACGGCGGCGAAGGCGGCGGACAGCCCGGTCGGCGTCTCCACCGGCCCGAGCAGGAGATAGCCGTCGGGAACCAGCACCTCGGCGATCTTGTCGAGCACGCCGGCCTTGGCCTTGGGATCGAGATACATCAGCACGTTGCGGCAGAACACGACGTCGAGATCGTCGAGCCAGCCGAACGAGTCGAGAAGGTTGAACGGGCGGAACGTCACCATGCGGCGCAGCGGCTCGCTGATGCGCCAGTTCTGGCCTTCCTGCAGGAAGTGATCGACGAGGCGGCGGATCGGCAACCCGCGCTGCACCTCGAAATGGGAATAGAGCCCCTGCTCGGCGCGGGCGATCATCTCGGAATTGATGTCGGTGGCGATGAGGTCGACGCTCCAGCCCTTCTGCGGCAGCTTGAGGTCGTCGAGCATCATCGCGATGGAATAGGCCTCCTGCCCCGCGGCGCAGGCCGCGCACCACAGCCTGAGCCGCTTCGTGCCGGCGCGGCGCTCGACGATCGCGGGCAGCACCCGATCGCGGAACAGGTCGAAGGCGGCGCGGTCGCGGAAGAACGAGGACTCGTTGGTCGTCAACGCCTCGGTCGCCGCGCGGGCGAGCGCGTCGCGGCCGTGGCGGAGCTCGGCGACGAGCGCGCCCACGTCCTTGAAGCCGAAGCGGCGCATCACGGGCGCCAGCCGGTTCTCGATATGCGCCGGCCGCGGCTGGCCGAGCACGATCCCCGACCGCCGTCTCAGCAACCTTGCAAGGTACTCGAAGTCGTCGGGCTTCATCTCGGCGAAGCCCTTCAGGCAAGGCCGACTTCGACGAGCTTGGCCTGGATGATCTCGCGATCGAAAGGTTTCATGATATATTCGTTGGCGCCCGCACTCAGCGCCTCGGTGATGTGCGCGGTGTCGTTCTCGGTGGTGCAGAACACCACGATCGGCTTCTCGCCGGCGCGCTCGCGGCGCAGCGCGCGCAGGAACTCGATCCCGGTCATGTTCGGCATCGACCAGTCGAGCAGGATCATCTCGGGCATATGCGCGCGGCAGGACTCGAGCGCGGTGATGCCGTCCTCCGCCTCCGCGGTCTGGAAACCGAGGTCTGAAAGGATGCGGCACGCGACCTTGCGGATGACGCGGCTGTCGTCGACGACAAGACAGGACTTCATGGCGGGCTCCTAAGCCCGCATCCTACGCGCGAGACGGTAAACGCAATCTTTCAGGCGGTCGCGTTTCAGCCCGCGGCCAGCTCGACGACGCCCTCGCCCGCGGTGAGCGTCAGCCCCGCATTCAGCGTGCGCGCCAGCTTATGCGTGAGATAGGGCTGCACGCCGCGTGCGTCTGGCGCCCCGGAATTGGCCTCGCCGCGCACCGCCTTCTCGACCTCTTCCAGGATGCGGGCATGGGAGCCGCTCGCGCGGA
The DNA here is from genome assembly GCA_019247845.1 of Alphaproteobacteria bacterium. Classification (GTDB taxonomy): domain Bacteria; phylum Pseudomonadota; class Alphaproteobacteria; order Micropepsales; family Micropepsaceae; genus Rhizomicrobium. The sequence continues at coordinate 75,080 of JAFBAL010000006.1, read as the reverse complement.
TCTTGAACGACGGCGCCGACGGATCGGTCGACGAGGTCACGCTGACCACCCCGCCCCGCGGCAGGCAGTCGGCGGCGAGCAGCGACGCGTTCATGATCAGCTTGGCCCAGTCCTTCGGCCAATGGGCGTGCACCACGTTCCACTCCAGCGTGATCTTGCTGCCTGCGAACAACCCGCTGACCAGCCGGCCGACCTCGCCCAGGTCGAGCTCCGCCCCGGCCGAGCCCGCCGCCCCGAAGGCGATGCGCATGAACTGGATGCGCGCCAGGGCCTGGGCGGCGCTGGAGGCCACGATCTTGAGCGCGTCGGCCCGCATGGCCGCATCGCGCTCGTCCTCGAGCACTTCCAGCCCGTTGACCACCGCACCCAAAGGGCTCACAAGGTCGTGGCATACTCGGCTCACGAGAAAAGCGGAAAAGTCGAGATCATTCATGGCTCTGCTTGTCTCCGGCCGATGGTTAGCGGAAGGTAACTTGATTCCCGGCTCCTTAAGGAATGGTGAAGATTTGACATGACCGACCATATCCATTCCCACGCGGCCTCGCCGATGCTGCGCGCCCTGGCTGCCATCGCCTATGACGCGGGCGCGATCATCCTGAAGCACTATGCCGACGAGATCGTCGCCAAGCGCAAGGACGACGCCTCGCCCGTGACCGCGGCCGACGAGGAGGCCGAGCGCTTCATCCTGAAACGTCTGGCGCACCTCGCCCCCGACGTGCCGGTGGTGGCGGAGGAGTCCGTCGCGGCGGGCAAGCTGCCCAAGGTCGGGCACCGCTTCTTCCTGGTCGATCCGCTGGACGGCACCAAGGAGTTCATCAGCCGCAACGGCGAATTCACGGTCAACATCGCCGAGATCGTCGAAGGCAAGCCGGTGCGCGGCGTGGTCCATGCGCCGGCGATCGAGCGGCTGTTCTTCGGCGAGATGCTGTCGGGCGCCTACGAGGCCAAGGCCGCGCCCGGCGGCGCGCCGGATTTCGGCGAGGCGAAGCGCATCCAGGCGCGCGCCGTGTCGAAGGACGGCATGGTCGCCGTCGCCAGCCGCTCGCATCGCGACGCCGCGACCGACGAGTACTTGGCGAAGTACAAGGTGAAGGAGTTCGTCAGCGCCGGCTCGTCGCTCAAGTTCTGCCTGGTCGCGGCGGGCGAGGCCGACATCTATCCGCGCACCGGCCGCACGATGGAATGGGACACCGCCGCGGGCCATGCGGTGCTGGCGGCGGCAGGCGGCACGGTCACCCAACTCGACGGCAAGCCGTTCCTCTACGGCAAGGCCGAGCGCGGCTTCGACAATCCGTTCTTCGTGGCCAAGGGCGCGGATTGAACGCCGCTTACCGATCGTAGTCCTTGCGGCTGGAGTAGAAGACCAGCGCCATCAGGCCGGCGCCCAATGCCAGCGTCGCCAACACGCCGACGACGAGGAATATCCAGCCCGTCGTGCTGATGTCGATGTCGAGTCCCGACAGCGCGTTCCAGCCGTGGACCGCATACCAGACCGCCCAGCCCAGGAAGAACAGCAGCGACACCACGGCGACCCAGCCGGCGGGGCTGAGACGGCTGGCGCGCTTGTCGTTGGTGTTGTCGTTCATCGCTCAAGTCTAGAACTTTCCAATCGCGGCAGAAACAAGGCATGGCGGCCCGGTTGTCGCACCGCGCCGTTTCGGGCGAAGATGGGCGATGGCGGGGGCGGGTGATTCTGCCGAAGGAGTTCACATATGCGATTTGCTCAAATGTTGATCGGCGCCGCGGCGGCGCTCGCGCTTCTCGCCGCCCAGCCCACTTCCGCCGCCGACGAGAATGACGGCACCGGCGGCCGCAGCAACGCGAGCGACAACACCGCGAACGACAACGACAGCACCTTCAATCCGGATGAAGTCACGCATGCGGCGTCGGACTTCTTCGGCGTCACCACCGAGGCGGCGGCCAAGGCGGTGCAGCACATCTTCAAGGACCAGGGCCAGCCCGACGCCTATATCAAGGGCGACGAGGGCGGCGGCGCCTTCGTGGTCGGCCTGCGCTATGGCGAGGGCTGGCTGGTGCGCAAGCATTTCGAGCCGGTGAAGGTCTATTGGAAGGGCCCGTCGGTCGGATTCGATGTCGGCGGCAACGCATCCAAGTTCTTCGCGCTGGTCTACAACCTCAAGCGCGAGAACCGGCTCTATCAGCGCTTTCCCAGCGCCGAGGGCAGCTATTACTTCATCGCCGGAATCGGCGTGAACTATCTGCGCAGCGGCGGCGTCACCATCGCGCCGATGCGGACCGGCGTCGGCCTGCGCGCCGGCGTGAACGCGGGCTATCTGGTGTTCAGCCAGGAGCGCGACTGGTTCCCGTTCTGAACGGGCCGAGCACCCATGGCCGGAACGTCGTCCCGGCCATGGGGTTGAGCACGCGTCAGTTCTGGGTCTGCCGCGCCCAGGCGAAGGGACCGAAGGCGCCGTCGGCGCCGCCCTTGGAATGCTTCGCGGGATCGACCGTCAGCTTCAGCCATTCCAGCGGGAAGGTGCTGCCGTGGACGGTGATGCGGTGGAAGTTCGACACGTCGTAGAACGGGTGATGCTCCCAATCGTCGCTGGGGCACGGAACCGCCGTCTGGCCCGAGCCCGGCTCGGTCACGCAGGGCGCGCCGTGCTTCAGCGGATTGTCCGAGCGATAGACGTGCGAATCGCCGTTGAACAGCAGGACGGGCTTGCCGAACGCCGCGGTGCGCGTCGCGATCTTCTCGATCAGCGGCTCGAAGGCGGACTGGTGCAGCGGATTGTCGGCCGCGTCCCACATATCGGCCTGCAGCATGATGACCACGGCCTTGGCCCGCTCCGCCACGGCCTTGTCGAAGGCGGCGTCGATCCAGTGCAGGTTGGCCTGGTCGCGCGTCGCCATCTCGTTGCTCTGCTCGGTGCTCATCTGCGGCGCGCCGTACCAGACGTCGTTGTCGTCGTTCGAGCCGCCGGGCTGGTTCACCGTGACGAACTGAACGCGCGACTGCGTGAACATCACGTTCTCGACATATTCGGCGTCGCTCGGATAGCGCGGATCGAAGGCTTCGGACTGCGTTTTCACCAGGCGCTTGCCGCCGATGGTGTGGCCGGGGCGGTCGAAGAAGATGCCGCGGATGAGACCCAGATTGGCGACCGGGTTGCCGCCCGCATAGTCGATCAGCCGGCCTTGCGCGTCGCGCATGTAGTCGATCTGGCCGGTGCCGGAGTTGTAGGCGCCGCCGCCCTCGCCCGTCTTGTGGCAATCGGTCCACTCGTTGTCGCCCGGCGTATAGATCATGGGATCGGCGAACGTGTTCCACAGGTTGCGGATGGTGTGGTCGTATTTCGCCGTGCAGTACTGCTTGCCCGAATGGATGTCGCCCGCATGCATCACCAGCGAGACGTCGGGGTCGGCATTGATCGAGGCGATGAAGGCCGGCGTGGCCTGCAGCTGCGCCGTGTCGGTCGGGCTGGTGCCGTAGGGCGCATCGCCATAGACGGCGACGGTCGACACGCCGCGCGTCGCCGGCGCGTGCGGTGCGGCAATGGCCGCGGCGGAAGCTGCGAGCGAGCAGGTGGCGAGCAGCAGCGCTCGCGTCAGTCTTGTCATTTCGATGATCCTTCCTCGTTGGGGTCGCGCATGCGTGGGAATCGTTCCGGCATGAGCGCCCGCCCACCATCGAAAGAGCGCGCGAAAAAACGGCGACGGACGCGTGAAGTTTGCGTTTCTATTTGTATCGAGGACTACCGGCCGAGACTGCGTCGCAGGATCGGGCTTGACTCTTTTCCATATTTCAAAGAATATCGAAATATGGAGACCACGACTGCCGTCAAGCGCCTGTCCGCCCTTGCACAGGAAGCCCGCCTCGACGTTTTCCGTTTGCTGGTGAAGGCCGGACCGGAGGGCCGCGCGGCCGGGGAGATCGCGCGCGCGCTGGACGTGGCGCCGAACACCCTGTCCGCGCAGTTGCTCGTGCTCTCCAATGCCGGGCTGATCGGCGCGCGGCGCGACGGCCGCTCCATCATCTATTCCGTCAGGTTCGACGCCATGCGCGAGCTGCTCGGCTTCCTGACCCAGGATTGCTGCGGCGGACGGCCCGAGATATGCGCGCCGCTCGCGGCCGCGAAAAGCTGCAACAGAGGAGTCCCGGATGAAGCGCCTGCACGTGCACGTGGCCGTCGATGACCTGAAGACGTCCATCGGCTTCTATTCGACCCTGTTCGGCGCGCAGCCGTCCGTCCTCAAGGACGACTACGCCAAGTGGATGCTCGACGATCCGATGGTGAACTTCGCGATCTCGTCGCGGGCCGAGCGCGCGCCGGGCATCGATCATCTGGGCATGCAGGTCGAAAGCGACCATGAGCTGCGCGAGCTGAGCGGCCGGCTCAAAGCCGCGGGCGAGACGACGCGCGACCAGGAGGCCACGACCTGCTGCTATGCGCAGTCTAACAAGGCGTGGGTCGACGATCCGTCCGGCCTGCGCTGGGAGACGTTCTTCACCTTCGGCGACGCCACCGTCTATGGCGAGGACGAGCCGCCTGCCGCCGCGGCGCCGAAGCAGGCCTGCTGCGCGCCGGCGGCGAAAGCGGCGTGCTGCTGATGGAGCCCGCGCGCCCTTACAACGTGCTGTTCCTGTGCACGGGCAATTCGGCGCGCTCGATCCTGGCCGAGGCGCTGCTGGACAAGATCGGCCAAAGCCGTTTCGCCGCCCATTCCGCCGGTTCGATGCCGAAAGGCGCAGTGCACCCGCAGGCCCTCGCCTTGCTCGAACGCCTGGGTCATCCGACCGCAGAGCTGCGTTCGAAAAGCTGGGAAGAGTTCGCGGTCCAGGGCGCGCCGGGCCAGGACTTCGTCTTCACCGTCTGCGACAACGCGGCGAACGAGGCCTGCCCGGTGTGGCCCGGCCAGCCGATGACGGCGCATTGGGGAATTCCCGATCCGGCCGCCGTCGATGGCAGCGCCGACGAGATCGCACGCGCCTTCCACGACGCCTATATTCTTCTGCAGCGCCGCATCGAGCTGTTCACAAGCCTGCCGGTCGACAAGCTCGACCGCATGTCGCTGAAGACCCGCCTCGACGAGATCGGCCGCGAGCCGTGATCGCGCGGCGCCTCACGGCCGAAGCGCTGGGCAGCGCCGTCCTGCTGGCCGCGGTCGTCGGCTCGGGCATCATGGGCGAGCGCTTGAGCGGCGGCAACGTGGCCATCGCGCTGCTCGCGAACACGCTGGCGACCGCCGCGGTGCTGACGGTGCTGACAACGGTGCTCGGGCCCGTCTCCGGCGCGCATTTCAATCCCGCGGTGACGCTGGTCTTCGCGCTTAGCCGCGAGATCGCGATACGGACCGGCTGCCTCTATGTTGCGGCGCAGATCGTGGGCGCGATCGCGGGCGTGCTGGCCGCGCATGCGATGTTCGCGGTGCCGCTGATCGAGGTCTCGCAAAAGCTGCGCGACGGGCCCGCGCAATGGCTTTCGGAATTCGTCGCGACCTTCGGGTTGATCCTGACGATCGCCGGCGCGCTTCGCTGGCGGCCGGCGGCCACGGCGCACCTCGTCGGCCTGTACATCGCGTCGGCCTATTGGTTCACGGCATCGACGTCGTTCGCCAATCCGGCGGTGACGCTCGCGCGCGCGATGACGGCGAGCTTCTCAGGCATAGCGCCGCATTCGGTGCCGGGCTTCGTCGCGGCGCAGATCGGCGCGGCGTTCGCGGGCGCGGCGGCGAGCCGGTGGCTCTATGGCGACGAGGCTTTCGCGCTCTCCGCGCCGTCCTCGACCGCGCCCGCGGGCGCGGGCAGGTAGAGCAGCAGGGCGGCTGCGACATAGGTCGACGAGAAGGTGCCGACCAGGATGCCGAACAGGATCGCGGCCGAGAAGTTGAACAGCACGTCGCCGCCGAAGAACAGCAGCGGCAGCATCGACAGCGCGGTCGCCGCCGACACCAGGGTGGTTCGCGTCGCGATCTGGTTGGTCGACAGGTTGATGAGCTGCGACAGGCCCATGCGCTTGTACTTGCGCCGGTTCTCGCGGATGCGGTCGAAGACGATGACCGTGTCGTTGATCGAATAGCCGGCGAGCAGCAGCAGCGCCGCCACGGTGTTGAGCGTGAAGTCCATGTGCAGCACGCTGAACAGGCCCGCGGTGACGAAGACGTCGTGGCCCGTCGCCACCAGGGCGCCGATGCCGTACTGCCATTCGAAACGCACGGCGACATAGAGCGAGATCAGGATGACGGCCAGAATCGTCGCCTTGACGCCGTCGCTGAACAGCTCCTCGCTGACCTTGGGTCCGATGACCTGGGCGTTGCGGAAGTTATAGGCCGAGCCGAGCTTGTCCTTGATCTTCTGCACCACAGCGTCGCCCGACTGGTTGCCCTTGGGCTGGACGCGGATGAGCACGCAGGAATTCTTCGGCTGATCGCAGGCGCCGGTGCCGACATATTGGATCTGCGCCTCGCCGAAGCCCAGCGTGGCGACCTCGGAGCGCACCTGCGAGATGTCGATCGAATGCGCCGACTTCGCCTCGAGCAGCGCGCCGCCGGTGAAGTCGATGCCGAGATTGAACCCCTGCAGCAGGATCGACACCACCGCGACGAGCACCAGCAACCCGTCGACCGCGAAGGCGTAGTAGCGCCAGCCGACGAAATCGATATTGGTGGTCTCGGGGATGAAGCGCAGCCAAGGCATGGGCGGATTTCCGTAAGGCGGGGCAGAGACATAGCGGCAAGCGCGCTTGGGGACAAGCGCGCCTGCCGTTCTGCTGCCCGCCTAGTGCCCCGGCTGCGGCTCGGGGATGAACGGCCCCGGCCTGCGCCCCGCCTGGGGGACCGACGGGCCCTGGCCGCGGCTCGCGGTCTCGGGCTCCTCGTAGGGCGTGCGCACGGGCGGGATGCCCTTGAGCAGCGCCACGATCTCGTCGCCCGTCAGCGTCTCGTATTCCAGGAGGCCGCGGGCCAGGACGTTCAGGTCGTTCTGGCGCTCGGTCAGGATGCGGCGCGCCTCGTTGTACGACGTGTCGATGATGCGGTGGATCTCGGCGTCGACCTTCTGCGCGGTCGCTTCCGAGATGTTCTGCTGGCGCGCGACGGAATGGCCGAGGAACACTTCCTCCTCATTCGCCGCGAACTCGATCGGGCCGAGCTCGTCGGAGAAGCCGTAGCGCGTCACCATCGCCCGCGCCATGCGGGTGGCCTGGCGGATGTCGGAGACCGCGCCGGTCGTGACCTTGTCGTGACCGAAGGTGAGCTCCTCGGCGAGACGGCCGCCGAAGGCGACGCAGAGGTCGGCCATCATCTTCTGGCGCGACACCGAGACCTGGTCGCGTTCCGGCAGGCGCATGACCATGCCGAGCGCGCGGCCGCGCGGGATGATCGTCGCCTTGTGGATCGGATCGGAGCCCTGCACCGTGATCGCCACGATGGCATGGCCGGCCTCGTGCCAGGCGGTGATGCGCTTCTCCTCGTCGCTCATCGCCAGAGACCGGCGCTCGGCGCCCATCATCACCTTGTCCTTGGCGTCCTCGAGCTCGGGCATCGTCACGACGCGCTTGCCGCGGCGCGCCGCAAGCAGGGCCGCCTCGTTGACGAGGTTGGCGAGATCGGCGCCGGAGAAGCCCGGCGTGCCGCGCGCGATGGTGCGCGCATCGACGTCGGGCGCCAGCGGGACTTTGCGCATATGCACGCGCAGGATCTTCTCGCGGCCGGAGAGATCGGGGTTCGGCACCACGATCTGGCGGTCGAAGCGCCCCGGACGCAGCAGCGCTGGGTCGAGCACGTCGGGACGGTTGGTCGCGGCGATGAGGATGACGCCCTCGTTCGCCTCGAAGCCGTCCATCTCGACCAGCAGCTGGTTCAAGGTCTGCTCGCGCTCGTCGTTGCCGCCGCCGAGGCCGGCGCCGCGATGGCGGCCGACCGCGTCGATCTCGTCGACGAAGACGATGCAGGGCGCGTTCTTCTTGGCCTGCTCGAACATGTCGCGCACGCGGCTGGCGCCGACGCCCACGAACATCTCGACGAAGTCCGAGCCCGAGATCGTGAAGAAAGGCACGTTCGCCTCGCCCGCGATGGCGCGGGCGAGCAGCGTCTTGCCGGTGCCCGGAGGACCGACCAGCAGCACGCCCTTGGGAATGCGCCCGCCGAGGCGCTGGAACTTCTGCGGGTCGCGCAGGAAGTCGACGATCTCTTTCAGGTCGTCCTTGGCCTCGTCGACGCCGGCGACGTCCTCGAAGGTCACGCGGCCCTGGCGCTCGGTGAGCAGCTTGGCGCGCGATTTGCCGAAGCCCATCGCCTTGCCGCCGCCCGCCTGCATCTGTCTGAGGAAGAACACCCACACCGCGATCAAGAGCAGCATCGGGAACCAGTTGATGAACACGCTCATCAAGGTGGGCATGCCGTCGTCGCCCGCCTGGACGGTCACGCTCGGCACCTTGTTGCGCAGGATCGGCCAGACCGACGGATCGTTGGACGGGATCGTCGTCGTGAAGCTGGTGTTGTTCGTGAAGTCGCCATGGATGTCGTCGCCCTGGACGACGACGCTTTTCACCTCGCCCTGCTCCACCTGCTGCATGAACTGGGTGTAGCTGACCGGCTTGGTGTTGGCGCGCTGGCTCTGGCCCTGGAACAGGTTGAACAGGAACACGAGCAGGAGCGCGATGACGATCCAGAGGAACAGATTGCGAAGGTTGTTCAAGGGCCGTCCTTTCTTGGGGGCCTGGCAGCGGCTGGCACTTCGGTTGCCGCTATAGATAGGCTCTTTCTACCCTGTTGCCAGCCTCGAAAACGTTAAAAAATCCGAGCGTTGGCTGCAACTGCATCCGTAAAACGCGATTAAGAGCCTATTGTGGCGGAGGGGCCCGGCCCTTTTCGGGGGAAATCCGAATGTGACCGCCGCCAGCGGGCGCGATCTTACAGCCGTGCAGCGTAGAACCGGCGCCCAGGCCACCGTTAACGAGGCTGTCGAAGAGCCGCTCCGACCGCTCGAAGCGCGGGCGGTAGACCTGGCCCGACACCGCCATCAGCAGCTTGGCGAGCGCCCGCAAGCCGATCTCGCGCGGGGCCGCCGTCAGGGCCGCGGTCTCGACCAGGATGGAGCCCGCCTTGTCCGGGCGGCAGGCGCGGTGCAGCACCGCCTCGGTCACCTCTTCCAGGGCCGCGCGGGCGCGGTCGAGATGGGCGGCGGCGGCGGCGATGCGCTCGACCGAGACGCCGAGCCCGGCCAGCGCCTCGCGCACCCTGACCCGGCCGAAGCGCAGGTCGGCATTCATGGGATCGTCGATCCGCTCGGCGACGCCGGCGCGCACGTCGTCGCGCGCGAAGCCGAGCAGCGGGCGCACCAGCGCGATGTCGGCATGGCCGGGGCAAGGCGAGACGGCGCGCATGGACGCGAGCCCGTCGAGCCCGCTGCCGCGCGCCAGCCTCAGCATGAAGGTCTCGACCTGATCGTCGCGCGTGTGACCGACATAGAGCGCGGCGACGCCGTTCGCGCGGCACCACTGCGCCATCAACCGGTAGCGCGCGGCGCGCGCCTCGGCCTCGATGTCGGCCTTGGGCTTGTCGCCTTTCCAGGTCAGCACGGCCGCCTTCAAACCTGCCGCCCTCGCCCAGCGCGCCACCTTGCGCGCATCCGCGGACGAGCCGTCGCGCAGCCCGTGATCGACGGTGAGGACCACAGGCGCCTTGCGCCGCGCGCTCTTGGCCCAGGCGGCCAGCAGATGCATCAGCGCGAGCGAATCCGCGCCGCCGGAGACGGCGACGGCGCCGGGCCACGGCGCATCCGCCATCGCGCGCGCAAAGTCAGTGACAGGAAGCCTTGCGCTCGCTGGCCGCTTGGCTCGCGATCTGCTTGGAGGCGTTCGGGTATTTGCCGGTGAGCGCGCCAAGGGTCATGCAGCCTTCTTTGGTCTGGCCCATCGCGATCAGCGACTGGCCGAGCTTGAGCATGCTAGCGGGACTGCGCGTGCTTGTCGGGTACTTCTTCATCTGCTCGAGGAAGGCATGCGCGGCGCCGGCATAGTCCTTCTGCACGAAGGCGATGTCGCCGATCCAATAGATCGCCTCGGGCGCCATCTCGTCCTCGGGATTTGCGTCGGCGAAGGCGCGGAAGCGCGAGCGCGCATCGTCGTAGCGCGCCTTGGCGAGCAGATCGAGCGCCTGGTCGAACTGGCCGTGGCCGCCCGACGGCCCGGCGCTGGCCATCCTGGTGCCCGCGGGCAAGGTGCCCAGATTGCCGGGCGGCGGCGCCAGGCCCGACTGGTTCTGGCCCTGCGCCTGAGATTGCTGCTGCGGCCGCGGCGGAGGCGCATTGAAGGTGCTCGAGACGCCGCCGCCGTTGCCGCCGGGACAAGGCAGCGCGGAGGTCGGCTGGCCGTCGCCCGCGTCCTGGCCCGCGCCCATCTGCTGGCCGACCACGGTGCAGAGCCGGTACTCGAAGTCCTTCTGCTGGCGGGCGATCTTGTCGTTGAGCTGCTGGATCTGATGCGCCAGCACCTCGTTCTGCCCGGTCGACTGGCGCAGCGAATCCTCGAGGTCGTGGATGCGCTGGGTCAGATCGGCGATCGCCGCATCCTGGTCCTTCTCGTGCTGCCGCGCGGCCTTCTCCTCGTCGCTCTCGCCGAACAGCCCGGCCTGCGCCGGCGCGACCGCAAGCAGTACCGCGAACGCACTCAAGATCAGTTGCTTCTTCATCGCGTCACCCAAGGCGAAAAGGGCGCCCTTTTTGGGGCGCCCTCGCATTAATCCATCGCAATACGCGCGAGCCGTCTACGAGCTGGCGCCGCCGGTGATCGTCGTCACCCCGCGGCGGTTCTGCGCGTAGCAGGATTCGCTCGACTCCGTGCACATCGGGCGCTCCTTGCCGTAGGAGATCGTCTCGAGACGGCCGTTCGCGACGCCGAGGCTGACCAGGTATTCCTTCACCGCATTGGCGCGGCGCGCGCCGAGCGCGAGGTTGTATTCGCGGGTGCCGCGCTCGTCGCAATGACCTTCGATGGTCACGCGCACCGACGGATACTTCGCGAGCCACGACGCCTGACGCTGCAGCACGCTGCGGTCGGCTTCCATGATCTCGTACTTGTCGTAGTCGAAATGGACGGTGTCGCCGACGTTCACGCGCAGATCCTCGGCGCTGCCGGGGACGATGCTGGAGGATTGGACGGGCGCGGAGTTGTCGGTCTGCGCGGGCGGCGGGCCGTTATCCGCCGGAGGCGCTTCCGGCTTCGACGAGCAGGCGGCCAGCGCCAGCGCGGCGGAGAGGGCGGCAAACTTCAAAAGACCCGAAAATCTCGTCATGGCAATCTCAACTCCCAAGGAAGCGCGCCGGCGGCAAAGACCGCGAACGCAGGAACTAGGCACCTAAATTGTAACGCTCCGGTGGCGAAAATGTGCCCGACCGGGGCTTTCCGCCACATTATCGGGGCCCGGCCCTACTGGATCAAGGGCGACCAGGCGGGGTCGGAGGCGTCGCCCGGGGTGATGACGCGGCGCTCGTTGCGGCCGGTAACATCAACCGACCAGATCTGCGAGCCGCGGCCGCCCTGCAGCGTGCGCGAGTACATCAGCACGCGGCCGTTGGGCGCCCAGGTCGGGCCCTCGTCCTCCCAGCCGTTGGAGATCACGCGCTCGCCCGAGCCGTCGGGCCGCATGACGCCGATATGGAAGGCGCCGCCGCCCTGCTTGGTGAAGGCGATCATGTCGCCGCGCGGGCTCCACACCGGGGTGCCGTTCTTGCCGCTGCCGAAGGAGATGCGGTGCTGGTTCGAGCCGTCGGCGTTCATCACGTAAATCTGCTGACTGCCGCCGCGGTCGGATTCGAAGCAGATCTGCTTGCCGTCGGGCGAGAAGCTGGGCGAGGTGTCGATCGACGGATCGGTGGTGAGCCGCGTATAGGACCGCGTGCGCAGGTCCATCACATAGATGTCGGAGTTGCCGCCGTTCTCGAGCGTCATCGCGACCTTGTTGCCGTCGGGCGAAAAGCGCGGGGAGAAGGTCATGTTCGGGAAGTTGCCCAGCATCTCCTGGCGCCCGCTCTCGAGATCGAACAGGTACACGCGCGGCTTGCCGTTGATGTAGGACATATAGGCGATCATCTGCGCCGTCGGATTGAAGCGCGGGGTCAGCACCAGATAGTCGCCGCGGGTGAGGAAGATCGGGTTGGCGCCGTCCTCGTCCATCACCGCGAGCTTCTTCTTGCGGTTCTTGGCCGGTCCGCCTTCCGAGATGAAGACGATGCGCGTGTCGAAATAGCCCTTCTCGCCGGTGATGCGCTCGTAGATCGCGTCCGAGATCAGATGCGCGATGCGCCGCCAGTTCTCGGGCTGGGTGAAGTATTGCAGGCCCAGCATCTGGCTCTCGCCATAGATGTCCCACAGGCGGAAGTCGACGCGCAGCCGTCCGTCGGACTGCGCCTGCGCCTGGCCGGTGACGAGGCCCTGCGCGTTGATCACGCGCCAGTTGGCGAAGGTCGGCGCGGCGTTGATGGACTTGATCTGCTCGACATAGGACTTGGGATCGAGCGGCTTGAAGAGGCCGGAGCGCTCGAGATCGGCGCGCACCACCTTGGCGATGTTGGCGCCTTGCGGGTCGCCGATGAAGTCGGGGATGGCGATCGGCAGCGGCTGGATGTTGCCCTGATTGACGTCGACCTGCAGCGCGGCCGAGCCGGGCACGGTCAGCGCGAACAGAGCGGCCAAGGCCAATGCGATCTTCTTCATCCGGCGTTCTCCCAATTACTGTCCGACCATCTGGCGCGGATCGAAGTTCAACGTGATGTCCTGCCACTGATCGTACCGGTCGGGCGGCAGCCGGTAGGGCTGGCACGTATAGATCGCGCGCCGCGCCGCATCCGCGGCCGCCCGCATGAACGGGTCGGAGGACGTGCTACTGAGCAATTGTGGCGTCTGTGCGACCGTGCCGTCTCGGTTCAGGAACAACTCGTACTGCACGATCAGCTGTTCGGGATGCGGCGCGCCGACGGGCGGGCTCCAGCATTGCGCGATCTGGTTGCGCAGCGTGTCGATGAGATCCATCGTCATCGCGTTCTGCTGGCCGATGCCCTTGATGGTCTTGGGCCCTTTCGCCGCGTTCGGCGCCGCGCTCTGCGCCGGCGCGCGCTTGTCGAGGAACGCCATCATCTTGTCGATGTCGAAGGACTCTTTCTTCTTCTCCGGCTGCGGCTTTTCCTGCGGCTGGACCTGAGGCGGAGGCGGCGGCTTCTGCGGCACCTTCTCCGCCGCCATCTGATCGGGGGGCGGTGCCGCCTCTTCCCGCTGCGGCGTGACCGGCGTCACCTCGGCCTTCTCGGGCGAAGGAGGCTGGACCTCTTCCTGCTTGGGCGGCTCCTTGGGCTGTTGCTTCACCATCGCGCGGATGTTGGTCTTCTCGCCGATGGTGACGAGATCGACGGGCACGACCGGCGGCGCTTCGTCGGCGATGTCGAGCGTATGCGTCCAGGCGAACATGGTCGCGGCCAGGATCGCCACGTGCAGCGCCACCGCGCCGACCATGCCCAGCGGCAGGTTGGCCTGCTCGACGCCTCTGGCGCTGCTACGTCTTGGGCTTGTTCTTTGCGACATCGGTGACGAGCCCGATATGGGTGAAGCCCGCGGAGCTGAGCAGTCCCATCACCTCCATCACCCGGCCGTAATCGACGGCCCTGTCGCCGCGCACGAAGATGCGCTGGTCGTAGCCGTTGGCGGCGATGGCGGTGAGCTTGGGGACGAGCGCGTCCTCGGCGATCGGCGCGTTCTGGAGATAGATGCGGCCGTCGCGCTTAACGGTTACGGAGAGAGGTTCTCGCGTCTGGTTCAGCGCCTGGGCCTTGGTCTTGGGCAGATCGACGGGCACGCCCACGGTCAGCAGCGGCGCGGTCACCATGAAGACGATGAGCAGCACCAGCATCACGTCGACGAAGGGCGTGACGTTGATCTCGGCCATCGGACGGCGTCGGCCCCGGCCGCGTCCGCGCGCGTTGTGCTGCAGCGCCGCCGCCATCAGTGCGCCTTCTCGTCGAGCTGGCGCGACAGGATGCCGGAGAACTCGTCGGCGAAGGCGTCGAGTCGGTTGGAGTAGCGGCCGATCTCGTTGACGAAGCGGTTGTAGAAGATGACCGCCGGGATGGCCGCGAGCAGGCCCATCGCGGTCGCGAACAGCGCCTCGGCGATGCCGGGTGCTACGACGGCGAGGGTGGTGTCGTGGCGCGCGGCGATGGCCGAGAACGAGTTCATGATGCCCCAGACCGTGCCGAACAGCCCTACGAAGGGCGCGGTGGCGCCGACGGTCGCCAGGAACCCGAGCTGGCCCTCGATGCCGTCGGTCTCGCGCACGATGGTGACGTTCATCGCCTTGTCGATGCGGTCCTTGACGCTGGGCAGAAGGCTCTCGCGCGGCGGCCCGCCCTCGAAGGCGCGGCGCCATTCGCGCAGCGCCGAGATGAACACCGCGGCCATCGGATGATCGGGCTTGGCCGCGAACTGCTGATAGAGATCGTCGAGCGAGCGGCCCGACCAGAATACCTTCTCGAACTTCGCGGCGCGGCGCTTGAGCGTGCCCAGCGCCAGCGACTTGTTGATGATGATCGCCCAGGAGCAGATGCTGGCGAGCAGCAGCAGCGCCATCACCGCCTGCACCACCGGATCGGCGCGCTTGACCATCGAGAAGACCGAGATGCCGGTGAAACCGGGGCCGGAGGCGTCGCCGCCGGTCTGCTGGACGTCGACCTGGCCGGCGGGGGCTGCGAGCGGCGCGCTGTCGGCCGGCTCGCCCGTGGGCGCTGCGGCGGGCGAGCTCTGCGCATAAGCGGGGCCGGACAACGGCACGGCCAGGGACAGGCAGACAACCAGCGCCGGCAGCAAGCTGGCGAGAACGCGCGTGATCTTCATGAACCGGTTCCGATAACTCTCGACACGATTATGCAGCGGGACGCGCAAAAACACATTCAAACATGGCCGAATTTTGGCCCGGGGTGTTAAGTATTTGTTTCGGAAAGGAAAGGAAGCAACGCTTCGCGCACCTCTGCGGGGATGCGACGCACCTTGCCGCTGAGCGTGATCAGGCAGGCTTCGATGTGGCCCTCGACCAGGAGCTTGGAGCCGCACCACACCTTCTGCTCGGCGGTGACGCGCGCGCCGGTCAGCTCGCCGAAGGTCGAATGCACCTCGAGCGGATCGTCGAGCCGCGCCGGGCGGTGATAGGTGACGGTCGCCTTGCGCAGGGTCCAGGCGACGGGTTCTGGCTCGTGCAGCTTGGCGAGCCAGATGCCGGCCGAGCGGAAGAACTCGGTGCGGCCGCGTTCCATGAAGCGCAGATAGTTGGCGTGATAGACGACGCCCGACAGATCGGTATCCTCGTAATAGACGCGCAGCGGCAGCACGTGCGTCTTGCCTTGGAACTCGCCCAGACCCCCAACCTGCGTCCTCACCTCAACCATCGTCATCGCCTTCCGCGAACAGCCCGAACTGCGCCGGATCGCGCGAGGGCGCCGGCAGCCCCAGATGTGCAAACGCCGTGCCAGTGAGAAGGCGCCCGCGCGGCGTGCGCTGGACGAAGCCCTGCTGCAGAAGATACGGCTCGACGATCTCCTCGATCGCGTCGCGCGCCTCGCCGAGCGCCGCCGCGATGGTCTCCACGCCCACCGGTCCGCCTGCGAAGCCTTCGGCGATGAGCTTCAGATAGCGGCGGTCGAAGGCATCCAACCCACGGCTGTCCACCTCGAGCCGCGTCAGCGCGGCGTCGGCGATCTTCGCATCGACGCGCGCGTGCCCCGCGACGGCGGCAAAATCGCGCACGCGCTTGAGCAGGCGGCCGGCGATGCGCGGCGTGCCTCGGGCGCGGCCGGCGATCTCGCGCGCGCCGTCCTTGGTCAGATCCAGTCCCAGCACGCGCGCGCCGCGCTCGACGATCGAGACCAGCTCCTCTGCCGAATAGAAATTGAGCCTGACCGGAATGCCGAAGCGGTCGCGCAACGGCGTGGTGATGAGGCCCGAACGCGTCGTCGCGCCCACCAAGGTGAACGGCGCCAGCGCGATCTTCACCGAGCGCGCCGACGGCCCCTCGCCGATCACAAGGTCGAGCTCGAAGTCCTCCATCGCGGGATAGAGGATCTCTTCGACCGTGGGATTGAGACGGTGGATCTCGTCGATGAAGAGCACGTCGCGCGGCTCGAGGTTGGTGAGGATCGCGGCGAGATCGCCGGCCTTGGCCAGCACCGGCCCCGAGGTCGAGCGGAAATTGACGCCGAGCTCGCGCGCCACGATCTGCGCCAGCGTGGTCTTGCCCAGGCCCGGCGGGCCCGAGAACATCACGTGATCCAACGCCTCGCCACGCGCCCGCGCCGCCTCGATGAAAACGGAGAGGTTCTCGCGCGCCTGTTGCTGGCCGACGAACTCGGCAAGCCGCTTGGGCCGCAGCGAGGCCTCGAGCGTGTCCTCCTCCGCGCGCTCGGGCGTGACGAGGCGGTCGGGGGCATTTTGGGCCTTCGGCGTCGGCATTCGAACCGCCCTATCGTGTCCAAGGATTGAGCACTGACAATCCATCGAAAGCGAAATGCTTCACGTTGCGAGTTACAAGAACGAGATCATATACCAACGCGGTCGCGGCGATCAGCGCATCGCCCACCTCGGTGTTCGGCTGTTCCATCATCAGAACGCCGCAGCGAAGGGCGATCTCCTCGTCGACAGCCACAAGACCCGGGCGTATCATCGGGACGAGCCGAGACCGGAACCAAGTCTCCAATGTCCCTCGCCTGCGGCCCGGCGCCAAGCTCTGAATGCCGAATTCGATCTCTACAAGCGATACCGCACTGACGAACGCGCCGCGAGAAAGCTCGCCCCGCACCCAAGAATTGACCGAAGGCTCCGGCCGCGGTTTGGTTTCTTCGGACAACACGCAGGTGTCCAAAAGAAAGCTCACAGCTTCACCGGCCTGAAGCGTCCTTGAATCCGCTTGAACGGCACGGGATAGGGAGCGGATCGCAGCGCCTCGAGCAAGTTCATGGCGCCGCGCTTTCCTTGAACGATCTTCGCGCCCTTTTCCGGCTTGATCGGGATAAGCACCGCCTCACGCATGCCGTTTCGCGTGATGACCGTCGAGGTTTCGGCCGCTTCGTCCACAAGCTTGCCGAAACTCGCCTTGGCATCCTGTACCGCAACTCGTTTCATCGGGCCTTCCTGCTACTTGCTTTCCGCGCGCCGGCCTCTTCCAGGTCGCTCGCTTTGCCGCCCAAGCGCAGATACTCCGCCACCGAGACCAGCATGGCCACCGGCACGCCGCGTCGCGTGATGGTCTGCGGCTCTTTCTGGCAAAGGCGCAAAACCTCCGAAAGCCTTGCCTTCGCTTCCGATACCGACCATGTGTTCATTGGAACAGACTAGTCTGACTAGTCTGTTCGGTCAACGCATCATCCCTTTCAACGCCTCACGGATCAGCGCGTCGACCTGGGCGTGCTCGCCCAGCTCGCGCGCGGCGCGGGCTATCGCCTCGGCGGCGTGGCTCTGGCTGTAGCCGAGCTTGACGAGCGCGGCCGCTGCATCGGCCTCGGGGCCGCGCGGGGCGGCGACGGGCGCGGCGCCGCCCTCGTCGTGGCCGCGCAGCATCATCGCCGGCGCCTTGTCCTTGAGCTCGGTCACGATGCGCAGCGCGAGCTTCGGCCCCACGCCTTGCGCGCGGCCGACGGCGGCCTTGTCGGAGAGCGTGATGGCGCGTTCGAGGTCGCGGGTGCTGAGCGCCGACAGCACGTTCAGCGCCACGCGCGCGCCGACGTTCTGCACGGTCTGGAGCAGGCGGAACCATTCGCGCTCCTCCGCGCTCGAGAAGCCGTAGAGGCGGATGGTCTCGTCGGTGACGCGCGTCTCGACCATCAGCGACGCGCTCGCGCCCGCGCCGAGTTTCGACAGGGTCGCGCTCGGGCAGGACAGCAGATAGCCCACGCCCGCGACGTCGAGGATCACGTGGTCCTCGGCGACGCTGTCGACGATGCCGGTGAGCTTGCCGATCATCCGATCGCCGCCATGATCTTGGCGCGCGTGCCCGACAGATGCGCGTGCGCGATGGCGGCTGCGAGCGCGTCGGCGGCATCGGCCTGGGTTACGCCGCAGGCGGGAAGCAGGCGGCGTACCATGGCTTGGACCTGCTCTTTCCCTGCATGGCCGCTGCCCACGATCGACTTCTTGATGTGGTTGGGCGCGTATTCGGCGATGTCCAGTCCCGCCTGCGCCGCGGCGAGCAGCGCCACCGCGCGCGCATGGCCGAGCTTGAGCGCGGCCGACGGATCCTTGTGCACGAAGGCCTGCTCGACCGCGATCGCCATCGGCCGGTGCGCCGCGATCACCGCTTCGAGCTCGGCATGCAGCCGCATCAGCCGTCCGCCCAGCCCCTCCACCGTCTTGGTCGCGATCACGCCATGCGCGACATGGGTCAGCCGCGTGCCCTGCATGTCGATGATGCCCCAGCCCATCAAGGCGAGGCCGGGATCCAACCCAAGGATACGCAAGACCGCCATGACCGGACCGAATCGGAAACGCCCGAGTGTCCGCCGTCCGGGGCCTTCGCGCAACACCGCCGAGTTGCAACAAATCCTGGACGAAATATCGCAGAAAGTTCGTGACTTTGCGGCAATGCGCGACTAGGAAGGAAATGAAAGCGGGGAAGCGCATGCGCCGGACCAAGCAGGCCCTGACGGTGATCGCCAACGGCGATCCGCGTCCGCTCGACGCGGACGACCTGTCGGATTTGCCGCCCGAGCTTGTGGCCGAGCTTTCGACTCCGCAGGTCGACCTCTTGGAGCGTCAGATCGCGAACGTGCTGGAGGCGCTGGGCGGCGCGGGCGACCTCGACCAGATTCTGATCGGGCTCTATCGCCGCTTCCAGGTCGTGCAGAAGCGCCGGTTCCTGCAGAACAAGCTGTGGCGCATGGTGCGCAAGGGGCTGGTGCTCAAGACCAAGAGCGTGCGCGGCGTCTTCCGCCTCGACGCGCCCAAGAACAAGCGGCGCCGGAAATGAGCAAAGGTCGCGGATGATGGGACTGCATTTCTTCGAGATCGTGCAGGGCTTCTTCGCCGTGCTGGTGCTGGGTCTGATCGCCGCGGCGCTGCTGCTGGTGGCGGCCGTGACGCGCGCAGTCTTCCTTCGGACGAAACAGCGCATGAGCGCTGCGCCAAAGCCGCAGGGGCCGGTGAAGCTGCGCCTGGTCCAGCCCGAGCAGGCGCCGGCGCCCGAAAACGATGACGACGACGCCGACTGGCTCAAGGATTTCGGCTGATCAGGCGGCGCCCGCGCGCTCCAGCATGGCAGCTGCGATCTCGCGTTCGCCCATGACCACGGTATTGGCGCCCAGCCCGCGCAGGTGATCGACCTCGGCGTCGAAATGCGCGCGAGCGACGATCTCGAGGTCGGGCCGCGCGGCGCGCGCCTGCTCGACGATCTGGCCGGCCTCGAAGGCACCGGGAATGGCGACGAAGAGGATGCGCGCCTGTTTCAGGTTCGCCGCGTTCAGCACCTCGTCGCCGGCCGCGTTGCCTTGGATGAACTCGATGCCTTCGGCCGTGAGCTTCTCGGCGGAATCCTGCGCGCCTTCGATGACCAGCAGCGGCAGGCCGCGCGTCTTCAGCCCCTCGGCGATCAGCCGCCCGACGCGGCCGTAGCCGACCAGCACCGCATGGCCCGTGAGCGTCGTCGGCACCAGCGGCTTGGGTGCGTCCGGCGTCGCTGCCGGCTGCGGCGGATCGGCGATGCGCATCAGGAACGGATTGAGGAAGATCGTCAGGATCGAGGTCCCGAGCACGAGATCGCGCGCGCGTTCCGGCATCAGGCCGAGATCGATGCCGAGGCCGGCGAGGATGAACGAGAATTCGCCGATCTGCGCCAGCCCCGCCGCCAGCAGCAGCGCCATGCCGAGCGAGCGTCCGAGCAGGCGCAGGACGACGAAGGCGCCGCCGGCGCTGCCGACCAGCACGACGCCGACGCTCAATGCCAGCGCCACCGGTTCCTTCACCAGCGTCAGCGGATCGAACAGCATGCCGACCGAGACGAAGAACAGCACCGCGAAAGCGTCGCGCAGCGGCAGCGACTCTTCCGCCGCGCGCTGGCTGAGCGGCGATTCCGACAGGATCATGCCGGCGAAGAAGGCGCCGAGCGCGATGGAGACGCCGAACAGCTCGGCCGCGATGAAGGCGACGCCGAGCGCCACCGACAGGACCGCCAGCCGGAAAAGCTCGCGCGAGCCGGTATGGGCGATGTAGTGCAGGATCCACGGGATGACGCGGCGGCCCGCGACGAACATCAGCCCCGCGAACAGCGCCAGCTTGCCGAACGTCAGCGCCAGCGAGAGCCCGAGCGCGCTCCAGTCCAGCGCCCCGCCCTTCGCGCTGGCCGCGAGCGGCGGCAGGAGCACCAGGGCCAGCACCGTGATCAGGTCCTGCACGACCAGCCAGCCGACCGCCATCCGGCCGCGCTGCGTGTCCATCAGCCGGCGCTCCTGCAGCGCGCGCATCATC
Source organism: Alphaproteobacteria bacterium (assembly GCA_019247845.1). Classification (GTDB taxonomy): domain Bacteria; phylum Pseudomonadota; class Alphaproteobacteria; order Micropepsales; family Micropepsaceae; genus Rhizomicrobium. Next base: position 54,627 of record JAFBAL010000006.1, on the reverse strand, counting down.
ACCACGGTCGAGGCGACCGACAGGCACAGGCCGAACACGATGCCCGCCGCCAGCGTCCAGCCGAACACGTGCGCGGCGCCCGCGCCCAGCGCGGCGGCGAAGGCGACCTGCAGCACCGCGCCGGGCACGGCCGTCGCGCGCACCGACATCAAGTCCTTGGGCGAGAAGTGCAGCCCGACGCCGAACATCAGCAGGATCACGCCGATCTCGGCCAGCTGCAGCGTGAGCGCAGAGTCGGCGACGAAGCCCGGCGTGAACGGGCCGATGGCGACGCCGGCCAGCAGATAGCCTACCAGCGGCGAGAGCTTCAGCCGGTTCGCCGCCGTGCCCAGCACGAAAGCGAGGCCGAGGCCGATGACCAGGATGGCGATGAGCGGAGATTCGTGGGCCATGAGGCGTTATACAATGGCGCATGCGACCGAGGCGAAGCACATCCGGCCGAAGACAAAACATTCAGCAAAAGGACATCCGATGAAAACGCGTCGTCTCGGCCGCACCGGCCCCGTGGTCTCCGCCCTCGGCCTCGGCTGCATGGGCATGTCGGATTTCTATGGCCCCGCCGACGCGCAGGAGAGCATCGCCACCATCCATGCCGCGCTGGAGGCCGGCGTCACCCTGCTCGATACCGGCGACTTCTACGGCATGGGCCACAACGAGATGCTGATCGCCGAGGCGCTGAAGGGCGGGCGCCGCGACAAGGCGGTGCTGAGCGTGAAGTTCGGCGCGCTGCGCGGGCCGGACCTGTCGTTCAACGGCATCGACCTCAGGCCCGCCGCGATCAAGAACTTCGTCGCCTATTCGCTGAAGCGCCTGCGCACCGATCATATCGACGTCTACCGCCCGGCGCGGCTCGATCCCGCCGTGCCCATCGAGGACGTCGCCGGAGAAGTGAAGCGGCTGATCGAGGCGGGTTATGTGCGCCATCTGGGCTTGAGCGAGATGTCTGCCGACACCGTGCTGCGCGCCCATGCGGTGACGCCGGTCTGCGACCTGCAGATCGAATATGCCGTCGTCACGCGCGGTATCGAGGCGGTTATCCTGCCGCGCCTGCGCGAGGCCGGCATCGGCATCACGGCCTATGGCGTGCTGTCGCGCGGGCTGATCTCGGACAGCGCGCTCCAAGGCGGATCGATGGGCGGCTATCGCGGATTCCTGCCGCGCTTCTCGGGCGATAACCTGGCGCACAATCTGGAACTCGTGCGCGCGCTGTCCGATATCGCCGCACGCCACGGCGTCACGACCGCCCAGCTCGCCATCGCCTGGGTGCTGTCGCGCGGCGAGGATATCGTGCCCTTGATCGGCGCGCGGCGCCGCGAGCGGTTGAGCGAGGCATTGGGTGCGCTTGAAGTGACGCTGAGCCCGCAGGACCTGGCGGCGATCGAGACGGCGGTACCCGGGGACGCGATCAAGGGCGAGCGCTATCCCGCGGCGCAGATGGAGCATCTGGACAGCGAGCGCCCGCTCTCCACGGAAGAAGAAGCGCGCGCGGCGGGACCGTAGAGCGCGGCGCGTCCTATCCCATCTTTTCCAACAACGTGTCCGACAGCTCGTAATTGCCGAACACGATCTGGACGTCGTCGAAATCGTCGAGCGCGTCGATCAGCTTGATCAGCGTCTCGCCGTTGTCGTCGCTGACCGGCGTCATCGTCTTGGCCCGCCATTCGATCTTGGCCGAGATCGGCTGGCCGAGCTTCTTCTCCAGCGCGTCGCGCGCGGTGCCGTAATTGTCGAAGCTGACCAGGAACTCGTGTCCCTCGTCGTCCGACACGCATTCGTCGAAGCCGGTCTCGATGGCGGCTTCGAGCATCGCGTCGTCGCTGCCCTTGGCCTTGGGATAGACCATCACGCCCATGCGGTCGAACATGAAGGTGACGGAGTTGGGCTCGCCGAGCGCGCCGCCGTATTTAGAGAAGGTCGAGCGCACGTCGCCGCCGGTGCGGTTGCGGTTGTCGGTCAGGGTCTCGACGATCAGCGCGACGCCGCCGGGGCCATAGCCCTCGTAGCGCACCTCTTCGATGTTCTCGGAGCCCGCGCCGGTCGCTTTGTCGATGGCGCGCTGGATGTTGTCCTTGGGCATCGACTGCTCCTTGGCCGCCAGGATCGCGGCGCGCAGGCGCGGATTGTGGTTGGGGTCGGGCATGCCCATCTTGGCCGCCACGGTGATCTCGCGGGAGAGCTTGGAGAACATCTTCGAACGCACGGCGTCGACGCGCCCCTTGCGGTGCATGATGTTCTTGAACTGGGAATGACCGGCCATGGGACGCGCTTCTTGGTTGGACGCGGGGTGATAGCCGGGCGGGCGGCGGGGATTCAAGGGCGACATAAAGCCATGCAGGCGTCCTTTGCTGACGGAACTGCCACTGCCTGAACAAACAAAGAACTAGCCGACAACCTTCACGTCAATGCCGCTAGCTTGCTACTATACCGATCAGCCCGCGCTGAGGGAGGCTATTTCTATATACATATACGAGCACTAAGTGATTGATCCTACTCAGTTCAGCAAGAAGATTGCTTCCAACCCGTTGGCCAAGAGCCAGGCTGGATTGGCTCGTCTCGTTCTTGGCATGAGGCGAATTCAAGGCGTCCTCGACCGCGAGCAAGTGGCAGCCATCCGTACCCTAGAAATGAAGATCAGTGACGCTGGTCCCACACCCAACGAGTCGAGCCCCATATCCTTGGCCTCGCAGGTTTAGAACTCACGGAGCGCAAGCGAGTAGTCGCTCATCACCATCCATTGACCGCGACACACAGCTGGTATGCTTCGAGTATGCTGTCGTCCTCCGATATCACTGCGAAGCTAGAGACACTCGTTGCTGCCTATCTACAAACAATCGATCCGCAATTTACCGCCGGGCTCGGCGACCCCCTCGAAATTGCGCTCTTTAAAATTCTCCGATTGATGCGGCAGCAAAACCGAAGATGCGTCTTTTTCGGCTCGTTCGATCTTAGCTGTCGAAACGCTGCAGCGCGATATCCGAAAACCGAACCAACAACCGACATTGCAGAGGTCATCCTTGATGGGCCACCCGATTTCTTGTTGTTCGAACCAAATAGCAACGAGTGGGCCATAGTGGAATGCAAGAACGTCAGAGAATGGATTTACCCATCAAGCGCGCTCATTAAAACTCTCCTCGCGAAAGCACTCGCTGCAAATATGACACCAATTCTCGTGGCACGCCGGTTGCCATTCATAACCAAGCACGCGCTCTGTGCCCCAGCTGGGATTATCGCGCACGAAACCTACAATCAGCTGTACCCTGAGACACCACACGGAATCGAAATGGCAAAGCTAGTGCAGGAAAAGCGGGGCCTAGGATACTTCGACGTCTTAGCTTCGGAGGAGCCCTCGCTACGCACAATAGAGTTCATGACTAAACACGTACCAAAACTGCTTCCGGCAGCGACCTCAAAATTTCAGACCAACAAAAAAAAGCTCCAAGCATGGGTGCGCGGTGAAATCTCGTGGACGACCTTGCGGCTATCGCTAGCTGGCCAATATCAGGAACCTGACGCCGATATGGATTTCTAAATGGCGGCCGGCTTTGCCGCCTCCAGGAACGAGACCACCTGCTCGCGGGAAACCGTCGGGTAGCCGGCCAGGAAATCCCCGATACTGTCGCCGCCTTCCAAGCAGTCCAGCAATGTCTGCGCGGGCACGCGGGTGCCCGAAAAAACCGGGGTTCCGCCCATGATGTCCGGATCGCGTGCGATCATCGTTGGCATTCCTCAATTTACGCCTCCGGGTTTGTATGAGCAACGCGACCGCAGCCCCGCCCTGCGGCGCCTCACCGCACAAGAAAATCGGCCGCCCTGCCCGCCCTGCCCTTGACCTATTCTAGAATAGTTCTAATTATCATTCGCAGATAACCCGAGCAAAGAGGACCCCATGCTGACCGTTGGCGACAAATTCCCCGATTTCTCCGTCCAGGGCGTGGTTTCGACCGACCCCGCGACGGCTTTCCGCGCGTTCGACCGGAACAGCGACCAGGGCAAGTGGAAGGTCGTGTTCTTCTGGCCCAAGGACTTCACGTTCGTCTGCCCGACCGAGATCGCCGGCTTCGGCCAGTTGAACGGCGACTTCACCGATCGCGACGCGGTGATCTATGGCGCTTCGGTCGACAGCGAGTTCGTCCATCTCGCCTGGCGGCAGAATCATGCCGACCTGAAGGCCCTGCCCTTCGCGATGCTCTCCGACGTGAAGCGCGAGCTTTCCGGTGCGCTCGGCGTGCTCGACAAGGACAGCGGCGTCGCCAAGCGCGCCACCTTCATCGTCGATCCCGACGGCATCATCCGCTTCGCCTACGTCACCGACATGAACGTCGGCCGCAACCCGCAGGAGGTCCTGCGCGTCCTCGACGCCCTGCAGACCGACGAGCTCTGCCCCTGCAACTGGCAGAAGGGCGAAGACGTGTTGAAGGCGGCGTGAGGGAGATGACCATGTCGATCGAGCATCTGAAGAACCGCCTGCCCGACTATGCCAAGGACCTGAAGCTGAACCTGTCGACGCTCGCGGCCGAGCCTTGCTTGAGCGAGCAGCAGCGCGCGGGCACCTTCGTCGCCACCGCGCTCGCCTCGCGCAATGCCGAGGTGATCCAGGCGGTGACGGCGGAGTTCGCGGCCGCCCTCTCGCCCGAGGCGCTGAACGCGGCGCGCGCGGCGGCGAGCATCATGGCGATGAACAACGTCTACTACCGGTTCACGCACCTCGCCTCGTCGCCGGACTATCGCAGCCTGCCGGCGAAGCTGCGCATGAACGTGATCGGCAAGCCCGGGGTCGACAGAAAGGACTTCGAGCTGTGGTCGCTGGCGGTCTCGGCGATCAACGGCTGCGGCATGTGCATCGACAGCCACGAGAAGGTTCTGCGCGAGGCCGGCATGACGGCCGAGCAGATCCAGGCCGCCGTGCGCATCGCGTCCGTCGTGCATGCCGTCGCAGCGACGCTGGACGGCGCCGCGGCGGACGCGGCGCTCGCAGCAGCCGCCTAGCCGGCCGGCCCCTTGAGCTCCACCGTGTTCCGATCGGGATCGCGGACATAGATCGAGGGGCCGCTGCCCTCCGCGCCATAGCGCCGCCCGGCCTCGACGACGGCGATGGCATGCGCGGCCAGATGGGCGCGGATCGCGTCCTCGTCCCAGGGCGCGACCTGGACCGCGAAGTGATCCAGGTTGCGGCCTTCGTCGCCCGGCCCCGCGCCGCCCATGCGTCCGAGCGGACCGTCGAGCGGCACGAGGTCGATCAGCGAGGCGCCCGCGCGCACCTGATAGAGGCCGAACTGTTCCTGCACCTTCTCGACCGTGCAGCCGAGCACGTCGCGATAGAAGCGCAGGCTCGCCTCGATGTCGCGCACGCGCAACACGACGTGGTCGAGCGCCTTGAGCGTGAACGGGATCATGCTTGCGGCACCGTGCGCTTCAGCCGCCCGCCGACGCGCACCGGCTCGACACGCGCCGCCAGCCCGCGTGCATCGGTCTCGACGAAGACGGCGCACAAGGTCGCGGGGCCGGACGCCGGCGTGAAGCGCCCGCCCGACATCTTGCGCACGAAGCGCTGCACCGGCTCGAACTTCTCCATGCCGATCACGCTGTCGTAGTCGGCACAGGCGCCGGCATCGGTCTGGTACGCGGTGCCGTTGGGAAGAACCTGCGCGTCGGCGGTCGGGATATGCGAATGCGAGCCCACGACCATGCTGGCGCGCCCGTCGCAGAAATGGCCCATCGCCATCTTCTCGCTGGTCGCCTCGGCATGGATGTCGACGACGACCGCGTCGGCGCCCTCGCCCAGCGGGCACGCGCTTAGCTCGCCGTCCACCGCGGCGAAGGGATCGTCGAGCGGGTCCATGAACACCCGGCCCATCGCATTGACCACCAGCACGCTCTGTCCGCCGCGCGTGATGAACAGGTTTGCGCCCTTGCCCGGCGTGCCGGCGGGATAGTTGCGCGGGCGCAGGATGCGATCCTCCTCGACGATATAGGAAAGGATCTCCTTCTGGTCGGCCCAATGGTTGCCGGTGGTGATGCAGTCGATGCCGGCGCCGAACAGCTCGGTCGCGGTGGCGCGCGTCAATCCGAAGCCGTGGGCGGCGTTCTCGCCGTTGCCGATGACGAAATCGAGGCCGAGCGTTTCGCGCAGCCGCGGCAGCTCCGCGCCCACCACGTCGCGGCCGGGCTTGCCGATGATGTCGCCGATGAAGAGAAGACGCATCAGGTGAGCCCCGCGAAGCGGCGCATGTGCACCGGCGCATAGATCACCAGCGCGCAGCCGATGGGAAAGGTGAGCTCGCTCGCGGCCAGTCCCAAGATTTTCGGCAGCGGCATCGGACCGTGCCAGAGATTGAGCGCGATCACGGCCATGCCGGTGACGACGCCGAGCACGGCGCCGGGCAGCGCATAGTCGCGCAGGCGCGTGTCCTTTCTGTCGGCGAGGCGGCCCAGCGCCCAGCCCAGGATGAGATATTCGACGCCCTTCACCGCGGTGAGAAGGAAGAAGAGCGGCGTGAACTGGTCGATCGCGGCACCCGTCGCGGCCTGGACGATGCGCTGCAGCGATTTGGCGATACCCCAGCCGATCGGTCCCGAGATCGCGCCCAGCACGCCGCCGAGCAGCGCGCGCGAACGCTCTGCGCTCACGCCGATGGCGACGCCCAGGCAGACGATCACCGCCCAGCTCACACCTTGGGTCATGTCGGCCAGGATCGCGGCGCCGCCAAGCTTCATGCCGGCCGCGAGCCGCACGGCAAAGACGACGAGTTGCACGACGAGGCCGAGCAGGATCGCGAGCCACGCCGTCCTGAGGATGGCGCGGACGCGGTCGGGATGGGGAGCGAGAGCGGCGGCGTCATGCGTTACTATGCGGCGAAGCGCTGCTTAACGGAAGCGGCGCAGGCCCTTCTCCGTCACCACCATGTCGAGCGGATGGTCGTGTGGGTGGGCCGGCAGCGCGTCCGCTTCCTGCCCCGCGAAGGCCACGCCGATGGCGAGCTTGTCGTCGAGCGAGGCCAGCGTGCGGTCGTAGAAGCCGCCGCCATAGCCGAGCCTGTGCCCCCGCGCGTCGAAAGCCAGCAACGGGACGAGCAGCACGTTGGGGAACACGCGCGGCGCATCGGCCGCGGGCTCGTGCATGCCGAAGGCATGGACGATCAGCGGGTCGCCTTCGCGCCACAGGCGAAAATGCAGCGGCGACGCCTTCTGCGCCACGACAGGGAGCGCAAGCGCGTGCCCCCGCGCGGCGAGCGCGGCCACGAGCGCGCGCGGATCGGCCTCGTCGCCCATCGGCCAGTAGAACGAGACGATCGCGCCTTCGGCGACCGGCAGCGCGACGCCGGCGATGCGCCGGGCGAAATCGGGACAGTCGCGCGCGAGGACGGCGCGGCGGGTACGGGCGGCTTCGCGGAGACTGGGCTTGGGGTTCATCTGAGCGCGCATGGCGGACGGGACCGCATCCACCGTTGGAATTGGATCCTCACGGGCCTGCAAGTGCAGGTGGGCGCCATATGTCCGAAGCCACGGCTCCGGTCAGGGACAGCTCCCGGTGAGTACCATTAAGGCCCCTGGGCATCGCTATCCTGACGCGTGGGGCAGTACCCGTCCTGGACATAAGGTAGGCGCCGAAGCGCCAAGGTGCAACCGGCGCCGCCGCCGGGCTAGGATCGCGCAAAAAGAGGAGCCTCCGAATGACCCAAGGCGTGAAGCAGATGATCGAGGCCGCGAACGCGGCCGTCCCCAAGCTCGCCTTCGCCGAAGCCCAGGCGATGATCGCCAAGGGCGGCGTGCTCGTCGTCGACGTGCGCGACGCGCCCGAGATCGCGGCCGGCGGCAAGGTCAGGGGCGCCGTGAATGTGTCGCGCGGCATGCTCGAGTTCCGCGCCGATCCGGACTCGCCCTATCACGATCCCGCCTTCGCCCGGGACAAGACCGTGATCCTCTATTGCGCCTCGGGTGGACGCTCGGCCCTGGGCGGCAAGGCGCTGAAGGATCTGGGCTACGATAAGGTCTACAACATGGGCGCGTTCAAGGACTGGGCCGCCGCAGGCGGCGAGGTGGAGAAGACCTAGCCGGCAGCGTCAGGTCGATCTCGGCACGTAGAAACCCCATACGCCGTTGGACAGCTCTGTCGCTGCGAAACGCACGGGCTGTGCAGGATCGCCAATTTCATAAACGGCGAAGCTGTTCATCTCACGGATATGCGCCGGATGAGGCAGCGACAAGCTCAGTCCGGCCTGCCTGCGCCATTGGTGCTTCCAAACGTCAAGCCCGCCGATCGTCAGACCATCGCGTGCGAAGCCCACGTGAACGTCGCGCCAGGCATCCAGATCGCTCACGCCGCCGCGCTCAGCCGCTCCACGATGCGTTCGAGCCGAGCGGCCGCTTCCTCGAGCGCGGCTGCGGCAGTGGCTTCGGACTCGCTGGCGCGAGCACCCGCCTCGGCTTGCGCGTTCGACAGCTCGCCGACCTTCCTGGCGTGGCCGTCGAGCCGCGCGCGCGCCTCGAAGAACTCGTCGGTGATGAGCAGCGCCGCCATCAGCATCAGCTTCTGGTCGCCGACCTGGCCGACGGTGCCGATCAGTTCCCGGACCTTGCCGTCGACATGGGTGGCGAGCTCTTTCAGATGCTCCTCCTCGCCCGCGTCGCAGGCGATCGTGTAAGCGCGGCTGTTCACCATGACGTTGACGAGAGGCATGGTCGTGTCTCCTACTTACTAACGGCCCAGCGCTGCACTAACGGCCCAGCGCTGCGCGGACTTCGCCGATGGCGCCGTCGAGCCGGCCCTCCACCTCTTCCGAGATCTCGCTCAGGATGCGCGCCTCGTCCTCCAATTCGACGATTCGCGCAAGCAGCCGGTCGCGCTCGGAATCGAGCTCGGCCAGCTTGGCCTTGGCGCGGTCCGCCTCGGCGCGCGCCGATTGCAGCGGAACTAGCCTTCCTTCGAGCGCGTTCAGAGCTTTGGTGAGGCGTTCTGCCGCGAGCTCGAGCTTGGCCATCGCTTGACCTTTGTTGTCATGACTCGCCAGGACCTTAGGCCCTTGGCGGAAACAGGGTCAACGCATCGGGCGCCACGGTCCACAGCGCCTTCGTGACCAACCAGGGACAAACCCTTGACGGCCGCAGCCCCAGCCCTCTAAGGCGGGACCTCGCGGCACCGGGATAAAGACATGAACGCCACAGACATCCCGCAGACCCCGGAACAGGCCGATATCCGCCGCCTCGCCAACGCCATCCGCGCGCTGTCGATGGACGCGGTCGAGAAGGCCAAGTCCGGTCATCCGGGCCTGCCGATGGGCATGGCCGACGCCGCGACCGTCCTGTTCCTGAAATTCCTGAAGTTCGACGCCGCCGATCCGCATTGGCCCGACCGGGACCGATTCGTGCTCTCGGCCGGCCACGGCTCGATGCTTCTTTATTCCCTGCTCTATCTGACCGGCTACTCCGGCATGACGCTCGCCGACATCGAGAGCTTCCGCCAGGTGGGCAGCCCCTGCGCCGGCCATCCCGAATACGGCCATGCGCCGGGCATCGAGACCACGACCGGCCCGCTCGGCCAGGGCATCGCCAATGCGGTGGGCATGGCCATCGCCGAGCGCCACCTGAACGCGCGCTTCGGCAACGGTCTCGTCGACCACAAGACCTATGTCATCGCCAGCGACGGCGACCTGATGGAAGGCGTCAGCCAGGAAGCGATCACGCTGGCCGGACACCTGCGGCTCAACCGGCTGATCGTGCTGTTCGACGACAACGGCATCTCCATCGACGGCAAGACCTCGCTGTCGGATTCCACCGACCAGATCGAGCGTTTCCAATCCGCCGGCTGGAACACGATCCACGTCAACGGCCACGACGCGGCCGACGTCGCGCGCGCGCTCGACTGGGCGCAGACCAGCGACAAGCCGGTGCTGATCGCCTGCAGGACCATCATCGGCTTCGGCCTGCCGACGCGCCAGGGCACGCAGAAGGCGCATAGCGACGCGCCGGGCGAAAGCGAGATCGCGGGCGCGCGCAAGCAGCTCGGATGGGACTATCCGCCGTTCGAGATCCCCGACGACATCCTGTCGGACTGGCGCGCGATCGGCGCCAAGGGCAAAGCGTCGCGCGACGCGTGGACGAAGCGCCGCACGAAGGACTTCGACGACGCGATGGCGTGCGCGGTGCCGGATGCGGTCGGCCCCGCGCTGCACGCCTTGAAGCGCAAGACCAGCGACGAGAAGCCGTCGGTCGCGACGCGCAAGGCCTCCGAGGCCGCGCTCGAGGCGATCAACACCAACTGGGCCGCGACCATCGGCGGCTCGGCCGACCTGACGCCGTCGAACAACACCAAGACCAAGGAAATCCAGTCGATCACCGCCGACGATTTCTCCGGCCGCTACATCCATTACGGCATCCGCGAGCACGGCATGGCGGCGGCGATGAGCGGCATGGCGCTGCATGGCGGCATCGTCCCCTATGGCGGCACGTTCCTGACCTTCTCGGACTATTGCCGTCCGTCGATCCGGCTTGCCGCGCTGATGGGCATCCGCGTCGTCTATGTGATGACGCACGACTCCATCGGGCTCGGCGAGGACGGGCCTACGCACCAGCCGGTGGAGCACTTCGCGGCGTTGCGCGCGATCCCGAACCTGCTCGTCTTCCGCCCCGCAGACGGCGTCGAGACCGCGGAGGCGTGGGAGATCGCGCTTTCCAACACCAAGCGCCCCAGCCTCTTGATGCTGTCGCGCCAGAACCTCATCACCGCGCGCACCCAGCACACCGACGAGAACCTCTCGGCCAAGGGCGCCTATGAGCTGGTGGGCGACGCGAGCGCCAAGGTCACCTTGCTGGCCACCGGTTCGGAGGTCGAGCTCGCGATGAAGGCGCGCGATCTTCTGGCCGCCGAGGGCATCGCCGCGCGCATAGTCAGCATGCCGTGCTGGGACTTGTTCGAGGAACAACCGGAAACATATCGTGACTCGGTTCTGGGACCGGGGACGGTAAAAGTCGCCGTCGAGGCCGGTGTCAGGCTCGGTTGGGACCGCTATATCGGGCCCAAGGGCAAGTTCGTCGGCATGCACTCCTTCGGCGCCAGCGGGCCCTACAAGGACGTGTACAAGCATTTCGGGATCACGCCGGAAGCGGTCGCCGAGGCCGCCCGGCAAACATTGAAGGGGTAAAACGTCATGGCATTGCGTGTCGCGATCAACGGGTTCGGACGCATCGGGCGGCTGGTGCTGCGCGCGATCGTGGAAAGCGGGCGGCGCGACATCGAGGTCGTGGCCGTCAACGACCTGGGTCCAGTCGAGACCAACGCGCATCTCTTGCGCTACGACTCGGTGCACGGCCGCTTCCCGGTGAACGTCACCGTCGACGGCGACATGATGATCGCCGCCGGCCACAAGATGAAGGTCACCGCGATCCGCAGCCCGGCCGAGCTGCCGCACAAGGAGCTCGGCGTCGACATCGCGCTGGAATGCACCGGCATCTTCACCTCGAAGGACAAGGCGGCCGCGCACCTGACCGCGGGCGCCAAGCGCGTGCTGGTGAGCGCGCCGGCCGACGGCGTCGACAAGACGATCGTCTATGGCGTGAACCACGACCAGCTGACCAAGGACGACGTCGTCGTCTCCAACGCCTCGTGCACGACGAACTGCCTGGTGCCGGTGGCGAAGGTGATCCACGACACGGTCGGCATCAGCCACGGATTCATGACCACCATCCATTCGTACACGAACGATCAGCCGTCGCTCGACCAGATGCACAAGGACCTCTACCGCGCCCGCGCCGCGGCCCTGTCGATGATCCCGACCTCGACCGGCGCGGCCAAGGCCGTCGGCCTGGTGATGCCCGAGCTCAAAGGCAAGCTCGACGGCGTGTCGGTGCGCGTGCCGACGCCGAACGTGTCGCTTGTCGACCTGAAGGTCGTCTGCAAGCGCCCCACCACCGCGCAGGAGATCAACGACGCGATGAAGGCCGCCGCCGCGGGCCCGATGAAGGGGATCCTGGGCATCGTCGACGCGCCGCTGGTCAGCCACGACTTCAACCACGACCCGCATTCGTCGAGCTTCGCGCTCGATCAGACCAAGGTGATGGACGGCACCTTCCTGTCGGTCATGACCTGGTACGACAACGAATGGGGCTTCTCCAACCGCATGGCCGATACCGCCGTGGCGATGGGGAAGCTGATCTAGCAGCCACCCCTGGCGCCGAACGTCACCGCGCCCGACTCGAGCTCTTCGCCGCCATAGACCTCGTCGAAGATGCCCTTGCCGAGCGTGCCTTGACCGGCGCGCGCGCTGAATACCAATCCGGCGTTCTGGCCTGTATCGCTTTGCGACTGCAGCGTGACCGTGAGCAGGCCGTTGATGAGCTGGAACGTGCCATACGGCAGGTTGGTGTTCTTGCCGGTCAGCGAGGCCTGGCCGCTGTGTGCGAACATGCGGCTGCCGTCGTCGGTCAGCGCAATGCAGTAGGCGCCGTTGGCCCGCTGCGAGTGTGTCACCGTAACCGGCCAGCGGCCGCTATAGCTGGCGCTGCCGGCCGCAGCCGCGCCGGAAACGATCAACGCGGGGACGAGAAGAAGAAGCGCTTTCATGGTTCCTCCTTTGCCTGGGAACGCCACGATGCCGATGTGGTTTCCGCGTCGCAAACGCGTGACCTTGTAAAAAAACACGATGAGTCTTCGGATCAGGATTTTGACGTCGCCGGTCATGGAGCCGGGAGGGCGGATACGCCTACCGCCCCGCCACCGCCGCCTCGACGCGGCGGTCGGGGACCAGCCATATCGCCGCGACGAGCGCATACAGCGCATACGAGATCGCCGGCCTGTAGAATGCGAGCGCGATGCCGCTCAAATAGACGAAGGGCGAGAGCTTTCCCTTCAGGTCCACGCCGACCGCGCGTTGAAGCGGCGAGTCCGGGCCTTGGGCCGCGACGATCACCCGCTCCATGACGAAGAAGGCAATAGCGCACAGGAAGAGCACCGCGCCATAGGCCGCCGCAGGCCCCGCCGCGAAGCCGTTCTCGCCCACCCAGCTCGTGGCAAACGGCACCAGCGACAGCCAGAACAGCAAATGCAGGTTGGCCCAAAGGATGGCGCCGTTCACCGCCGGCGTGAGCTGGAAGAAATGGTGGTGGTTGTTCCAGTAGATGCCGACATAGATGAAGCTGAGCACGTAGCTCAGGAAGGACGGCCACTGTTCGATGAGCGCGTGAAGGTCCGCGCCGTGCGGCGCCTTCAGCTCCAGCACCATGATCGTGATGATGACGGCAATCACCCCGTCGGTGAACGCGGTCAGCCTGTCCTTCTCCATGCCGCCCCCAGAGGGCGCGGTCAATCCGCGCGACGCAGAACCTGCCCGACTCAAAACCTGCCCGATTCAGAACCTGCCCGACTCAGAACCGGAACGACAAGTCTACCGCACCGAACTGGTCCTGGGCCTTCTGGGTCTTGTACTCGCGCGAGCGGAAGACATGGGTGAAGGACAGCTGGAAGGCGTCGAACACCACCGCGGCGCCGAGCTGGATGTCGCCGACCAGATTCATCTTGTCGACGCTGCGGCTCTGCTGGAACGAGTTGCCGTCGAGGAACAGGTTGCGCGCGATGGCGCGGCCGTCCACGCCGGCGAAGATATAGGCGCCGACATCCGCCGTCGGCTCGTAATAGCCCGAGCCCGGCAGGCTGGGATCGATGCGCAAGGGGCCGTAGTCCTTGGGCAGGTTGATGCCCAGCCGCGCCATGCCGCCGGCGTTGACGTAGTCGTAGACGTTGCCGATGGCGATGCCGTAATGCGGCTCGACATCGAAAACCAGCCCGATCACCGATTGCGGCGGAATCAGCTTCATCGAGCGCTCGTACTGGATCACCAGCCCCGGCTCGTCGCGCAGCTGGGTCGACCAGCCCTGCGGATCCTGGCCGTTGATGATGCCGTGGATCCATTTCTGGCTGTCCTCGGCCAGCGAGGCCGGGCCGATGACGCCCAGCTGGATCTGGAGCTGGTCGAGGTTGCGGCCGTCGTCGTCGACGAGCCCGAAGGCGCCATAGAGGAAGCCGGCATAGGGCCGGTCGGTCAGCGGCGGGTTCTTCAGCTTGAGGTTATGGGGCGTGAAGATCTCCTGCCCGATCGCATAGCGGGTCCGTACGTCGCCCTCCTGGTTGAAGAAGGGCAGCATCCGGGCGGTCGAGATCGCCCAATCCGGGGTGTCCTGCGGCGCGGTCGTATAGGCCAGCTCGACGCCGTTGGTGTAGTCGTGGTCGGAATTGTAGAAGATGTCGTTCTCGAAAAGGATGGAGAAAGCGCCCTTTTCGGTGCCGTCGGCGGCTTGGGCGGGAGCCGCCCAAAGGCCCACCCCCGGCGCGGTTCCCACGGCCAGACACAGCGCGACGATGACGGCTCTTGGCTTCATGGCTGTCCCCCTGCTAGCAGAGGCTCAACGCAGACCTCCCCCGCCGGTTCCCCGATGCCGAACTTCCGAACCCTTGATGACATCGATGTAAAGGGCAAGCGCGTCCTGGTCCGGGCCGACCTGAACGTGCCCATGCAGGACGGCGTGGTGACCGACACCCTGCGCATCGACCGCCAGGCACCGACGATTCGCGAGCTGGCCGGGAAGGGCGCCAGGGTCATCGTGCTGTCTCATTTCGACCGGCCCAAGGGCAAGGTCGTCCCCTCAATGTCGCTCGAACCCGTCGCCGGGCCACTATCAAAAGCTATAGGCCGGGCCGTCGGTTTCAACGTGGACACCGCCGCAATGAAGGACGGCGACGTCGTCCTGCTCGAGAACACCCGCTTCCACCCGGGCGAGGAGAAGAACGACCTCGACTATGCCCGACAGGTCGCCGCGCTCGGCGACCTCTTCGTCAACGACGCCTTCTCGGCCGCGCATCGCGCCCATGCCACGACGGAAGCGATCGCGCATCTGCTGCCGGCCGCGGCGGGGCGCTCGATGGAGCAGGAGCTCACCCATCTCGACAAGGCGCTGGGCAACCCGGAGCGGCCGGTGATGGCGGTGGTGGGCGGCGCCAAGGTCTCGACCAAGATCGCGCTGCTCGAGAACCTGGTGAAGCGCGTGGAGACCTTGGTGATCGGCGGGGCGATGGCGAACACGTTCCTCACCGCCGAAGGCATCGAGGTCGGCAAGTCGCTGGTCGAGCGCGACCATATCGAGACCGCGCTTCGCGTCATCCACCTGTCGACCGAGAGCGGCTGCGCGATCATCCTGCCCGTCGATGCGGTGGTGGCGCACAACTTCAAGGCGCATGCGAAGCACCGCACCGTCGATATCCGCTCCGTCGGCGCCGACGAGATGATCCTCGACGTGGGGCCGAAGAGCATCGACGAATTCAAGCAGCGCTTGATCGGCACGCGCACTTTGGTGTGGAACGGCCCGCTCGGCGCTTTCGAGACCGCGCCGTTCGACAAGGGCACCGTGGCCGCCGCCAAGGCGGTCGCCGAAGCGACCAAGGCGGGCAATCTTCTCTCGGTCGCGGGCGGCGGCGATACCGTGGCCGCCCTCAATCATGCCGGCGTCTCGGACGATTTCACCTATGTCTCGACGGCGGGCGGCGCTTTCCTGGAATGGCTTGAAGGACAAGAGCTGCCGGGCGTCGCCGCCCTGGTGGCCAGCAAAGGGGTGTGAAATGGACCTGAAGGAACTCAACCGTATCGCCAATGCCATGGTCGCCAAGGGCAAGGGCATCCTTGCCGCCGACGAAAGCTCCGGCACCATCAAGAAGCGCTTCGACGCGATCGACGTCGAGAACACCGAGTCGAACCGCCGCGACTATCGCGAGTTCATGTTCCGCACCCCGGCGATGAGAGATTACATCTCGGGCGTCATCCTGTTCGACGAGACGATCCGCCAGAAGGCCGCCGACGGCACGCCGCTGGTCGAGATCATCGCCGCCAGCGGCGCCGTTCCCGGCATCAAGGTCGACACGGGCGCCAAGCCGCTCGCGCTCTGCGACGGCGAGACGGTGACCGAAGGGCTCGACGGCCTGCGCGAGCGCTTCCAGGACTACCACGAGCTGGGCGCACGCTTCGCCAAATGGCGCGCGACCTACGACCCGACCAAGACCAGCTACAACTGCATCAACGCGAACGCCCAGGCGCTGGCGCGCTATGCCGCGCTGGCGCAGGAGAACGGCATCGTACCGATCGTCGAGCCCGAAGTGCTGATGGACTACGACAACACGGTGGAGACCTGCGAGGCCGTGACCGAATGGGTGCTGAAGGAAACCTTCCAGCAGCTCTACTACGCCAACGTCGCGCTCGAGGGCATGATCCTCAAGCCCAACATGATCGTCTCCGGCAAGAAGTGCGCCAAGCAGGCCGGCATCGACGAAGTCGCCGAGCGCACCGTGAAGGTGCTCAAGCGTTGCGTACCGGGCGCCGTGCCGGGCATCGCGTTCCTCTCGGGCGGCCAGTCGGACGAAGAGGCCACCGCGCATCTGAACGCGATGAACGCGGGCCGCACGCTCCCCTGGCACCTCACCTTCTCCTATGGCCGCGCGCTTCAGGCGGCGCCGCAGAAGGCGTGGGGCGGCAAGTCCGAGAACGTCGCCAAGGCCCAGGCCGCCTTCGCCCATCGCGCGCGCATGAACGGCTTGGCCGCGACCGGCCAGTGGAAGCCTGAGTTGGAGAAGCAGGCGGCCTGACCGTCCGGCACCACGGTCCGTTCCGTCTAACGGCTTGTTTCTGTAAGGAATCTTACGCCCGGCGGCTAACCGTCCCGCCGGGCGCGATTTTTTCGGCCGCTTGTCTTTTCGCGCCATCGCCGCCGTCGCCTCAGTCCAACCGGCGTCGCTTTCGTCCTATCGATGGGTCGGCGCCGCCCAAGAAATCGCATCCGACGCTCGCATAGCTTCGCCGCAAGCTCACAAGCGGAGAGTTCATGCGCGCGTTCGTGTTTGCAGCCTTGGGGACCGCGGCTTCTTTCGCGGCCAGTGCCCAGACCTACACCACCTTCGACGTCAAGGGCGCCGACACCCATCTGAAAGCGGTGGCGCTGGACGGCACCGGGACACTGCTGGGCAGCTATCAGGACGTGCACGGCGTGATGCACGCCTTCCTGCGCGCCCCGACCGGCAAGATCAAGCACATCGACGTCGCGGGCGCCGGCCAATGCGCGATCTGCGGCACGCTGCCCGAAGGCCTTTCGAGCAAGGGCATCGTCGCCGGCACGATGGTCGAGAACAACGGCAACGCGCACGGCTTCATCCGCGCGAAGAACGGCACGGTCGCGCTGTTCGACGTTCCCGGTTCGGAAGGCCAGACCGTCGTCACCGGCATCGACGACAAGGGCAACGTCTATGGCTGGTACAATCTGCCGGCGCGCGCCTGCTTCGTGCGCAAGCCCGACGGGACGTTCTCGTCCTACGATCCGAACGACCTGCCCGGCTGCACGTCGGTGATGACCAGCGGCACCGGCCAGACTGCGGGCTATGCCTATGACAGCCAGGCACAGGCCGAGGTCGCCTTCCTGCGCTCGCCGAAGGGCAAGGTCACCGCCTTCCGTCCGTTCAGCGCGCCGAGCTCCGAGCCGCTGGCGATCAACGACGGCGGCGACATCGTGGGATTCTATTACGACCGCGCCCAGAAGATTCACGGCTACCTGCGCGACAGCGGCGGCTCGGTGACGCGTTTCGACGTACCGGGCGCGGCATTCGCGGCGACGGCGATCGCGGCAAACGGGATCATCTACGGCCTCTCGTTCGACAGCATGGGGCGGTCGCACGGCTTCATCAAAGACCGCGGCGACGCGGTGCTGTTCGACGTGCCGGGCGCGGTGACGACGGAGCCCCGGGTCGTCAACGCCAACGGCACGGTCGCCGGCGACTATGGCGACAGCAACGGCGACTGGCACTTCTTCCTGCGCAACTGAACGAGGACAAGATGTCGAGATTCAAGACTGCGCCGCTCGCCGCGGCGCTCACGGCGGCGATTTTCTCCAGCGCGCAAGCCGCGCACAAGATCGTGGTGTTCGATGCGCCGGGCGCGGGCACCAGCGACTTCCAGGGCACCTTCGTGGCCGGTATCTCCGCCAAAGGCACGATCGCCGGATACATCGTGAACGCCGACGGCGCCGATCGCGGCTTCACGCGCGCGCCGTCCGGCACGATCACCATGTTCGATGCGCCCGGCGCGGGCACGGACCAGAACGAGGGCACCGTCGTCGGCGCGATCTCGAGCAACGGCAGGATCGCCGGCGTCTATCGCGACGCGAGCAACGTGCAGCACGGCTACGTCCGGCTGGCGGACGGCAGCCTGACCACCTTCGACGTGAACGGCGCCGTCAACGGCCTCAACGTCACCGGCATCAACAAGGCGGGCACCGCCACGGGCATCTTCTACGACGCCAACAACGTCGCGCGCTGCTTCCTGCGCAGCGCCGCCGGGGCGATCACCGCGTTCAATCCCAAGAATTCGGACAACTGCTACGCCAACGGCATCGGCGACGACGGCAGCGTCATCGGGGCTTACCAGGCGGGCAGCACCTATGGAGCGTTCCTGCGCGGCCGCAAGGGCAAGACAACGGCCTTCGCGCCGAACGGCACAAAATACGTCGAGGCGATGCGCATCAACGCGGCCGGCCAGATCGCCGGCAACTTCACCGACACCGCCGATCTGACGCATGGGATGCTGCGCGAGGCCGACGGCACCTTGCTCACCTTCGACGTCGCGAACGCGGCGTATACGGTCGGCTGGGGCATCGGCGAAGACGGCTCGATCGTCGGCTATGAGGGAGGCGGCAACTTCGTGTCCAAGGCCTTCGTCCGCTCGCCGGGCGGCGGCATCGTGACCTTCACCGCAAGCAGCGGAACCACGGCCGGCACCGGCACCTATGCTTATGGCATCGACGCCCACGGCCGCGTCGCGGGCAACGTCCGCGACGACGGCGGCCCCACCCGCGGCTTCTTCCGCAACTGACCGGAGAGAGACATCGTCATGCATGCGTTCAAGCTGGCGCTTCTCGGCGCCATGGCCCTCGCTTTGCCCGCGCAGGCGAAATACACCGTCTTCGACATCGACGGCGCCGGCACGCAGAGCGGCCAGGGCACATTCGCCACCGGCATCAACGACCGCGGCACGGTGGTCGGCGACTATGCCGACGGCAGCTCGGTCTATCGCGGCTTCTTCCGCGGCAAGGGCGACACGTTCCCGTTCAGCGCGGCCGGCGCCGGCACGGGCGCGAACCAGGGCACCTTCGTCACCGGCGTATCGGCCAGGAACACCACCGTCGGCTACATCGTCGCGCAGGACGGCGGTAAGCACGGCTTCGTGCGCCTCGCCAGCGGCAAGATCACGAGCTTCGACGTTCCCGGCGCCGGCCCCCTGGGCACCGAAGCCGACGCGATCAGCGATCTCGACGTCTCCGCCGGCACCTATTTCGACGGCAACGGCCTGCGCCACTGCTTCCTGCGCGCGCGCGCCGGCCAGGTCACCAAGTTCGATCCGCCGGGCAGCCTCCTCTGCGTCGCCAACGGCGTCGACTCGAACGGCCACGTCTATGGCTATTACGCCGACGTCGTCGAAGGCCTGCACGGCTTCGAGCGCGAGGCGACAGGCCAGATCGACGTCTTCGACGCGCCCGATGCCGGCGGCTTCGAGTTCAACGGCACCGGGCCGCAAAGCGCGAGCCGCAACGGCGAGGTCGTGGGCGTCTATGGCTCGGCGAACAACCGCAGCCACGGCTTCGTGCGCTTGCAAGGCGGCACGATCGTCGAGTTCGACGTCCCCGGCGCCGGACCGTTCGGCACCATCGGCACGGCAGTCGCCGCCGACGGCACCGCGACGGGGCGCTTCTACGACCGGCACAAGGCGCTGCACGGCTTCTTGCGCAGCCCGGCCGGCGCCTTCGTCAAGCTGAACGCGCCGGGCGCGGGCACCGACAAGAACCAAGGCACATTCCCGACGGACGTCAACCAGAAAGGCCGCGTCTCGGGCACCGCCGTCGACAGGAACGGCGTGGCGCACGGCTTCATCCGCGACTGATGTTGACGCGCGAGGCCAAGGCGGTTTCTTTAGCGCTCCCTTGACAAGGAGCCGCCTTGGCCTGCCGTCTCTATCTCATCACGCCGGCGAAGCTCGAGCCGCGCGCCTTTGCCGAAATCTTGACGCAGGCGCTGGACGCGGGCGACGTCGCCTCGCTGCAGCTGCGGCTGAAGGAGGCAAGCGACGACGAGCTCGCGCGCGCCGCAGACGCGCTGATGCCCATAGCCCAGCGCGCCGGCACCGCGTTCATCCTGAACGACCGCCCCGATCTCGCGGCCAGGCTCGGCTGCGACGGCGTGCATGTCGGCCAGGAAGACGCGAGCTATGACGAGGCGCGCGCCGCGATGGGACGCGACCGCATCGTCGGCGTCACCTGCCACAACTCGCGCGACCTGGCCTTCGCGGCGGGCGAAGCCGGCGCGGACTACGTCGCCTTTGGCGCGTTCTTCCCGACCGCGACCAAGGCGGTGAAGTTCACTGCCGACGTCGAGCTGCTCGAATGGTGGGCCAGGTTCATGACCGTGCCGGTCGTCGCCATCGGCGGCATCACTTTGGAAAACGCAGCGCCGCTGGTCGAGGCCGGCGCCGATTTCCTGGCCGTGTCGTCGGGCGTATGGGACCACGCCCAAGGCCCCGCGGCCGCCGTGAAGGCCTTCGACGCGCTGTTCGCCTGATCGGCCCGCCTTGCGCGAATCGCGCGAACGGACCCACACTCCTCCTCCAACTTGAAAGAGGGGAAGATTATGAACGCCAGGAACGCCGCCATTCTGTTCGGAGTCGTGTTCCTCATCGTGGGCGCGCTCGGCTATGTCGACAATCCGATCGTCGGGCCGACCGGTCTCTTCATGACCAATTCGCTGCACAACATCGTCCATATCGCCAGCGGCGTGCTGTTGCTGGCGGGCGCCTTCTTGGGGCTGGGCTCGTCGACAGCGCTCAAGATCGTGGGCGTGATCTACGGCCTGGTCGCCGTCTGCGGCTTCTTCATGGTGATGGACGGACAGATGTTCGGCGTCGCCATCAACGAGGCGGACAAATGGCTGCATGTGGGCCTGGCCGCGGCGATCCTGGCCGCGGGCTTCATGCTGCCCGAGAACGGTGCCGCAGCCCCCTAGCATCTCCGCCTTGCCGCTTCGACGGGCGGGATTTGCCTTTGGCGGTCCCGCCCGCTAAAACCCGCGCGCTCTTTGTCACCGCCAAACCGTCCGCGCGCGAGGAACACGCATGCCCAAGATCAATGGAAACGAAATCACCCCCGGCAAGACGCTGGAATTCGACGGTGGGCTGTGGATGGCGGTCAAGACCCAGAAGGTGAAGCCCGGCAAGGGCGGCGCCTACAACCAGGTCGAGCTCAAGAACATCCTGAACGGCACCAAGCTGAACCAGCGCTTCCGCTCGGACGAGTCGGTCGAAGAGGTCTATCTCGAGAAGAAGGACTTCCAGTTCCTCTTCGCCAACGGCGACATGCTGACCTTCATGGACCAGGAGACCTACGACCAGATCGAGCTCTCCATCGAGTTCGTCGGCGAGGACCAGGCGCGTTTCCTGCAGGACGGCATGAAGACCCTGGTGCAGCTCTATGACGGCAAGCCCATCGGCATCCAGCTTCCGCTGAACGTCGTGCTGACCGTGACCGAAGCCGATCCCGTGCTCAAGGGCGGCACCGCGGCGCCGTCCTACAAGGGCGCCGTGCTCGACAACGGCATGAAGATCCAGGTTCCGCCCTTCATCGAGGCCGGCGAGAAGATCGTCGTCGCGACCGAAGACGGCTCTTATCTGCGCCGCGCCTGATGGCTTACATCTCCCCCGCCCTCAACGTGATGATGGCCGCGGCGCGCAAGGCGGCGCGTCCGCTGGTGCGCGACCTCGGCGAGCTCGAGAACCTTCAGGTGTCGATGAAGGGGCCGGCCGATTTCGTCTCCTCGGCCGACAAGCGCACCGAGCGCATCCTCATCGAAGAGCTGACGCGCGCGCGGCCCGGCTACGGCTTCCTCGGCGAAGAAAGCGGCACGATCGAGGGCAAGGACAAGACGCACCGCTTCATCATCGATCCCATCGACGGCACGACGAACTTCCTGCACGGCATCCCGCACTTCGCGATCTCGATCGGGCTCGAGCGCGAGGGACAGCTGGTCTCGGCCCTGGTCTACAACCCGGCGACCGACGAGATGTTCGTCGCGGAAAAGGGCCACGGCGCCTATCTCAACTCCAAGCGCCTGCGGGTCGCGGCGCGCAAGACGCTGGCCGGCGTGCTCGCGGCCACCGGCTTTCCGTTCCTCGGCGACGAGGACAAGGATTTCGCCCGCATGCAGGCCGAGCTCGCCGCGGTCATGCCCGTGACCTCCGGCATCCGCCGCATGGGCGCGGCCTCGCTCGATCTCGCCTATGTCGCCGCCGGCCGCTACGACGCGTTCTGGGAGCGCGGGCTCGCTCCCTGGGACGTGGCCGCGGGCATCCTGCTGGTCAAGGAGGCGCAAGGCGTCGTCAGCGACCTGAACGGCGGCCCCGACATGCTCGAAGGCGGCACCATCCTCGCCGCCAACGACGCGCTGCATCCGCAGATGCTGAAGCTGATCAAGGCGGCGGGGAAGTAGCGGGCGCGCACCCTGACGCAACCTAAGAGGTTGCGCTACACTGCCTCAACTGATGCGTTAGATCAGGGCAGTGATCAGGAGCTTCCCATGACCAAGGATCGTATCGCGCTCATCGCCATGACGCTTGCCGTCGCCGCTTTCGCCATCGGCCGCCAAGTCGCCGCCCAGGAATCCACGCCGGCCACCTACCAGCTTGCCTCGGCGCAGACCAAGGACGAGAACGGCAACTATCACGTATGGGTGCTGACCCACATGGCCTATCTTCGCCTGTGCTGGAGCAACAGCTCGGCAGCTGGGACGGCGGTTCACTGTTCCGCCGCTCAGCACGTCAGTTCCAAAGTGCCCTAGTCTCGCTCACCCCGCCACGAACGTATACGCGCACAGCTTGTTGCCGTCCGGATCGCGCACATAGGCCGCATAGGCCGTCGGCGTGAAGCTGCGCGGGCCGGGCGGGCCTTCGCAGGTGCCGCCTGCGGCGAGCGCCTTCTCGTGGAACGCATGCACCGCGGGCCGGTCGGCGGCGGCGAAGCCGACGGTGCCGCCGTTCGCATGCGTCGCGGGCTGGCCGTTCGCGGGCTTGGTGACCATGAACTCCGGCGCGTCCTTGCCCCACAGGCTGGCGCCGTCCATGTTCATGACGCGCGTCAGACCCAGCGCGCCCAGCGTGCTGTCATAGAATTTGCGCGACCGTTCCAGGTCGTTGGTGCCCAGCACCACATGCGTGAAAATCGCCATTGCCGTTTTATCCCTCTCCTAAAACGTCACCACCGAGCGGATGCTTTCGCCCTTGTGCATCAGGTCGAAGGCGTCGTTGATCTTCTCGACCGGCATGACGTGCGTGATCAGGTCGTCGATGTTGATCTTGCCGTCCATGTACCAGTCGACGACCTTGGGCACGTCGGTACGGCCGCGCGCGCCGCCGAAGGCAGTGCCCTTCCACACCCGCCCGGTGACGAGCTGGAAGGGGCGCGTCTTGATCTCCTGGCCGCTGCCGGCCACGCCGATGATGACGCTGACGCCCCAGCCGCGATGGCAGCATTCCAGCGCCTGGCGCATCACCTCGACATTGCCGATGCATTCGAAGGAATAGTCCGCGCCGCCGCCGGTCAGCTCGACGAGATGGGGCACGAGGTCGCCCTTCACGTCCTTCGGGTTGACGAAATGCGTCATGCCGAACTGGCGCGCCAGCGCCTCGCGCTTGGGGTTCAGGTCGACGCCCACGATCATGTTGGCGCCGACCATGCGCGCCCCCTGCACGACGTTGAGCCCGATGCCGCCCAGTCCGAACACCACGACATTCGCGCCGGCCTCGACCTTGGCGGTGTTGATCACCGCGCCGATGCCCGTCGTCACGCCGCAGCCGATGTAGCAGACCTTGTCGAACGGCGCGTCCTCGCGGATCTTGGCCAACGCGATCTCGGGCAGCACGGTGTGGTTGGAGAAGGTCGAGCAGCCCATATAGTGGTGCACCATCTTGCCCCCGATGGAGAAGCGCGAGGTGCCGTCGGGCATCACGCCCTTGCCTTGCGTGCCACGGATCGCGGTGCAGAGATTGGTCTTGTGCGAGGTGCAGGATTTGCACTGCCGGCATTCCGGCGTGTAGAGCGGAATGACGTGGTCGCCCTTCTTGAGCGTCGTCACCCCCGGGCCGACATCGACCACGACGCCCGCGCCCTCGTGGCCGAAGATGGCGGGGAACAGGCCTTCCGGGTCGGCGCCCGAGCGGGTGAATTCGTCGGTGTGGCATACCCCGCTGGCCCTGATCTCGACCAGCACCTCGCCGGCCTTGGGGCCCTCCAGATCGACGGTCTCGATCACCAGCGGCTCGCCCGCCTTGTAGGAAACCGCGGCCTTGGTCTTCATGTCCCACCCTTCATATTTGACGCTGGCCGACAATATTGAGCGGGAGGCCTGCGATGTCTATTGTCGCGCCGTCATGAGACGATTTGCATATTCGGCAGTACTGGCAGCATTGGGGACGGCACTGGCGGGGCTGGCTTTGGCCACGCCCGCGGCGGCCCAGATCCAGCCCGACGTCACCGTGAACCCGAACGCCTCGGGCACGCGGGTCCTGCTCTATCCGGGCGGGAAATACGGGCGCGTGCAGAGGGAACTGCTGCAACCCGGCGATCCCTATCCGGGCCTGCCTATCGTCCTGCACATGCCGCGCAAGCATCACGCGCTCCATCGCGTCGCGACGGCCAAGCCCAAGCCGAGGACACCCAAGGTCGAGCTTGCCGCGGCCCCACCCCCCTCATCGCCGCCCGTACGCTCGCAGACCACCTCCATCCCCAAGGAGAGCGCGGCGAGCCTGCTGATGGACGAGATGGCCAAGGAACAGGCGGCACCAGCCAGGCCCGCGCCTGTCGCAGCCAAGCCGGCACCCGTGGTGGCCAGGCCCGCGCCGCCGAAGCAGCAGGTCGCCTCGGTGAAGCCGCAGGTCGCCGCTCCCAAGCCGTCGCCTGCGAAGCCTGCTGCCGCGCCTGCGCCGAAGCAGGACGACACCTTCGGCGTCGTCTCCGGCAACCAGGTTCAGCAGCCCGAGACCAAGACGGCGAGCATCGATACCAGCGTCGGCCGCAACTCGATCATGTTCGCGCCGGGCGCCGAGGAGCCGCCGGTCTCGGCCATCGATTCGATCAAGGGCATGACGGCCAGCCTGAACGCGGCCTTGTGGAGCGGCACGGCGCATATCCAGCTCGAGGCCTTCGGCGGCAAGCCCAACGACAAGTCGTCGGATGCGCGCCGGCTGTCGCTCAAGCGCGCGCTGATCGTGCGCCAGCTGCTGATCGACGACGGCATCCCCTCGGAGCGCATCGTCGTGCGCGCCATGGGCGGAGCGCCGAGCGGCGCGCCGGATCGCGTCGATATCTTCGTCGCCGCTTAGTCGGCCGGAACGCTATCGGGGGCCATCGCCACGCCCTTGGCCTCGGGCCCCAGATTGACGAACAGCACGATGACGACCGCGGCGCCCACCGCCACCACGGCCAGCGCCTGGGAATACTGCCAGCCGTGGCTCTCCACCAAGGTCGTCTGCAGCAGGCCGATCCCTGAGGCGATGAAGTTGCCGAACTGGTAGACGAAGCCCGGGAAGGTGCCCCGCGCATCGGCCGGCGACAGCTCGTTCAGATGCGCCGGCACCACGCCCCAGGCGCCCTGCACGAAGAACTGCGAGGCGAAGAAGGCGATCGCGAGCGATAGCGCGTCGTGCGACCAGAACACCCAGAACGGCACCACGGGCAGGAACAGCAGCGCCGAGATGGTGATGGCGCGGCGCCGTCCGATGCGCTCGGACAGCGCGCCGAAGCTCAAGCCCCCCAGGATCGCGCCGACCGCGCCGACCATCACCAGCAGGCTCGCGCTTCTCGGATCGAAGCCCATCTGGATGCGCAGGAAGTTCGGATAGAAATCCTGGGTGCCGTGGCTGAAGCTGTTGAAGCCCGCCATCATCACGATGGCGAACAGCGCCAGCGCCCAGTGGCGTCGCACGATGGCGAGCGTGCCGGTCCTGACCGCCATGCCTTTGTGCCAGGTGGGCGATTCCGGCACGAAGCGGCGGACATAGACGATGAGCAGCGCCGGCAGCGCGCTCGCCATCACCAGCACCCGCCAGCCGAATTCCGGCAGCAGCAGATAGGCGGCCAGGGCCGAAAGCAAATAGCCGGTCGGATAGCCCGTCTGCAGCAGCCCCGACACGAAACCGCGCGATTCCGGCTTGATGTGCTCGAAGGTGAGCGACGAGCCGATGCCCCATTCGCCGCCCATCGCCACGCCGAACAATCCGCGCAGGACCAGGAACACCGCGACGTTGGGCGAGAAGGCCGAGGCGAAGGCCAGCGCCGAATAGAGCAGCACGTCGATCTGAAGGATCGGCCTGCGTCCGAAGCGGTCGGCGAGACGTCCGAAGATGAAGGCGCCGACGGGCCGCGCCGACAGCGTCAGCAGCAGGGCCCAGCCGACCGTCGTCGCCGGCGTGTGGAACTCGGCCGCCACGTCCTTGGCAACCAGTGTCAGCAGCAGGAAGTCGAACGCGTCCAGCGTCCAGCCCAGATAGCTCGCCACGACCACATGACGCTGCGTCGAGGTCCAGCCTGTAAGTGCGGACATGGCGTTCCTCAATTCTTGTCGGCGCGGCGCGCCATGGCGCGGCTGCGGAATTCCTCGGTCGTATTGGTGAGCGGATAGGGCGTCTCGGGCACCGCCACGCCCAGGAAGGCGCAAAGCGGTCCCCAGCCGTCCGGCGCATCGAACACCAGGAGCTTGTCCTTGGGCACCTCGCGGCGCACGGCTTCGTTGCTCTTCTTGTAGACGTCGATGACGTGATCCTTGTCGAAGCGGCCGCCGAACAGCGACTCGTTCAGCAGGAACCGGCCCATCTTGCGCTGCGCCAGCAGGATCGGATCGGTGATGCCCGCGTCGCCGCGCTGCATGAACTCCAGGATCGTGGACGAGAAGGACTTGTACCACGCCCCGGCGTCGCGCTCGGTCAGGATGATCTTGGCATCGGGGTTCTTGGCCCACAGCTCGCGCCAGAAATAGGCCGACGGCCAGTCGACGGCGGCGCGATAGGCGCCGATCAGCCATTCCCAGTCGATGCTCTCGCCCCGCGCGGCGGCTTCCCAAGCCTCGGAGTGACCGGGGTGCGAGAACACCTCGACCATGTGGTAGCAGGGCGCGAAGCCCAGCATTTCCAGCGCGATCTTCAGCGAATGCGTGCCGGTGCGGCCGAAGCCGGCGCCGATGACTTTCAAGTTCATGTGACGACCCCTCTGGTGCCCCAGTCTTGCCGCGCACCCGGCCACAAGACAATAGTGACGTCGCGCAGCGACGGGGAGACGAAAATGAAGGCGGCGATCGGGCGGGCAGTGCGGGCGGCTTTCGGAGTGGTCCTGCTGGCGGCCGCGCCGGCCTCGGCGATGAGCCTGACGAGCGGCGATTTCCGCGACGGCGGCGAGCTCGCGCTCGCGCAGGTCTACAAGCGCTGCGGCGGCGAGAACATCTCGCCCGCGCTCGCTTGGCGCGGCGTGCCGAACACGGCCAAGACGCTGGTGCTGACCATGATCGACATCGACGTGAAGCCCAAGCTGTGGTCGCATTGGATCGTGGTCTATCTGCCGCCCGATTCCACCGGGCTGGACCGGGGCGTCCAGACGCTGCCCAAGGGCGCCTTCGGCGTGAAGAGCAACTTCGGCGACAACTTCTACGACGGCCCCTGCCCGCCCGACGGCTCGGGCGTGCATCATTATCGCTTCACGCTCTGGGCGCTGCCGCGCTTTTCCGACGTGCCGCCAAATGCGAGCGCGATGGAGCTTCAGACGGCGCTCGGCCTCATCGCCATCGACAAGGCGACGATCACGGGCTGGGTGAGGCGCTGATCACTTGCTCCACGAGGTGCGCCTGACCGTCCAGATCGTCGAATATTTGGGGCTGAAGCCGCAGCCGGTCTGGGACTTGAACTCGAAGATCGGCGAGTCGCGTTCGAGCGTGCCGGTGGCGTCGGTCTGCGCGCGCAGGTCTTGACTGAACACTCCGCCTTTGTCGAACAGCCCCACCACCTGTACCGCCACCGGCCCGTCGCAACCGTGCCAGGGAAGGCCGTTGATCTGGTCCGTGAAGTCCGAGCCCACGGGATGGAGATCGCCGGTGAAGACGTTGTTGCGCAAGCCGCCCAGCAGCAACGCGCTCACCTGCGATTCGAGCGCGTTGAAATCGCCGTGCCCATAGCTGCCGTCGCCGAAATTGAGCATGGCATAGCCGAAGCGCAGGCCGTCGGTCCGGCCCGGCACCAGGGTGAACGGCCCGATCGTCATGCCCTTGAAGGGATGGAAGCCGCCGCTCTGGTCGCCCTGCAGCGCGGCCTGCACGCAATCGGGCCCTGGGATTCCCACTCTGCAATGGACGCCGGCGCCGGCGTCGAAGGTTTCGCCGAGCAGCGTGGCCGTCAGCGAGTCGTTGTGGACGGCGCGCGTGTGATCGATGGTGAAGGTGTTCAGCGTCACGGTATAGGTGGCGGCGACCGGCGTGACGAGGGGCGTCTCGGACGTGCCGTGGCAGGTCCTGCCGGGGTCGACCGGCGGCAATTGACAGAAGCGTATGATCGCGGTCGCGTGCGGATCCGACGCCGGAACATGCCAGAACACGGCTCCGGACAGGGTGGCGTCGCCGGTGACATTGGGGAAGTAGTTGCTGTTGTCGGGCTTGCAGTCCTCATCTTCGCGGCTGACCGCGCAGACATAGCCGGTGACGGGATCGGGATTGTTGTAGGCCTTGGTCGTCAGCGTGTAATGCACCTTCTCCACGTCGTGCTCGACCGGCACGTCCGTAAGGGCCTGCGGCGCGATGGTGATGGAGAGCGACCTGACCAATTGACAGGCCGGCGGGCATCTCGCCGCGGCGCTCGACGGCACGGCCAGGAGCGCGAGCGCGCTCAACACGACAATCGCCGGAATGCGTTGAAGCTTCATGGCGGATCCCCCCGGATCGAAGCCACCTATAGTAGCACACGGGAGAATTCGCGCAAAATTACGGGGCGGTAACGTCGGTCAGCCGGTCGACGTCGCGCAGGGGCGGGAACAGCTTCATCCAGATCGCGACCACCGCGAGCGTGCCGAGCCCGCCGATGACCACCGCGGGCACCGTGCCGAACAGCGCCGCGGTGAAGCCGGATTCGAACTCGCCGAGCTCGTTGGAGGCGCCGATGAAGAGCATGTTGACCGCGCCGACGCGTCCGCGCATCGGATCGGGGGTCGCGAAGTTGATCAGCGCCGAGCGGACATAGACGCTGACCATGTCGGACGCGCCGATGACCGCGAGCGCCGCCAGCGACACCGCGAAGTTCGTCGAAAGGCCGAAGACGATGGTGGCCAGCCCGAACACGCCCACGCAGGCGAACATCGAAAGCCCCGCGCGCCGCTCGACCGGCCAGCGTGCCAGCGCGAAGGCGGTCGCCGCCGCGCCCACCGCGGGCGCGCTGCGCAGCACGCCCAGCCCCGTCGGGCCGACATGCAGGATGTCGCGCGCGTAGACGGGCAAGAGCGCCACCGCGCCGCCGAGCAGCACCGCGAAGAGGTCGAGCGAGATCGCGCCCAAGACCACCGGCCGCTCGCGCACGAAGCGCACGCCTTCGATCACGCGCGCGAGCCTGGAGGCCTCGCCGCGCACGGTTCGGTCGAGCTGGCGTCCACCCAGTCCCACGATCAGCGCCGACGCGACGAGGAAGCCGCCCAGGCACACGCCATAGGTCGCGACGGGCCCGAGCGCGTAGAGGAAACCGCCCAGCGCCGGGCCCGCGATCACGGCCGTTGTGAAGACCGAAGAGTTGAGCGCGATCGAGCGCGCGAGCTTCTCCGGCGGCACCAGGAAGGCAAGCAGCGAGCTTCCCGACGGCGCCGAGAACCCGCGCGCCGCGCCGAACAGGACGAGGATCAGATAGAAGGGCAGCGCGTCGTGCGGCCTCGAAAGGCTGAGCAAAAGGAACAGCGCGGAGCAGAGCCCCTGCACCACCAGCGCCGCGGCATAGACGCGCCGCTGGTCGACGCGGTCGGCGAGCTCGCCCGCGGGCAGGGTGAGCAGGAACATCGGCAGGAACTGGCAAACCCCCACCAGGCCCAGCGCCAGGGGCGTGCGCTCCATGTCGTAGATCTGCCAGCCGATGGCGACCGACTGGATCTGCATCGCCGCGGTCGAAAGGAAACGGCCCGAGATGAAGGAAAGGAAATCGATGCGGCGGTAGAGGACGGGCGGCGCTTCGGTCGTCATGTCGGGCGTGCGGTCATGATGTCGGGGCTTCGGTCGTCATGTCGCCTGCAAGCGCCGCATCCATTCCGCGCGCGTGATCGCCCAGATCTCGACCGGATAGTCCTTGCCGCCGATCCTGAGCACCGCCGTGCCGCCGCGCCTCTCGCCGAGGCGCTGCGCCACCTGCTGCGAGGCGACGTTGTTCGCGTCGATGCAGGAGATGAGCCGGTCGACCGGCTGCGTCATGAAGGCGTAGCGCATGGCGGCGCCGGCGGCTTCCGTGGCATAGCCCCGCCCCCAATATTGCCGGCCCAGGGTCCAGCCGATCTCGAGCCCCGGCCAGCCTTCGGGATTGATCATGCCGACGCGGCCCATCATCGCGCCGTCCGACTTGCGCTCGACCGCCCACTTGCCGTAGCCGCGGATCGCCCAATGGCCGGCGAGGCTGGCGAGCGAGCGCCACGCGTCGTTGCGCTCCATTACCCCGCCCAGGAAGGTCATCACTTGCGGATCGCCGTGTATGGCGGCGAGCGGCTCGAAGTCGTCCGCGCGCCAGCCGCGCAGGATCAGACGTTCGGTCTCGAGGCGGGGAATCATCGGCTCAGTGTAGCTTGATCGAGGTCGCGTTGGGGCCGGATTTCAACGTGATCTTCGCCGCGTCGAACCGGGCCGGCCCCAGATGAAGCCAGTCCGGTCCCGCATTGTTCGAGAAGCCGTAGCGCTCTTTCGGCAGGCCGAGCCAGGTCTGGTCGAATTGCTCGTTCCTGTTCTCGTCCTGGAACATCTTGATGGCGTATTCGCCGGGCGGGACCGGATCGAAAGTCACGATATTGGGCCCGCCCGCCTTGGCCGGCACGACGCGATCGGTCACCGGGTCCTTGTCGCCCTCGTAGCGCGCGCGGTCATAGAGCGCGAGGCGCAGGTTGCCCCCGCGCGCCGAAACGTTCTCGACGCGCACGGTGAGCACCGCCTGCGCTTCCGAAAATGCCGGCGCGGCGAGCGCGAGCAGTGCCACGGCGGCAAGCGCTGCCTTCAAGCCAGCCTCGGGTCGAGCTTCTTGCACGCCTCGATCAGGCCCTTCACCGAATCCGCCGACTTCACCAGCGCCGTGCGCTCGTCCGCGGTGAGCTCGAGCTCGACGATGCGCTCGATGCCGTTCTCGCCGATCACCGACGGCACGCCGACATAGAGGTCTTTGATGCCGTAGGGCCCGTCGACATAGGCGGCGCAGGGCAGCACGCGCTTCTTGTCCTTCAGATAGCTCTCGGCCATCGCGATCGCGCTCGCGGCCGGCGCATAGAAGGCCGAGCCGGTCTTGAGCAGGCCGACGATCTCGGCGCCGCCGTCGCGCGTGCGCTGGATGATCTGGTCGAGGCGGTCCTGCTTGATCCAGCCCATCTTGACGAGCTCGGTCAGCGGAACGCCGGCGACCGTGGAGAAGCGCGGCATCGGCACCATCGTGTCGCCATGGCCGCCGAGCACGAAGGCCGAGACGTCCTCGACGCTGACGTTCATCTCCTCGGCAAGGAAGTGGCGGAAGCGGGCGCTGTCGAGCACGCCGGCCATGCCGACCACGTGGCTCGCCGGCAGGCCGCAGAACTGGCGCAGCGCCCACACCATCGCGTCGAGCGGATTGGTGATGCAGATGACGAAGGCGTTCGGCGCGTGCGCCTTGATGCCTTCGCCGACCGCGCTCATCACTTTCAAATTGATGCCGAGGAGGTCGTCGCGGCTCATGCCGGGCTTGCGCGCCACGCCGGCGGTGACGATCACGACGTCGGCGCCCTCGATGTCGGCATAGGACTGGGTGCCCTTGAACTTCGCGTCGTAGCCTTCGACCGGGCCCGCCTGCGCGATGTCGAGCGTCTTGCCCTGCGGCAGGCCCTCGACGATGTCGAACATCACGATGTCGCCGAGCTCCTTGAGCGCCGCGAGATGGGCGAGCGTGCCCCCGATCTGTCCGCCGCCGATCAGCGCGATTTTCCTGCGGGCCATGTGAAATCCTCGTGTATTTAAGGGGAACCGGGGCGGTACCTAGCGCGCGGGGGGCGCGGGGGCAAGCGCGACGGTGTCGCCGCTATTCCACCGTCACGAGGCCCGGGATTCGGGCGCAGGTGAGCTTGTAGGTCCCCCGCTTGCCGGGCGTGAAGCGCAGGTCGACGGTGGCGCCGCCATTGATCGTGACCGCGCCCTCCTTGACCTTAGCGGCATCCCCGGGTGCGACGACGCCCGCGGCGAACAGATCCGGCGCGCTGAAGTCGCGCGCGCCGCTCTCGGCATTGAGGATGTGCAGCTGGTAGTCCGAGCCCGCCAGCAGATCGAGGGTTGTCGGGCGGCAGGTCGAGTTGATCATCATCACCGAGACGAGCTGGACATGGGCGGAGGCCGCCGAGGTCAGCGCAACGAGCAGCGCAAGCATGCGGACGATCATGACGGTGCTCCCTTGGCAAAGCGCGCGATCAGGGCGAAGGGGATGCAGGCCAGCGACAGCACGACCGCGGCGATCGCGCCCTTGAGATCGCCGCCCTGAAGCTGATGCCACAGGAACAACACCAGCAGCACCGCGTCTGCGGCGAGCACGAGCGCCGGGAACACCGGATAGCCTATGGCGCGGAAGGGCCGCTTCAATTCCGGCTCGCGCGCGCGCAGCACGAAGATGGTCACGCCGATGAGGATGCCCGCGAGCGAGTTCAGCGTGCCGATCAGGCCGAACACGGTCTCGAAGCTGCCGCTCGCTGCCAGCACGATGGAGCCGACCGCCGTCATCAGGAAAGCCACCGTCGGGCTTCCGCCGGCGTTGACGCGGGTGAAGGCGCGCGGCAGCAGCCCGTCGCGTCCGAGCGCGAAGAGGATGCGCGGCGCGCCCATCATGTTGGCATTGGCGCAGCTCGCCACCGTGATCATCGCCCCGAACGCGAACAGCACCGAGGGCACGTTGCCGCCGAAATGCATCAGCACCGTGGTGAAGGGCAGCACCGAGCGTGCCGTGCCCGCGACGCCGAGCGCCGCAAGCAGGGCCACGTTCACGCCGATATAGAGAAGTGCCGTGAGCAGCAGCCCGATGCCCAAGGCGCGCGGGATGGCCTTGGCCGGCTGCGCGTTCTCTTCGGCGAAATAGACCGGCGCTTCCCAGCCCGCATAGGCGCCGCGGATGAGCTGATAGGCGCCGATCAGCGCGAGCCAGCCGATGGCCGGCGTCGCGGCCGAGGCGACGTGCGCCGCCGGCATCTCGCCCGCGATGGCGACCGCCGCGACGATGAAGACGAGCAGCAACAGCGCCTTCACCAGGCTCGTACTCTGCTGCAGGACGCGCCCTTCGCGCAGGCCCAGCAGGTTGGCGCCGTAGAGAACGAGCTGCATGCCGACCGCGATCGCGATGCCGTAATCGGCGAGGCCGGGCCAGAGCTGCGCCAGGAAGTTCGCGAACGACGCCGAAGCCGCGGCGACGCCCGCGAGATCGGAGAGCCAGTTCGACCATCCGACGATCAGCCCGCCGATGTCGCCCAGCGCGCGATGGACATAGACGTAGCCGCCGCCCGCCTTGGGGATCGCGGTGGCGAGCTCCGCATAGATATTGGCGCCCAGCGCCGCATGCACCGCGCCCAGGACCCACAGCGCGACGATCCACTCCACGCTCGGCACGCCGGCCGCGATGGAGCTCGGCGAGCGCAGGATGCCCGAGCCGATCATCATGCCGATGCCGACGGCGACGCCGAAGCCCACGCCCAGGATATGCAGCAGGCCGTGTCGTGCGGGTTCTTCGGCGGCGATCGACAAGGCTCGGAACCTCATATGGCGGCATCATCCCGCCACAGACCGCCCCAAAAGGCAAAGCCGGACCGGCGCATCCGCGCCGTCCGGCCTTGGCCCGATCCTGAACGGAAGTTTAGACGGCTTCCTTCAGTTCCTTGGCGGGGCGGAAGGAGACCTTCTTGCTCGCCTTGATCTTGATCGCTTCGCCGGTGGCGGGGTTGCGGCCCATGCGCGCGGCGCGCTTGCGCACCTGCAGGATGCCCAGCCCGTTGATGCGGATGCGGGTGCCCTTCTTCAGGTGCTTCGTCAT
Source organism: Alphaproteobacteria bacterium (assembly GCA_019247845.1). Lineage (GTDB taxonomy): Bacteria > Pseudomonadota > Alphaproteobacteria > Micropepsales > Micropepsaceae > Rhizomicrobium. The sequence goes on along the minus strand of JAFBAL010000006.1, from coordinate 20,278 downwards.
CGCACCCACCATGTCCTCGATGATGGCGTTGCCCTGCTTGTGGGTCAGGCCCTGCTTGTCGGCAATCTCGTTGGCGAGCTGCTTGGTGGAGAGCGTGACGGTCTTGGGCTTCGCGGCGGAAGCAGTCGATGCGGCTTTCGTTGCCATTGGTTCCTCGTTATGGAGAATCACAAAGAAGCTTGATTTTACGGCATTTGTCGTGCGGCGCGAAACGCGAGGCTCGAAAAAGCCCGATGCCATCGGCATTAGAGCGCATCGGCGAAGAATCAGCCGCGCCGGAACAAAAGAAAAAGCCCGGAAAATCGATGTTTTCCGGGCTTTCTCGAAAGCGGTGGGGCGGGCTTCAGGCCTCGGCGCCCTCGGCCACGTTGTCCTGCCTCTCGGCGATGCGCGCCGACTTGCCGCGGCGACCGCGCAGGTAATAGAGCTTCGCGCGGCGCACCTTGCCCTTGCGCACGACGTGCACCGAATCGACCAGCGGCGAATAGACCGGGAAGACGCGCTCGACGCCTTCGCCATAGGAAATCTTGCGCACGGTGAAGCTTTCGTTCAGCCCCTCGCCCTGGCGCGCGATGCAGACGCCTTCGAAGGCCTGGATGCGCTCGCGGGTCTTCATCTGCTTGGCCTTTTCGTCATAGGTCTGCTCGACCACCTTGACGTTGACTTTCAGCGTGTCGCCGGGGCGGAACTCGGGATGGGCGGTGGCCCGGACGGCCTTCATCTGCTCGGCTTCGAGCTGTTTGAGCAGGTTCATTTTGGGAAGTCTCCGTCAGGCGAAAAGTTCATAAGGAAGCCGGGCGATATAGCCTAACCCTCGGCCTTGGTCCAGAGGTCAGGACGCCTTGATTTCGTTAGGTTTTCGGACGCCTGCCGGCGCCATTTGGCGATCTCGGCGTGGTTTCCGCCCAAAAGCACCTCCGGGATCGGCCGCCCCTCGAAGTCCTGGGGCCGGGTGTATTGGGGGTATTCCAGCAGGCCGCGGCTGAAGCTTTCCTCGACGGGCGAGGCCTCGGCGCCCAGCACGCCCGGGAGCAAGCGGACCACCGCCTCGATCAGCGCCATGGCCGCGATCTCGCCGCCGGCCAGCACGAAATCGCCGATGGAGATCTCTTCGATGTCGCGCGCCTCGAGGACGCGCTGGTCCAGCCCCTCGAACCGGCCGCAGAGCAGGATCGCGCCCGGGCCTTCGCTCAAGCGGCCCACGCGCGCCTGGGTCAGCGGCGCGCCGCGCGGCGAGAGATAGATGAGCGCGCGCCCGTCCCGGGCCACCGCGTCGATGGCGGCCGAGGCGACGTCGGCGCGCATCACCATGCCTGGCCCGCCGCCCGCGGGCGTGTCGTCGACGGTCCTATGCCTGCCGAGCCCATGCTCGCGGATGTCGCGGACCTCGAGCGACCAGAGCCGCTTCTGGCGCGCCTTGCCGATCAGCGACACGTCGAGCGGCCCCGGAAACATCTCCGGGAACAAGGTCAGGACGGCGGCGGCCCAGCTCACAGCTCTTTCTTGAAGCCGAAATGGCTCTGCTCGAAGCCGAGGCGACGATAGAACAAATGCGCGCGGGAGCGGCGGTTGTCGGAGGTCAGCTGGACCAGGCCGCAGCCGCCTTCGCGCGCCAGCCGGATCGCTTCCTTCATCAGCGCCGTGCCCACGCTCTTGCCGCGCGACGCGGCGGCGACGCGCACCGACTCGATCACCGCGCGCTTGGTGCCCTTGCGCGACAGGCCGGGCACGAAGACGAGCTGCAGGCAGCCCACGATTTTGCCCGCGTCGAGGGCGAGCAGCATGCGGTTGTAGTGCTCGCCTTCCATCGCGGCGAAGGCCTTGACGTATTCGTCGGAGACCGCGGGAAGCTCGCGGTTCTCGGCGATATCGTCGTCGGCGAGCAGCGCCACGATGACCGGTAGGTCGTCCTTGGTCGCGGTGCGGAAGCTGAGCGCGCTCATTCCACGTAGTCTCCTTCTTCCCCTTCTTGGGCTTCCCCTTCTTGGGCTTCCCCTTCTTGGGCTTCCTTATCCTCGGGCACGGCCACGACGACGCGCCCGGCCGCGATGTCGACCACCGGCACGAAGTCGCGCGCGAAGGGCAGCATCACCGTGTCGCTGCCACGGCCATCCACGGAGGCGCGCGCGATCTCGATGACGTCGCCGGCGCCGTAGTTGTGGATCGCCTGGATGGTGCCGATCTCGCGGTCGGCCTCGTCCATCGCGGTAAGACCGATCAGGTCGGCGTGGTAGAACTCGCCCTCTTCCGTCGCCGGCAGCGCCTCGCGATCGACGAACAGCTCGACGCCCTTGAGCGCCTCGGCGGCGCTGCGGTCCGCGACCTCCGCGAACGAGGCCACCTCGCCGCGCAGCGCTTTCACGCTGAAGACGCGGCCGTCCTTGGCATGCAGCCGCGGATAGCGCGCGAGCTCGCCGGTGAAGAGCTTGAGCTTCACCTCGCCTTTGAGCCCATGCGCGCCGATCACGGCGGCGAGAAGGACGTTCCTGGTCGTCACGCTTTCCATAGCCTCAATGCCGAATGCTTGGCGATATGGGCGAAATCGCGGTCGGTCGCCAGCATCGTCAGGTCGTGATGGATGCAGAGCTGGGCGAGCAACGCATCGACCGTCTCGATCTGGACACCCGCCCTGCGGCAGCGGTTGCGCAGCTCCGCGGCTTCTATGTGGTCGTGCATCTCCGGCACCAGAGTCGGAAGAGCCGCAAACCTGTCGATGATCTGCAGTCGCGCCTTCGGCCCCGCGAAGCCCTGCAGCACTTCCTGCAACACCAACCCGGTCACATAGATCGTTTCCCGGCCACGAAACGCATCGATAAGCGCCAGCACCTCGGGTTCGGATTGCGGCTTGTCGCGGCGAAAAGTCAACGACCAGACGCTCGTGTCGGCCAACAGGCTCACTTGAAGCCGAGCTTCTTGTCCGAGCGCCCGCGCTCTTTCTTGTAGTCGTAGTCCGGATCCCAGTCGAACTTGCCGACAAGGTCGAGCAAGCGAGCCTGATCGCGGCGCGCGATGAATTCCTCGAGCGCCTTGGTGACGGCCGCCTTCTTGGTGCGCTCGCCGCTCACTTTCAGCGCCTTTTCGATCAGCTTGGGATCGATCGCGAGATTGGTCGCCATGTGTAGACCTCCACACATAGGTTCGCACAAAGAGCGGCCGCCAGCAAGCCGCGGCTAAGCCGAAGCGGCTTCCGCGGCCTTGGCGGCGGCGGCCGCGCGCTCCTGCGCCTTCTTCTTGGGCTGGGCCTTCTTCGGGTTGTTGTGCACGCGCGCCTTGGTGACGCCGGCATCCGACAGGAAACGGTGCACGCGGTCCGACGCGGTCGCGCCCTTCTCGAGCCAGGCCTTGGCCTTGTCGAGGTCGAGCTTGATGCGGTCGGCATGCTCGCGCGGCAGAAGCGGGTTGTAGAAGCCGATCTTCTCGATGAAGCGGCCGTCGCGCGGCGAGCGCGAATCCGCGATCACGATGTTGTAGTGCGGGCGCTTCTTGGTGCCGCCGCGGGCGAGCCTGATCTTGAGAGCCATGTCGTCGTGTCCTTCTTCCGTTGAAACCAAAAAAGTCAGCGTTTGGGCATCGGCGGCATGCCGGGCGGCATCCCGCCGCCGCCGCCGAAAAGACCTGCGAGCCCCTGCATCGCGCGCCCGCCCTTGCCCATCTTCTTCATCACGTCGGACATCTGGCGGTGCATCTTGAGCAGCTTGTTGACCTCGCTCACCTCGACGCCCGAGCCCGCGGCGATGCGCTTGCGGCGCGAGCCGTTGATCAGGTCGGGATCGCGGCGCTCCTGCTTGGTCATCGAGGAGATGATCGCTTCCTGGCGGGTCAGGATCCTGTCGTCGAGGCCGGCGGCGTTCATCTGGTCCTTGACCTTGCCGACGCCCGGCAGCATCGACAGCACGCCCTGCATGCCGCCCAGCTTCTTCATCTGCTTCAGCTGCTCGGCGAGATCGTCCATGTCGAACGATCCCTTCTTCATCTTGGCCGCGATCTTCTCGGCCTTCTCGCGGTCGATCGTCTCGGCCGCCTTCTCGACCAGCGAGACCACGTCGCCCATGTCGAGGATGCGCGCGGCGACGCGCGCGGGATGGAAGGCCTCGAGCGCGTCGAGCTTCTCGCCCACACCCAAGAACTTGATCGGCGCCCCGGTCACCGCGCGCATCGACAGCGCCGCACCGCCGCGCGCGTCGCCGTCGGCGCGCGTCAGCACGATGCCGGAGAGCGGGACGCGCTCGTTGAACGACTTGGCGATGTTGACCGCGTCCTGGCCGGTCAGGCTGTCGGCGACCAGCAGCGTCTCGTGCGGGTTCACCTGCGCCTTGACCTGGGCGACTTCGGCCATCAGCTGCTCGTCGATATGCTGGCGGCCGGCGGTGTCGAGGATCAGCACGTCGTAGCCGCCGACCTTCGCGCTCGCCATCGCGCGGCGCGCGATCTCGACCGGGCCCTGGCCGGCGACGATCGGCAAGGTCGCGACGCCCGCCTGTTCGCCCAGCACGCGCAGCTGCTCCATCGCGGCCGGGCGCGAGACGTCGAGCGACGCCATCAATACTTTTTTCTTCTCCTTGCCCTGAAGCAGGGTCGCGAGCTTGGCGGAGGTCGTCGTCTTGCCCGAGCCCTGCAGGCCGACCATCAGGATCGGCGCCGGCGGCGAGCCGAGCGCGAGGCCCGCGCTTTCGCTGCCCAGCGTCTCGACCAGCGCGTCGTGCACGATCTTGACGACCTGCTGGCCGGGCGTGACCGAGCGGATGACGCCCTCGCCCACCGCGCGCGGACGCACCTTGTCGATGAAGTCCTTGACGACCGGCAGCGCGACGTCGGCCTCGATCAGCGCCGTGCGGATGTCCTTCAGGCCCTCCTCGACGTCGGCCTCGGAGAGCGCGCCGCGCCCGCGAAGCCGGTCGAAGGTGGCGCCGAGCCTGGACTGAAGACTGTCGAACATGCGTATCCGTCACCTAACAAGACAAAGCAGTATCGCCCCAGGGGGCGCACCTGCGCTGCCTGGGGGCGATCCCGGCTGCCGGAGCCGGGACCGGAAGTCCAAAGGGCTTCCGGGAAGGGGCGGGTTTTAGGCGCCTCAGGCGGTCAAGTCAAACAAACCCCACCACAACAGGTAGAGGTACGGATCGCAAAACCGCAATATCTTGATCGTTGAATTCCATTCTCAGGCCGGACGCTCAGGTCCCCGTCGTCCCGCCCAGCCCGCCGGCCGGCGCTTGGGGCAGCGGCAGGACCTGGCCGATGGCGGTGTCGATCGCGCCCCACAGCGCGCCGACCAGTGCGTTCCAGACCTTTTCGGCCGTGACGACGGCGAGGCCCTTGAGCGTATTGGTGAAGTTCGTGGCCGAGTCCTTGAGCGTGTTCAGGAAGAAGTCGCGCATGTCGGAGGTGAGCTCGCCGCTCAGCGTCGCGGCGGCGATCCATTTGGCCTGCTGCGCCATGGCGGCGAGCTGGCGCTCGGAATAGCCCGAGATCGTGGTCACGTCCTGCTGGATCACGCCCGAGACGGTGGTCTTGATATTGGCCAGAAGCTGGTTGACGTCGATGGTAGCCATGTCCTTCTCCTCGCCTAGCGCTTCAGCGCCATTTCATAAGTGAGCGCGCTGTCGAAGTTCTGGGTATAGGCATGCTGGAAACCGCAGACCAGCGCCGGATCGGGCGTCGCCGAATTGCAGCCCACGCTCGTCACCGCCTTGAAGCCGTGCGCCTGATCCTCGTCGCGCATCTTGGTGACGACGGAGACGATGGTGTCGAGGCTGCCCTTGGTCGGCGCGGTGCTGAGCACCTTCTGCCAGTCCTCGGGCGTGACCGCGCTGGTGCCGAGCGGCGGCTGCGGCATGGGCCGCGCCGCGACCTGGCTCTCCAGCGCCATGAACTGGCCGATCAGCGCGTTGTACTGCGCCTGGCGGCTCATCGGCGTACCCGTCGCGAAGGTGTCCGGCGTGACGCCGGCCGAGACGGTCGCGAACATCGTCATGGTCTGGGTGTTGGCGGTGTTCAGCCCGTCGACGATGCTCTGGCTGTAGGACGGCGCCAGCTGCGCGGCGCAGCCGCCCAGCAGCAGGAACACGCAAAGCACAGCCGCGCTGCGCATTTTGATCGCTATGGAACCCACCGTCCCCTCCTTGGTATAGTTAAACTCTATATAGAAGCAGGAGACTCATCAACCTAGCACCGCGCGGCGCCACACAGAGTGGCACTCAGTTCAATCCCAACTCCCGCGCGAGATAGACATAGGACAGCGCCCACATGTCGGCCTGCGCCTTGTTGGTCGCGCCCGGGCCGTGGCCGCCTTCGAAGGACTCGTCGAACAGCACGCCCTGGTGCCCCTGTTCCTCCATCTTCCTGGCCATCATGCGCGCCCAGATCGGCGTCACGCGGTCGTCGCTGGTCTCGGTGATGAAGAGGATCGAGGGGTACGTCACGTCCGGCTTGACGTTCTGATAGGCCGAATACTTCTCGATATAGGCGCGCTCTTCCGGCTTGTCGGGATCGCCGTACTCGTCGACCCAGGAGGCGCCGGCGCCGTAGCGCGTGTAGCGCAGCATGTCGACCAGCGGGCGCTGGCAGACGACGGCACGCAGCAGCTCGGGATGCTGGGTCATCGTCACCGTTGTCAGCACGCCGCCGTTCGAGGCGCCGACGATGCCGACATGGGCCGCGCTCGTGAAGCCGCTGTCCTCGAGGTCCTTGGCGACAGCCGCGAAGTCGTCGAAGGCCTTCTGGCGGTTGGCCTTCAGCGCGGCCTGGTGCCAGCGCGGTCCGAACTCGCCGCCGCCGCGGATATTGGCGACCGCGATGGCGCCGCCGCGCGACAGCCACACCTGCCCGGTGTCGATCGGACGGTGGCCGTCGTTCCAGTACCAGGGCGTCAGCGCCAGCTCGAAGCCGCCATAGGAATAGAGGATCGTGGGCACGTCGCCCTTGAGCCCCTTCTTGTGGATCAGGAAGTACGGCACCTTCACGCCGTCGCTCGACGTCACCCAGTGCTGCTCGCTGACCATGTCGCGCGCGTCGAACAGCGGCGCCTGGCTCTTGATCGCGCGCGGCGCGCCCTTGCCGCCCGCCGCATAAAGCGTCGGCGGCACCAGGAAGCTTTCATAGGTGAAGAGCGCCTGCGGCCCGTCGTCGTTGGCCGAGACCACCGAGGTCGAGCCGCCGGTGGGCGCCGCGAGCCTGGCGTCGCTCCAGGTGCCGTCCTTGTTCGGGCGGAAGGCGTGCACCGTTCCGGTCACGTCGGTGAAGATAGAGGCATAGACCGCGTCGCGTCCCGGCTGGATGCTGTCGACGGTCGAGTGTTCGTCGGGCGTATAGAGCAGCGTGAACTTCGCCTGCATCTTCTGCTTGACGAAGGCCATCACCGGGAAGGCGACCAGCGAGCCTTGCGCGAAGGGCTTGTCCGCGCCCGGCGGCGTCCAGGCGTCGCGCAAGGTGAAGATGAGGTTGCCCTGGGTGACGCCCTGAAGATTGGCGCCCGGCGGCAGAGGCAGCTTCATCGTCGAGCCGTCGGGCAGCACGTAGCGGTACTCATTGGTGAAGAAGGTGAGCCCGCGCACGATCAGCGGGATCGTCCCATAGGGCCCGCGATAGACCTGCGGCCGCGCGGAGATGTCGTCGACGGTCCCCTCGAACACCGTCTTGGCGTCGGACATCTTCTGGCCCTCGCGCCACAGCTTGACGATGCGCGGATAGCTCGACTTGGTCATCGAGCCCGGGCCGAAATCGGTCGCGAACAGGATCGAATGCGCGTCGAGATAGGTGGCGCTGCTCTTGGCGAGCTTCATCTCGAAGCCGCGCTTGACGAAGCCCATCGGCCGGCGCGGGCTTTTCGCGCCGGGCTTGGGCGCCGGCACGAACTCGCGGAACAGCGCCGCGTCGCCGCCGCCGGGCGACAGCCGCAGCAGGCAGATCTCGTCCTTCGGCGCGCAATCGGCGCCCTGCCAGACGAACTGCTCGTGCTCGTCGGCGTCGAGCTTGTCGAGATCGAGCAGGGTCTGCCAATGCGGCGCCTTGGTCTCGTAGTCGGCAAGCGTGGTGCGCCGCCACAGCCCGCGCACATGGCCCGCGTCCTGCCAGAAGTTGGTCACGTAATCGACGCCGCTGGCATCGTCGTGGTCGAAGCTCGCGGCCGGGATGCGGTCCTTGATGTCGAGCGACTTCAGGATCATGTCGTGGAACTGCGGGTAGCGCGGATCGGACTTGAGCAGCGCCTCGCTCTTGGCGTTGCGCTCCTTGACCCAGGCCAGCGCCTTTTCGCCATGGATGTCGGCGAGCCACAGGTTCGGATCGTCCTCGACCGCCTCGGCCGCCCAAGCCCCCGCGGCGCCCAGAAGCGCCAGACCGAAGACGAACCGCCCGAACGCAAAACGCGCCAAATGCATGATGAAATCCTCCCGAACGGCGCCTTCCATGCCACGGAACCGGGCGCGTGCAAAAGCCCTCGCGCGACATCGTGATCGCCCCTATATAGACGCCATGACGGCCTTCCTGAAAATGCATGGCTTGGGCAACGACTTCGTCGTGTTCGACGCGCGCGGCGAGCGGCTCGCGCTCGACGCGGCCAGCGCGCGCGCCCTGGCCGACCGGCGCTTCGGGGTGGGCTGCGACCAGGTGATCGTGATCGGCGAAGGTCGTGAGGGCGCCGATGCCGTCCTGCGCATCTACAACTCCGACGGCGGCGAGGTGGAGAGCTGCGGCAATGCCACGCGCTGCGTCGCCCGCCTGTTGATGGAAGAGAAGGACAGCGACCGCGTCACGATCGATACGCCGGGCGGCAAGCTCGTCTGCACCGATGCCGGACGCGGCGAGGTCACCGTCGACATGGGCGCGCCGCGTTTCGCGTGGGAACAGATCCCGCTGGCGAAAGAGGCCGACACCAACCGCTTCACCGTGGATGGGCTCGAAGCCGCCGCGGTGAATGTCGGCAATCCGCACTGCGTACTGTTCGACGGCGACGTGGCCGAGATCGGCCCCAAGCTCGAGGTCCATCCAATGTTCCCGGCACGGACCAATGTCGAGGTCGTGACCGTGCGCGACCGTAGGTCTATCCGCATGCGGGTGTGGGAGCGCGGCGTGGGCATCACCAGCGCCTGCGGCACCGGCGCCTGCGCGAGCGCCGTCGCGGCACACCGGCGCGGACTGGTTGACGACAAGGTCGAGGTCGAGCTGGACGGCGGCACGCTCACCATCGAGCTGCGCGCCGGACACATCCAGATGACCGGTCCGGCGACACTCGCCTTCAAGGGCGAGGTCGACCTCAAGGACTATGCGGCATGATCGCCCCTCCCTCGATTGAGGTTGTGACCTTCGGCTGCCGGCTGAACGCCTATGAGTCAGAGGCGGTGAAGGCGCGCGCGACCGAGGCGGGCCTCTCCGACGCCGTCATCTTCAACACCTGCGCGGTGACGGCCGAGGCCGTGCGGCAGTCGCGGCAGGCGATCCGCCGCGCGCGGCGCGAGCGGCCCGGCGCGCGCATCATCGTCACCGGCTGCGCGGCGCAGACCGAGCCGGATACCTATGCGGCGATGGGCGAAGTCGACGCGGTGCTGGGCAATGCCGAGAAGCTGGAAGCCGCGAGCTTTCTCGCCGGCGCCGAACGCGTGCGCGTCAACGACATCATGTCGGTCAAGGAGACCGCCTCGCAGATGGTCGACAGCTTCGACGGCCGCACACGTGCCTTCCTGCAGGTGCAGAACGGCTGCGACCACCGCTGCACCTTCTGCATCATCCCCTATGGCCGCGGGAATTCGCGCAGCGTCGGCATAGGCGGCGTGATCGACGAGGCGCGCCGCCTGACCGAGAAAGGTTTCGCCGAAATCGTGCTGACGGGCGTCGATCTCACCTCCTACGGCCACGACCTTCCCGGCCAACCGACGCTCGGGCAGCTCGTCAGGAAGGTCTTGAAGCTGGTGCCGGAGGTGAAGCGCCTTCGCATCTCGTCGATCGACTCCATCGAGGCGGACGACGCGCTGATGCGCGCCATCGCCGAGGAAGAGCGGCTGATGCCGCATTTCCATCTCTCGGCGCAGTCGGGCGACGACATGATCCTGAAGCGCATGAAGCGCCGCCACGCGCGCGCCGACACGATCCGCTTCTGCGACGAGGTGCGCCGGCTGCGCCCCGAGGTCGCCTTCGGTGCCGACCTGATCGCGGGCTTTCCGACCGAGAGCGAAGAGATGTTCGCCAATTCGCTGAAGCTGATCGACGACGCGGGCCTCAGCTATCTCCACGTCTTCCCGTTCAGCGCGCGCAAGGGTACGCCTGCCGCACGGATGCCGCAGCTCGACCGCCGCCTCGTCAAGGATCGCGCCGCGCGGCTGCGCGTTAAGGGCGCGGACGCTTTGGCGGCGCGGCTGGCGTCGCTGGTCGGCACCACACAGGACCTTTTGATGGAAAACGACACAATGGGTCGCACGCCCTGCTTCGCACCGGCGAGGACTGCCGCACCCGGCGGCAGCGTGCGCATCGCCTCCGCCACGCGGGAGCATCTGGTCGCATGAGGCAGTTCGGCGAAGCGCCCCCGCCGCTGACCCTGTTCGAGCGGCTGAAGGAAGGCCTGTCGCGCTCGACGCGGGGCTTGAGCGACAGCATCACGGGCATCTTCACCGACCGCAAGCTCGACGCGACCACCATCGCCGAGCTCGAAGAGGCGCTGATCCGCGCCGACCTGGGCGCGGCGCAAGCCGACACGATCACCCAGGCCATCGCCAAGGACCGCTACGACGCCTCGATCTCGGACTACGACCTGAAGCGCATGCTGGCCGCCGAGATCGGCAAGATCCTCAAACCGGCGGAGAAGCCGCTCGCGGTGGACAAGAGCAAGTCGCCGTTCGTCGTGCTGGTGGCCGGCGTGAACGGCACGGGCAAGACCACGACCATCGGCAAGCTGGGCAAGCACCTCGCGCGGCAGAAGCTGGACGTCATGTTCGCCGCCGGCGACACCTTCCGCGCCGCGGCCATCGAGCAGCTGCAGATCTGGGGGCAGCGCATCGGCGCGCAGGTCGTGGCGGGCGCGGCCGGCGCCGACGCCGCGGGCCTCGCCTATGACGCGCTGGCCAAGGCGCGCGCCGAGAAGGCCGACGTGCTCTTGATCGACACCGCCGGGCGGCTGCAGAACAAAGCCGGGCTGATGGCAGAGCTCGAGAAGATCGTGCGCGTCATCCGAAAGCTCGACGCGAGCGCGCCGCATGCGGTGCTGCTGGTGCTCGACGCGACGACGGGGCAGAACGCCATCCAGCAGGTCGAGGTCTTCAAGAACACCGTGCCGCTGACCGGGCTGATCATGACCAAGCTCGACGGCACGGCGAAGGGCGGCATCCTGGTCGCGCTCGCGGCCAGGTTCGGCCTGCCCATCCACTTCATCGGCGTCGGCGAAGGCGAGGACGACCTGCAGAGCTTCTCGGCCGAGGGCTTCGCCAAGGCATTGACGGGGGCGTCATGAACATCGCCCAAGGACGGACGCGCGCGCCATGACCGCAATGAACCAGCAGCTCCGCCGCCTCGCCCTCGACCTTGGGCCGCTCTTCGCCTTCTTCATCGGCAACATGCTGGGCGGCATCTATGTCGCGACCGGCATCTTCATGGCGGCGGCGCTGATCTCGCTGGGGCTGGGCTACTGGATCGAGCGCAAGCTCTCGCCCGTGCCGATCATGACCGCGGTGCTGGTGGTGATCTTCGGCGGGCTGACGATCTATCTGCGCAACGATCTGTTCATCAAGATCAAGCAGACCGCCCTGTTCTCGCTCTTCGGGCTGACCCTTTTGGGCGGGCTCGCCTTCAACCGCCTGTTCCTGAAATACGTCCTGTCGCTCGGCTTCGAGATGCCCGACAGCGCCTGGCGCACCTTGACGTTCCGCTACGGAATTTTCTTTCTCTGCCTGGCGGTCTTGAACGAGATCGTGTGGCGCAACTTCTCGACCGATGTCTGGGTGCTCTACAAAGTGTGGGCGGTGCTGCCGCTGACCTTGCTCTTCTCGCTCACCCAGGCGCCGTTCCTGATGCGCCACCAAATCGAGGAAGCGCCTGAGACGCCTCGGGATTCGAACCAGGCGTGAACACCTCCCGGTCCTTCGTCCGCGCGTAATGGTCGAGCGCCCGGCGCACGCTGGGGAATGCAAGCTCCGTCCACGGAATTTCTTCCCACGCGAAGAGCTTCACCTCCAGACTTTCCGTGCCCGGAGCGAAGCGGGGCTCGGGCAACCGCGCGCGATAGAAGAGTTGAACCTGCGACAGCCTCGCGATCGAGTAGACCGCGAGCAGCGCGTCGAGCACGATGTCGCACGAGGCCTCTTCCCTGGCTTCGCGCTTGGCGCCGTCCTCGGGCGTCTCGTTTTCTTCCAGGAATCCCGCTGGCAAGGTCCAAAAGCCTTTCCGCGGCTCTATGGCGCGGCGGCATAGAAGTACCTTGTCCTGATGCGTCACGACCGAACCGACGACGACCTTCGGGTTGCTGTAATAGATATGGCCGCAATCGCCGCAGACGTATCTTTCCATTGTGTCTCCCTCGGGCACGCGGCGCACGAAGCGAGGACCGGGCGGAGGCAGAGGCGATTGTTTTTCGGACATGCGCAGGAATTGTGCCGGACCCGCGCATGAAACAAAAGTTCGAAATGCATTCCGCATTGCATCGCGAGGCGTTCTCGCGATAGAGAAGAGTTGTTCCGGGGCGCGCAGACGTCTATTCTCTTACCCGCGAGCAGCACGAATACAGGAACACCCGGCGTCTCGCGGGTCATGTGGAAGAGAGAACCGGTGCGTCGAACGCCGGTCGGTCGTTGGACGAAACCGGGGGTGTCTCATGAAGGCTCAGCGCAGACCGAACGGTGGGTTCGATCTCGCACAGGCGCCGTCGCATCTCATCCGGCGCTGCCAGCAATATTACGGAGATCTCTATGCGCAGGAGCCTGGCGCGCGCGATCTCACCACGCAGCAGTTCACGGTTCTCGCGGCGCTCGAGCACAATGAAGGCGTGAGCCAGACCGCGCTCGTCGAGATGACGGGCATCGATCGCTCGACCCTGGCCGAGATGGCGCGCCGCATGGTCGAGAAGGGATTGCTCTCGCGCGAGCGCACCGAAGAAGACCAGCGCGCCAACGCGGTCGCGATCAGCGCAAACGGCCGCAAGGCGCTGCGCTCGGCGCGTCTCGCCGCCGAGCGTGCGGAGCGCGCGCTGCTCGATGCGCTGCCGGCGTCGGAGCGCGCGAAGTTCATCAAGGCGCTGGCGACGATCGCATCCGCAGCGGACACGCATGCGATGAACGGCGGCGCCAAGTCGCGCGCCAAGAGCGGGCGCCGCCGCAGGGGTTAGACCTCGCACCGACCGCAGGACCGCGGCCTCAGGGTCCGGGCCTCACACCCGAATATCGAGATTGGCGCCGGGGCGCTGGATGATGCCCGGCTGGCCCGGCTGCGCGGCCTGAAGCGGTTTCTGCGCCGGCGCCGCCTGCTTGAAATCGAGCGGCGCGAACTGCTTGGCGGGTTGCGGCGCCGCGGAACGCGCAGCCTGCTGCTGCTGGGCGGCGACGAGAAGGCTGGCGGAATTGATCTGCATGGGGCCACGCTCGCAGAACATGGTTGCCAAAGTCTAAAGCGCGCGCGCCGCCTCTACCGCCGGCAGGAGCTGGCGGTCGCGCACCTCCGGCGTGATCTCGCCCACGATGCGCGCGCGCACGATGCCGCGGCCGTCGACCACGAAGGTCTCCGGCACTCCGTATACGCCCCATTCGATGCTGGCGCGGCCGTCGGCGTCGAGCGCCACGCGCTGGAAGGGATTGCCGTTCTCGGCGAAGAAGCCGCGGATCTTCTGCGGGCTGTCCTTCTGCACCAGGCCGTAAAGCGCGAAGTCGCCCCGTCCCGCCAGCGTCGCCAGCACCGGCGCCTCGCTATGGCAGGGCACGCACCACGACGCGAAGACGTTGACCACGGTGACGTGTCCGCTCGCCAGCTCCCGCGGACCGAAGCCCTGGAAGCCCCGATCGAGCGCCGCGAGCTCGAGCTTCGGCGCCGGCTTGCCGATGAGCGCCGAGGGCAGCGGCGCTTCGGGGGATTTCGCTTCCTGCCGCAGTGCAAAGAAGAAGACGCCCGCGATGGCGACGAAACCGAGGCCCGGCACGAGGTAAAGCCACTTCACTTGAGCTTCTCCAGCGCCTTGGCCGCGCGCATGCGGCCGAGCACGGTCAGCACGATGGCCGCCGCGAGCCCGGCGAACGACACGCCATAGGCCGTCCAAACATAGAAGCCGTAATCGCCGCCGTTCATGGCCCCTCCGCCAGAAGTGCGTTGCGCGCGCGCCGCCGCAGGATCTCGGTTTCGATGCGCAGGAGCCAGAGCGTGAAGAACAGGAACGTATAGGCCAGCGCCATCGTGAACAGCGGCCAGAGATAGACGCTGGAGATCAGCGGCCCGCCCTTGCGCAGGATGCTCTCGCCCTGGTGCAGCGTGGTCCACCAATCGACCGAGAACTCGATGATCGGCAGGTTGACCGCGCCGACCAGCGCCAGGATCGCGCAGACGCGCGCGGCACGGGTCTCGTCCTCGATCGCGTTCCACAGCGCGATGTAGCCGAGATAGAGGAACTCGAGCAGCAGGAACGAGGTCAGCCGCCCATCCCACACCCACCACGCGCCCCACATCGGCCGTCCCCAGAGCGAGCCGGTGACGAGGCCGAGCGCGGTGAAGAGAGCGCCAAGCGGCGCCGCCGCGCGCGCGGCGGTGTCGGCCAATGGATGGCGCCACACCAGCCCGACCAGCGAGGCAGCCGCCATCAAGCCGTAGCCCATCATCGCCGTCCACGCCGCGGGCACGTGGATGAACATCACGCGCACCGTCTCGCCCTGCTGGTAGTCGGGCGGCACGCGGAAGCCGAGATAAAGCCCGATGGCGAAGAGCGCGGCCGACGCCGCGCCGAGCCAGGGCACGAGCGCGCTGCTCAACTGCAGGAACCGGGTCGGGTTGGCGTAGCGAAGCATGGTCAGCTGCCCAGATTGAGCCTGACGGCGGCGGCGGTGGCAAAGGGCGAAAGCACGCAGGCCACCAGCGAAAAGGCGGCGAGCAGCGGCAAGGCGCCCGCGACCTCTTGCGCAGCACCTGCGCCGAAAATCACCGCGGGGGCCAGCAGCGGCAGCACGATCAGGGGCAGGATCAGCCCGCCGCGGCGGATGGAGAGCGTCAGCCCCGCGCCGATCGCGCCGATCGCGCTGACCGCGGGCGTGCCGATCAAGAGCGAGACGAACAGGGCGCCCGAGGTCTCGAGCCCGAACATCACCGCGAGAAGCGGCGAAAGCAGCGTCAGCGGCAGGCCGGTGGTCAGCCAATGCGCCGCAATCTTGGCGAAGGCCGTCGCTTCCAACGACGGCGGCGCAAGCGCGACGACGTCCAGGCTGCCGTCCTCGAAATCCGCCTGGAACAAGCGGTCGAGCGCGAGCAGCGCCGCGAGCACGGCCGCGACCCAGAGCACGCCGGGCGCGATCTTGGCCAACAGCCGCAGATCCGCGCCGACGCCCAGCGGCACCAGGGTCGCGACCGCGGCGAAGAAGGCGAGCGCCAGCATCGCGCTGCCGCCCGCGCGCGCCGCCAGCCGGACGTCGCGGAAAAGGATCGCGCTCACGACAGCACCAGCCGCGCGCAGTCGAGGCCGAGCGGCTCGTGCGTCGCGATCACCGCCACGCCGCCGCCCGCGCAATGCGCCGCGATGAGCCCGGAGGCGAGCGTCTTGCCCGCGGTGTCGAGCGAGGCTAGCGGCTCGTCCATCAGCCAGAGCGGCCGGCCCGTGAGCTTCAGCCGCGCCAGCGCCACGCGCTTCTTCTGTCCGGCGGAGAGATATTGGCCCGGCAGATCGGCGAGACGCGCGAGGCCCACCGCGTCCAACGCCGCGCGCACGTCGCCTGGGATGTCATCCGCAACGCCATGCAGCCGCGCGAAGAAGAACAGCGTCTCGGCGACCGTCATCTGCGGCTTGACCGCGTCGTGATGGCCAAGCCAGCCGACGCGCCTGCCGCGCTCTTCCGGCTCGCTCACCGCGCCGAAACGGATCGTACCCGCTGCGGGCGCGAGGAACCCCGCGAGCATGCGCAACAGCGACGTCTTGCCGGTGCCGTTGGCGCCTTCGAGCGCAAGCGCGGCACCGGCCCCGACCGTGAAGCTCAACTTGCGGAAGAGAACGCGTCCGCCGCGCAGCCCCGTGACGTCCTCGACAGCCAGCATCAATACATATGCTGGCCGCCGTTGATCGACATGGTCGAGCCGGTGACGAAGCCTGCATCGTCGGCGACCAGGAACAGCACGCCGCGCGCGATCTCTTCCGCCTTGCCCAGCCGGCCGACGGGGATGCGCGCCTTGATCTTCTCCAGCACGTCGGCGGGCACGGCCGCGACCATGTCGGTGTCGATATAGCCCGGCGCGATGGCGTTGACGGTGACGCCCTTGGGCGCGCCTTCCTGGGCGAGCGCCTTGGTGAAGCCGTGGATGCCGGACTTGGCCGCGGCATAGTTCACCTGGCCGTACTGGCCCGCCTGGCCGTTGATCGAGCCGATGTTGACCACGCGCCCGAAGCCTCTGGACAGCATGCCCTCCCACGCCGCCTTGCACATGTTGAAGCAGCCGCCCAGGTTGGTATCGAGCACCTCGTCCCAGCCGTTGCGCGCCATCTTGCGCATCGTGCCGTCGCGGGTGATGCCGGCATTGTTGACGATGACATCGACGGGACCGAGGTCGGCCTCGACCTTCTTCACGCCCGCCTGGCATTCCTCGAAGCTCGCCACGTCCCACTTATAGACCGCGATGCCCGTCTTCTCGCAGAACGCTCTTGCGCGCTCGTCGTTGCCGGCATAGTTCGCGGCGACCTTGTAGCCCGCATCCCTCAAGCCGATCGAAATCGCCTCGCCGATGCCGCGCGTGCCGCCGGTGACGATCGCTACCCGTGCCATGTTCGCTCCCTTGGATGAGCCGGCCTTTGGCCGGTCTGGTTATTCACGTCTTATAGCACACTGCGTCGAGCCGGTGAGGCGAGGCCTGGGGATAGCCGACGATCGACCGGTCGATCAGCAGATAAACACGGCCCTTGGCGTCGATGCGCATCGCCGCGGCGACACCTTTCGCCGGCCCGGCGGCGAAGCGCAGATACGCCTTCTCACGCACGACCTTGCCGTTGCCCTGCACATGGCTGTAGCCGCCCTTGCCGTCGAGCGTCAGGGTGCCGAGGACGCTGGGGACGTAGTCGTCCGCGGCGGCGCGCTCGAACGTGTCGGTCATGAGCCTTTGGCAGGCGAAGGAGCCGGACGGCATCGCGGCGGGCATGGCGGCTGAAACGGCGGCGGCCGCGAGCAGCGCCGCGATCACCGGCGCTGCCCGCGATCGTTCAGCGCGACGATGAGCGCGGTCGCGAGGCCGAGCGCCAGGCCGACGCCCAGCGCCACCGCGGCCGAGAGGCCGAGATTGGCATTGATGCGGCGCCGCGCGGCATGCGCCAGAAGCCGCGTCTCGTCGATGGCGTTGTCGCGCGCATCGAGCACGGCGCGCTCGAGCTTGTGGGCGGCGCGGTTCACTTCGGTCCGCAGGCGCTGCACGGCGCCGAGCTGCGCGTCGTAGTCGTCGTCGGGGCCTTCAATATAGACGTCGGTCATCGGTCTCACCGCATTGTCGTCTGCTTATACGTTCCGGGGCGCGAACCCGTCCAGCGCCGCGCGGCGCATCCCCGATGCTCAACGCATATCCCAATACATCGGCAGCGGCTTCCGGCAATACTACCTTAAGCCGAAACCGGTATCTTTCACGCGAAACCCGCATGCGAGCCCGCCATGACGCAGTCGACAACGATCCTAGGATCAAACCAGTTCGTCACCGGCGTGCGCGGCGCGGCCGGCCCCGGCGTCGTGCTGACCGGAACCTCGGTGGTCGACGGCGTACAGAATGCGCTGCTCTATCAAGGCCCGATCGCGCCCACCGATCCGGACGGCGTGCACATCCTCACCCCGGTGTTCGACGGCCAGACGATCGAGGGCGCGACGTTCTACGGACCCGACACGCCCGAGTTCAATCCCGCCATCGGCAAAGGCAACGTGCGCGCGGTCGGCAGCTATCTGTATCAGGAGAGCAGCGCGCGCAACAACGGCCTGCTCTATGAAGGCCCGATCGCGGGCGGCGGAACGTGGACCGAGCTCAACGCCGGCGGCGGCACGGTGAACGGCCAGGCGGTGTTCAACACGATCCTGCACAGCACCATGGGCGACGTCGTCGTCGGCAACTACGACCTCGTCGGCGTGCCGTTCTCGGGCAATGCCTGTCTCTACAATCTCAGGACCAAGGCCTGGACGATCTTCGACATCGCGCCGCTGACCAGCGCTTACGGCATCTGGCAGACCGAACCGGGCGGCAGCGACTACGTGATCGTGGGCGGCGCGCAGGTGGGCCACGGCGCGAACAAGGGGCTGATCGTGCGCTACGACGCGCGCAAGAACGAATTCGGGCGGCCGCAATTCTACAGCGCCTTCAACCATCCCACCCTTGTCACCCATTTCGAAGGCATCACGACCGCCGACGGCGGATACCACCTCGCCGCCATGACGGCGCAGGGCATCGCGGTGTTCTGCGAGCTGCCCGTGAACGCCGACGGCTCGTTCGGCACGCCGACCTGGACCGGGTTCGAATACCCGAACAGCATGCTCACCACCGGCAACACGATCTATCGCCGCACGATGATGGGCGTCTTCGTCGAGGACGGCGGCGACGGCGTGCAGAGCTACGCGGCGACGTTCAAGTAGCGGCTACCGCTCCACGCAGTCCTTCGTCGGTGCGTCCCGCTACCGCTCCACGCAGTCCTTCGCCGGTGCGTTCCGCTACCGCTCCACGCAGTCCTTCGCCGGTGCGTTCCGCTACCGCTCCACGCACAGGGCAATCCCCATGCCGCCGCCGATGCACAGCGTGGCGAGGCCCTTATGGGCATCGCGCTTGTGCATCTCGTGCAGCAGGGTCACCAGCACGCGCGCGCCCGAGGCGCCGATCGGGTGGCCGATGGCGATGGCGCCGCCGTTGACGTTCACCTTGTTGGTGTCCCAGCCCATGTCCTGGTTGACCGCACAGGCCTGCGCGGCGAAGGCCTCGTTGGCTTCGACCAGGTCGAGATCGGACGCCTTCCATCCGGCGCGCTCCAGCGCCTTCTTCGACGCCGGGATCGGGCCCGAGCCCATCACCGCAGGGTCGACGCCGACCGTCGCCCACGACGCGATGCGCGCGAGCGGCGCGATGGCGCGCGCCTGCGCCTCGTCGGCGCTCATCAGCACCAGCGCCGCGGCGCCGTCGTTGATGCCGCTGGCGTTGGCCGCGGTCACCGTGCCGTTCTTGTCGAAGGCGGGCTTGAGGCCCGAGATGCCTTCATAGGTCACGCCGTCGCGGATGAACTCGTCGGTGTCGACGACCGTGTCGCCCTTGCGGCCTTTGATGGTCACGGGCACGATCTCGTCCTTGAAGCGCCCCGCCTTGCGCGCAGCCTCGGCCTTGTTCTGCGAGGCGACGGCGAACTTGTCCTGCATCTCGCGCGTGATCTGCCAGCGCTGCGCGACGTTCTCGGCGGTGACGCCCATGTGATAGCCGTGGAAGGCGTCGATGAGGCCGTCCTTCAGCATCGTGTCGACGAATTCGAGGCCGCCCATCTTCTGGCCGGCGCGCAGATAGGCCGCATGCGGCGCCTGGCTCATGCTCTCCTGCCCGCCGGCGACGACGACCTTGGCGTCGCCGTTCAAGATCGCCTGATAGCCCAGCGCCACCGCGCGCAGGCCGGAGCCGCAGAGCTGGTTGACGATCCAGGCCGGGGTCTCGAACGGGATGCCGGCGTTCATCGAGGCCTGGCGCGCCGGGTTCTGGCCCTGGGCCGCCGTCAGGATCTGGCCCATGATCGTCTCGGAGACGTCCTTACCGTCGACCTTGGCGCGCGCGAGCGCTTCCTTGATCGCGATCCGGCCGAGCTCGTGTGCAGCCACGTTGGCGAAGGCGCCGTTGAAGGAGCCGACCGGCGTGCGCGCGGCCGAAACGATGACGACGTCTTCCATGGGGACCTCTTCAGGGAATGGTTTGGCGGCCCGAAATTGCCGCGAATGCGAGCGGGGGTAAATGGAAGAATTTATCCCCGTCCTTTCAAAGACTTAATCGCCACGCAGGATTTGCGGTTTTGCTGCAATTGCGCAAAAACACTGGACAGGGTGGGAAATGTTGTCATTGTTTGCGCTCTTCGCGCCCGGGTAAGAGGCGCATCGAAGGGTGGGACGCGTGGTGGAAGAACAGTCCAAGGGCGAAC
>JAFBAL010000066.1 GCA_019247845.1 Alphaproteobacteria bacterium | reverse complement strand
GCCACGGCATGGATGGCCTCCTCGAAAGCCTCTTCCAAGCCAGAATGTGTCAACCATCTCCCCGAACACCTGTCAGCTATGTGTCCAGGCTGAACAATCCGCAGGCCATCCAGGTGACGCGTCTCGGATCGTGCAGAACCCGGCTGGGTAGCCCGCATTCGCGGGCCATGACAACGCCGCTACTGGATCTTAGCCCTAAGCTGCGCGGTCAGCTGGTTGAGGTGCGTGACGAGCGCCGGGATGCTGCCGTTGTGCTGGCTGAGGAACGCGCTGAACTGGTCGCGCTCCTCGATCGCCAGCCACACGCCCGCGATCGACACGTCGATCACGACCATGCGGCCCTTGTCGCTGAGCACGCGGAAGTCGACTTCGAGCGGCTGCTGCTCGGCTCCTTGCGGGTCGACCAGCGCGGTCTTGACGATGGTGTCGCCGGGCGCGCGCTCGGTCGAGCCCGTCACCTTCAGCGTCTGGCCGGTATACTGCGCCAGCCGCGACTGATAGACGGCCTGGGCATAGCTCTTGAACGCCGCGTCGAAGCTCGCCACGTCGCTGTCCGAAGCGGCGCGGCGCGCATTGCCGAGCGTGAACCTGGCGATGCGCGGGATGTCGGTCAGGTTTTCCAGGAAGCTCTGGAACTGCGCGTTGCGCTGCGCCGACGGCCCCTTGCCGTTGAGGATCTGAAGACCCTTGTCGATATTCGTGGCGACGAAGCTCTCAGCCGGCGTCGCGGCCTGCGCCACGCTTCCCGTCACCAATGCAAACGCTATCGTCACCAGAGCAAGCAATTTGGACATCGCGCATTCCTATCGTTTCAAGCATCCCGCTTCACGAAACGCCCCTTGAGGCCAATCGTTTCGGCGGCTTGTGGCAAGTTCAAGGCAAAGCCTATCAGAAATCCGGCAAATCCTTTGTGTCAGGCGCGCCGTTCCGTACCTCGTTGTCGCGGAGCTGGCGATAGAGGCTGCGCATGGACGCATAGTAATCTACCGAGTTGCGCTCGATGTCGTCCAAGGTCTCGAGGTTGCGGGCGCGCAGGTCGAGCACCTTCATGTATTCGCGCCCCGCTTCCCACCACAGATGCTGCTTGAAGTGGATGAAGTTGAGCGGGTCGGCGCCGATATCGACCGCCAGCCCGATGGCGTCGCGCGGGCTGGACGGGCCCAGGACCGGCAGCACCCAATAGGGGTCGCGGGGCACGCCCCACACCGCCAGGGTCTGGCCGAAATCCTCCGCGTGGCTGGGCATATGGAAGCGGTCCGTCGCCGGATCGAACAGCCCGCCCAGGCCCGCCGTCGCATTGACCGCCAGCCGCGCCAGGGTCTGGCCGGCGCGCTTCGGCTGGCCCTGCAGCACGTCGTTGGCGAAGGTGCCCGGAAGGTCGAGATTGACGATCAGGTCGTGGACGCGGTCGCGGACGAAATGCGGCACCGCGGCGTTGTAGGCGCGCGCGGTGCGGCCCAGGAACAGCCGGTCGAGCGTCTGATTCGTCGAGAAGATCGCGCGGTTCGAGGCCTCGTCGGGGTCGGCCGGATCGCCGGGATTGGAGGGCGTCGCGCCGGTCCCCGCGCAACCCGCCAGGCCGAGCATCAGCACCGCGATCGGAAGCCTTCCCCACATGGCGGTCTTATGCGGCGGCAGCGAAGGCCGATCAATCGACACGCGGACCATTGACGTCAGAGGTAGAAGATAAGCTAATTTAACTATGGAATTCCGCGGACCGGTCCTGACAAAAGGCGATTTTATCGAGCTCGCGAAAGGCCATCGGGCCGATGCGTACCTGCTTCTGGAAAAAGGAACTACCAATGGAACCTGGTTCCATATCGGTCTCGCCGTGGAATGCTGCCTGAAAGCAGCGATCATGCAAAAAGAGGGTTGGAACAGCTGGCCCGACAGGGAACAAGCCAAGGGGTTGTATACGCACAATCTTTTAGAACTATTCCGGAAGCTGGGCATCGACCCAGCGGGCTTTGATGCACGGGCGGCGGTCGCGCCGGCGCTGAAAACCGTATTAGAATGGCGACGGGAGCACGGATATGCACGAGGAAAGGTTCCAAGAAAGGTCGCTCGATCCCTTTGCGAAGCCGCTTTCGGAGACCGAGGAGTCGTAGAATGGCTGGCGAAGAACTACCGACTGGATATCTAGAAGCTGGCGAAGAGTATCTCGCGGCAGTGCAGAAGCTTGGACTGCGCCCTCGCCTAGCTGGATGGGGTTGGGAAGAGTCAAGCGCGCGTTGGCTTTTGGTGCTCGCCACGTCGATCTACGACGCGGGAGGCCCGTTTGAAATGAATGAACTGCTGTTCAAAGCCTACAACGCGGGAATTACGCCTAAACAAATCTCGCCCTTTATAGTCCGCGTTTTTAGTCCCGAGATTCTGCCGGCTTATGCACTCGATGCCATTCCTGGAGAGCAGGAATACACGGCCCACGATCCTATGACGAAGGAAGAAACGGCTCGCTTCAAGGGGTATATAACGCTGGATTTATACGGCACGAAAGTGAGCGCGCTGCATCTTTATCATACGAAGAATATCGCGGCGCCTATGAGCTATATGGAGCGGCAGCGCGAATGGCAGAAGTTCCGCAAGAACGTTGAGAAGTTGGCCGCCTAGGAACGGCAACATCGACGCGTCTGCGATTGAAATCGCACGAAGCCCCCCTGAAGCGTCCTATCGCTGCCCTATCGCAAATGAGCGCAGACCTGCTCATCCCCGGCACGTTTGGCTGGGCATCGGACCGCTTGTCCGTATCCGACCATTGCATAATCATATAAAGATATGTTTATATGTTCTATGGACAAGCTGGTCGCCATGTTGCGTGCCGCGGGTGACCCCACCCGGCTGCGCCTGCTGTTGCTGCTGCGCCAGGCCGAGCTGACCGTCAGCGAGCTGATCGAGATCGTGGGCCAGAGCCAGCCGCGCGTGTCGCGGCACCTGAAGCTGCTCTGCGACGCGGGCCTGCTCGAGCGCTTCAAGGAGGGAAGCTGGGTGTTCTATCGCGCCGCCGATGCCGGCGCGGGCGCCGAGCTCGGCCAGGTACTGTCCACGCTGGCCGGCTCGCAGGAGAGCGACCTGCAGCGGCTGGCGCAGGTGCGCGAGGCGCGCGCGGCGGAAGCGGCCGCCTACTTCAAGGACAACGCGGCGGAGTGGGAGCGCATCCGCAGCCTTCACGCGCCAGACAAGGACGTCGAGGCCGCGATCGCGCGCCACATGGCGCAGGCCCCCATCGAGCAGCTTCTCGACGCGGGCACCGGCACCGGGCGCATGCTCGAGCTTCTCGGGCCGCAGGTGAAGCGCGCCGTGGGATTGGACGTCAGTCCCGAGATGCTCGCCATCGCGCGCGACCGGCTGATGCGCGCCAACCTCACGCAGTGCCAGGTGCGGTTGGGCGACACCTATCGCCTGCCCTTCGCCAATGGCGGCGCGCTGGCCGGCTTCGACGCGGTGCTGTTCCACCAGGTGCTGCATTATCTCGACGATCCCGGCGCCGCGGTGGCCGAGGCCGCGCGCGTGATGCGCTCGGGCGGGCGGCTCCTGATCGCCGATTTCGCGCCGCACGACCTGGAATTCCTGCGCGCCGATTTCGCGCATCGCCGCCTGGGCTTCTCGGACCGCGAGGTCCAGGGCTGGTTCCAGGCGGCGGGGCTCAAACCGCTGGCCAGCGACACCGTCGCGGCGCATGGCCGCGAGACGCTGACCGTGAAGCTGTGGCTGGCGCAAGCCGCGCCGCGTTCGCGCGCGGAGGCCGCATGAGCATCAAATCCATCCTCGGAAGCGGACGGCCGATCAAGGCGTCGTTCGAGTTCTCGCCGCCCAAGACGGCCGAGGCCGAAGAGCAGTTGTGGCAATCGATCCGCAAGCTGGCGCCCTTGAAGCCCGCCTTCGTGTCGGTGACCTATGGCGCCGGCGGCTCCACGCGCGAGCGAACGCATGCGACCGTCAAGCGCATCGTGCAGGAGACCGACCTCAAGCCCGCCGCGCATCTGACCTGCGTCGCCGCGCCGCGCGCGGAGATCGACGAGATCGTCCAGGCCTATTGGGACGCGGGCGTGCGGCACATCGTGGCCCTGCGCGGCGACATGCCCGACATGGTCGGCGCCTATCAGGCGCACGCGCAAGGTTACGCCTCGACGCCGGAGCTGATCGAAGGCATCCGCCGCGTGGGCGACTTCGAGGTCAGCGTGTCGTGCTATCCGGAGCGCCATCCGGATTCGCGCAGCTTCGGCCACGACCTGGATATCCTGAAACGCAAGATCGACGCCGGCGCGACGCGCGCCATCGGCCAGTTCTGCTTCGACAGCGACACCGTCGCGCGGCTGCGCGACAACGCGGCGGCCGAGGGCATAAACGTGCCGGTCATCCCCGGGTTGATGCCGACGACGAACTTCAAGGGCGTGCAGCGCATGGCGGCGCGCTGCGGCGCCAACGTGCCCGCGTGGCTGGCGCGGCTCTATGACGGGCTCGACGACAATGTCGAGGCGCGCCGCATCGTCGCCGCCGCGGTCATGGCCGAGCAGGTCGCCGAGCTGCATGCCCGCGGCTTCGACCAATTCCATTTCTACACGTTGAATCAGTCGGACCTGACCTTCGCAGCCTGCCGCCTGTTGGGTTTGCCTTCACGAGAGTTGGCGTCATGAGCTTCGATCGCGATTCCCGTATTGCCTGGATGATGGAGGAAGCGAAGAAGCGCGTGCTGATGCTCGACGGCTCGTGGGGCGTGCTCATCCAAAGCTACAAGCTGGGCGAGGACGATTTCCGCGGGTCGCGTTTCGCCAGCCACAACAGCGAGCTCAAAGGCAACAACGACCTGCTCACGCTCACGCGGCCCGACATCGTGCGCGAGATCGGCCATGCCTATCTCGCCGCCGGCGCCGACATCATCGAGACCAACACCTTCACCTCGACCGAGACCAGCCAGGCCGATTACGGCCTGGCGCATCTGGTGGCCGAGCTGAACCACGAAGGCGCGCGCCTCGCCCGCCAGGTCTGCGACGAAGCCACCACCGCGTCGCGGCCCAGGCTGGTCGCGGGCGTCATCGGGCCCGCGAACCGCACCGCCTCGATCTCGCCGGACGTCAACGACCCGGCGTTCCGCAACATCACCTTCGACGAGCTGCGCCGCACCTATTTCGAAGCGGCGTGCGGGCTCATCGGCGGCGGCAGCGACGTGCTGATGATCGAGACCGTGTTCGACACCCTGAACGCCAAGGCCGCGATCTTCGCGGTCGAGGAAGCGTTCGAGGAATTGAACCTGCGCCTGCCGGTGTGGATCTCGGGCACCATCACCGACCTGTCGGGCCGCACCTTGACGGGCCAGACGCCGGAAGCGTTCTGGAACTCGGTGCGTCATGCGAAGCCCTTCGCGGTGGGCCTGAACTGCGCGCTGGGCGCCAAGGAGCTGCGCCCCTATATCGCCGAGCTGGCGGGCGCGGCCGACGTGCTGACCAGCGCGCACCCCAATGCCGGCCTGCCCAACGAGTTCGGCGGCTATGACGACACGCCTGAGAACATGGCGTCGCTGATGGGGGAGTTCGCGCGGTCGGGCCTCGTCAACATCGTCGGCGGCTGCTGCGGCACGACGCCTGAGCATATCAAGGCCTTCACCGAGGCCGTGAAGGGCGTCGTCCCGCGCCAGGTTCCGGAAAAGCCGAAATATATGCGTTTGTCGGGGCTGGAGCCCTTCACGCTGACGCCGGAGCTGAACTTCGTGAACGTCGGCGAGCGCACCAACATCACCGGCTCGGCCAAGTTCCGCAAGCTGATCGCGGCCGAGAACTACGAAGGCGCGCTCGACGTCGCGCGCAGCCAGGTCGAGAACGGCGCGCAGATCATCGACGTCAACGTCGACGAAGGCCTGCTCGACTCCGAGGCCGCGATGCGCCGCTTCCTTCTGATGGCGGCGGGCGAGCCCGACATCTCCCGGGTGCCGGTGATGATCGACAGCTCGAAATGGAGCGTGATCGAAGCCGGCCTGAAATGCGTCCAGGGCAAGGGCATCGTCAACTCGATCTCGCTGAAAGAGGGCGAGACGCAGTTCGTCGAGCACGCCAGGACGATCCTGCGCTATGGCGCCGCCGTCGTCGTGATGGCCTTCGACGAGCAGGGCCAGGCCGACACCCGCGCGCGCAAGATCGAGATCTGCCGCCGCGCCTATAACATCCTCACCGGGATCGGCTTTCCGCCCGAGGACATCATCTTCGATCCGAACATCTTCGCGGTCGCGACCGGCATCGAGGAGCACAACGAATACGGCCACGCCTTCGTCGAGGCGACCGAGGTCATCCGCAAGGAGATGCCGCTGGCCCACGTCTCGGGCGGCGTGTCGAACTTCTCGTTCTCGTTCCGCGGCAACGACACCGTGCGCGAGGCGATGCACTCGGTGTTCCTGTTCCACGCCATCAAGGCGGGCATGGATATGGGCATCGTCAACGCGGGCCAGCTCACCGTCTATCAGGACATCCCCACGCCCCTGCGCGAGGCGATCGAGGACGTGCTGTTCAACCGCCGCAGCGACGCGACCGAGCGGCTGCTGGAGATGGCGGGGCGCTACAAGAAGGACGGCGCGACCGCGACGGTCGAGGATGCCGCGTGGCGCTCGCTGCCCGTCGACAAGCGGCTGGAGCACGCGCTCGTCCACGGCATCGACAGCTTCGTGGTCGAAGACACCGAGGAGGCGCGCCTCGCGGCCGCCCGCCCGCTCGAAGTCATCGAAGGCCCGCTGATGACCGGCATGAACGTCGTGGGCGACCTGTTCGGCGCGGGCAAGATGTTCCTGCCGCAGGTGGTGAAATCGGCGCGGGTGATGAAGAAGGCCGTGGCGCACCTCTTCCCGTTCATGGAAGCCGAGAACGCGAAGAACGCAACGAAGGAGCCCGCCGGGCGCATCGTCATGGCGACGGTCAAGGGCGACGTGCACGACATCGGCAAGAACATCGTCGGCGTGGTGCTTCAGTGCAACGGCTATGAGGTCATCGATCTGGGCGTCATGACCCCGGCGCAGAAGATCCTGGACGTCGCGCGCGAGAAGAACGCGAGCATGATCGGGCTGTCGGGCCTGATCACGCCGTCGCTCGACGAGATGTGCCACGTCGCGTCGGAGATGGAGCGCCAGGGCTTCGACATCCCGCTTCTGATCGGCGGCGCCACGACCAGCCGCGTGCATACCGCGGTGAAGATCGATCCCAACTACCGCCGCGGCCAGACGGTCTACGTCGCCGACGCCTCGCGCGCGGTGGGCGTGGCGTCGAGCCTGCTGAGCAAGACGCAAGGCGGCAGCTTTGCGCAAGGCGTGCGGCGGGAATATGAAGAGATGGCGCGCACGCACGCCTCGCGCAGCGGGCCGGCGCGGCGCCTGTCGCTCGCCGATGCGCGCGCCAATCCCATCAAGACCGATTGGACCAAGGTGACGCCGCCGATGCCCAGCTTCTTCGGCGTGCGCAGCTACGGCCCGTACGACCTGGGCGAGCTGGCGCGCTACATCGACTGGACGCCGTTCTTCCAGACCTGGGAGCTGGTCGGCAAGTTCCCTTCGATCCTGACCGACGACAAGGTCGGCCAGGCGGCCCGCGGGTTGTTCGCCGACGCCGAGAAGATGCTGGAGAAGATCGTCGCCGAGAAATGGCTGACCGCGCAGGCCGCGGTCGGCTTCTGGCCGGCGAATTCGGTGGGCGACGACATCCTGGTCTATGGCGACAAGGCGCGGAAGTTCCCGATTCACACGCTCCATACCTTGCGCCAGCAGATGCCGCGCGAGATGGGCCGGCCCAACATGGCGCTGGCCGATTTCATCGGGCCCAAGGGCACGCCCGACTACATCGGCGGCTTCGCGGTGACCGCCGGGCTGGGCGAAGAGGCGCATATCAAGCGCTTCGAGCAGGCCCACGACGACTATTCCGCGATCCTGCTGCGCGCGCTGGCCGACCGGCTGGCCGAGGCCTTCGCCGAGCGCATGCACGAGCGCGTGCGCAAGGAGCTGTGGGGCTACGCGCCCGACGAGGCCTTCACCAACGAGCAGCTGATCGCGGAATCGTATCGCGGCATCCGCCCGGCGCCGGGCTATCCCGCCCAGCCCGACCACACCGAGAAAGGCACGCTGTTCAAGCTGCTCGACGCCGAGGCGCGTGCCGGCATCAAGCTGACCGAGAGCTTCGCGATGTGGCCGGGCTCGTCGGTCAGCGGGTTGTACTTCTCGCACCCCGAGGCGCGCTATTTCGGCATCGGCAAGATCGAGCGCGACCAGGTCGAGGACTATGCCCAGCGCAAAGGCTGGAGCGTCGCCGAGGCCGAGCGCTGGCTGGGGCCGATCCTGAACTACGATCCCAGGGCGAAGAACGCGGCATAGGCGCTGTTCGCCTTATTATTTGTTGGCGCATCGGCCGTCGCTCGAGGATTAGTGTCGAGCATCGAAGGCATTTCCTCGTGAGCGCCTTTGGCTGAGAGAAGACCGGCCAAAACGGTTGGCGCACTCCCGCTTGCGGGAGTGAAATATGTGGAACTCGACAACTCGGTCGCCGCCGCGCATGCCCATGCGTGCCGACCGTTGCTCTTGCGGCTCGATTGCGGCGCGGAGGAAGTCCAAAGGACCATCGCGCAGATGCGGCTGATGATCGCGACCTGCCGCCATGCATCGCAGACCGGCCGCGAGACCATTCGTCTCAGCCGGATACTGCTGCAAAGCCTCGAGATCGAAGCGAGGGACTGCAGCGTCCGCGACGCGATGGACCCGGCCCGCCTCCGCGGTCGGCAAAAAATATTTTCCGCCCCCCCTTGAACCGTCACGGTCGAAATCCCAAATCAGCCAAATCCCCAGGATTCCAAGGAAAGCCAAGGCGGTGGCAAGCCGCCCAGCAAACCCGTGCGCTTTCGCGAGCGGCCTTCGCCGCCCGAACGCGCCGGAAAAAATATTTTCGCCGTTGATGCGCTGCACAAAACGGATGCGCTGCACAAAACGAAAGCGCGAGTCCGTTCGCGCGACAGCTATGTCCGGAACGACCCCTGAAAATTCAAAAATCGCCTACAGATGTACAGAACCGAAGCCACCGCCGCCCGGCGTCTCGATCTCGAGCGCGTCGCCGGGCGCGACAGCGGTCTCGTCGCGGCCCTTGAGGGCCAAGCGCGTGCCGTCCGCGCGCACCAAGGTACAGAGCCCGCGCGCGCCGGATGCTGCGCCCCCGAGCCCGAAGGGATCGGTGTCGCGCCGCGTCGACAGGATCGCGGCCGTCATCGCCTCGCCGAAGCGGATGCGCCGCCGCGCGCCGTCGCCGCCCTTGTGCGCGCCGGCGCCGCCGGAGCCGCGGCGGATCGCGAACTCCTCCACCAGCACGGGGAAGCGGTCTTCCAGCACTTCCGGATCGGTGAGGCGCGAATTGGTCATGTGGGTATGCACGGCGGAGCGTCCGTCGAAGTCGCGGCCCGCGCCCGCGCCGCCGCAGATGGTCTCGTAATACTGAAGCCGGTCGTTGCCGAAGGTGACGTTGTTCATCGTGCCCTGGCTGGCGGCGAGCACGCCGAGGCAGCCGAACAGCGCGTCGACCACCGCCTGGCTGGTCTCGACGTTCCCGGCGGCGACGGCGCCGGGCGGGCGCGGATTGAGCATGCAGCCCTGCGGCACGACGATGCGCAAGGGCTTGAGGCAGCCCGCGTTCATCGGAATGTCGCTCTCGACCAGGCAGCGGAAGACATAGAGCACCGCCGCCTTGGTGACCGAGCCCGGCGCGTTGAAATTGTTCGCGGCCTGCGGCGAGGTGCCGGTGAAATCGATCGTCGCGGACCGCGCGGCGCGGTCGACCTCGACCTTCACATGGATGGTAGCGCCGCCGTCCATCGGCATCGCGAAGCTGCCGTCCTTGAGCGCGCCGATTACCCGGCGCACGGCCTCTTCGGCATTGTCCTGGACGTGGCGCATATAGGCCTCGACCACGTCGGTGCCGTGCAGCGCGCAGGCGCGGCCGAGCTCGGCCGCCCCCTTGGCGCAGGCCGCGGCCTGGGCCTTGAGGTCGGCGACGTTCTGGTCGGGATTGCGCGCCGGCCATGCGCCGCCGGCCAGCACGTTGCGCACCGCGTCCTCGTCGAAGACGCCGTCATGCACCATGATCTCGCCGTCGAACAGGATGCCCTCCTGCGCGATGTCTTTCGAGAACGGCGGCATCGAGCCCGGCGTGATGCCGCCGATGTCGGCGTGATGCCCGCGGCTCGCCACGAAGAAACGCCGCGCGCCGCCCTCGAAGACCGGCATCACCACGGTGATGTCGGGCAGATGCGTGCCGCCGTTATAGGGCGCGTTGGTGACGAAGACCTGGCCGTCGCGCATGTCGGGATGCTTCGCCATCATCGCGGTGACGCAGTCGCCCATCGAGCCCAGATGCACCGGCATGTGCGGCGCGTTGGCGATCAGCGCGCCTTGCGCATCGAAGATCGCGCAGGAGAAGTCGAGCCGCTCCTTGATGTTCACGCTGGTCGCGGTGTTCTGGAGCGTCACGCCCATCTCCTCCGCGATGGCCATGAACTGGTTGGCGAAGACTTCGAGCAGGACCGGATCGGCCTCGGTGCTCGCGCGCGTCATGGCGCGTTCGGCGATGCGGGTGAGGACGACGGAACGGTCGGGCTTGACCTCGGCGCGCCAGCCGGGCTCGACGACGATGGTCTGGTGCGGCTCGACCAGCAGCGCCGGGCCCTCGACCGTCTCGGGCGGTCCGATGCGGTGCACCGGCGCGTCGTGCCAGGCCCCTTGGGAGAAAAAGCGGGTGCGCTCGATTGCGTGGCGCTCCGACGCGGAGGCGATGGCGGCCGCGGTCGTCGAAGCTTTGCTGACCGCTTCCACCTCGACCGACTCGACGATCAGCGCGCGGCCCTCGAAGCCGAAGCCGAACTGGCGGGCATGCGCGGCTGCGAACTCCTCGGCCATGCCGGGGCCGAGGGTCACAGGCAAGGTGGTGTCGCTGCCCTGGTAGCGGATATGGGCGCGAAGGTGCACGTCCATGTCCACCGCGCCTTGGGCGGCCAGCTCAGCCCTGGCGTCGTCGACGAGATCGTTCACGAC
Organism: Alphaproteobacteria bacterium; assembly: GCA_019247845.1. GTDB lineage: Bacteria > Pseudomonadota > Alphaproteobacteria > Micropepsales > Micropepsaceae > Rhizomicrobium. The sequence continues at coordinate 33,296 of JAFBAL010000066.1, read as the reverse complement.
GAGCGTCTCGCCCAGCGGCATTCCCACCGCGCGCTGGCGCACGCTGCGCAGGCTCGCGAGCTTCATTCCGTAGGCGGACAAAAGGCTGGCGAAGGGGTGCAGGAAGACGCGCGTCATGCCGAGCGCGTCGGCGACCAGGCAGGCGTGCTGCCCGCCCGCGCCGCCGAAGCAGTTGAGCGCATAGGCGCGCGGATCGTAGCCCTTGGCGACAGAGATCTTGCGGATGGCGGTGGCCATGTTCTCGACCGCGATGCGAATGAAGCCGTCGGCGACGGCCTCAGGCGTGCTTCCCGTCTCGGCAGCCAGCGCCGCGAAGGCGTCGCGCACCGCCGCGGCATCGAGCGGCTGGTCGGCGCCGGGGCCGAAGATCCTTGGGAACAAGTCGGGCTTGAGCTTGCCCAGCATGACGTTCGCGTCGGTGACGGTGAGCGGCCCGCCCCTGCGATAGGCCTTGGGCCCAGGATCGGCGCCGGCGCTGTCGGGCCCGACGCGGAAGCGCGCGCCGTCGTAGTGCAGGATCGAGCCGCCCCCGGCCGCGACGGTGTGGATCGCCATCATCGGCACCTTGAGGCGCACGCCCGCGACCTCGCTCTCATAGACGCGCTCGTACCGGCCGTCGAAGCGCGCGACGTCGGTCGAGGTGCCGCCCATGTCGAAGCCGATGACGCGATCGAAGCCGGCATCGCGCGCCGTCTCGGCCATGCCGACCACGCCGCCCGCGGGGCCGGAGAGGATCGCGTCCTTGCCGCGGAAGAAATCGGGACTGCTCAAGCCGCCGTTCGAGGTCATGAAGGTGAGACGCGGGCCGTCGCCCAACGCGAGCGCGATGCGCGCCGTGTAGCGCTTCAGCACCGGCGACAGATAGGCATCGGCCACCGTGGTGTCGCCGCGCGGCACGTATTTGGGCAGCGCCGCGGTGTCGTGGCCCGCCGAGATTTGCGAGAAGCCGAGCTCGCGCGCGATCGCAGCAGCGCGGCGCTCATGCGCAGGGAAACGATAGCCGTGCATGAAATGGATCGCGCAGGCGGCGATGCCCTGGTCTCGCGCCTTGGCCAGATCGCGGCGCAGAGCCGCCTCGTCCAGGGCCAGGAGGACGGTGCCGTCGGCGGCGACACGCTCATCGGCCTCGATCACCTGCGCATAGAGCATGTCGGGCAGCTCGATCTTCAGCGCGAAAAGCTTGGGCCGGTTCTGGTTGCCGATGCGCAGCTGGTCGGCGAAGCCTTTGGTGGTGACGAGGACGAGCGGCTCGCCCTTGCGCTCGAGCAGCGCGTTGGTCGCGACCGTGGTGCCCATGCGCACCTCGCCGATCCGCTCTGCGGGCAGCGAAGAGGTGCCGAGCGCGCGGCGGATGCCTTCGAGCGCCGCGTCGTCGTAAGCCTCGCTTTGCGACAGGAGCTTGAGCGACGACAAGGTCCCGTCGGGCGCCTCGGCGACGACGTCGGTGAAGGTGCCGCCGCGGTCGATGTAGAAATTCCAGCGTGTCATAAGATTCATCGGGAAGGTTGTCGCAATTCCGCCGAGATTGGCCTAGAGCGTCCGCCCATGTCCATCTGGGGAAAGATCACCGGCGTCGCAGCGGGGCTGCTGGACGCCATCGGCCAGCTCTTCGCCGAGCGTGGTGGCGAAGAAGAGGGGGGCGGCGCCAACGTCGCCTTCACCATCGCCATGATCGCGCTGTCGGCGAAGATGGCCAAGGCCGACGGCATCGTGACCGACGACGAGGTCGAGACCTTCGAGCGGCTGTTCCGCGTGCCGCCCGAGGAGCGCACCAACGTGCGCCGGGTCTTCGACCTGGCCCGGCGCGACACCGCGGGCTTCGAGGTCTATGCCGGGCGGATCGCCCGGCTGTTCGTGGGCAACCCGGCGCTGCTGGAAGACATCCTGGACGGCCTGTTCGAGATCGCCAAGGCCGACGGTGTGCTGCATCCGGGCGAGCAGGCGTTCCTGGAACGCGTCGCCGAGATCTTCGGCTTCGCGCCGAACGAATTCCGCCGCATCCGCGCCAGCCACTTCGCGCCCGATGCCGCGGACCCCTACGTCGTGCTGGGCCTGGCCTACGACGCCGGCGACGACGAGCTGCGAAGGACCTATCGCCGGCTGGTGAAGGAGAACCATCCGGACAGCCTGATCGGCCGCGGCGTGCCGCCGGAATTCGTGCGGCTGGCGACCGAGAAGCTGGCCGCGATCAACGTCGCCTACGACCGCATCGAGGTCGAGCGCGGGCTGAAGGCTTCGTAGGCGTTCGAGCGTCGCGGGCGATCAGGGCTTCTTGAGAGACTTGTTGAATTCGGGCGCGCGCTTCTCGCGGAAGGCGGCCGCGCCCTCCTTGGCATCGGGATGATGATCGGTGACGGCGGTGCGCACGGCGATGTCGTCGAGCGCATGCGCGAAGCCTTGTTCCGCGGCATTGTAGACGGACCGTTTCAACATCCGCATCGCGACCTGCGGGCCGTTCGCCAGCTCTTCGGCGAGCGATAGAGCACGCGCGAGCGGATCGTCCGCGACCTCGTTGAGAAGGCCCAGCTGAAGCGCCTCGTCCGCGCCGACAATGCGCTTGCGCAAGAGGAAGTCGAGCGCGCGCGAAAGACCCAGATGCTGCACCAGCAGGAAATGACCGCCCTCGTCCGGCATCAGGCCGAAGCGCAAGGTCGCGCTGCCGAGGCGCGCGCTCGGACCGCCGATGCGGAAGTCGCAGGCCAGCGCCAGCGACAGGCCGGTCTGGATCGCGGGCCCGTCGATCGCCGCGATGGTGATCTTGTCCAGCCCCCGGATGGCGAGGTTCAGACCTTGCGAATAGACGCGCAGCGCATTGGCCGTGCCGAGCGGCGTCGCGTGCCCCGCGCCGATCTTGGGCACCGTCTGCGGCGCGTCGTGCTCGTAGGCGCCGAGGTCGTCGCCGGCGCAGAACGCCTTGCCCTCTCCGGCGAAGACGACAACCCGTACCGCGTCGTCCATCTGCGCCGCGGTGATCAGCTCGATCAGGTCGCGCTTGACCGCCTGGGTCAGCGCGTTCATCCGCGCCGGGCGGTCGAAGGTTATGAGCAGAATCCCGTGGTCGCGGCGTTCGACGCGCATCGCTCAGCGCCCGGTGAAGGCGGGGGCGCGCTTCTCGACCTAGTGCGCGACGCCCTCCTTGAAGTCCTCGGAGAGGAAGCTCGCGGGCATGTCGGCATTGGCGGCCTCGATGGCCTCGCCGAGCGACTGGAACTGGGCGTTCCACAGCTCGCGCTTCATCTCGCGCATCGAGCGCGGCGAGACGTCCCTGGCGAGCATGCGCGTATAGGCCGCGACCTCGTCCGCAAACGCCGCTTGCGGGAAGACGCGGTTGACGAGGCCCATCTCCTTGGCCTCGGCCGCGCTCACGCGCCGTGCCGAGAACAACAGATCCGCCGCGTTGGCGACGCCGACGAGCCTGGGCAGGAGCCACGACACGCCGTGCTCGGCCACCAGCCCGCGCCGCGCGAAGGCGGTGGTGAACACCGCCGCGTCGGAGGCAAAGCGCATGTCGGCATAGAGCGCGATCACCAGCCCCAGCCCCGCGCAGGCGCCGTTGATCGCGGCAATGATCGGCTTCGGCACCGAGGGAAAATAGGAATAGGTCTTGTGGAAGTCGGACCGCGCCTTGGGATCGAAGGGCTCGCCCTCGACCTGCTGGCCGCGGCCGCTGGACTGGATGCCCTGCAACGCCTCCATGTCGGCGCCGGCGCAGAAGCCGCGGCCCGCGCCGGTCAGCACGATCGCGCGCACCGCCTCGTCGTCGCTGGCGGCGCGCATCGCGCTTCGGACCTCGCGATACATCGTGCCGGTCCAGGCGTTCAGCCGGTCCGGGCGGTTGAGCGTGATCGTCGCCACGCCGTCCGCAACCTCGTAGAGAATGTGCTCGTGCGCCATATGGTCCCTCCATTGCCGGCTGGAGGAAGCTTAGCCCCTGCCCAGAAGCTCCGCCACGATGACGGGCAGGCGGTCGACGTCGAACGGTTTCTGCAGGGTGCGCAGGCCCGCGCGGCGGACGAGCTCGGGCTCGTTCTCGCGCGTATAGCCGGTGACCAGCAGGATCTTGAGCGACGGCCAGCGCGCCAGCGCGGCTTCCGCGAGCTGATAGCCGTTCATGCGCGGCATCTGGATGTCGGTGATCAGAAGATCGAACGGCGCGCGCTCCGGCACACGCCCCGCCGCGTCCGGCGCGCTTTCCAGCGCGTCGAGCGCCTCGCGCCCGTCCCCGGCCTCGCTCACCTCATAGCCCGCGTCCTTCAGCACCTCGCAGGCGATGACGCGCACCAGCGCCTCGTCCTCCGCGACCAGAACCTTGGCGGGCAGCGTCGGCACCTATGCCCTCCTCGCGAGCGAATCGACCGTGCGGCGCGGCAACAATATGCGGATCGTCGTGCCGGCGCCCAGCCTGCTCTCGATGTCGAGGATGCCGCCCGACTGGCGGATATAGCCGAAGGTGGTGCTGAGCCCCAGGCCGGTGCCCTTGCCGTGCGGCTTGGTGGTGAAGAACGGGTCGAGCGCCTTGCCGCGCACCTCTTCCGACATGCCGGTGCCGGTGTCCTTGAGGCAGAGCTGGACGTATTCGCCCGGCAGCACGTCGAGCGGCCCGCCGGCGGCGATGCTGCGGTTGGACGTCGAGATGACCAGCTTGCCGCCGTTCGGCATGGCGTCGCGCGCATTGATGGAGAGGTTGAGCAGAACGTTCTCCATCTGGTTGGTGTCGCAATAGACCCACCAGTCGGAATCCAGATGGGTCTCGATCTCGACCTGGGCGCCGACCGACTGGCGGATCAGCGGCAGCGCCTCTTCCACCAGGGTGCTCAGGTTGTTGGGCTCGGGCGTCAGCGGCTGGCGGCGCGAGAAGGCCAGCACGCGCTGGGTGACGCTGACCGCACGGTCGACGCCCTCCACCGCGCTGTCGAGATAGCGGGCCACGTCGGTCTGGCCCTGCGCCAGGCGCCGCTTCATCAGATGCAGGTTGCCCTTGATGATCATCAGGAAGTTGTTGAAGTCGTGCGCGATGCCGCCCGAAAGCTGGCCGACGGCTTCCATCTTCTGGCTCTGGCGCAGCGCCTCTTCGGCCGCGGCGCGCACGCGCATCTCTTCCTGCAGGGTCCGGTTGGCGTCGGCGAGGTCGCGCGCCTGCGCCTCGAGCGCGCGGTTGGCGGTGGAGAGCGCGTGCTGCGAGGCGCCGAGCACCGTCAACAGCAACGCCGCCATCGCCGCGATCAGCGCGATGACGCCGTATTTGAGGAGGCGCCGCTGCAGCGAATCCATCTCGCCGCCCAGGAAGACGCTGCCCAGGCGCTGGCCGCCTTCGACCACGGGCACGGTGACCGAGACGTGGTTGCCTTCGGTGGCCGCGGCGGCGGGCAGGTGGGCCGGAAACGCGAAGTCGGTGCCGGGCCGGGCATAGCGCGCGACGACCCGGCCCTGGCCGTCATAGATCGCGGCGATGTCGAGCTGCGGGTTCTCGGCCATGGCGTTGGTGTATTGCTGCGCCGTGCGCCCGTCGTTGAAGGTCAGCGCCGCGGTGACGCTGGCCGCCAGGATCTTCGCCTGGGTGCCGAGCTCGTCGATCTTCTGGGTGCGATAGAGCTGGTCCTCGTAGAGCGAGCCGAACACGCCCGCGACGCTGACCAGCGCGGCCGCGGCAAGCGCGATGGCCGGGATCACGGCACGATGGGCGACCGGGACCGACCAGCGGGTCACGGCGTTCCTCCCTGCCTCGACGGCACCGCGAGGCTGAGCAGCTTGGAACTGATGACGATATGATTCTCCTCCGCCATCGCGTTGTCGATCTGAAAACGCACGCGCCCGTCGACGACGATGAAACTTATGATCCCATGAGCGCCGGATTCCGCGCCGTCGGTGACGGTGAGCACCGGCTGGCCGCGCAACGCGGCGAGACTTTGGCCCACCGGCTGCTCGGCCGAGCCGCCGAGATAGGCGATGTGGCAGCCGCTGCCGGACCCGACCGAGGCGAGATGCTTCACCGCGATGCCGCGGCCGCCGACGCGCTCCCGCCCGGCCACCTGGTCGAGCGAGGGTCCGAACGGATCGCTGCCCGCGACGCAGATCGTCACCGGCGCGTCGGGCGAGGCGAAGGCGCCCGCCGGCCAGTCCACGAACGGCGCGAACTTGTAGAGATAGGTCGCCTTGATGCCGCTCTCCAGCGACTCTCCGGCGCGGGCGGCGCCGCAAGCCAGCATCGCTGCAATGCCAAGACGAAGAAGCCGCATCGTGCTCACGGATTCCATCGAAGGTTAAGCAGGACGCTGGGACTGAACAGGATGCTCTGCGGCAGCGGCCCGAACTCGCGATGGCTGCCCGCCAGATTGGCGCCGGAAAGGGCGATCTCGAGGTGATCGGTCATATGCCAGCCCAGCCGCGCGTTCAGCCCGACGTAAGCGGGCACGTGCGGATCGGGAAGCGCGCCGACATAGCGCGCCTCGAGCTCGAGCTCCAGATCGTGCGGCAGGTCGAAGGACGAGCGCAGGAAGACCTGCTCCGACGGATCGTTGCCCGCCGTGCTCAAGCCGCCGAGCGCGATGCTGCCTGGCTTGAAGCGCAGGTCCTCGTGCAAAAGGCTGAAGCCGCCCGACAGCCGCCACGAGGCGCTGGGCTGCCAGCTGCCCCAGAATTCGGCGCCGTAGGTCTCGCCTTCCATCTTGTTGCCGTAGACGAAGAGCGCGTTCTGGTTGGGCGACGGCTCGAAGCTGCGCAGGTCGTCATAGACGTTGTAATAGCCGGACAGCGACAGCGAGAGGTTCGGCAACGGCTGCACCCGGTAGCCGGCCTCATAGGCGATCAGCTTCTCGGACTGGAAATTGCCGCCGCCGAGGATCGTCTGGCCGCCCACCAGCTCGTTCAGGTCGCGGTCCCACAGCGTCGGCGCGCGGACGGCGCGCGACACCGCGGCCCAGAGCAGGCTCGAGCCCGAGGGCTTCCAGGCGATGCGCAGATTGGGCAGCGCCTCGACGTTCACGAACGGATCGTCCTCGAGCTTGATGCCGGCGATCAGCGACACATCGGGCGCCAGCGCGATCGTGTCCTGCACGAAGGCGTTGGCGACGGTCAGATCCGTCTCGGGCGGAAGGAACTTGACGCTGTCGGTATTGGTGAACTTGTCGTGCACCCAGCGCACGCCGCCGCCCCAGACGAAATCGTTGCGCGCGCCCCACGAGAAGCTGTGCTGAAGGTCGAGGTCGTAGGTGTGCATCGCATCGCCCAGGCTTCCGGGCAAGTAGAGCGTGTTGTAGTCGTAATAGGCCTGGAGCTGCAGGTCGCCGCCGCCCAAGGGCTGCGACCAGCGCGCCAGGAGGTTGTGACCGCCGATCACCGCGTTGGGCATGCCGCTGCCCGCTTCCTCGCGTCCGGTGAAGGCGTCGCCCTGGACGGTCAGATGCGCGTCGCTGGGCGCCCAGTCGAGACGGAAGCCGCCCTGGAGCTTGCTCCACGCGTCGTGCGCGTTGATCCCCGCCATCGCCAGGCTGTCGTCGCCGCGCAGGTAACCCTGGCCATAGACGCGGAACGCGGCGTCGGGGCCGAGCGTGCCGCCGTACTGCACGCTGGCGCCGTTCTCGAGCGTGCCGCCCACGACGCCGGCCGTGAGGCCCTGGGTATCGACCGCGTTCCTGGTGATGATATTGATGACGCCGTTCACCGCATTGGCACCCCACAGCGCCGCGCCCGGCCCGCTGATCACCTCGATCCTGTCGATGTCGTCGGGCAGCACGTTCTGCAGGTCCCAGAAGACCCCGCCATACAACGGCGTGTAGACCGTGCGTCCGTCGATCAGCACCAGGAGCTTGTTGCCGGCGCCGTTGGTCGTGGTGGTGCCGTTGAAGCCGCGCGCGGTGATCGCATAGCCGCTGCCGCTGACCTGCGCGACCTCCAGGTTGGGCGCGAGCCTGAGGATCTCGGGCAGCGTGACCGCGCCCGAACGATGGATGTCGTCGCGGTCGATGACGAAGATGGCGGCGGGCGCGTCCGAGAGCGGCTGGGCCTGCTTGGAGACCGAGGTCACCGAAAGATTGGCGAGGTCGTCGATCGAAAGCCTGCTGAGATCTTCCAGCGACGGCGTGTCGGCCCAGGCCTGCGAAGCGGCAAGCCCAAAGGCGATCGCTATGGAAATATGTGCTCCCCGACGCACAGCACCCCCCGGAACGGCCCAGCAGCCGCAGTCCACCGTCAGGCAAACACCTCAGCCGCTCATTGGTTCCTGCCTTGGGATTATTTAATGGCCGGCGCGGCTGGCAGGGATTTCGACGATGCAGCAGGTGCGACAAGGCACCTGGTCGTCCTGCGCCACGCGGAAGGTGCCGCCGAGTTGGGCCGCGAGACCGTTCACCAGGCCGGGGCCCGAGGCCGCGAGCTGCGCGCCGCGCGATGCGATGTCGGCCTGGCCGCCGGCGACGGTGAGACGCAGCCTGCCGTCCTCGCGGGTCAGCGCGACGTCGATGCCGAGCGGGCCCTTCGTCTCGCTGTGGTCGAGCAGCAGCGCGATCGTCTCGTTCAGGATCAGCGCCAGCGGCATCGCCGCGTCGTTGCGCAAGGTGCCGTCGACGGTGGCGAGACGCAGGTTCACCCGGCGGCCGAAGGACTGCTGCGCGTTGCGGCACAGCACGGACATGAAATCGGCGATGCCGAAGCTTTCGGCGTCGTGGGCGTCGTAGAGGACCTGCTGGGCGGCTGCGATCGCCCCGACGCGGCGTTCGGCATCGGCAAGCACCGCCTTCGCCTCGACGCTCGCGGTCTCGCGCTGTGCACCGCGCAGCAGCGCGTGCAGCATCTGCATGTTGTTCTTGATGCGATGGTTGAGCTCGGCGAGCAGGGGCTCGGCCTCGCGATGCAAAGCGCCGGCATTGTGGAGGCAGCCGATGGTGCCCAGGAGCCGCCCCGACGCGTCCCCGATGGGCTGGACGTGCTCGGTCGCGACCTCATGGGGCTGCAACGGCTCGCCGATGCGAGGGCTGCGTCCCCAAAGCTCGGCGGCGCGGTTGTTGAACCAGCGCAGGCACCCGTCCGCGTCGCAGGCATAGACCGCGACGGGCAGCAGGTCGACGAAATCGGGCCGCTCCCGCAACGCCGCTTTGGGATCGGGCGGGAGAGTGACGGGATGCGCGCGCATGGAAAACCTCGCCCCCGCTGGAATTCCGTAAATGCGCAGTCACGTCAATGGTTTCATCGCAAGTGGGCAAGCGGGCAACAAATGTTTGTCCGGAAACGGAACAGGTTAAGAGTGCTGGACACTGGGCGTAAACAATCGGAAAATTGGGCGTCGCAAGGGTTGAAACGGGCCGATGAACCGCTCCGCGTCCGGAGACCGGCGGTTGCACGAACCGCGGGAAGAGATCGGAAAACCTGTCTTGGCAAGCTCGATGCCGCCGCTCGACGCACAGCTCGCCCGACAGGTGCTCGAGGCTGCACCCACGGTGATGTACGTCTACGACGTGCAGCGCGAGCAGAGCGTTTTCCAGAACCGCCGCTTCGGCGAGCTTCTGGGCTACCCGCCGAGCGGCGATCCGGCGCATCGCAGCGACTGGGCGGCGCATATTCACGAGGACGACGCCAGGGACTTCCCCGCCCATCGCGAGCGGCTGAAAGCCATCAAGCCCGGCGAGACGCTGCTGTGGGAATATCGCATGCGCGACGCGAGCGGCGACTGGCGCTGGTTCCTGAGCCGCGATTCCCTGCTGTCGAGCGACGGCCGCGGCGCGCCGCAGCTCATCGTCGGCTGCGCCTTCGAGATCACCGAGCAGAAGCTGGCCGAGCAGCACAAGGAGCTCCTGGCCGACGAGATGCGCCATCGCGCCCGCAACCTGGTCTCGCTGGTCCAGGCGATCGGGCGCATGTCGCGGCCCAAGGACCAGCCCGATGTGAACAAGCATCTCGACATTTTCATGGGGCGGCTGCTCACCATCCTCAACACCGGCGGTATCGTGCTGTCCTCGACTGCGCGCACCGCCGAGCTGGGCGCGGTGATCGAGGCGACGCTGAAGCCGTTCGCCAGCGCCGACGTCACGTCGCGGATTTCCGCCGAGGGCCCGCCGGTCATGCTCGGCGAGCACACCGCGGGCGGCCTCGCGCTCGCCTTTCACGAACTGGCCACCAACGCGATCAAGTACGGCGCGCTGTCGGTCGAGACGGGCTCGATCGCGGTGCGCTGGACGCTCGAAGGCAAGCGCTTCATCATGGAATGGAAGGAGAGCGGCGGTCCGCCGGTCGCGCCGCCCCAGCAGGAAGGCTTCGGCGGCATGGTGATCCGCCAAAGCATCGCGCGCGAACGCGGCGCCAGGATCGCGATCGACTACCTGCCGGACGGCTTGCGCTGTCGCTTCGAGTACGAAGTCCCTTAGGGGAGAAAGCGCGAGCGGGAACTCGGACGGCTTTTTTGATCGGGGGGGACCGCGATCCGTCTCGAACTCCCGCTCGCTGTTTCGATGAACGCGGCAAAAGCCAATTCGGTTCCGTCAAACCGGCGGAGCGCGTCCGCGCAGCGCGCCCGAAAGCGCGCTGATCAGGAAAAGGACCAGGAATGCGAACAGAAGAACTTTCGCGATTCCGGCGGCCAGACCGGCAAGTCCGAAGAAGCCCAGAAACCCGGCGATCAAGGCCAGGATCAGGAAGGTAAGAGCCCAGCTCAGCATGCGTCTTTCCTCGATTTATCAAAGGAGAAACCGACGGCTGGGCGAAAAAGTTCCCGGTTTCCGCGGGCCGGTATCAGGGAACCCGAAGCGTTTTCGAACGTTTTTGTCGCACGCAACCGAAGGGGAGGACTTCCATGACGATGACCGCCACGATCGGGCCCTATCTGCCCTATCTGCGCCGCTATGCCCGTTCGCTGACCGGCTCGCAGGCCAGCGGCGACGCCTATGTGCGCGCGCTGCTCGAATCCATGCTCGAAGGCAACGTGACGCTTCGGCAGGACATTCCGCCGCGCATAGCGCTCTATCGCCTGTTCCACGAATTCTGGACCGCCAGCGCGCCGCACGGCGTCGAAAACGAGTCCATCCCGGAGCTCTCCGCCGTCGAGCAGCGCCTGCAGGCGCTGCAGCCCTCCAACCGCGAGGCGCTCCTGCTGACCGCGGTCGAGGGTTTCTTCGTCCATGAAGCGGCCATCATCCTCGACATGCCCGCGGACGAGGTCGAGAACGCCATCGCCTCGACCTTGCAGGCCATCGACCGCGACCTCACCTCGCGCATCCTCATCATCGAGGACGAGATGATCATCGCGCTGGACCTGGAGAACCTGGTCACCGAGCTCGGCCATACCGTGGTCGGCATCGCCACCACGCGCGAGGAAGCGGTGCGCCTGGCCAAAGAGCAGGAGCCCGACCTGGTGCTCGCCGACATCCAGCTCGCCGACGGCAGCTCGGGCGTCGATGCGGCCTCCGATATCCTCAACACGCTGAGCATCCCGGTGATCTTCATCACCGCCTTCCCGGAATGCCTGCTCACCGGCGAGCGCCTCGAGCCGACCTATCTGATCGCCAAGCCGTTCCTGCGCGACACGGTCAAGGCCACGATCGGCCAGGCCCTGTTCTTCCACAAGCCGGCATCGCTCGCGCGTTCGGCCGAGAAGGGCGAGCCGCAGCGCGCCAGCGCCTGAAATAGCCGCCTGCCGGCGCGAGTGTCATCAACGCTTCGCGCCGGCATGCGGAACTAGGCCTTTGATGTGACGTTACAAAGCTGTCGAACAAGGAGAAAAGCAAATGACGACAGCCAGCGGTCACACCAGCGCCATCCTCGCTTCGCGGGTCAAGGGCACAGCCGTCTACAACTCGGCCGGCGACAAGATCGGCCATGTCGAGGACGTCGTGCTGGACAAGCAGTCCGACCACATCATGTTCGCGGCGCTCGGCTTCGGCGGCGTGCTCGGCATGGGCGAGAAATACTATCCGGTTCCGTGGTCGGTGCTCGACTACAGCCCCGACAAAGGCGGCTATGTCGTGCCGATGTCGAAGCAGACGCTCGAGAAGGCGCCGGCCTACAGCATGGACGACCTGACCAAGAACGACGGGTCGTTCGGCGACATCCGCGAGAAGAGCTATACCTACTACAACGTCAAGCGCGACTGGTAAGCAGGCGCGCGTCAGCAAGCGAAAAGCGCGCCCGGTTTTTCCGGGCGCGCTTTCTTTTCAAGTTGTGCGCAAAAGAATAGGGGCGGCTTGCGCCGCCCCCTTAAAGTCGTCACGCGTTGGTCCTAGTCGTCCGCCGCTTCGCGCACCGCGTCCTTGGCGCCGCCGACGGCGTTCTCGACCTTGCCCTTCACCTTGTCGGCCTGGCCTTCAGCCTGAAGCTTGGCATCGCCCGTGGCCTTGCCGGCCGTTTCCTTGATGCTGCCCTTGGCCTGGTCGGCCATGCCCTTGATGCGATCCTTGTCCATGTTCGAAATCCCTTTCTTTACGGATAGAGATAACGTCCGCGGGATTTGGCGGTTCCTCTCAAAGGACACGGCGCAGCTGTTCGATGTCGAACGGTTTCATCAGATAGGCTTCGTTGGCGCCGCGTTCGACGTCCTGCGCGCTATAGCCGCTGACGATCACGATCTTGAGGCCGGGCCGCACCTTGAGCGCCTCGGCGACGAGCTCGCGGCCGCTCATGCCGGGAAGGCCGAGATCGGTCAGCATGATCGCGATCTCCGCGTCGCTTCCCAGGATCTCGAGCGCGGCGGGCCCGGTTCCGGCTTCCGCGGTGACGTGGCCCAGCTCCTCGACCATCTCCACCGTCGTCATGCGGATCAGGGCATTGTCCTCGACGACCAGGACCTTCTTCGGAGTCTCCATCTGCCTGACCTGCTGCGCCGGGGCCTGCAGCGGCACCGTATCGCGGCGCGCATCGAACATCGCGCGCAGCTTGCGCGCCAGTTCGTCGCGGCGATAGGGCTTGCTCAAGAGCACCGCATCGTCGTCGAGCTTGCCGTTGTGGACGATGGCGTTCTGCGTATAGCCCGAGGTGTAGAGCACCAGGATCGCGGGCTGCATCTCTTGCGCGCGACGGGCGAGCTCGCGCGTGCTGATCGGCCCGGGCATGACGACATCGGTGAAGAGCATGTCGACGGCCGCCCCGCTCGCCAGGATCGCCAGCGCCTGCTCGGCGTTCTCGGCCTTGAGCACGGCGTAGCCGAGCTCGCTCAAGGTGTCGACCGCGGCGGCGCGCACTTGCGCGTCGTCCTCGACGACCAGGATGCGCTCGGTGCCGCCGCGCACCGCCTGGGTCGCGACGGGGCCGGTGCCTTCCTGCGGCTTTCGCGTGCGCGGCAGATAGAGCTTGATCGTCGTGCCCTGCCCGATCTCGCTGTAGATCTTGATGTGGCCGCCGGACTGCTTCACGAAGCCGTAGACCTGGCTCAAGCCCAGTCCCGTGCCCCGGCCTTCCGGCTTGGTGGTGAAGAAGGGCTCGAAGGCGCGCGCGACGACGCCGGCCGACATGCCCGCGCCGGTATCGCTGACGCCGACCATCACATACTGGCCGGGGCTCACCTCGTCGTGCAGCGCCGCATAGGCGTCGTCGAGGAAGGCGTTGGCGACCTCGAGCGTGAGCTTGCCGCCGTCGGGCATGGCGTCGCGCGCGTTGATGGCGAGGTTCAGGATCGCGCTCTCGATCTGGTTGGGATCGACGAAGGTGTTCCACAAGCCGCCGGCGATGATGGATTCGACCTCGACGCGCTCGCCCAGGGTGCGGCGCAGAAGGTCGGTCATGTCCTGAATCACGCGGCCGACATTGGTCGAGCGCGGGTCGAGCGCCTGGCGGCGCGCGAAGGCGAGCAGCTGGCCGGTGAGCCGCGCGCCGCGGCCCACCGCCTCGATGGCGCTGCGCAGGCGCTCGTGGTTGCGGCTGTCGGCGGGAAGATCGGCATCGACGCGGTCGAGATTGGTGCCGATGATCTGCAGCAGGTTGTTGAAGTCGTGCGCCACGCCGCCGGTCAGATGGCCGATCGCCTCCATCTTCTGCGCCTGGCGCGCCGCCTGCTCGGCCGCGAGGCGCTCGGTGACGTCGTTGCAGACGACGATGTAGCCTCCCGTCGCGACGGCCGCGCGGTAGACGTCGAGATCGCGGTTGCCGACCGACACGCGGCGATAGTCCTGATCGCCCTCGCCGCGCAGGAAGGCGTCGTCGAGCACTATCGCGTCGCGGCTGCTCTCGATCGCCTGAAGGTCGGACAGCGGCGTGCCGGGGCGCGCCAGCACCGGCGGGACGCCGAGAAGCTCGAAGAACCGGCTGTTGAAGGCGCACAGCCGGCCGTCCGACGAGAACATCGCGATGCCGTCGCGGATCGTGTTCAGCGCGGCATGCAGGATCGCGGATTCGTTCGCCAAAGCCTCTTCGCTGCGCGCCAGGCTGAAATTGCTGCGCACCAGGAGAAGCGCGGTGGTCAGGAGCACGAACAGCGCGACCAGCGCCGCCATGGTCGTGGAGACGACCTCGTTGCGTTCGATGCGCCGGCGCGCCTCGCTGCGGTCCTTCAGGAGCCGCCCCTCTTCCGCCATGCCGAGGGAAAGCACCCGGCGCAGCCCGTCCATCTTGGCCTTGCCCTCGTCCATGGCCGCGACGACGGGCGGCGAAGCCGAGGCGGAAAGCTTGGCGCGCGTCAGGACCGTGTCCAAGGCCTTGAAGCGCGCCTCGACGAGCTCGCGCAGCACCCTGCCGCGCGCCCGCTGGCCGGGATTGTCGGCCGTCAGCTTGTCGAAGACGGCGAGGTCGGCATGCGCCTTGCGGATGCCGTTGTAGTAAGGTTCCAGGAAGCGCGGCTGCTGGGTGATGATGAAGCCGCGCTGTCCGGTCTCGGCCTCCTGCACGTCGTTGAGCACGCTCTGGAGGCGGTCGATGACCTGGTAGGTATGGACGATCCAGCCCTGCTCGGCGCGCTCGTCGATCGCGAACTGCACCGAAAGATAAGCCTCGGCGACCATTGCCAGGAACAATGGCACGGCCGCGAACAAGACCCAGCGATTTGCTAGCAACAACGGCCCCTGTGCCCCCGATAAGCCGACACGAAAACGGCCGCCCGCATGTTTGGTTCCCCACCGCTAACCATCAAATGGCGATAACCCTTAGACGGAAAGGCGCACGGTGGAAAGCTATGGCGCGTCAGATGAGGGCGAGCCGGGCCTCGAGCCAGCCGGTTACCTCCTCCAGCACCTCGTCCGAGCGGCGCCAGTGGAAGAGCAGGTGCGGGCCGCCGTCGAAAAGGCGCCACGCCTTCTGGCCGGCCAGGTTGCGGTGCAGGTTGCCGATGCAGCGGGTGGAGAGGAAATCCTCCCTGGAGCCGACCAGGGTCAGCGCCGGCACCGCCACCTTGCGCGCGGCCGACACCGTCGACACGGCGAGCTCGGCCAAGCCCGACGCCATGGCTGGACGCACGCTGCGCAGCACCATCGGGTCGCCCAAGAGGCGGATGGCGCCGGCATGGGAGAACTCCCGCCCGCTGACGCGCACGACGTCGATCTCGCCCTTGGGCGCGAAGAAATGCCAGAGCCGGAGCGCCAGCGCGAGCACGAACCGGCGCACCAGGCCGGTGACCGCGCCCGGTGCCGCGAGCACCAGGCCCGCGATCCCGCACGCCGCGCCGCGCGCCACGCTTTGCAGCGCGATGTCCGCGCCCATGCTTTCGCCGACGATGAAGACGGGCAGCGCGCCGAACCGGCCGCGCAGGAAGGAAAGCGCATCGGTGACGTCGAGCGTCATCCGCTTGATGCCGCACCAATGCCGCCGCGAGCGCGTCGCGCCGAAGCCGCGCTGGTCGAAGGCAAGCGTGGTGAAGCCCTGCCCGGCGAACCGGGGACCGATGTCGTCGAAAGCACCCGAATAGTCGAAGGCGCCATGGAGCAGCAGCACCAGCGCGCGCGGCGTCTCGGCGCGCCACAGCCGGTAGGGCGCGACCTGGCCGTCGGAGGTCGGGAAGGCCCCGCAGACGAGATTCGCCGCCGGGTCGGCCGCCGCCAGCGACCAGCGCCAGTCGTCGATCTTCTGGCGGCCGTATCGCGATGCGATGCGCCGGAAGCCCAATCGGATGACGCCTGCCATCAACCCGCCCGCAAATCGACGATTTCAAATCCCATAAGAGGAGAAAGATCGCGGCCTGCCGAAAGTTCCAGAACAGGGCAGGAACCGGAATGAAGAAGCGGCGTTGTGCTTCAGAGGGAACA
The DNA here is from genome assembly GCA_019247845.1 of Alphaproteobacteria bacterium. Taxonomy (GTDB): domain Bacteria; phylum Pseudomonadota; class Alphaproteobacteria; order Micropepsales; family Micropepsaceae; genus Rhizomicrobium. Next base: position 17,148 of record JAFBAL010000066.1, on the reverse strand, counting down.
CTTCGGGTTTTGCGCCATGACCATCGCCTACGACTTCCACGACGACACCGCTCCGTCCGACTTTCTCGACCGTTTCGACCTCGGGTCCGGCGTCGAGCGCCAAACCAACCTGCTCCTGCCGAGCGCGCGCTTCACGCTCTTCGCGCTGACCGCGATCTTCGCCGGCGCGGCGCTGGCCTTCATCACCTGACGGAACCTCCCCTGGTCCCAAAAGGAAAAAGGGCGCCGGAGTTGGCGCCCTTTCTTGTTTTCGGATGCCGCTCACTGGTTCGGCGGTACCGCGAAGGTGATGGTGATCTCCTGCTGCGCGCCGGAGCCGCTGGTCGTGAAGTCGGCGCTGTGGGTCATGCTGGGATTGTCCACCATCGTGGCGCTGGCGGTGTACTTGCCGGCCGGCAGCTTGAAGAGGATCCAGGGCGCGTCGCAGGTCGTCTGCACGACGGACTTGCCGCCGCTCATCAGCGCGATCTGCATCGCGGCCAGGTTCTGACCCGAAGTATTGGCGATGACGATCTTGACCGGGTAGGCCGCCCAGCGCGGGTCGTCCTTGGCGGAGCCGACGCCCGTGCAGACCGTCTCGACGCCGTTGACGGTCGTGGGCGTGTCCTGGACGGCGAGCGCGGACGTCGCGAAGGCGGCGCCGGCCAGGGCCAAGGCGGCAGGCTTCCAGAAATGCATTTGTTAATCTCCCTGTCTTTTTCTTTGTCTGGACGATAACGGACGGCCGCTCCCGCTGGTTCCTGCGGGAACCTTTTGAACCAACCAGCGTTTTTTGACTTGTGGCGCTGGGGTGCGTGCCGCGTAGCCGCGTGCGCGCCTTGCCCTGTGGGAGGGGCGCAGTCGAATGGGCCGGTACGAGGTTTTGACCTCCTATTTCTTCGTTGTTTCATGGGGTTGCTGCGGTACAGCGGGGCCGGTCACCAAGGGGACCGTCGAAGGAGCTTTGTCATGAGTGCACGCGGACGGGCCGTCACGCCCAAGAAGAACGGCGCCCCGCCCTCCATCCTGCATGCCGGCGCCAACGGCGCGTCCATGCTCACCACGGCCATCGACCAGGAAGCCTTGCTGCGCGCGCTGCAGGCGATGCGCGCGGGCGACTTCTCGGTGCGTATGGCGGGCGACCAGGTCGGCATCGCCGGCAAGATCGCCGACACCTTCAACGACATCGTCGCCGCCAACCAGCGCATGGCGCAGCAGCTCGAGCGCGTCGGCGAGGTGGTCGGCAAGGAAGGCAAGACCCGCCAGCGCGTGAAGTTCGGCAACCACAACGGCGCCTGGGGCGAGATGGAGAACTCGGTCAACGCGCTGATCGACGACCTGCTCTGGCCGACCTCCGAAGTGACGCGCGCCATCGCCGCGGTGGCGCAGGGCGACTTGCTTCAGACCGTCCGCCTGGAGGTCGACGGGCGTCCGCTGAAGGGCGAGTTCCTGCGCTCCGCCGACATCGTCAACACCATGATCAAGCAGCTGTCGGTCTTCACCTCGGAAGTGACGCGCGTGGCGCGCGAGGTCGGCACCGAGGGCAAGCTGGGCGGACAGGCCCAGGTCAAGGGCGTGACCGGCGTGTGGAAGGACCTGACCGAGTCGGTGAACTCGATGGCGTCGAACCTGACCGCCCAGGTGCGCAACATCGCCGAAGTGACGATCGCCGTGGCGAACGGCGATCTGTCGAAGAAGATCACCGTCGACGTGCGCGGCGAGATCCTTCAGCTGAAAGAGGCCATCAACACGATGGTGGACCAGCTGCGTTCGTTCGCCTCGGAAGTGACGCGCGTGGCGCGCGAGGTCGGCACCGACGGCAAGCTGGGCGGCCAGGCGCTGGTGCCGGGCGTCGCCGGCACCTGGAAGGATTTGACCGACTCGGTGAACGCGATGTGCGGCAACCTCACCGACCAGGTGCGCAACATCGCCCAGGTGACCACCGCCGTGGCGCGCGGCGACCTGAGCCGCAAGATCACCGTGGACGTGCGCGGCGAAATTCTGGAGCTGAAGGACACCATCAACACCATGGTGGACCAGCTGAACGGCTTCGCCTCGGAAGTGACGCGTGTGGCGCGCGAGGTGGGCACCGAAGGCAAGCTGGGCGGCCAGGCGCAGGTGCCGGGCGTCGCGGGCACCTGGAAGGACCTGACCGACAACGTGAACTTCATGGCGTCGAACCTGACCGCCCAGGTGCGTAACATCGCGGGCGTCGCCACCGCCATCGCCGGCGGCGACCTGTCCAAGAAGATCACCGTGAACGTCTCGGGCGAAATCCTCGAGCTGAAGGAAACCATCAACACGATGGTGGACCAGCTCAATGCCTTTGCGGGCGAAGTGACCCGCGTGGCGCGCGAGGTCGGTACCGACGGCAAGCTCGGCGGCCAGGCGCAGGTGCCCGGCGTCGCCGGCACGTGGAAGGACCTCACCGACAACGTGAACTTCATGGCGTCGAACCTGACCGCGCAGGTGCGCAATATCGCCGAAGTGGCGACCGCCATCGCCGGCGGCGACCTCTCCAAGAAGATCACCGTCGACGTGCGCGGCGAGATCCTTCAGCTGAAGGAGACGCTGAACACCACCGTCGACCAGCTGAACGCCTTCGCCTCGGAAGTGACACGCGTGGCACGCGAGGTCGGCACCGAAGGCAAGCTCGGCGGCCAGGCCGTGGTGCGCGGCGTGGCCGGGACCTGGAACGACCTGACCGACTCCGTGAACTCGATGGCGTCGAACCTGACCGCCCAGGTGCGCAACATCGCCGAGGTGGCGACCGCGGTGGCGCAGGGCGACCTGTCCAAGAAGATCACCGTGAACGTCTCGGGCGAGATCCTGGAGCTGAAGGAAACCATCAACACGATGGTGGACCAGCTCAACTCGTTCGCCTCGGAAGTGACGCGCGTGGCGCGCGAGGTCGGCACCGACGGCAAGCTGGGCGGCCAGGCCGAGGTGCCGGGCGTCGCCGGCACCTGGAAGGATTTGACCGACTCGGTGAACTCGATGGCGGGCAACCTGACCGCCCAGGTCCGCAACATCGCCGAGGTCGCGACCGCCATCGCCGGCGGCGACTTGAGCCGTAAGATCACCGTGGACGTGCGCGGCGAGATCCTTCAGCTGAAGGAGACGCTCAACACCATGGTCGACCAGCTGAACCGCTTCGCGGGCGAAGTGACCCGCGTGGCGCGCGAGGTCGGCACCGAAGGCCGCCTGGGCGGACAGGCGAACGTGCCGGGCGTGGCCGGCACCTGGAAGGACCTGACCGACAACGTGAACCTGCTCGCCGCGAACCTAACCACGCAGGTGCGCAACATCGCCGAAGTGACGACCGCGGTGGCGCGCGGCGACTTGAGCCGCAAGATCACCGTGGACGTGAAGGGCGAGATCCTCGAGCTCAAGAACACCATCAACACCATGGTGGACCAGTTGAACGCCTTCGCCGCCGAGGTGACGCGCGTCGCCCGCGAGGTCGGCACCGACGGCAAGCTCGGCGGCCAGGCGCAGGTGCCCGGCGTCGCCGGCACCTGGAAGGACCTCACCGACAACGTGAACTTCATGGCGTCGAACCTGACCGCCCAGGTCCGCAACATCGCCGAAGTGGCGACCGCCATCGCCGGCGGCGACCTCTCCAAGAAGATCACCGTCGACGTGCGCGGCGAGATTCTTCTGCTCAAGGAAACCTTGAACACGATGGTGGAGCAGCTGCGCTCCTTCGCCGGCGAGGTGACGCGCGTGGCGCGCGAGGTCGGCACCGACGGACGTCTCGGCGGCCAGGCCGTGGTGCCGGGCGTCGACGGCACCTGGAAGGATTTGACCGACTCGGTGAACTCGATGGCCGGCAACCTGACGGCCCAGGTGCGCAACATCGCCGAGGTGACCACCGCCGTGGCCCGCGGCGACCTGAGCCGCAAGATCACCGTGGACGTGAAGGGCGAGATCCTCGAGCTCAAGAACACCATCAACACGATGGTGGACCAGCTCAACGCCTTCGCTTCGGAAGTGACCCGCGTGGCGCGCGAGGTCGGCACCGAAGGCAAGCTGGGCGGCCAGGCGCAGGTGCCCGGCGTCGCCGGCACCTGGAAGGACCTGACCGACACCGTGAACGTCATGGCGGCGAACCTGACCGAGCAGGTGCGCGGCATCGTGAAGGTCGTGACCGCGGTGGCCGACGGCGAGCTGAAGCAGAACCTGACCGTGAAGTCGAAGGGCGAGGTCGCCGCGCTGGCCGAGACCATCAACAACATGACCGCGACCTTGGCGACCTTCGCCGATCAGGTGACGACGGTTGCGCGCGAGGTCGGCGTGGAAGGCCGTCTCGGCGGCCAGGCCAACGTGCCCGGCGCCGCCGGCACCTGGAAGGACCTCACCGGCAACGTGAACCTGCTGGCGGCGAACCTCACCACGCAGGTGCGCGCCATCGCCGAGGTGGCGACCGCGGTGACCAAGGGCGACCTCACCCGCTCGATCCAGGTCGATGCGCGCGGCGAGGTTGCCGAGCTCAAGGACAACATCAACACCATGGTGGGCAACCTGCGCCTGGCCACGGAGCGCAACACCGATCAGGACTGGCTGAAGACCAATCTCGCCAAGTTCACGAACATGCTGCAGGGCCGGCGCGACATCGCCACCGTGGCGAAGACCCTGCTCGACGAGCTCACCCCGCTGGTCGAGGCGCAGATGGGCGTCGTGTACCAGATGGACAGCAACGACGCGACCTTGCATCTGGTGTCGTCCTATGCCGACCACGTCGTCGACGGTCACCGCAAGACCTTCCGCCTCGGCGAAGGCCTGATCGGCCAATGCGCCAACAACAAGCGGCCCGTGCTGATCAAGAACGTCGAGGGCGCGGTGCCGATCAGCTCGGCGCTGCTCGAGGTTACGCCGAAGAACATCATCGTGCTGCCGGTGCTGTTCGAGAACGAGGTCAAGGCGGTCATCGAGCTGTCCTCGCTGACCAGCTTCACGGAGCTCCAGATCGCGTTCCTCGAGCAGCTCACCGCCAATATCGGCATCGTGCTGAACTCGATCGAGGCCACGATGCAGACCGAAAGCCTGCTCAAGCAGAGCCAGCAGCTCGCCGGCGAGCTGCAGACCCAGCAGGGCGAGCTGCAGCAGACCAACGAGCAGCTCGAGCAGAAGGCGCGCGAGCTGGCCGAGCAGAACGTCGAGGTGGAACGCAAGAACCAGGAGATCGAGCAGGCGCGGCGCGCGCTCGAGGAGAAGGCGGCCGAGCTGGCGCTGACCTCGAAGTACAAGTCCGAGTTCCTGGCCAACATGTCCCACGAGCTGCGCACGCCGCTGAACTCGATCCTGATCCTGGGCCAGCAGCTTTCCGACAACCCCGACCACAACCTGTCGCCCAAGCAGGTCGAGTTCGCCCGCACCATCCACGGCGCCGGCACCGACCTGCTCAACCTGATCAGCGACATCCTGGACCTTTCCAAGATCGAGTCGGGCACGGTGACGGTCGAGGCCGAGGAGATCGTCTTCCAGAACGTCGTCGACGCCGTGGCGCGGCCGTTCCGCCACGAGGCTGACACGCGCAACCTGTCCTTCGCGGTCTCGGTCGATCCCACGCTCGAACGCACCATCCTCACCGACGCCAAGCGGCTTCAGCAGGTCTTGAAGAACCTGCTGTCGAACGCCTTCAAGTTCACCAGCCAGGGCCAGGTGAGCTTCAAGGTCTCGGCCGTGCGCGAGGGCTGGAGCCCGTCGCATCCGGTGCTGAACCAGGCGCCGTCGGTCGTGGCCTTCGAGGTGTCGGACACCGGCATCGGCATCCCGGTGGAGAAGCAGAAGCTCATCTTCGAGGCGTTCCAGCAGGCCGACGCCTCGACCAGCCGCAAATACGGCGGCACGGGCCTGGGCCTCGCCATCAGCCGCGAGCTGTCGAGCCTGCTCGGCGGCGAGATCCAGCTGCGCTCGACGCCGGGCGCGGGCTCGACCTTCACGCTCTACCTGCCGGTGCGCTATCTGGGCGCCACCAACGCCGCCGCCCGTCCGATCGCGACGCCGGCGCCGAGCGCCCGCGCCGCGCTCGTGGTCGCCTCGCAGCCCGAGCGCGTCATCGAGCAGATCCTGGACGACCGCGACACGCTGCAGGAAGGCGACAGCATCCTGCTGGTCGTCGAGGACGATCCGCATTATGCGCGCATCCTGATGGATCTGGCGCATGACGAGGGCTTCAAGGTCCTGATCGCCACGCGCGGCGAGGACGCGCTGGAGCTCGCGATGGAGTATCGCCCGACCGCGGTCTCGCTCGATATCTTCCTGCCCGACATGCTGGGCTGGACGGTGCTGAACCAGCTCAAGCAGAACCCGCAGACGCGCCACATCCCGGTCCAGATCGTGACCCTGGACGAGGACCGCCAGCACGGCCTGACCTGCGGCGCCTTCTCTTTCGTGACCAAGCCCACCACGGCGGAAGGCGTGCAGGCCGCGCTGAGCCGCGTGAAGGAATACGTCCGGCCGCGCCGCAAGCGCCTCCTGGTCGTCGAGGACAATCCCGCCGAACAGATGAGCATCGGCGCCCTGCTCGGTCACGACGACATCGAGATCGTCAATGCCGGCACCGGCGAGGACGCGCTGAGCGCGCTGCGCGACGAGCCCTTCGACTGCGTGGTGCTGGACCTGAGGCTGCCCGACATCTCGGGCTTCGAGCTTCTGGAGCAGCTGCGCGCCGACGCCCAGCTGTCGGACATCCCGGTCGTGGTCTTCACCGGCCGCGAGCTCTCGGCGCAGGAAGAGACCCAGCTCCACACCATGGCCCGCTCCATCGTGGTCAAGGGCGTGGAGTCGCCCGAGCGGCTGCTCGACGAGACCGCGCTGTTCCTGCACCGCGTCGTCACCGACCTTCCGGCCGAGAAGCAGCGCATGCTCGAGCGTTTGACGAATTCGGACGAGGACCTGGTCGGCCGCGTGGCGCTGCTGGTCGACGACGACGCGCGCAACATCTTCGCGCTGTCGAGCGTGCTCGAGCGCCGCGGCATGGAGGTGCTGACCGCCACCACCGGTGCCGAGGCGATCCGGCTGGTCGAGGAGACGCCCGACCTCGCCATCGTGCTGATGGACATCATGATGCCCGAGATGGACGGCTATCAGACCACCGCGCGCATCCGCGAGAACCCCAAGTTCCGGCGCCTGCCGATCCTGGCCCTGACCGCCAAGGCGATGAAGGGCGACCGCGAGAAGTGCCTCGAGGCCGGCGCGTCGGACTATCTCGCCAAGCCCGTGAACACCGAGCAGCTGCTGTCGGCGCTGCGCATGTGGCTCCACCGCTGATGGGCCGCCGATGAACGCTCCCATGACCGCCCCCACGAGCCCCGGCGACCAGGTCAACGTCCTCCTCGTGGACGACCAGCCGGGCAAGCTGCTCAGCTACGAGGTCATGCTCGGGCCCCTGGGCGAGAACCTCATCAAGGCGTCGTCCGCGAAGGAGGCGCTGGAGCACCTGCTCAAGTCCGATGTCGCGGTGATCCTGGTCGACGTCTGCATGCCCGAGCTCGACGGTTTCGAGCTCGCGCGCATGATCCGCGAGCATCCGCGCTTCGAGCGCATCGCGATCATCTTCATCTCGGCGATCCACGTCACCGAAACCGACTATCTGAAAGGCTATGACGCCGGCGCGGTCGATTACGTGCCGGTGCCCGTGGTGCCCGAGGTGCTGCGCGCCAAGGTCAAGGTCTTCGCCGAGCTGTACCGCAAGACACGCGAGCTCGAGCATCTCAATCGCGACCTGGAGAAGCGCGTGTTCGAGCGCACCGCCGCGCTCGAGGCCTCGTCGGCGCGCCTCCTGCAGAGCGAGCAGGGACGCAGCCTGGCGCTCGCCGCGGGCGACATGGGCTCGTGGTCCTACGAGTTCGCCACCGACGGCTGGAGCTGGGACGAAGGCCACCGGCGCATCTTCGGCGTCGACGAAGGCTTCGCGCTGACCGACGCGGCGCTGCGCCGCGCGATTCATCCCGACGACATCGGCGTGATCAACGCCGCGATCACGGGGCTGTCGCACGGGAACAATGCGTACCGCGCCGAGCTGCGCATCGTACGCCCCAACGGCGAGATCCGCTGGTGCGCGGTGTCGGCCGTGGGAAGTTACGACGGCGACGGGCAGATGATCCGGGTCAGCGGCGTCACCACCGACATCACCGACCGCAAGGACGCCGAGATCCGCCAGAACCTTCTCGCGCGCGAGGTCGACCACCGGGCGCGCAACGCGCTCGCCATCGTGCAGGCGATCATCCGGCTCGCCCGGGCGGATACGATCGAAGGCTATGTCCACGCCATCGAAGGCCGCATCCGCGCGCTGGCCCAGACCCATGAGCTGCTCTCGCAGTCGCGCTGGCAGGGCGCCGACGTCCTGCGCCTGGTGACCGAAGAGATCGCCCCTTATCGCACCAGCGGCGCCAATCGCGTGACCGCCGAGGGGCCGTCGATCGTCGTGGCGCCCGAGACCGCGCAGTCGATCGCGCTCACCTTGCACGAGCTTGCGACCAACGCCGCCAAATACGGCGCGCTGTCGGCCAAGGGCGGCGAGCTCGACATCCGCTGGACCTGCGAGGACAACAAGCTGGTGCTGGATTGGAGCGAGCGCGGCGGTCCGAAGACCGAGCGGCCCTCGACCACCGGATTCGGCATGAAGATCATCCAGGCCAATCTCAATTCCACCTCCAAGGGACGCGCCGATTTCGACTGGCAGCCCGAAGGCCTTCGCTGCCGCATCGCCATTCCCTGCGGCCCGGTGGCGGGCACGGCGAGGATCGAGAACGGACGCGCCGGCGCCGCGCGCAACGGCACCGAGCTCGCCTTCGGCAAGCGCATCCTGCTGGTCGAGGACGAAGCGCTGATCGGCATCCTGATCCACGACATGCTGCGCGATTGGGGCTTCGAGCCCAGCGAGCCCTATTTCAAGCTCGACGAGGCGATCGCGGCCGCGCGTCACGGACAGTTCGACGGCGCCATCCTCGACATGAACCTGGGCGGCGAGGCGGTGTATCCCCTGGCCGAGCTGCTGGAGCGGCAATCCGTGCCGTTCGTCTTCCTTACCGGCTACGGCCAGCACACCATCGACAAGCGCTTCGAAGACTATCCCATGCTGCAGAAGCCGGTTGCGCCCGAAGCGCTCAAGGCGATGCTCGCCGGCACTCAGCGGCGGCCCAAGGTCGCGTGATGCGGGAACTTCGCCAAATCCGGCACGTTTTCCCAGCATAGTCAGTTCGGGACCCGCGCTTGTTCAAACGATCGATGCCTTTCGTGGCCGGCATGGCGATGCTCGTCCTCGCCACCGGGGCGGCGCCCGCCGCGCATGGCGCCGCCGCGCACGGCTCCGCGATGGGCACCAGCGCCGAAGCGATCCTCGTCGCCGAGGTGCTTCTGCTGATGCTTGTCGGGCGCGGCCTGGGCGAGATCATGCAGCGCTTCGGGCAGCCCGCCGTGATCGGGCAGCTGCTGGCCGGCCTCATCCTCGGTCCGTCGCTGTTCGGCTGGGCATGGCCCGAGGCGCACGACCTGATCTTTCCGAAGACGCCCGAGCAGAAGAGCCTGATCACCGGTCTCGCCAACATGGGCGTGATGATGCTGCTGCTGCTCACCGGCATGGAGACGGACCTGAAGCTGGTGCGCAAGGTCGGCCTGCCCGCCATCGCGATCACCGCGACCGGCGTCGCCGTGCCCTTCATCTGCGGTTTCGCGCTCGGCCAGTTCCTGCCCGACAGCATCCTGCCCGCGGCGCAGCACCGCCTCATCGCCTCGCTGTTCCTGGGCACCGCGCTTTCGATCTCGTCGATCAAGATCGTCGCCATGGTGGTGCGCGAGATGAACTTCACGCGCCGCAACCTGGGGCAGATCATCGTCGGCTCTGCCATCATGGAGGACACGACGGGGTGGATCATCATCTCGATCACGCTGGGCATCGCGGGCGCCGGCGGCTTCGCGCTCGGCAGCCTGGCCAAGACCGTGATCGGCACGGCGATCTTCCTGGCCTTGAGCTACACCATCGGCCGCAAGCTCGTATTCTGGCTGATCCGCTGGGTGAACGACACCTTCGTCAGCGAATATGCGGTGGTGACCGCGATCCTGATCGTGATGTGCCTGATGGCGCTGATCACCCAGCTCATCGGCGTGAACACCGTCCTGGGCGCCTTCGTCGCGGGCGTGCTGATCGGCGAGTCTCCCATCCTGTCGAAGCACATCGAGGACCAGCTGCGCGGGTTCATCACCGCCTTCATGATGCCGGTGTTCTTCGGCCTGTCGGGCCTGTCGGCGGATCTGACGATCCTGAAGGATCCGCATCTCGCCATCCTGACCGCGGGTCTCGTCGCCATCGCGAGCGTCGGCAAGTTCGCCGGCGCCTTCACCGGCGGCAGGCTGAGCGGCCTTGCCTCGTCCGAGTCGCTTGCCGTCGGCTGCGCGATGAACGCGCGCGGCTCGACCGAGGTCATCGTCGCCACCATCGGTCTCTCGATGGGCGCGCTGACCCAGAACCTCTACACCATGATCGTCACCATGGCGGTGCTGACAACCATGGCTATGCCGCCGATGCTGCGCTGGGCGCTGCGGCGGCTGCCGATCAGCGCCGAGGAAAAGGCGCGGCTGGAGAAGGAAGAGCTGGACGCCAAGGGCTTCGTCAGCAAGTTCGAGCGGCTGCTCATCGCCGCCGACGAAAGCCCCAACGGCAAGTTCGCCTCGCGCGTCGCCGGCTTCATCGCCGGGCGCCGCGGCATCCCCATCACCGTGCTGCCGATCGACCAGAAGCGCAAGAAGGAGGAGACGACCGAGCTCACCGTCGCGGCGACCGAAGCCGCCAAGGAAGGCCATCAGGCCACCAAGGCACGCGATGACGAGGCCAAGCCCGAGCGCGTCGAGGTCTCGGCGCGTCCGAAGGAGCCGGTCAAGGAGGCGGTGCGCAAAGAAGCGCCGAAGGGCTACGACATACTCTTCGTGGGCATCGACGATGCGCATGACAAGGACGGCTTCGCGGCCGCGATCGATCGCGTGACGGTGAACTTCGAAGGGCCGGTGGCGCTGACCCTCGTGGGCAAGGACACCGATCTGGTGACGCGGACGGGCTACAACATCCTCGTTCCCGTGAACGGCACCGACGCCTCGCGGCGCGGCGCGGAGCTCGCCTTCGCTTCCGCATCGGCGCGCGACAGCAAGATCAGCATGCTGCACGTCGCCAATCCCAACGGCCATTCGTCGAAGGGCCGGCGCGCCGAACGCCGCCGCAAGAAAGCCGAGCGCGATCTCATCGACGACGTCCGCGCGCTGGCCGCCCGCTATGGCCACGACCGGATCCAGACCTCGATCCATACCGACACCGAGGCGCCGCACGCGATCCTGGAAGAGGCGAAGCGGTCGAACTGCGACCTGATCGTGCTGGGTACCCGCCGCCGCGTCGGCGACCATCTGACCGTGGGCCAGACCGCGAGCGTCATCCTGGAACAGTGGAAGGGCGGGCTCGTGGTCGTGGTCACCTGACGGAACGAAATCCGCAGCGGCGCGTATTCCTTGGGCACCACCGGGACCATGGCCATGCACGCCTTCAGCAAGGAAATTTCCGACTGCATCGACGCGTCCCTGCACTGCCAGAAAGTGTGCCTCGGTCTCGCGATGACACATTGCCTTGAGATGGGCGGCGAGCATGTCGCGCCGCAGCACTTCCGGCTTATGATCGACTGCGCGGCGATCTGCGCCACCACGGCCGATTTCATGCTGCACAAGAGCCAGTTCCATCACGAGCTGTGCCGGCTCTGCGCCACGGTGTGCCGCGCTTGCGCCGAGGACTGCGCGCGGCTGGACGGCATGGAGGATTGCGTCGAGGCGTGCAATGCTTGCGCCGAAGCTTGCACGAAGGCTGCGCATTGATGGCTGCCAGGAAGACGAAGAAAGCCAAGGCGAAGGCGAAGCACGCGCACAAGCCCGAGCTGCATCACACCGCGGAGGGGCGGCTGAGCAGCCGCCCGGCGTGGCAGGGTCATCTGCGGCTGTCGCTGGTTTCCTGTCCGGTGGCGCTCTACACCGCGACGTCGCGGTCGAACGACGTGTCGTTCCATCTGATCAATCCCGAGACCAACAACCGCATCCGCATGATCCCGACCGATCCCGACACCGGCCCGGTGGAGCGCAAGGACCTGGTCAAGGGCTATGAGATCGAGAAGAACCACTATGTCATCGTGACGCCGAAAGAGCTCGATGCCGTCAAGCTCGAAAGCACCTATACGATCGACATCGAGCGCTTCGTCGACGTCGACGAGATCGACCGGCTCTATTGGAACGTGCCCTATTATCTCGTGCCCAACGAGAAGAGCGGCGTCGACGCCTATACCGTCATCCGCGAGGCGCTGGAGCAGACGGGGCGCATCGCGCTCGGCCGCGTCGTCATGCATACGCGCGAGCGGTTGATGGCGCTGGAGCCGCGCGACAAGGGTATTGTCGCTTACAGTCTACGGATGGGCGACGAGGTCGTCGACCCCAGGAAGGCTTTCGCCGACGTCCCCGCGGCGCGTCCCGACAAGAGCATGGTGGAGATCGCAACCAAGATCATCGAGCAGCAGGAAGGTCCCTTCGAGCCGTCGCGGTTCGAGGACCGCTACGAGGCGGCGCTGCGCGAGCTGATCCGGCGCAAGGAAAAGGGCGAGAAGCTCGTCACCGCCGAGCCGGTCGAGGATACGAACGTCATCGACCTGATGGATGCGCTGAAGAAGAGCCTGAAGCACAAGGGCCGCGCCGCCGAGACCGAGACGCGGATCAAGAAGCGCCGGAAAGCTTCCTGACCAAAGCTTCCTGATCAAAGCTTCCTGATGGCTGGCGCCAGCGGCCGCTCGCCGTCGCAATAGTCCTTCCACGCCGTGCTCTTGGCGATCAGCTTCGGCGCGGTGCGGATGGTGAACTTCTTGGGGTCGAGGCCTTTCTTCACCTGTGCCCAGGTCAGCGGCATGGAGACGGTCGCGCCCTCGCGCGCGCGCGGCGACAGCGGCGCCACCGCGGTCGACATGCGGTCGTTGCGCAGATAGTCCAGGAAGATGCGCCCGCCGCGATCCTTCTTCGCCATGGTGGTGAGATAGCGGTCCGGGCTGTCGTCCGCCATCCAGTCGCACACCGCCTTTGCGAAGGCCTTGGCCTCTTTCCAACCGATCTTGTCCTTTGCCGCAACCGTGAACGGGGTGACGACATGAAGTCCCTTGCCGCCCGTCGTCTTGCAGAACGACACCAGGCCGAGCGTCTTCAGCCGGTCGCGGATCTCGAGCGCGGCTTCGATGACCTTGTCGAACTTCACATCCGGCGCGGGATCGAGGTCGAAGACGAAGCGGCCCGGCACTTCGTATTTGCCCGGCTGGCAGTTCCAGGGATGAAGCTCCACGGCCGCGACCTGCGCCACCGCGGCCAGTCCCTCGACGCGGTCGATCTGGAGATAGGGCTTGCGGTCGCCCGAGACCTTCGCCGCCTCGAGCAGGTTCGACATGCCGGCCGTCGCATGACGCTGGAAGAAGCGCTCGCCGTCGATGCCGTCCGGCGCGCGCACGATCGAGCACGGCCGGCCCTTGATGTGCGGCATCATCCAGCCGCCGACGGCTTCGAAATACTGCGCGAGATCGAGCTTGGTCACGCCCGCCCACAACTCCTTCTCGGGATGCGAGATGACGACGCCCATGACGGCATCGCCCTGCTTCGATTTGACGGGTTTGGATTTGACGGGTTTCGGTTTTGCCAAAGGAGTCTCGCTCGCCTTTGCGGGTTTCTCGGCTTCGATCTCGTCCGCCGGCTTGTCCTCGCGCAGGCCTTTGAAGGCAGCCTGGCGCACATTGCCGTCGCCGGTCCAGCCCGCGAACTCGATCTCGGCGACGAGCACGGGCTTCAGCCAATGATCCTCGCGGCCGCGGCGCGGCGCATTGCGGCCGCCGAACGGGCTTTCCTTCGCCTCGTTCGCTTTCAGGCGCGGCACCAGCGTCTTGACGACGTCGCGGCCGTAGCCGGTGCCGACCTTGCCGACATAGATGAGATGACCGCCGCGATGCACGCCGACCAGCAGCGAGCGGAAGCGGCCGTTGGTCTCGCTCCAGCCGCCGATGACGACCTCGTGTCCGGCGCGGCATTTCGATTTCGTCCAGGCGCCGCCGCGGCCCGACGTGTAAGGCGCATCGAGCTTCTTGGACACGATGCCTTCGAGCGACATGCGGCAGGCCGATTGCAGCACCGCGTCGCCCGCGGTCTCGAAATGCTCGACGAAACGGATGCGCTGTTCTTTCGGATCGAGCAGCGCCTTGAGCCGCCGCTTCCGCTCGCGCAGCGGCAGCGGGCGCAGGTCCTGGTCGCCGTCGAACATCAGGTCGAAGACGAAGAAGACGAGATTGCCGGTCTTGCCGTCCGACAGCGCGGCCTGGAGCGCCGCGAAGTCCGGCGCGCCGTTGTGGTCGAGCGCCACGATCTCGCCGTCGACGATGCAGTCGGGCAAGGCGTTCGCCGCCTTGGCGATCTCGGAGAACTTGGGCGTCCAGTCGAGGCCCTTGCGCGTCAGGAGCCTGCATTTGCCGTCCTCGATCCGCGCCTGGACGCGATAACCGTCGAACTTGATCTCGTGCGCCCAGCCGGGTCCGCCGGGCGGCCGCTCCAGCGACTGGCAAAGCTCGGGCTCCACGAAGCGCGGCAGGCTGCGGACCGTCTTGATCTTGGGCCCTTCGGACTTGAGCGTGACCGTCTTCTTCCGCGATTTCGCTTTCGACTGCCAAACCGCGTCCGCTTCGAAGCGCGCCTTGCGCATGAAGGCGGTGGGCTTCTTGCCCTTGCCGGCCTCGATCTGGTCGAGCGAGCGGCCCGAAGCGACGGACTTGTCCTTCTTCTTCAAGAGCGCGTCCGCATCGCCCTCGTTCTCATACGCGTCGTGATGCTTGATGAGCAGCCAGTTGTTGCGCTTGCCCTTGCCGTACTTGTCGTTCCGCATGCGCACGAGCACCCACGAGCCGTGCAGCTTCTCGCCGTCGAGGAAAAACTTGAGATCGCCCTTCTTCAGCATCGCCTCGGCGTCGCCCTCGGGCTCCCAGAACCCGCGGTCCCACAGCATCACCGTGCCGCCGCCATACTGTCCCTTGGGGATTGTGCCTTCGAAGTCGCCGTAGTCGAGCGGATGGTCTTCGACCTCGACGGCGAGGCGCTTGTCGGCGGGATCAAGCGACGGTCCGCGCGTCACCGCCCACGACTTGAACACGCCGTCGAGCTCGAGACGGAAGTCGTAATGCAGCCGCGTGGCTGCGTGCTTCTGGATGACGTAGCGCAGCCGCTTCGACGCCGCGACCTTGCGCGCGCCGCTGGGCTCTTTCGTCTTCTTGAAATCGCGCTTGGCCCGGTAGGCGGCAAGCTTCTTCGTTGCCATCGCCGGCTCCCGGGCCGCGCTCTGCTGTCAGCTGGTATGCTTATCTTTCAGCTTCTGGGCCATGTCCAGATGCTGCTGGACGGCAACCTGCGTCTTGTTGGCGAAGGTCTTGACGTCCTTCATGTCGCCGTCCTTGGCATAGCCGCGCATCAGGATCAGCGCTTCGTTGTGCGCGTCGACCTGCTGCGCCAGATAGCGGCCGTCGAAGTCCTGAGCCTTGGCGCCGCGCAGCTCGTCGATCATGCCCTGATGGCGGCTGTCGAGCGTCGCGGGCGGCGCAACGGCGGCATTGATCCTGACCAGCGTCGCCTTCAGCTCGTCGCTCGTGCCGGTATGCGCCGTAATCATCTTCTGCGCGAACTCCTTGACGGCGGAATCCTTGGAGCGCTGCGCCGCGATCTTTCCGGCCTCGACCTCGTACATGTCGCTCTGGGCCGCAGCTTCGACGAAGCCCTTGAGCGACGACGTCATGCTGGCGGAGACGGTGCCGACCGCGTGGCCGACCGTGTCCTTGACCGCGCTCACGGTGTCGTTCGCGGTGCCCGGCGCGGGGCTCTGGTGGCCGGGCTGGTCCGGCGGCGCCGCCAGCGCAAGCGTCGAAGCGCTCAACAGAACTGCAACGGAGAGGGCAAGTTTCGTCTTCATCATGCGGCTCCTCGGTCGGATGGACGAACGGTAAACGTTCGCCATTCACCTTGGTTCCGCTATTCGTCGAAGCTGAGCGCGACCTCGTCGCTCATCGGCACGGCCTGGCAGGTGAGCACATAGCCCTCGGCCACCTCGTCGTCGGTGAGGCCGTAGTTCTTGAGCATGGTCACTTCGCCCTTGAGCACCTTGGCGCGGCACGTCGTGCACACGCCGCCGCGGCAGGCGTAAGGCGCGTGAAGCCCGGCCGCCTGCACGCTCTCCAGGATGTTGTGCTTGGCGGGATCGAACGCGACCTTGCTGCGGCGGCCGTCGAGCACGACCTGCAACGTGACGCCGGCGGCCTTGGACTGCATCGCCTCGCTGCGGCGCAGCTGCTCCGCCGAAGGCGCGCTGGTGGTGAAGCGCTCGACCAGGATGCGCGACGGCGCGACGTTGCGTTCGCGCAGCGCTTCCTCGACCGTATCCATCATCGGACCCGGTCCGCAGATGAAGAAGGCATCGACGTCGTCGGGGTGCACGAGATGGGCGAAGATCTCGTCGCATTTGGCGCGGTCGAGGCGGCCGTTGAAGAGCTCGATCTCCTCCGCCTCGTCCTCGAGCACGTGGTAGACCTCGAGCCGGTCGAGATAGCGATCCTTCAGACCGCCAAGTTCCTCCAGGAACATGATCGACGGCGTGTTGCGGTTGCCGTAGATCAGGGTGAAGCGCGCCTTCGGATCGCTCGCCAGCACATGCTTCAGGATCGAGAGCACCGGCGTGATGCCCGAGCCGCCGGCGACGCCGACGAAATGCGTCCCCTCGGCCGGAGACACGAACCGGCCCATCGGAGGCAGCACGTCGAGCGTGTGCCCCTCGGCGAGCGCCGTGTTGGCCCAGCTCGAGAACACGCCACCCGCCATCTGCTTGACCGCGATGCGCACGGTGTCTTCATGCGGTGCAGCGCAGAGAGAGTAGGTGCGGCGCACGTCGGCACCGTCGATATCGGCGCGAAGCGTCAGATGCTGGCCCGCCTTGAAGCGGAACGCCTCGCGCAACTCTTGCGGCACGTCGAAGCGGATCGAGACCGCATCCGGCGTCTCGCGGCGCACCTCGGCGATGGTGAGCTTGTGGAAGCCTTTGTTCAACGACATCTTTTGCTCAATGGCATTTGAACAGATCGAACG
>JAFBAL010000017.1 GCA_019247845.1 Alphaproteobacteria bacterium | reverse complement strand
TGTTCAGCCTGGACACATAGCTGACAGGTGTTCGGGGAGATGGTTGACACATTCTGGCTTGGAAGAGGCTTTCGAGGAGGCCATCCATGCCGTGGCTGGAGGTGTCGATCGTGGATCAACGGCGGGAGTTCGTGGCTTTAGCCTCTTTGGAGGGATCGAACCGGCGCGAGCTGTGCCGCCGGTTCGGGATCGGCGCGCAGACCGGGTACAAATGGCTGGCACGGGCGGCAGCCGAAGGCGCTGAGCTGAGCGATCGCTCGCGCCGGCCGCACACGAGCCCGTTGCGCAGTGCAGATGCGCTTGAGGCTTCGGTGCTTGCGGTACGCGATGCCCATCCGGCCTGGGGTGCGCGCAAGATCGAGCGTTGCTTGATGCGCGACGGCGTTGAACCGCCGGCGCTGTCGACGATCCACGCGATCCTCAAGCGCCATGGTCGCGTCGTGCCGCCGGCCGGCAAACCGGGAACGCCATGGCAGCGCTTCGAGAAGGAAGCGCCCAATGCGATGTGGCAGATGGACTTCAAGGGCCACATGCCGCTGGTGCGCGGCGGCGACTGTCATCCGCTCACCGTCATCGACGACCACTCGCGCTATGCGGTGTGCCTTGAGGCCTGCGCGAACGAGCAAGCAAATACGGTGCAAACCGCCATGACGCGGGCCTTCGAGCGCTATGGCCTGCCCGACACGATCCTGGCCGACAACGGTTCGCCCTGGGGCGACGGTCCCTATCGCAGCTGGACCAGGCTCGGCGTGTGGTTGCTCAAGCTCGGCATCGGCCTCTATCACGGCAGGCCTTATCACCCCCAGACCCATGGCAAGAACGAACGCTTCAACCGCACCCTCAAGGCCGAGGTCTTCGCGATGAAGCGCTTCCAAGACCTTTGCGATGCACAGCGCGCGCTCGATCGCTGGCGCACCATCTACAACCTCGAACGCCCGCACGAGGCGCTCGGCCAGGACGTCCCCGCCAGCCGCTACAGGCCAAGCCCCAGACCGATGCCCAAAAAGCTGCCAACCGTGGAATACGACCACGGCGAAATCCTGCGCACCGCCGACACCACGCGCTCCTACATCAGCTTCAAGGGCCGGCACTGGCGCATGCCGCAGGCCTTCCGCGGCGAGCGCCTCGCCATCCGGCCCAGAGCCAAAGACGGCCTCTTCGACGTCTGCTTCGGTGCCTACAAAATCGCCGAGATAGACCTCAACAAACCTGTCAGCTATGTCTCCGAACAGGTGTCAACCATCTCCCCAGGCTGAACAATCCGCGGGCCATGACAATCGGGTTGAAAGTCAGAACACCTCACCGAACAACTCCTTCATCGCCGCCCAGGAGCGCCGGTCGGTCGCGGCGTCGTACCTGAACCCCGGCATGTTCATCGCGTCGACGGACCGGTCGGTGAAGCTGTGCGCTGCGCCGCCATAGACGAGCAGCTGCCAGTCGGCGCGGGCCGCGTTCATCAGCTCGGCGAACTTCACCTTCGCGGCGTCGGGCACCAGCGGATCGTCGGCCCCGGCGCAGACCATCACCTTGCAGGACGGGATCGGGCGCTCGTCGCTCTCGGGCAGCGCCACCGGTCCCGCCATGCCGGGATGGAACGCCACGACGCATTTGAGCGCAGGCGCGGCGCGCGCGAGCTCGAGCACCACCGCGCCGCCGAAGCAATAGCCCACCGCCGCCAGCCGCGCCGGGTCGACGCCGTCCTGCGCCTTCAGCACCTCGAGGCCGGCAAGCGCGCGGGCGCGCAGCTCGCCGGGGTTGCCGGTCATGCTCTGCAGCAGCGCCATCGCCTGCTCGCGCGTCGTCGCGGTGGTGCCGTACATGTCGAGCGCTAAGGCGACATAGCCCTCGTCCGCCAGCATGCGGGCGCGCTCGCGCGTGTGCTCGGTGATGCCCATGCCCTGGTGACAGACGAGCACGCCCGGCCGCGCCCTGGCGCCGTCGGGCGCGGCGAGATAGCCCTTGAGATCGACATTGCCGGATTTGTAAGCGACGTCCCTGGTCAACATCGTGCCCCTCGCGCATCATCGCGGCCTTCGACGACCAGGATGACGCAGCATGAAAGTCCAAGGCAACTGCCATTGCGGCCGCATCGCTTATGAGGCGGTGGTCGACCCCGAGCGAAGCGCGATCTGCAACTGCACCGACTGCCAGACCTTTTCCGGCTCGCCGTGGCGCGCCAGCGTGCCGGCCAGGGCGGAGGACTTCCGCCTGCTCCGCGGCACGCTCAAGACTTACGAGAAGACCGCCGAGAGCGGCACCAGGCGGCTGCAGGCCTTCTGCGGCGATTGCGGCTCGGCGGTCTATTCGACCTCGGTCGAGAACCAGACGCTGTTCAACCTGCGCCTCGGCGCGCTCGACAAGCGGGCCGAGCTTCCGCCCAAGCGCCAGATCTGGATGAGCTCCGCCTTGCCCTGGGCGCTCGACATCACCGCCGTGCCGGGCGTACCGAAGGGCTGAAAAGAAAAAGGGCCCGCCGGCTTTGCGACCGGCGGGCCGATGTTCCCAGGGCGGGCGCCCGATTTCCCGAGCGCCCCGATGGTCTCAAGCGATGCTCAGTTCGCGGGTTTGCGCACCGCCGGCCTCTTCGAGACCATGTGGTTCGGCGCGGCGGTCGAGTTCGCCGGGATGAGCGACGACTTCAGCGCCGTGATCGTCGCCGAAGGCAGCTTGCCCGGGAAGTGGCTCAAGTCCACCTGCGTCGCCGACGACGGCTCGTGATGGCAGGCGAAGCAGCCGGCCTGCGAGCCGTTGTTGCCGTCCGGATCGTAGCTCAGCGAGTTCATCTGCAGCCAGGTCTCGATCGCGGTGTTGGCGAGATGGGTGAAGCCCACCGGCGCCACGTAGGGAAGCCCGTTCACCTGGCTCTGGAAGATCTGGATGCGGAAGTCGTTGTTCGGCCCGATGGTGGGCTTGGTCCATAGCGTTCCGACCAGCTCGTAGTTCTTCCACACGCCGGACAGCTTCGGCATGATCGTCGCGTTCAGGCAGGCGACGTTGCCGGCGTTGTTGGTGCCGGGCGTCTGGCAGTTGGCCTGGCTCGCCCCACCCGCCGCCAGCATGTCGGTGCGGCAGATGTTCGCCTTCACCCAGGTCTTGCCGTCGCCGCTCGGGTTCGGGTTGGTGTTGCATTGCGGGTTCGCGGCCGTGACCGAGCATGTCTGGCTGGACATCACGCCTGGCGGAACGGTGCTGGGATCGAACAGGCTCCATGGCTGGCCGGTCGGCGAGTTGGCGCCGATCGGACTGCTGCCGCCGGGCGCGCAGTCGGGCGCGTTGGCGACGTGCTCGAACGAGGCCCAGATCCATTCGCCGTGGCTGAAGGTCTTGTTGACGTAATGCAGGCCGATAAGCCCGAAGCGGCCCTGGCAGAAATACTGCGACGACGGGCAATTGGCGGGCGTGAGGAAGTCGCGCCACGCGGTCTTGACCTCGATCGAGCCGGGCTCGGGGCTTTCGTTGGCGCCGGCCGGCGTCATCCAGATATTGTTGTTGGCGCAGAGGTTGTTGTTGCTCGGGTTCGGCTTGCAGACGCTGTTGTAGCCCGCCTGGCTGTACAGGTTCTGCATCACGATCGAGTTGTACATGTTGATGTCGAAGCGGATGTCGTAGCGCACCGCGTTGCCCTTGACGTCGAGAAGCTCGTCGCCGTCGCCCGCCTGGTTGAGGTCCAGATAGGCGGTCTGAAGCGCCGTCGAGCCGCCGGGATAGGCGCCGGGCTTCGCGCCCGTCGTCAGCACGTTGTACCAGGGCGCCAGCTGCATGAAGCGCGGCGTCGACTGGCCGGCCGCGGTCTGCGTGTAATAGAGGAACTGGTTCCACGCAAAGGTGTGCAGGTCGCACACCGTCTGCGCCGCGCCGGAGATCGCAGGGACGCCCTGCACCTTCGGATAGGGGTAGCCGACGTCGGCCATATAGGACGGGTTGCTCACGTTGATCGACACGCCGTTCGAGAACGTGCCGGTACAGGACGTCGCCGGCGGCGCGGTGGTGGTGATCTTGGAAGCGGTGGTGGTGGTCTTGGAAGCGGTGGTGGTGGTCTTGGAATGGGTCGTCTTCTTCGCGGCCGCGGCGTCCGCTGCGGTGGCGATGCAAGCCAGCGTACAGATCGCGGCAATGAATACCGATTTGCGCATGGGTGCCTCCTCCCTACTTTAGGAAGAGTATAAATGGATTCTATCAAAAGGATAAATGGGACTCGCACCTTTCCACCTTACGGCGCTGGCGCCGGCCGCTAACGCGGCGGTAGATTTCCTCTCCACTCGCCCAAAGGAGAAAACATCATGCGTGCGCTTCCGCTCGCCGGAGCAATGCTGCTCGTCACCACGGCGGCTTTCGGCCATCACGTCCACAGCCTGACCTTCCAGCAGAAGATGGGCAACAAGTGCATCGTCAACATCTACGGCACGCCCGCCGCCGACACGCTGGGCAGCGCCACCAACACCTGCCACGAATACGTGCTCGGCAACGGCGGCGACGACACGCTGATCGGCGGAACCGTCAGCGACACGCTGAACGGCGGGCCCGGCGCCGACCTCATGACCGGCAACGGCGGCCATGACGACTACGCCTACAACAATGTCAGCGACAGCACCCCCACCGCGACGGACGAGATCACCGACTTCAGCGTCGCGCACGACACGATCGACCTGTCCACGGCCTGCGCCAATGCAAGCGTGACCTGCACCTGGATCGGCAACAGCCTGTTCCACGGCACGCCCGGCGAGGTCGCCTTCGACGTGGCGCAGATCTATCGCTGCGATCCCGTCACCCACCAGTGCGGCGACTTTTTCCTCACCACCGTCAGGGTCGACATCGACGGCGACGGCATGGACGACATGGACATCTGGCTCGACGGCCAGCTGAACTCGCTGAGCGCGTCGAACTTCATCCTGTAGCCTCGGCCAGAAGGTCGGGGCGGTCCGTGCAGATCGCATCGAGGCCGAGATCGGCGAGCCGGCGCATGTCGGCCGGCTCGTCGACCGTCCAGGCGCCGACCTTCAGGCCCAGCGCGCGCGCTTCCGCCACGCTCGCCGCGTCGATATCGGTATGGGTCGGGAACCAGCCGTCGCCGCCCGCCGCCGCGATGGCGCGCCGGATCGAGCCGCCATGGCTGCAGGCGTCGAAGCCCGCCGCCCAAGGCGAGGTTCCGGTGCGCGCCCAGTAGCGCAGCATCTCGAGCGCGGGCTCGGACGGCGGATCGTCGACCGCCGGCGGCCGGCCGGGCTCGAACCAGCTCTGCGCCAGCGTGGTGAACCAGCACTGCGCTTGCGGCGCGATGGTCTTGGCGTGCAGCAGCCCGTGCCAGTCGAAGCCGACGAAGACGGTGCGGTCGAGATAGTCGCACTTGCGCAGCACCGCGGCCGCGGCCTCGGCCAGCGCGACCGGGTCGGCCGACAGGTCGCGGTCGGCGAAGGAAGTCTTGAGCTCGACGAAGAGCAGGAACGGCTTCGTCGCCGCGGCCGCGACCTCGACGACCTCGGCCAGCGTGGGGATGCGCTCGCCGTCGCGCGCGGCGGCGAAGGGATGCGTGCGCGCATAGTCGCTCGCGGGATCGGCGCGGCCGATGTCGCAGGTCTTCAGGCCTTCGAGCGACAGGTCCTTCACCCGCGGCGTCGGGCGCTCGAGGAAGCGGCCGTCCGAGCCTCGGCAGATCTCGGGCTTGAGACGGTAGTCGTGGAACACCACGACCTCGCCGTCGCTGGACAGCTGCACGTCGAGCTCGGCGCCGTCGCAGCCGCGCGCCACCGCGTCGCGGAAGGCCGCCAGGGAATTCTCGGGGTTCAGCGCGGCGCCGCCGCGATGGGCGATGTTGAGCGGGATCATGCCTGCGAAGGTCGCGCGAACGGCGCGCGCCGTCAATTCGGCGAATGGCGCGCGGTCAATCCCGGCGAATGGCGCGCGGTCGATTCCGGCGAATGGCGCGTGCGGTCAATTGAGCCAGCCGCGCTCGGTCCAGAACGACACCGACAGCACCAGCCGCGTGCGCGTGTCGGCGGCGAGCACCGGCAGCGACACGACCTCGCGCGACATCACCGTGTCGCCGCCCCAGTGCAGGCTGTGCTGCGCCACGTGCGGACGGTTCCTCGACAGCACCTCGTCCAGCTCGGCGGCGCGGGTGAGATATTCGCCCGCCCGCAGGACCTCGGAGAGCAGCATCCCCGTCGGATCGAAGCCGTGGAAGCAGAACACGCCGAAGCCCGCGAGCCGCACGCGGAAGTCGCCCTTCACGCGCTGCAGCAGCACGGTGTGCTTCAGCCACTTGGCCCAGCGCCGCGTCGGGAAGTGCCGGCCGAGCACCATGCCGCCGAGGCCGTCGCCGTCGCGCGTCGCGCTGCGCCAAGCGGCGACCAGCGCCGACGCGTCGGGATGCGTCGCGGTCGCGAGCCGCGTGCGCCGCGCGGTCAGATGACGCTGGCGGACCGGCGATTGGCTGAGCACGAAACCGAGCGCTTGCGCCTGGATCATGATCCCCTCCCTTGAACGACATGCCGCGTGTGAACACCCGAGGCGCGCAATGTGTTGCCTTCCGCGCGCAGAGAAAATCCCCCCAAGAAGAAAATTTTTTCCGGTGCATGATTGTGCGCGAGAATGGCACAGAAAGTTCGCGGCACGGTCGGCGCATGCGAAACTGCAACCGCCGACCGTGCCGATTCAGGTCAGCGCCGCCAGTCTCCTATCGTGCTGCCGTTCTCGTCTTCGCCGAAAATTCCCGCGTAGTTGCGAAAGATCGCGGAGTTGCATGCGCGCTTGGCCATGCCGCGATAGTACGCTTCCGCGCGCCGGCGCCGCGCCAGCTTGTTCCCGCTCGGCAGCCAGCGGCGCAATCCTTTGCCCTCTACCGCAGTTTCGTCGATCCAGTCCTCGAACATGTGATGCTGGTCACCGCATATCTTGAGCACGAACTTCCGGTCGACGCGCTTGTCGACGACCAGAACCCATGGCTTGTTGAGGCTGAGCGCCATCCCGAGCTCCACCGGCATCCAAGGGCTCGGCAGATAGATGTTGTGCTCCGACTTGTCGAACAGCAGATCGCGTATCCCGCGCGAATCGTCCGATCGCTCGATTTTCTCCTGCTTCGCGCCGAGCCGATGCTCGCCCGACCACACGCCCAGGAATGCGTCGCATCGCGCGATGCTGGTCCAGATCTCGTTGATCTTGGAAATGTCGAACTCGCGATCGAAACCCGTGGTTCCGACCACCTCGACCTTGCGGCTCCTGACTTCCTCGCGTATCTGCTTCGCGAAACGCTCGCCGCCCTCGCTGAACGAGATGAAGATGCTGTCGTTCTTGGGCCGGCTCGAAAGACCGATCCGCCGCAGCGCCATCCGCCGCAGATAGTCCTGGCGCGAGGAAGTCTCTTTGACCTTTTCCGGGTCCTGCGTTCTGCGGGGCGCCGCGGCGAGCTCGGAGAGCTTGCGGAAGATGCTCTCGAGCAGCTCTTCGTCGTCGGTGTTCTCCACCATCCCTACCCCTCGACGCGCGCGACCAGGCACTCGTCTCCCTTGTCGTAGAAAATCCACATCCCGCCGAACGCCGTGTCGTAGTTGCGCGACCCGAGCAGCACGTCGTCGCGCACCAGGCCGGGATCCGCATCGCGCCCGAGCAGGCCCGCGAATTGCGCATACAGGCGCCGGACATAGCGCGACGCATCCTCATAGCCCTCGAACGAGAACGTGATGTTGGCGCGCATGCAGTCGTCGCAGGGCTCCATCGTCTTGCCGAAGAGCGCGCAGAGCTCGCGCACCTGGCCGGTCTCGAACTCGCCGATGCCGGTGCGCAGATGCAGCTTGACCATGTTGCCGCGCGTCCGGCTGATCGCCTCGGTGAGCGCGCGCCATGCCGCGGAGTCGGCCGCACCGATGAACTTGATGAAATGAAAGGGCGACTCCCGGGTCGGCGTGATGATGCGGATGAAGCGCTCCTCGATGTCGGCCGTCGGCATGACGTAGGCCGCGTCGCCGGGGTCGATCGCCATCAATCCCTGAAGGAAGGGCGTTTCGCCGCTCTCCGCCCGCACCATGGCGGAAAGCCCCGGACTCCACGCCACGCCGAGCTCCTTGCGGCCCTCGGCGTCGCGCCGGCAGCTGATCGTCGAGGCGATGACCGACGAGACATGCTTGTCGCGCGCAAGCACCCTGTGCTGGGTCAGCCGCCTGATGGTCAGCCGGGGAAAGCGCCGGTCGTGGAAATACAGATCGTCGATGAAGCGTACCGCGAGCCGGTCTTCCAGATCCTCCAGACGCGCGAACGACCGTTCGCGGCGCGCCGTCACGTCGCCGTCGTTGCTCGACGCATAGTCGTGCGCCGAGACGATCAGGTGGAAGCGGTTGAACTGCGAATAGGCCTTGTCGCCGCCCTCGTAGACCTCCGCCGAAAGGACCTTGACCTTCCGGTCGTTGAGGAAGCTGGTCAGCGCCGCGAACCGCCCGAAGCCGGGCGTGAACTGGATGCGCACGCGCCACAGATCGTCCCACAGTGCCGGTGCGAAAGGCGACAGGATGATCTCCGGGACCGTCTGGCTGCGGTCGTCGGGAAAGGGAGAGAACTTCGCGGCCGTCACATAGACAGCCTGGCCCTCGTTCAGGGACAGAGGCGCCAGCATCTGGTTGTGAAGACCCAGAAAGCCGTCATGGACCGGATACCGCCGCTCCGATATCAGCACGAGCCGCCTCCCCCCGAACGCGAACTTACCTATGATGCAATCATAGGCACAGTTCGCGCGCCGGTGTCTAGCGGCGGTTTTTCCCAATGAAGCCGAACATATGCCCCGCCACGTTGCGGATCTGGATCTCGTCCGAGCCCTCGGTGATGCGATAGCGCCGGTGGTGGCGATAGATGTGCTCGAACTGCTTGTGGCGCGAATAGCCCCAGCCGCCATGCGTCTGCATCGCCTGGTCGGCCGCGTTGCACACCAGCCTGTTCGCCCGGTAGTTGCACATCGACACCTTGTCGGAGAGATAGAGCTGGATCTCCGGCCCCGTCAGCCGGTCCATCTCCCAGGCGGTGCGATAGATCAGCCAGCGCAGCATCTCGCATTCGGTCTGCAGCTCGACCAGCGGCCATTGGATCGCCTGGTTGCGCGACAAGGGCTTGCCGAAGGGCTTGCGCGTGTTGGCGTAGTCGACGCTCTCGTCGATGCAGTACTGCGCCGCGCCGACGCCCGAGGCCGCCTGGCGGATGCGGTTCTCGTGCACGAAGTGGCGCGCCAGCACCAGGCCGTTGTCGACGGGACCGAACACCGCCGTGTCCGGCACCCACACGTCCTTGAACGAGACGCGCGCGTGATCGGTCGGCATGTTGAAGGTCCACATGTACTCCTCGACCTTCACGCCTTCCGCGTTCAGCGGCACGATGAGGCAGGTCAGGCCCCGCGCGTCGCCGTCCTCGCCGCTGGTGCGGCAGAACACCATGTCGTGGGTGGCGACGTGCACGCCGGTGTTCCACATCTTCTCGCCGTTGATGCGCCAGCCGCCCGCATCCCTGACCGCGCGCGTCTCCATCCAGGTCGCGTCGGAGCCGTGGCGCGGCTCCGTGAGCCCGAACGCGATACGCACCTTGCCTTCGAGCATGCCCGGCAGCAGCGTCTTCTTCTGATCCTCGGTCCCGAAATCGCGGAACATCAGAAGCTGCGGGAAGTTGCCGACGACCGAGGTCTCGTTCTGCAGATCGTTGTGCAGGCCCAGCCCTTTCGCCGCCAGGTGCTCGCGGATGATCGCCATGGCGAGGTTGCCGATGTTCCTGCCGCCGAACTCTTCCGGCAGCGCGAGCCTCAGGAACCCCGCCTTGTCGGCGCGGCGCCGCATCTCGCCCAGCAGCGCTTCCCATTCCTTGCGCGGCAGGCCGCCGTGCTCGAAATCGGTGCGCGCCCATTCGCGGCGGTGGTCGAAGAAGCGGTCGTTGTCGTCCTGCTTCTGCAGCGGGACGATCTCGCGCTCGATGAAGTCATCGATCTGCGCGAGCAGCTCGGTGACGTGTGCGGGAATGGAAAAGTCCATGGGGTTTCTCCGGATGGCGATAGCGATGGAGAAAGTCTATGGCCGCGCCTGCGAATAGCAATGGGCGCTGCGTTGACGCGCGGCGGCGGCCTTCCTAACATTCTTCCATGAAGCGCATGGTTCTCGCAGCCGCAATCGCGACGCTCTTCGGCCCGTCCGCCTGGGCCGACGGGAAGGGCAAGGTCGTCATGACCGTCAGCGCCGGACCCGAGACGAACTTCCAGGACTATCTCCTCTTCTTCCGCACGGCGGACGGCGAGCACCAGGACTCGGTGCGGTACGGCCAGCACAACTGGCTGCTCAGGACCAGCCGCGACTTCGACGACGCGCAAGGCAACGGCGTCGTGAAGATCCTCGATCTCGCGCCCGGCGACTGGCAGATCGACAATTTCGAGTTCACCAGCTACGCCGCCACGATCAGGCCCTATCATCCCTTCGAAGTTCATTTCACGGTGAAGCCCGGAACGACGACCTATATCGGCGACTATCGCGTCCATGTCGGCGCGGTCCCGTCGTCGCGCGATCCGCAGCTGGGAAACCAGCAGCTGGTGACGGTCTATTTCTCCGTCACCGACCAGAGCGCGCGCGACGTCGCCATCGCGCGGAAGAAGGACGGCGACATCGGCGACGTCGAGGTGGCGCTTCCCGAGATCCCGCCGCATACGCCCAATTTCCTTCCGCGTACGAACAAACCCGCGCCTTCTCCTACGGACCCGCCCGCTCCCGCCGCCACGCAGGGATATGTCGCGCGCGCGCAACACAATGACGACCGGGAGGAAGGCCTTGGAAAACTCGAAGATATCGAACTGACCCACTACGAAGACGGCCGGGAGCTTGCGCGTCCGGCCGTTTTCGTTTTCAGGGCTCCGCCGGCAGGACGGCCGAGCTCACGATGGCTTCGGCGTCGCTGCCGATCGCGGGCTCGAACGGGCTGTTCGCGGTCAGCGAAACGGTGAACACCTCGTTCTTGCGCACCACGACGGTCATGCGCGCATGGAGGTTCAACGGCACGCGCTCGCCCTCGCCCATGCCGGAGCCTTCGAACTCGACGATCTCGGCAGGCTCGCCCGCGATCGTGCCGGCGCGCGTGTCGCAGGACTTCGTGACCAGGTTCTTCAAGGTGAACTGCGCCGCCATGTCGGCGCATTCCTTGTCGCGCCGCGCGGCCAGCGCCGCGGGCTCCAGGTCGCGCACAAAGGCGTCCACGTCGCTTTGCCCGTTCTCGCGCCCGACGTGGATGAAGGTGGCGACGGGCAGATGCGGATCGTAGATGAGCACCTGCTTCGCGGGGTCGAGGTTGCGGCAGGCCGTGTCGCGGTTGCCGAAGGGGTCCTTCGCCTGGCCGAGCAGGGTGTCGTGCTGCGGGTCGCAGCCGATCCATCCCTTCGGCACCGACAGCTTCAGCCCCAGCGCGTCGAGCTGCACGATCTCCGGCGGCGGCGGCGGCGGAAGATCCTCGACCTTCACCGAAGCGAGGATGCGGTTCATCGCCGCCTGCACCTTGTCGTCCACCGGCGACGGCGCGCCGAACATGAACGCCGCCAGGCCGTCGCCGCGCGTCAGCAGATAGCCGCGCACGACCGCGGGCTGCCCTTTCGCGCGCTGCACCTTGCCTTCGACGACGAAGGCGCTGTGACCGGCCAGCGTGCCGGGACCGACGCTGCAGCTGCTGGACGGGATATAGCCCTTGAGGATCCGGCCGCAGACCTCTTCCTTGAGGATGGCGTATATCTCCGGCGTCGCGGCGGCGATAACCTTCTCCGGAAAGGCGTATTTGGGCGAATAGCCCATGACCATCATCAGCGGCACCGCGGGATCCAGGTTGACGATGCTGTCGAGCTCCGGGTGGTGCGCCTCGGAGGCGCAGAACTCGTTCAGCACGACGAGATGCGGCGCGTTGCCGAGCCGCTTGTTCGTCGCCGCGTCGCAGCCGGCGAAGCCGTCCGGCACGTCGACGCTGAAGCCGGGCGCGGGGTTCAGGCGGTGCATCGGCCGCGGCTTGGCCCCGGCCGCGTAAGGCGGCAGCGCCGCAAGCAGAGCTGCGGCCAGGAAAATCCGGTTCATGATCAGCGTCCCCAACGATGCGGCGACGCTGCCACGCACCCGCGGGACGGGCAAGGCTGCGCGGGCGTTCCGTTCCGCCGTGACGCAGAGCGTGCCGCCCGGGCCACAGCCGCCCGATATGCATGCCGCAGTGTTGACTTGTCGCACGACCGGGCGTACCCAAATGCGCGCTGCTTCGGCATGGGGCCGAAAACAGCATCTGAGAGAACCGATGAGCTGTCCGTCGTTCAACATCATGGCCGTCGTCGCCGCCCGAGCGGGTGGCGCGGTCGCCGTATCGGTTCGCGAGGAGAACGCGCATTAGGTCCGCCTGATCCGTTCTTGTTTTCACCCCTCCCGAGCCAGCCTCCGGAGGGTTTTTTATTTTTGGCACCTTTCGGACCTGGCCCGGGCTCTTTGAAGAAAAGTCCGTGTCATGACGACTGATATTGCCGAACTCGATCTGTCCAACGCGGGCGTCCGCGTCGAGGGCCACGGCCTGACCGCGTGGTTCGCGGAAGCGCGCGAGACGATGAAGCTCGCCTTTCCGCTGATCTTCACCCAGGTCGCGCAGATGGCGATCATGACGACCGACATCGTCATGCTGGGCCGCGTCGGCGAGACCGCGCTGGCGTCTTCGGCGCTGGCGATCACCATCTTTTTCTTCTGCTGGCTGATCGGCGCGGGCCCCGTCGCCGCGGTGGCGCCGATGACGGCGCATATCCTGGGCGCCCGCCCCAACGACCGCGCCGGCGTGCGCGCGGTGATCCGCATGGGCTTCTGGTCGGTGGTGATCGTATCGCTGCCGCTGATGGTGTTCCTGCTCTTCACCGAGCAGGTGATGCTGCTGCTCGGCCAGCGGGCCGAGCTCGCGCATGGCGCGGGGCTGTTCACCGCGGTCTTGTGCGTCGGCCTGCCCTTCTCGCTGTTCTATCAGGTGCTGCGCAACTTCTCGACGGCGCTCGGCCGTCCGCATGCGGCGCTGGTGGTGATGGTGCTGGGCATCGGCTTCAACTTCGCCGGCGACTATCTCCTGATCTTCGGCCATTTCGGCTTCCCGAAGCTCGGCCTCGTCGGCGCGGCCATGGCGAGCGCCGCGTCCTACACCTTCCAGTTCCTGGCGCTGCTCGGCATCGTGCTGATGACGCCGAAGCTTCGGCAGTACCGCATCTTCCGCCGCTTCTTCCGCCCCGATTGGGAGAAGCTGGCCGAGGTGTTCCGGCTGGGCATGCCGATCGGGCTGACCATGATGTTCGAGGCGATGCTGTTCAACAGCGCGACCTTGATGATGGGCACGTTCGGCACGGCCACGGTGGCGGCGCATCAGATCTCGATGAACGTGCCGTCGAACACCTTCATGGTGCCGCTCGGCATCGCCATGGCGGCGACGATCCGCGTCGGCCTGGCGGCGGGCGCCGGCGACCGCGAGGCGGTGCGGCGCGCGGGCTATACCGCGCTGGCCATCGCCACGCTGTTCATGGCGACGACGAGCGTGATCCTCGCGCTGTTCCCGCGCCAGATCGCCGAGCTCTATTTCGCGTCCGGGACCGCGGCGGCCGGCGAGGCGATAGCGCTCGCCACCGTTTTCCTGCGCGTCGCGGCGGCGTTCCAGATCTTCGACGGCTTGCAGGTCGTCGCAGCCCTGTCGCTGCGCGGCCTGAAGGACGCGCGCGCGCCGATGTGGATCGCGGGCGGCTCGTACTGGATCGCGGGCTTCCCGGTCTGCGTGCTGCTCGGCTTCGTCTTCCACCTGCAGGGCCTGGGGATATGGATCGGCCTAGCCTTCGCGCTGCTGGTCGCCGCGATCACGATGGTGTGGCGGTTCTGGTGGCTCAGCCGGGAGGTGTGATCCATGCGCACGCGCATCATGTACATCGAGGACAAGTCGCGATCGTTGAACGGACCCGCCCGTATCGGGCGGGTCGCGTTCTCCAAGAGCGGGCGTACGCTTCGCTATGGCAAGCGGGAGTTCCAGAGCCTCGACGGCCAGGGCTTCAAGGCCAACTATTTCGACGTCGCGACGGGAGACCGGTATTGGATATCGGGCCCGCGCCGCGACGGCGCCGACCGCCTCTACGCCGGCGTCGGCCCCAAGGTCGAGATCGACGCGGACGTGGCCGAGGAATATTGGCGCGAGATCAGACGGTAACGCCTTCCGCTTTCGCGGCCTTGCGCAGATCGCCGTCCAAGGTCGCGAGCGGAAGCCGCAACCGTTTCGCAAGCTCGAGATAGGCGCCGTCGTAGACGGTGAGGCGATGCCGAACCGCCAATGCGATGCAGGCGCGCCAAGCCTCCGAAACCGGCCGTTCGTCGACCCCGATCGGCAACGCGTCCAGTCTGTCCGCGATACGATCAAGCGCGCTTGCCGCAATTCGTTTGCGCCGCTCGGCCATGACCAGCGTATTGCCCACCTCGATAGGCCAGATAGCAGGCACGACCGCGCCATCCTTCTCCAGAAGCGCTAACATTGAAGCCGACGGCTTGACCTCATCGGGCAAAAGCAGCGCGAGCGCGAAGGACGCGTCGATGACCAACGCCGCCACTCAGCGCCGCCCTTCGTCGCGATAGGCCTTCCATTCGCTCCAGTCGAACTTCTTGATGCCGAGCTTTTTACCCTCCGCGCGCAACTGCGCAAGCGCCTTGCGGGTCTCGGCCGGACTAGCCTGCTTTTTCATCGGTACGATCTTCGCCACCGCCTTGCCGCGGCGGGTGATCGTGATCTCCTCGCCGCGCTCGGCGCGCTCGAGCAGGGACGAGAAATGGGTTTTCGCCTCGAAGGCGCCGACGGTCTTTTCCATTGTCGCGAACCAACTAGTTTACAAACTAGTTTATTCGCTGTGCCGGCCTATCGCAAGCGCGTCCAGCTTGTCGCCCGCCGCATCGGCGCTAAACTCCCGGCAACAAGACATCCGGGGAGCACGCCCATGTTCGATTTCTCGCGGCTGGAATCCGTCGCCGATATCAGCCGCGTGCATGCGGCGGAGCGGCCCGGCGCGGTCGCGCTCGACTTCAACGACCGGCAGACGACTTATGCCCAGCTCGACGAACGCGCGAGCCGCGTGGCGCAGGGCCTGATCGCGCTCGACCAAAAGCCCGGCGCGCGCGTGGGCTATCTGGGCAAGAACTGCGACCGCTTCTTCGAGGTGCTGCTCGGCACCTTCAAGGCGCGCGCGGTGACCGTCGGCGTCAACTGGCGCCTGGCGCCACCCGAGATCGCCTATGTGCTGAACGACGCCGGCTGCGAGGTGATCTTCGTCGGCCGCGAATACACCGCGACCATCGAGAAGATCTTGCCCGATTGCCCGCGGCTCAAGACCGTCATCGCGATGGACGGCGAGCACGGCACCGCCTCCGCTTACGAAGCGTGGCGCGACGCGCATGAAGCGGCCGATCCCATGCTGCCTATCGCGCCCGAGGACGACGTGATCCAGCTCTACACCTCGGGCACCACCGGGCATCCGAAAGGCGTGCAGCTCACCAACGCGAACTATCTGTCGGTCTTCGCCTGCCTGGGCAACGCGCCCATCGGCCAATACGCGCCCGACGACGTCGTGCTCATCGCCATGCCGTTCTTCCACGTCGCCGGCGTGAACATCGGGCTGCTCACCCTGGCGCAAGGCGCGCACGGCGTCGTGCTGGGCGAGACCGATCCGGGCGAGATCCTGCGCCTCATCGGCGCGAAGAAGGTGTCTTACGCGTTCCTGGTGCCGGCGCTGATCCTGTTCGTGATGCAGCACCCCAAAGCCGCGACGACCGATTTCTCGTCGATGAAGAACATCTCCTACGGCGCCTCGCCAATCTCCGACGAGGTCCTGCTGCGCGCCAAGGCGATGTTCGGCTGCGGCTTCCTGCAGGTCTACGGCCTGACCGAGACCACCGGGGGCGGCACTTTCCTTCTGCCCGAGGACCACGATCCGGCGCGCGGCAAGCTGCGCTCCTGCGGAAGGCCGGCGCCGGGGCACGAGATCCGCGTCGTGGGCGCCGACGGCAAGCCGGTCGCCGCGGGCGAGGTCGGCGAGATCCAGATCCGCTCGGGCAACGTCATGAAGGGCTATTGGAACAAGCGGGAGGCGACGGCCAAGGCGGTGTGCCCGCAGCGCTGGTTCTCGACCGGCGACGCCGGGTTCTTCGACGCCGAGGGCTACCTCTACATTCACGACCGCGTGAAGGACATGATCGTGTCGGGGGGCGAGAACATCTATCCGGCCGAGGTCGAGAACGCGATCATGGGCCATCCGGCGGTGGCGGACGTGGCGGTGATCGGCGTTCCGGACGAGCGCTGGGGCGAGGCGGTGAAAGCGATTGTGGTTAAAAAACCGGGCGTTGATGCGGTCCCGGCCGAGATCATCGCTTA
The DNA here is from genome assembly GCA_019247845.1 of Alphaproteobacteria bacterium. Taxonomy (GTDB): domain Bacteria; phylum Pseudomonadota; class Alphaproteobacteria; order Micropepsales; family Micropepsaceae; genus Rhizomicrobium. Next base: position 18,354 of record JAFBAL010000017.1, on the reverse strand, counting down.
CGCCCGCGAGCGCATCGCCGGCTATAAACTGCCGAAAACTGTAGATTTCATAGACGCCCTGCCGCGCAACCCGTCGGGCAAGGTCCTGCGCAAGGATTTGCGCGCGCCCTATTGGGAAGGACGCGCAAGGCAGGTAAACTGAGGACTCGGGAGAGAGGCCTGTGCCGCTGGGAGGTTATGGCAATGGGCAGGAGGACTTTGGGATTGGCGTTGACGGCCGGGACGGCGCTCGCGGCCCTGCCCGCGCTCGCGCAGGCGCCTAGTCCGGACACCAGGCTCAAGCCGATCGCGGTCGCGGCGCAGCCGACGCCGCTCGCCGAGAATACGGCCGACGCCGTGCCCGACCTCGCGCCCGGCGACGACGTCGCCATCGCCTGCGACGCGATCGAGCGCGTCGCCGATCCGTCGGACGTGCGCGTGGTGCTCACCATCGCGGCCGTGCCCGGCGACAGCTCGCCCGGCTACAAGAAGATATTGGCGCTGAACGAGAAGGTCACCGGCAGCGCGGTGCACCTGAAGGTGCCCAACGCGCCCGACCTCGCCAACCACACGGTCAACCTGAACGTCTATGTCGTCGATCAGGTGCACAGCAAGGACTGCGACGCGGGCCAGTACCGCATCGTGCAGCAGCCCGCCGTCGCGGCGATCAAGCCGAAGGGTTAGAGCTTGTAGGGAACGCGGATTCCCGGGTCGTTCCGCGGGAAGTCTTTCATGTCACGCGTGACGAGTATCCGCCCCGTCATCTGGGCCGACGCCCAAATGATCGCATCCGGCAACTTCACGCGATGCGAACGGCGCAGTTGAACTGCGCGCGCGGCAACATCGTCGCCGAGCTGCACCATGGAGAAGAACGACAATATCGCGCGGGTTTCGGCTTCATGTTCAGGGCGTGCGCCGGCCATCACTTCGATCCAGGTGACGATGCTGATCGACCTGCTGTCATAACGCGCCAACTCTGCGGTGACCTGCGGCAGCCCTTTCAGATGATCGATGACGATATTGGTATCGAAGACGGCCGCTACCATTCGGAGCGGATCTTGCGCTGATATTCAACGCCATCGATCGGATAGTCCTTCCAGAGACCGAAACCCGGCACTTCTTTCTCGGCGGAAGGCTTTTTCAAATAGGCCGAGATCGCATCTCTGATCAAAGATGCGCGCGAACGCTTCTCTGCCTTGGAGCGGCGGGTCAGTTCCTTCATGTCGTTCGTGGGTATGTCGACGAGCGTGCGCATATCTACATGATATATGATATCGATATCTGATATCAACCCTAAAACACCAGCACCGCCAGCACGCCCAGCGCGCTCGCGGCCGTGATCCACAGCGCGATGCGCACGTGGCGCGTGCGGGCGATCTGGGCTTCGGCGATCTCGCGCGTGGTGTCGGGATGGAGGCGCAATCCGCCGTCGGCCAGCATGTCCGAGATGCTTTCGGCATTGCGCAGAAGCTGCGGCAGGTCGCGCGCCAGCCGGCCGAGCGCGCTCACGCCGTCGCCGACTTCGCGCAGCCTGGCTTCGGGGCCCATCTGCTCGATCATCCAGCGCTCGACCACGGGGCGCGACGCCTCCCAGATGTCGAAGTCCGGATCGAGGCCGCGCGCCACGCCTTCGACCACGACCATGGTCTTTTGCATCAGCACGAGCTGCGGCTGCGCCTGCATGTCGAAGCGCCGCGTGGTGTCGAAGAGCTGCTGCAGCAGCCGCGCCATCGACACCTCCGCCGCCTTCTTGCCGAAGATCGGCTCGCCGATGGCGCGCAGCGCCTGCGCGAAGGTCGCGATCGGATGATGCGGCGGCACGAAGCCGACGTCGTAATGCACCTGCGCCACGCGGCGGTAATCGCGCGCCAGGAAACCCGCCAGGGTCTCGGCCATGAAGCGGCGCATCTCGATGTCGAGCCGTCCCATGATGCCGAAATCGACCGCGACCAGCCGCCCCTCGTCGTCGACGAACAGGTTCCCCGGATGCATGTCGGCGTGGAAGAAGCCGTCGCGCAGCGCCTGTTTCAAAAAGCAGTCGAGCACGATCTGGGCGATGCGTCCGGGATCGTGGCCGGCGGCGCGCAGAGCCTCAACGTCGCGCACCGTCGCGCCCTTGACCCATTCGGTCGTGAGCACGCGTCCCGAGGTGCGGTCCCAATCGACGGCGGGCACGCGGAAATCCTTGTCCCCCTTGGTACGCTCGGCGAGCTCGGAGGCGGCCGCGCCCTCCATGCGCAGGTCGAGCTCGAGCGCGACCGAGACCGCGATGGCCTCGACGACCGCGACGGGGCGCAGCCTTCGCGCCTCTTTCGACGCGCGCTCGGCGACGCGGGCGGCGAGCGCCATCGCGGAAAGGTCGCGCGCGAATTCCTTCTCGATGCCGGGGCGCAGCACCTTGACCGCGACGCGGCGCGGCGTTTCGTCGCCAAGGTCTTCGACCTTGTCGCAGTCGTGCACCTGCGCGATCGACGCGGCCGCGACCGGCTCGCCGAAGCGCGCATAGAGCGAGGCTATGGGCTTGCCGAACTCGGCCTCGACCTGCGCGCGCGCTTCGGCGGTCGGGAACGGCGGCAGGCGGTCCTGCAATTGCGTGAGCGCCAAGGCGATGTCGTCGCCGACGAGATCGGGCCGCGTCGCCAGCACCTGGCCGAGCTTGATGTGGGCGGGCCCGAGGCTCTCCAGCGCGCGCGCCAGACGTTTGCCCGGCGGCAGGCCCTTGTCCTTGGTCGGACCGAAACCCAACACCGCGCGCAACAGCTTGAGCGAGGCGGGCATCGCGTCCTTGTATTCGCGCGGGATCAGCGCGTCGTGCCGCGCCAGGGTGCGCGCGACATGCAACAGGCGAAGCGTGTCGCGCAGCGCGCCCATCAGATCCGCCACGCCGAATGCATCGCCGCGATCCCGCCGGAGAGATTGCGGAAGGTGACGCGTGACAGCCCCGCCTGCTCGATCATGCGCGCGAACTGCTTCTGCGGCGGAAAGCGGCGGATGCTCTCGGCCAGATAGCGATATGCCTCGGCGTCGCCCGCCACCATCTGTCCGATGCGCGGCAGCACGTTCAGCGAATAGGCGTCGTAGAGGACGTCGAGCCCCGGCGCCTCGACCTTGGAGAATTCCAGGCACAGGAAACGCCCGCCGGGCTTGAGCACGCGGCGCGCCTCGCGCAAGGCCGCGTCGATATGGGTGACGTTGCGGATGCCGAAGGCGATCGTATAGGCGTCGAAATGCGCGTCGGGCACCGGCAGCTTCTCGGCATCGCCGCACAGCCAGGTCAGCGCCGCGTCGCCGTTCGCGCGGCGCACGCCCTCGTTCAGCATGTCGGCATTGATGTCGCAGACGACGACTTCGGCCGCATCCTCATCTTTCCTGGCACGCGCCCGGGTCATCGCCGCGATCCGCTGGGCGATGTCGCCGGTGCCGCCGGCGACGTCGATGGTGCGCCAGCCGGGTTGCGGGTTCAGCCACTCGACGAAGACGTCCTTCCACAGCCGGTGGATGCCGCCCGACATCAGGTCGTTCATCAGGTCGTAGCGGCGCGCGACCGAGGAGAACACCTCGCGCACGAGGCCTTCCTTCTCGGCCTCGGGCACGTCGCGGTAACCGAACGAGGCGGTGTCAGCGGTCATACGCCCAAGAATAGCTTGGGCAGGCAGCGTGGGCTACCGTCGCGCCCTGCGACTCTTAAGGACCGCCATGCCCGAGCTTCCCGAAGTCGAGACCGTGATGATGGGGCTGAAGCCCGCCTTCGAGGGCCACCGCTTCACGCGCGTCGAGACGCGGCGCAAGGACCTGCGCATCCCCTTCCCGCCCGGCTTCGCCAAGCGGCTGACGGGCGCGCGGGTGGTCAGGATGTGGCGGCGGGCGAAGTACATCATGGCCGATCTCGACAACGGCGAGACGCTGGTCATCCACCTCGGCATGAGCGGCAGCATGAGCGTCTATGCGACCGGCGGGCGCGCCAAGCTCGGCACCTATTACTACGAGCGCTCGCCGGAAGGCGCCGGCACGGCCGCGCACGACCACGTGGTGTTCGAGACCGACGCGCCGGCCAAAGTGGTGTTCAACGATCACCGCCGCTTCGGGCTGATGACCCTGATCGATACCGCGCGCGTGGACGAGCACAAGCTGTTCAAGGACGTGGGCGTCGAGCCGCTGTCGAAGGACCTGGATGGCGCATTTCTGGCCGCGGCCTTGAAGGGCAAGAAGACGCCGATCAAATCGGCGCTGCTCGACCAGCGCATCATCGCAGGGCTCGGCAACATCTATGTCTGCGAGGCCTTGTGGCGCGCGCGCGTCTCGCCGAGGCGCCTGGCCAGACGCGTGAAGCCGGCCGAGACCGCCGTGCTCGTCGACGCGATCAAGGAGGTGCTGGCCGAAGCGGTGAAGGCCGGCGGCTCGTCGCTGCGCGACCACAAGCGCACCGACGGCGAGCTCGGCTATTTCCAGCATCACTTCTGCGTCTACGACCGCGCCAACAAGCTGTGCAAGCGCAAGGACGGCGGCACGATCCGGCGCATCGTGCAGAGCGGGCGGTCGAGCTTCTATTGCCCGGTGTGCCAGAAGTAGTTGAGCGGCGGAAGCTTCACGCCCAATTCAGCTGCCAGCTCACGCCGAAGCGGTCGTCGAGCCAGCCGAACTTCTTCGAGAAGCCGTAGTCGCCGAGCGGCATCAGCGCCTTGCCGCCCTCGATCAGCGCGGCATAGAGGCGGTCGAGCTCGGCCTCGTCCGCGCAGTCCACGAACAGCGAGATCGCCGGCGTGAAGGTGAACGCGTGCTTCACCGGGCTGTCGAAGCCGCGATAGGCGTTGCCGCGCAGCTTGAAGTCGCAGCGCTGCACGCCGCCGTCGGGCCGGCGCTCCATCGTGCCGATCTCGCCGCCCACCAGCGCGACGTAGAACTCCACCGCCTCGGCGCATTTGCCTTCGAACATCAAAAACGGCGTGACACTCATAGACCCTCCGGCCATTTGGCGAACTCGGCGATAGGCTCGCCGGTTTCGAGCAGCGATTTCAAGCCCGCCAGCACCGCCGGCCAGCCCTGGCTCATCGCGCCGATCACCTTGGAGTTTTCGACCGCGCTCGTCTGGGTGAGCGTCAGTTTGGTCACGCTGCCCTGCGCCTCCAGCTCATAGGCGATGACGGTCGGGCCTTCCGCCTTCATCTCGGCGAAGCCTTCGTTCAGCCAGCGCATCACGAGCTTGCGCGGACGATCGATCTCCAGCACCTCGCCGGAATCCCACAGGCGCCCGTCGGGCGTGTGGACGCCGAGCGCCGCGCCCGCCTTCCATTCCGACGTCTGCGTCGTGCCCGCCCAATAGCGCGTGGTGAACTCGGGCCTGGTCAGCGCGTCGAACACGGCGTCCGGCGTGGCGCGGATATAGGTGACGTAGACGAACCTGGTCATGCCTTGGCCCGGGAATAGATCGAGTCCATCGGCTCGCCCGTCTCGATCAGCGACTTGAGGCTGGAGAGGATCTTCGGCCAGCCGCCCGAAACCGCCTCGATGAGCTTGGAGTGCTCGAGCGCAATCGAATGGGTGATGGTGAGCTTGGTCGCGCCGCCCTCGTCCGCCAGCGTCATCTCGCAGCGCGCGTCGCCTTCGTCGGTCAGCTCGGGCCGCATCCGGTTGCGCCACCGCAGCACCAGCCGCTTCGGCGGATCGCTCTCCAGCACCTCGCCGTCGTCGGCGACGCGGCCGTCCTCGAAGACCAGCTTCCACGGCGAGCCCTTCCTGAAGTCGCACTCCTGGTGCATGCCGAACCAGTAGCGGCGCTGGAACTCCGGCGTGGTCAGCGCCTGCCACACCGTCTCCGGGTTGCTGCGGATATAGGTCACGTAGACGAACGCGCTCGATGCCATGGCGGTCATCCTTCCTTGTTCCTGGTGAGCCAGATGTTTTCGCAGGCGCCCGTCTCCAGGAACGATTTGAGGTTGGAGAGGACCTTGGGCCAGCCGCCGGCGACGCTGCTCGCCATCGCGGGATCGGCCTCGAGCCGGTCATGCGTGACGGTGAGGCAGACGAGGCCCGGGCTGAAATCCGCGATGTCGAAGGTCACGCGCGACGGCTCTTTCGAGCGGTCCGGCCGCGCCCAGCTCATGACCAGACGCGACGGCGGATCGGACTCGAGAACCTCGCCGTCGATGAGAACCTTGCCCGAGCCGTCGCCGTGCCGATGCTCCCAGCGCGAACCCGGCGTCCAGTCCGAGACGTTGGTGTGCATCCAGTAGCGATGCGCGAATTCCGGCTTGGTGATCGCGTCCCACACCCTTTGCGGCGTGGCGTAGATATAGGTGACGTAGACGAACTGGCTCATGGCTTATCCCTTCGGCGGCGCATTGTTGGCCGCCTTCGGCGGCATGGGCGTCGGCAGGCCGAGCGGCTTGCCCGTCTCGAGCAGCGACTTCAGGCCCGACAGGATCATCGGCCAGCCCTTGCGGCCGCCCTCCAGCCAGGCGCGCGGGATCGCGGTCGGATGCTCTTCCGTCATGGTGAGGCGCACGGCGCCGTTGCCGGTGTCCTCGATCTCGTAGGTGACGAGGCATTCCGGCGCCCTGGGCTCCATCCAGTCGACGTTCCAGGTCACCGACAGCCGGTGCGGCCTCCTCGCCTCGCGCACAACGCCCTTCACGTCGACGCGTCCGTCGGGCATGCGCAAGGTCCAGCGCGAGCCCTCGCGCCAGTCGCTCTCCACCGAGCGGCCGAAGAAATAGCGCATGGTGAAGGCGCTGGAGGTCAACGCCTCCCAAACCTTCTCCGGCGTCGCCGCGACATAGATGACGTAGACCGTGCTTTCATTGGTGAGATCGCTCATTCGCTTGTGCCTTCGAGCTGTTTCTTGAGGTCGGAGAGCGCGCGCAACCGGCCGCGCTCGAACTTGCCGATCCAGCGGTCGGCGATGTCGAAGATCGGCACCGGGTTGATGTAGTGCAGCTTCTCGCGCCCGCGCCATCGGATGGCGACGAGGTTTGCCGCTTCCAGCACGGCCAGGTGCTTCGTCACCGCCTGTCGCGACATCGCAAGTCCCTCACACAGATCACCCAAGGTCTGGCCGTTCTTGTCGTGGAGGCGGTCGAGCAGCTGGCGCCGGCTCTTGTCCGCCAACGCCTTGAACGCCGCATCCATGCTCATACGCGCCATTATGCAACCATTTGGTTGCCTGTCAAGGGGGCATTAAGGTGCGATCCATGAAGGCAAGCTCGGCAAGATTTCCACAGATGGCGATTGCGCTCTTCGGCCTCGCCGTTTTCATCTTTTTGCTATGGGAGCCCAATATCGAGGGCCGGAACGCGCATGCGACGCTCTTCCAGGTCTATTTCAACGACCCGCTCCTGGCGATCGCCTATGCCGCGTCCATCCCCTTCTTCGTGGGGCTCTATCAGGCATTCAAGCTGGCCGCCTCGCCGCGCTCCTCGAGCGCTTTGCGGACCATCAAGGTTTGCGCCATCATCGCGATCGGTTTCGTCCTGGCGGGAGAAGCCTACCTGTTCGTGGTGGTGAAGGGCACGGACGACATCGCGGGCGGCGTCGCCATGGGCATTGTCGTCATCCTGTTTTGCACCGCTGCCGCCATTGCAGCCGCCCGCCTCGAAAGAGCGCCATGACTCAGCTGCGTGTCTCGCCCATCCTTTCGATCGACGAAGCCGAGCTCGAGGAGAGCTTCATCGCCTCCGCGGGCCCGGGCGGCCAGAACGTCAACAAGGTCGCGACAGCGGTGCAATTGCGCTTCGACGTGCTGCGCTCCCCGTCGCTGCCCGATCCGGTGCGGCTGAGATTGCTCGCGCTCGGCGGCTCGCGGCTGACCAAGGACGGCGTGCTGGTGCTCACCGGCCGTCAGTACCGCACGCAGGAGCGCAACCGCGCGGACGTGCGCGAACGCCTGATCGATCTCGTCCGCGACGCGCTGGTCGTGCCGAAGAAGCGCAGGCCTACGCGGCCGACGCGCGCGAGCAAGGAGCGCAGGCTCGAGGGCAAGAAGAACCGCGCCGGCATCAAGAAGGGACGCGGCCGGCCGCAGCTCGATTGAATCCGTACCCCGCGTGACGGGCATCACGGCGCGGCGCGCCGCGGCGGACCTATAAGCCCGACATCATCTCGGGAGGTCCATCATGGCCGCGAATGCAAAGCGCATCAAATTGAACGGAAGCACGCGTCAGGCGCCCAAGGGCAGCCGCGCGCTCAGCAAGGCCGACGAGGCCGAAACCATGGAGGTCACGCTCAGGCTGCGTCCCAAGGTTTCGTCCGTCGAGCTCGATCGCCTCGCCGCCAAGCTCGGCGAGACGGCACCCAAGAAGCGCCAATACCTGACGCGCGCGGAGCTCACGGAGCGGTACGGCGCCTCGCCGGCCGACGTGAAGAAGGTCGAGGATTTCGCCCACGCCAACAAGCTCACGGTCAAGCGCGCACATCTGTCGTCGCGCGTGGTCAAGCTGACGGGCGCCGTCGAGGACGTGCGCAAGGCCTTCGGCGTGGTGCTGAAGAAGGCGACGTTCGACGGACGGACCTATCGCGTGCGGCAAGGCGCGGTCTCGATCCCCAAGAGCCTTGCGGGCATCGTCGTCGGCGTCCACGGCATCGACAACCGCCCGGTGGCCAAGCCGCATCTGCGCCAGCGCCGCCGCGCCGCGGCCCGCAACGCCCAGGACGGCAGCCTCACCGTCGCCCAGATCGCCAAGCTCTACAATTTCCCCAGCGGCCTGACGGGCAAGGGCCAGTGCGTCGCGATCATCGAGCTCAACGGCTTCGCGCACGGCAAGGCCGCCGACACGGGCTACGAGGTCTCCGACCTGCAGAAGTTCTTCGCGCAGAACGGCATCGCCATGCCCGAGGTGGTGTCGGTCGGCGTCGACGGCGGCGCCAACCTGCCCGGCCGGCCGGACGGCGGCGACGACGAGGTGACGCTCGACATCGAGGTCGCCGCGGCGGTGGCGCGCGGCGCGCGCTATGCGGTCTATTTCGCCCCGAACACGACCAACGGCTTCATCGACGCGGTCAAGGCCGCCGTGCACGACGACCAGCGCAAGCCTTCGGTGATCTCGATCAGCTGGGGCGGGCCGGAAGATCCCTTCGGCCATGCCAGCACGCAGTTCCTCGCGGGCCTCAACGAAGCCTTCCGCGACGCGGCGCTTCTGGGCGTCACGGTCTGCGTCGCGGCGGGCGACGACGGCGCGCCGGACATGGGCAAGCAAGGCTGGGACGGCAAGCCGCATACCGACTTCCCCTCGTCCTCGCCCTATGCGCTGGCCTGCGGCGGCACCAAGCTCGTCGGCTCCGGCGCCACGATCGAGAGCGAGACCGTCTGGAACGAAGGCGCGCGCGACAACGGCGCGGGCGGCGGCGGCGTCAGCAACGTCTTCGCGCGGCCGGACTACCAGGCGGGCGCGTCCATCCCGCTCTCGCCCAAGAAGAAGCGCGGGCGCGGCGTGCCCGACGTCGCCGGCAATGCCGATCCCGCCACGGGCTACAAGATCTTCGTCGGCGGCCGCAACGAGGTCATCGGCGGCACCAGCGCGGTCGCCCCGCTGATCGCCGGGCTCGTCGCCCTGATCAACGAGCAGCTGACCAAGGCCGCCAACAAGACGGTCGGCTTCGTCAATCCGCTGATCTATGCGGGAAGCGGCCCGGCGGCGTTCCGCGACATCACGAACGGCGACAACGACGTCTACGGAAATCTCGGCAAATACGCCGCAGGCGCGGGCTGGGACGCCTGCACGGGACTGGGCGTGCCCGACGGCAAGCGCCTGCTGTCGCTGCTGACCTAATGCGGCATTGACAGCGGCGCGGGATAGTGGCTCCTCGGGCCGGAAACGAGGAGCCACTCCATGTCGCATCAGAACATCATCACCGCGGTCGAGGACGGCGTCGGCCTCGTCACGCTCAACCGGCCCAAGGCGCTGAACGCGCTCAACAGCGAGCTCCTCAAAGAGCTGATCGGCGTGCTCGAGGACTGGGACCGCGGCAGCGAGGTGCGCTGCATCGTCATCACCGGCTCCGAGCGCGCCTTCGCCGCCGGCGCCGACATCAAGGAGATGCAGCCGCAATCCTATATGGAGATGTACGGCGCGAACTTCTTCGCCGACGCCAACGACCGCATCAGCGCGATCAGGAAGCCGATCATCGCCGCGGTCGCGGGCTATGCGCTGGGCGGCGGCTGCGAGCTCGCCATGCTCTGCGACTTCATCATCGCGGCCGACACGGCCAAGTTCGGCCAGCCCGAGATCAACCTGGGCGTCATGCCGGGCATCGGCGGCACCCAGCGCCTGACGCGTTACGTCGGCAAGTCCAAGGCGATGGAGATGTGCCTGACGGGGCGCAACATGGACGCGGCCGAAGCCGAACGTGCCGGCCTCGTCAGCCGCGTCGTGCCCGCCGCCGATCTCGTGGCCGAGGCCATGAAGGCGGCCCGGACCATCGCCGAGCGCTCCGTCCCCATCGCGATGATGACCAAGGAGACGGTCAACCGCGCCTATGAGACGACGCTCGCGGAAGGCGTGCGCTTCGAGCGGCGCGTGTTCCACTCGATGTTCGCCACCCACGACCAGAAGGAAGGCATGGCCGCCTTCGGCGAGAAGCGCAAACCCGCGTTCCAGGACAAGTAGCGGCCCTATTTGTACTCCGCGTAGCGCGGCGGGCCGTCCAGCGCATGCGCCTTGAAGAAGGCCCAGACCTCGTCGTGGAAGCCGTCCGGCACGTCCATATAGGAGTGCCGGCGGCCGTCCAGGATGTGCAGCTCGGCGGGGAAGCCGGCCTCGGTCAGCACATGCTCGGTCTGATGCAGCGGGGCCATGGGGAAATACTTGTCCTGGTCGCCCAACCACATGGCGATCGGGATCTTGCGCGTCGCATAGGCGGTCGCCTTGTACTCCGCGGGCTTGCGCCAACCGCCGGCATGAAAGCCGACGGCCGCGAAGTATTCGGACTCCAGCATGGCCAAGGTCAGCGCATAGACCGCCCCGCCCGACTGGCCGAAGGCATAGATCCGGCGCCGGTCGATCGGATGCGCCGCCGCAACCGCCGTCACCAGGTCGTGGATATAGCCCGGCCCGTCGTCCTTCAGGTCCCAGCCCTTGTCGGTGTGAAGGGAGTCCGGCGCCAGCAGCACGACGCCTTCCCGCGCCGCGAGGTCCTGCCAGCGCGAGATCATGAACGCCCCGCTGCCGCCCGAGCCGTGCAGCAGGACGACCAGGGGCGCGCCGTCCGGCGCGGCCGTGCCGGGCACGTCCAGGTAATAGGTGCGCTCGGCGCCCCCATAGGGGAAACCGAGCTTGACCGTGCCGGCGGCCACGGCCGGGGCAGCCAAAAAGAGCAGGAGGATCAGGCGGATCATCATGGGACGACTGTCGGCGCCTGGCCCGGCCCGATCAATTCACGTCTTGCGGAAGTCCGCGCCAGAAGCTAAAGACCCCGCTCTTTAAAGGACTAAAGGACCAAAATGCCCAATATCGCCTCCGCCAAGAAGCGCCAGCGCACCACCGCCAAGCGCACCGCCATCAACCATTCCCGCAAGACCCGCGTCCGGAGCTTCGTGCGGAAGGTCGAGGAGGCTTTGACGAAGGGCGACCGCAAGGCGGCCGAGGTGGCGTTGAAGGCGGCCGAGCCCGAGATCATGCGCGGCGTCTCCAAGGGCGTCATTCACAAGAACACCGGCGCGCGCAAAGTGTCGCGCCTGACCAAGCGCCTGGCCAAGCTGCCGAAATAGCGCCCGGACGGTCCCGGAGGGCCGCGGCGCGCGGCCCTTTGTCCACCCTTGAATCTTTTACCGAATCCGGCGCGTCGAAGAATTATCCAAGTAAAATCAATCCGTTTTATTGTCCGTAGGCTGATTGAAAACTCCCTGTCTTGGAACTGCCAAACGACAGTCACATTCCCACAAGCTAAGCCGTTGATTCGGCGGGAATAGAGCCTAAAACGGTATTTTCCGTATACGGTACAATCGCTTACCTTCGAATCATTTTCGTCACAAATGCCATGATTCGCTGTCCGTTCTCTTGTCTCGTCAACCCGATTGAGTCAGTGTGTTAACCGCGTTGCTGACGCCGAGAGCGGAAATGTCGAAGACAAACGATAAGAAAATCCGTGTATTCGATGGTTTCAGACCGTTTGACGCGACCTCGGTCAGTAATAGCTAAGTAAAACCAAAGTAAAGCATGACACTGGTGCGGCCGACGTCCGCGCCATGGTTAACCTTCTTTTGTCTCTATCGCGAGGAGGCCGCAGGAAAACAGGAAGACGGTTCGAAATCGGCGGCGCGGGGACGCCGCCAGGGGACGACGGGACTGCCGAGAGGGAACACCCTCCGGAACAAAAAAGGGCTCACCGGCGCGACAGACGCCGGATAAGAAGCGGGACATTGGGACATGGTTGAGAGCGAAGGAAGGGCGACGGGCCAGAACTGGTCCGCCGCGTGGGCTGCGGCCCGCAAGCGACTGCAGCGTGAGTTGGGGGATGCCGTTTTCGACGCCTGGATCGGGCCGTTGACGCTCGAGGGCCATGAGCGCGACGAGCTGCGCATCGGCACCACGAAGTCCTTCATGCGCAACTGGGTGGCGGAGCGCTATGTCGCCCGCATCGAGCGCGCGCTGCGCGCGGAAGGCGCCCAGCCGGCCTCGGTCAGCATCGTGCTGGTCAAGCAGCAGGCCACGATCGGCGGCAACCTCCACCGCGAGCCGCAGGCTGTCCCGAGCGCCGCGATCCTCGACTATGCCCAGCCGCGCGACGAGGCGCCGGACGCCGGCATGGGGCTGTGGACGCGCATGCTCCACCCCCAGCAGACCTTCGAGAGCTTCGTGCCGGGCGCGGCCAACGAGTTCGGCCACCGCGCCATGCGCGCCTTCGCGGAAGGCACCAGCAACGACTTCCCGCACCTCTTCATCCATGGCGGTTTCGGCTTCGGCAAGACGCACCTGCTCAACGCCGCGGCGCTCGAGTTCCGCAACCGGGGCAAGCGCACGCTGTTCCTGCGCGCGGAAGACTTCATGCGCCATTTCCTGGGCGCGCTGCACAGGAAGGACACGCTGTCCTTCAAGGACGAGCTGCGCACCGCCGAGGTCCTGATCGTCGACGACTTGCAGCACATCTGCCGCTCGACCGCGACGGCGTCGGAGTTCCTCTACACCGTGAACGCCTTCGCCGACATGCGCCGCCGCGTGATCATCGCCGCCGACCGCGCGCCGGCGGGCCTCGAAGGCCTCGGCCCCGACATCAAGTCGCGTCTCGCCGGCGGGCTCACCATCGCGCTCGGCAAGCCGGACCGCGCGACGCGGCTTGCGATCCTCAAGCGCCGCGCCGCCGAGTTCGCCAGGCTTCGCCCCGAAGTCGTCCTGCCCGAGGACGTGCTGGAACGCATCGCCGACAACGACGAGGCGTCCCCGCGCGAGATGATCGGCGTGTTCACCCGGCTCGCGACCTATGCCGACCTGACCCGCAAGCCCGTGACGCTCGACATGGCGGGCGAGGCGCTCGGCTCGCGGCAGGGACCGGCCGCCAAGACCTCGATCGAGGACATCCAGCGCAAGACCGCGGAGTATTACGAGCTCGACGTGCGCGACTTCCAGTCGCCGCAGCGCGCCAGGCGCGTAGCCCGGCCGCGCCAGGTCGCGATGTACCTGTCGCGCAAGCTCACCACGCGCTCGCTGCCCGAGATCGGGCGGCGCTTCGGCGGCCGCGACCACACCACGGTGCTGCATGCCTGCCGCCGCGTGGAGGCGCTCTGCGGCGAGGACAACGTGTTCAAGCAGCAGGTCGAGTTCCTGACCAACCTGCTGTCGAAGCCGTTCTGAGAACTGCCCGGTTCGGGCCCGCTTTCCCCGGTTTCCCGGGCGAAACGGGCCCGGATTCGCGCTCGAAAAGCTGTTCTCTTTCCGCCCCGCTTGGTATAGTTCGGGGCTTGAGTCCATGACCGTCCGGACCCAGGCAAATCAAGGCCTTTTTGCGCGTCTTGAAAGGTTATCCGAACCACCGGCACGGCACCTGAAAGAGCTATGAAGATCAACGTCGAACGCGGCGCCTTCCTCAAGGCGCTCAGCCACGTCCAGAGTGTCGTCGAGCGCCGCAACACCATCCCGATCCTGTCGAACGTGATGATCGAGGCGGCCAAGGGCCAGCTGAAGCTCACCGCCACCGACCTGGACATCGAGATCGTCGAGGCGATCCCCTCCGACGTGCTGCGCAACGGCTCGGCGACGGCGCCGGCGCATATGCTCTACGACATCGTGCGCAAGCTGCCCGACGGCTCGCAGGTCCAGGCCGAGCTGCTCACCGCGGAAGGCGGACGGCTCGCGGTCAGCGCCGGCACCTCGCGCTTCGAGCTCGCCTGCCTGCCCAAGGAAGACTTCCCGCAGATGGCGGCCGGCGCCCTGCCCCACCGCTTCCGCTTGGCGGCGGACGAGCTGAAACGCCTGATCGACAAGACGCGCTTCGCAATCTCGACGGAGGAGACGCGGTTCTATCTGAACGGCATCTACCTGCACGCCTCCAAGGACGGCAAGGCCAAGGCGCTGCGCGCGGCGGCGACCGACGGCCACCGCCTCGCCCGCTTCGAGCTCGAGATGCCCGACGGCGCCGCCGACATGCCCGGCGTGATCGTGCCGCGCAAGACGGTGGCCGAGCTGCGCCGCCTGCTCGACGATGCCGACGGTGCCATCGAGATCTCGCTCTCCGACACCAAGATCCAGTTCGTCTTCAACGGCGTCGAGCTGACCTCGAAGCTGATCGACGGCACCTTCCCCGACTATCAGCGCGTCATCCCGGCCGGCAACGACAAGGTGCTGTCGGTCGAGAGCAAGGAGTTCGCGCAGTCGGTCGACCGCGTCTCGACCATCTCCGCCGACAAGACCCGCGCGGTGAAGCTCAACATCGCCAAGGACAAGGTCACGCTGTCGGTGGTGAACCCGGAGAGCGGCACCGCGACGGAAGAGCTTGGCGCGACCTACAGCGCCGCGGCGATCGAGATCGGCTTCAACGCGCGCTACCTGCTCGACATCACCGGCCAGATCGAGGGCAAGGAGGTGCGTTTCCTGCTCTCCGATGCCGGCTCGCCGACGATCATCGAAGACACCGAGGACAGTCGAACCTTGTATGTCCTCATGCCCATGCGGGTGTGAATTGCAGGTTCTGGATCACGGCATGAATTTGCTCCCGCTGAGGGAGACGGCGCTTTCGGTCGCGCGGCTGAAGCTCACCAACTTCCGCTCTTACGCCAGCGTCGACATCGCCGTGCGCGCCGCGCCGGTGGTGCTGGCCGGGCCGAACGGCGCGGGCAAGACCAACCTGCTCGACGCGATCTCGCTTTTGTCGCCGGGGCGCGGGCTTCGCGGCGCCAGGCTCTCCGAGCACACGCGGCGCGGGCCGTCCGCGATGTCGGAAGCGCTCTGGGCCGTGGCCGCGACGGTGACGCGCGCCGGCGAGAGCTATGAGATCGGCACCGGCCTCGTCTCGGCGCAGGGAAGCGAGCGCCGTCAGGTTCGCCTGAACGGTGCCGCCGCAAGCTCGTCGGCCGATCTCGGCGACGTGGTGCAGATGCTGTGGCTGACGCCGGCGATGGACCGCTTGTTCATCGAGAGCGCCAGCGGACGGCGCAAGTTCCTCGACCGCCTGGTGCTGGGCTTCGATGCCGGACACGCCCGCGCCGCCACGCGCTACGAGACGGCGATGCGCGAGCGTGCGCGGCTGCTCAAGTACGGCCCGCGCGATCCGGCCTGGCTCGACGGCTTGGAAGCCGAGATGGCCGAGGCCGGTCTCGCCATGGCCGCCGCGCGCCGCGAGACGGCGGCGCGGCTCAACCGCGCGCTGGAGGAGCGCACCGGCGCCTTCCCCCAGGCCACGCTGTCGCTCGACAACGACGACACTGAAGATGACAAGACAGGCGACACGCTGAAGGAGCGCCTCGCGCGCGCCCGCATCCGCGACGCGGAAGCCGGACGCACCACCGTCGGCCCGCATCTCGTCGATCTCGCCGTGCGCCACACGGCCAAGCGCGCCGATGCGCGCGAATGCTCGACCGGCGAGCAGAAGGCGCTGCTCATCTCCATCGTGCTCGCCGATGCGCGCGAGCTCGCCCGCGCGCGGGGCGGCTTGTGCCCGCTGCTGCTGCTGGACGAGATCGCGGCCCATCTCGACGTCGTGCGCCGCGCGGCGCTGTTCGACGAGATCGCCGATCTCGGCACCCAGGCCTGGATGACCGGCACCGACATCGCGATGTTCGCGCCTCTCAAGGGCCGTGCTCAACTCTTCGAGGTTGCGGATTCGTTTCCGCGCCCCATATCCGAGTAGTCCCCATGTCTTCTGCTGCCCCAAATCCCCCCAATCCCAACGAATACGGCGCCGACGCGATCAAGGTCCTCAAGGGCCTGGATGCCGTGCGCAAGCGTCCCGGCATGTATATCGGCGACACCGACGACGGCTCGGGCCTGCATCACATGGTGCACGAGGTCGTCGACAACGCGATCGACGAGACCTTGGCCGGCCATGCCGACCGCATCGACGTGGTGCTGAACGCCGACGGGTCCTGCACCGTGCGCGACAACGGCCGCGGCATCCCGACCGGCATCCATGCGACCGAAGGGGTGAGCGCGGCCGAGGTCATCATGACCCAGCTCCATGCCGGCGGTAAGTTCGAGCAGAACGCCTACAAGGTTTCGGGCGGCCTGCACGGCGTCGGCGTGTCGGTGGTGAACGCGCTGTCGGAATGGCTCGACCTGCGCATCTGGCGCGACGGCAAGGAGCACTACATGCGCTTCGCCATGGGCGAGGCGATGGCGCCGCTGAAAGAGGTCGGCGATGCCCCGACCATCGACGGCAAGATAAAGCGCGGCACCGAGGTCACCTTCCTGCCCTCGCCCGCGACCTTCACCAGGACCGAGTTCGACTATGCGACGCTCGAGCACCGCTTGCGCGAGCTCGCCTTCCTGAACTCCGGCGCCACCATCGTGCTGTCCGACAAGCGCGGCGTCGAGAAGAAGGAAGTCACGCTGCATTACGAGGGCGGGTTGGAAGCCTTCGTAAAATATCTCGACCGCACCAAGAACGGACTGATCCCCGCGCCGGTCACCTTCGAGACCGAGCGCGACGGCATCGCGGTGGAAGTGTCGCTGACCTGGAACGACAGCTATCACGAGAGCATGCTCTGCTTCACCAACAACATCCCGCAGCGCGACGGCGGCACGCATCTGGCCGGCTTTCGCGCCGCGCTGACGCGCGTGGTGACCAAGTATGCCGACGAGAGCATGGGCTCGAAGAAGGGTGACAAAGTCGCGCTGACCGGCGACGACTGCCGCGAGGGGCTGACCTGCGTGCTGTCGGTCAAGGTGCCGGACCCGAAGTTCTCATCGCAGACCAAGGACAAGCTCGTCTCGTCCGAGGTGCGCCCCGTCGTCGAGAGCGTGGTGCTGGAGAAGCTCGGCCAATGGTTCGAGGAGCATCCGACCGAGGCCAAGCACGTCGTCGGCAAGGTGATGGAAGCGGCCATGGCGCGCGAGGCGGCGCGCAAGGCCCGCGAGCTGACGCGCCGCAAGGGCGCGCTCGACGGCGCCTCGCTGCCCGGCAAGCTCGCCGACTGCCAGGAGCGCGATCCGGCCAAGTGCGAGCTCTTCATCGTCGAGGGCAACTCGGCCGGCGGCAGCGCCAAGCAGGCGCGCAACCGCGCCAACCAGGCGGTGCTGCCCCTGCGCGGCAAGATCCTGAACGTCGAGCGCGCGCGCTTCGACAAGATGCTCTCCAGCCAGGAGATCGCCACGCTGATCACCGCGCTGGGCACCGGCATCGGCACGGAAGAGTTCAACGCCGACAAGCTGCGCTATCACAAGATCATCATCATGACAGACGCCGACGTCGACGGCGCGCATATCCGCACCTTGCTGCTGACGTTCTTCTACCGGCAGATGCCCGACCTGATCGAGCGCGGTCACATGTTCATCGCCCAGCCGCCGCTCTACAAGGCGACGCGCGGCAAGTCCGAGCGCTACCTCAAGGACGAGCAGGAGCTTGAGGATTATCTGGTTTCGGAAGGCTCCGAAGGTCTGAACCTCACGCTGCATACCGGCGAAACGCTGGCGGGAGCCGATTTGAGCAGTGTAATCGAGCAGGCTCGCGCCGTTGCGGCGTCATTGAGAGGATTCCCGCAGCACTATCCTCGTTTCGTGCTGGAACAGGCAGCCATTGCCGGCGCTCTGAATCCAGAGATCATTAGCGATCGGGAAAAAGCTGCGGCGGCCGCAGGTTATATCGCCAAGCGCCTGGACTCCTTGTCCGATGAAATCGAGCGTGGCTGGCAGGGCGAGCCGACCCCGGACGGCGGTCTAAAATTCTGGCGCGAGGTACGAGGCCTGCGCGAAACCGTTGCCATAGACGGCGCGCTGATCTCCAGCGCCGATGCCCGCA
>JAFBAL010000024.1 GCA_019247845.1 Alphaproteobacteria bacterium | reverse complement strand
CGAATCGACATCTTCACCGACGGCGCCTGCTCCGGGAATCCAGGCCCCGGAGGCTGGGGGGCGATCCTGCGCTCGGGCGCGCACGAGAAGGAGCTTTCCGGCGGCCAGCCCGCGACGACCAACAACCGCATGGAGATGACCGCGGCGATCGAGGCGCTGAAGTCGCTCAAGAAGCCCTCTACCGTCACCATCCATACGGACTCGCGCTACCTGATGGACGGCGCGACGCAATGGATGAAGAAGTGGAAGGCCAACGGCTGGAAGACCTCCGACAAGAAGCCGGTCAAGAACGACGACCTGTGGCGCGCGCTCGAAGACGCCGCCGCGCCGCATCAGGTGAACTGGCGCTGGGTCAAGGGCCATTCCGATCACGTCGAGAACGCGCGCGCCGACGCGCTCGCCCGCTCGGCGATCGTCAGCGGCTAGGCGTGCTGTTGCTCCCGGCGGTGAAGCCCGGGATGTCGTTCGGCGCGCTCAGCCAATCGTGGCGCGAGCGTTCGAACACCGAACGCGCGGGCCTTGGGAAATGCGGATCGGCGAAGGCGCCCACCGCGATGCCCCATCGGCCGTTGTGATTCTGCGCCTGCCAATAGACCGTCGAGCCGCAGGCCGGACAGAAGTGGAAGCGCAGCCAGCGGTCTTCGACATGGCGCTCATACATCGAAGACGGACCGGAGAACGAGACCTTGTCCGCCTCGTAATAGGCGCCGACGCCGAACGGGGAGCCCGTCCGGCGCTGGCACTCGATGCAGTTGCACAGCGACACCACGAACGGCTCGCCCTCGGCGGTGGCCGAGAGCGCGCCGCAGCAGCATCTGGCCGTGCGTGTCGTCAAAGCTGCTTCATCACGTGTTCGGCGCTCGACACCGCGAAGGCGCCGGGCTCTTCGACGTTGAGCTCCTTCACCACGCCGTCGTCGACGACCATGGAATAGCGCTGGCTGCGCTTGCCCATGCCGAAGCGCGAGCCGTCCATCTCCAGCCCCAGCGCGCGCGTGAAGTCGCCGTTGCCGTCGGCGAGCATCACGACCTTGTCGCCGGAACCCTGCTGGTCGCCCCAGGCGCCCATCACGAAAGCGTCATTGACCGACAGGCAGGCGATGGTGTCGACGCCCTTGGCCTTGATGTCGCCGGCATGCTGGATGAAGCCCGGCAGGTGCTTGGCCGAGCAGGTCGGCGTGAACGCGCCCGGCAGCGCGAAGACGACGACCTTCTTGCCGTCGAACAGCTCCGACGTCGTGACCGGCTTCGGCCCGCCATCCCTCATCTGCATCAATGTTGCGGACGGAATCTTGTCACCCACCTTGATCGTCATGACCGCTCCTTAAGCGTGTTTGTCTTCAGTCCTTGTAGCCCAGCGTTTCGCGCCCCGCAAAGGGATGTTAGGCTCCAGCCGATGGCGTCCATCAAGCCCAAACGCCCGGCCGACGGCTTTCTTCTCGGCAAGCTCCTGGTCGCGCTTCCGGGCATGCCCGATCCGCGTTTCGAGAAGAGCGTCATCTTCATGTGCGCCCATTCCAGCGAGGGCGCCATGGGGCTGATCGTCAACAAGCCGTTCGAGGGCCTGACCTTCCGCGAGATGGTGGAGAAGCTCGACATCCCCGTGGGCGACGAGGTGCCCGATCCGCCCATCCTGTTCGGCGGCCCGGTCGGCACCGGCCAGGGTTTCGTGCTGCATTCCTCCGATTACGCGAACAACGAAGGCACGATGCCGGTGACGTCGGAGATATCGCTCACCGCCACGCTCGACATCCTGCGCGCCATCGCGGAAGGCCGCGGGCCGCGCCAGGCGCTGTTCGTGCTGGGCTATGCCGGCTGGGGACCGGGACAGCTCGAGGGCGAGCTCGGCTCCAACGGCTGGATCCCTTGCGAGAGCGACCAGGCGATCGTCTTCGGCCCAGATTGCGAGGCGAAATGGAAGGCGGCGCTCGCCACGCTGGGCGCCGACATCACCGGCCTGTCGTCGGATGCGGGACGGGCTTAGCTTTTGGCAGCCGTGCTCGGGTTGTAGTGCCGCGCGATGTAGTTGAGCGCATCGGCCAAAGGCAGCGGCGGCGAATAGAAGAACCCTTGCGCGTATTCGCAGCCGAGCCCGGCCACGTGGCGCGCGTCGTCCTCGTTCTCGACGCCCTCGACCACGACCTCGCGCTTCAAGTCGTGCGCCAGCGTGACGATCGAGCCCAGCACCACGGCGCTGTCGGATTCGCTGTGCGTGCCGCCGTGGCGCGACAGGAAGCTGCGGTCGATCTTGACCGTGTCGAAGGGCAGGTCCTTGAACCGCGACAGGCTCGACTGGCCGGTGCCGAAATCGTCGATGGCGAGGCTCGCGCCCAGAGCGCGGATGCGCCGAAGCGCCGATTGCGAGCCCGCGACCGCGGCGCTCTCGGTGACCTCGAGCTTCAAGGTGCCGGCCGCGACGGGACAGATTTCCATGAGCTGCTTCAGGAACGTCTCGAAGCCCGCGTCGCGCAGCTGGCGCTGTGAAACATTCACGCTGACGAAGAGCGGCGGATCGAGCGGGAAGAAACGCTGCCACTGCACCAGGTCGTGCGCCGCGCTTTCGAGCGCGAAGCGGCCGAGCGTGACGATCAGGCCCGTGGCCTCGGAATGGGCGATGAATTCCGACGGCGCGATCAGCCCGCGCTCGGGATGGCGCCAGCGCAGCAGCGCCTCGAAGCCCGCGACGGCGCCGTCGGCCAGCCGCACGATCGGCTGGTAGAACACCTCGAGCTCGCCGTTCTCGATCGCCTGGCGCAGCTCGGCCTCGAGCGCGACGGCATCGCCTTGCGGCTGCGCACCCATGGCGCGGGCATAGACGCGGGCGCAGCCGCCGCCGTCCTGCTTGGCCTGGGAGAGCGCGAGCTCGGCATTGCGCACCAGATCGGCCGCGTCGCGCGCGTCGTGGCCGACGGTGACGCCGCAGCTGACGGCCGCGAAGACCTGGCGGCCGTCCTGGGTATAGGCGCGGCCGCAGAGCTTCACCAGCTCGGTGCCCAGCGTCTGCGCCGAACCGTCCGGGCGGTGAAGCAGCACCGCGAAAGCGTCGCCGCCGAAGCGATAGATCTCCACGCCCTCGGCAAGCTCGGCCGCGAGGCGCTGGCCCACCTGAACGAGCAGCGCATCGGCGCCGGCGTCGCCGAGGCTGGCATGGATCGACTTGAAACGGTCGATGTCGAGCACCGCGAGCGTCGCGTCGAGGAAGCCGTCGCCCAGTCCCGTCAGCCGCTCGTTCAGCGCCGTGCGGTTGCCCAGGCCCGTCAGCGCGTCGCGCAGGCTCTGGCTCGCGACCGCGCTCTCCGCCTCCTTGCGCAAGGTGATGTCGGCGATGAGGCCCAGGCACCGGTTGGCGGCGGACCGGCTGCCCATCATCGTCGCGCGCAGCTCGAACCAGGGATAGCGGCCGGCTTCGTCGCGCACGCGGAACTCGATGCGGAAGGCGAGGCCCGCCTGCTCGCGATAATCGCCGAGCGCATGCTGATAGACCTCGCGGTCGTCGGGGTGAACGCGCGCCGTCCACGCCTTGTGCGGCATGCGGCTCTCAGCCTCGCTCAAGCCCAGCAGCGACGCCGCCTCGCGCGACAGCACGACCTCGTCGGTGTCGAACTCCAGGTCGAATATGCCCTGATGCGACGCGCCGATGGCGGCGAGCGCCGTGGTCGGAATCTGCGCGATGCGGTGCGGCACCGGCAGCATCGCGATGCCCTCGCCCGCGGCGACCGCCAGCGCCAGCAGCACCGCGCCCGCCGCGGCGAACCCGCCCGCGATATCGGGCGCCATGGTCGTGTTGCCGAGCCCGCCCAGGCTCGTCACCATCGCGGCCAAGGTCACCAGCGCGAAGACGGCGGAGCTGGGCGCGATGACGCGCGCGGTCTGCGAGCCGTAGCGTCCGCGATGCACGAGATAGACCGTGATCGCCGCCGAGCCGAACACGACCAGCACGTCGATGAGCACCGTGGCCGTGGGCACGCCGAGATAGGCCAGGATCGCCAGGATGCCGATGGCGATGACGCCCCAATGGAACCAGCGTACCGCCCAGGGCCACGCCCCCTCGACCGGCACGATGGTGTCGGCGAGGCGCATGCCGGCGGCGAGCGCAAGCCCTGCGAACAGCGCCGTCAACCCGTAAGGCCCGCCGACATGCGTGGCCAGGCTGGCATCGAACATGCCGGTGCCGGCCAGCCGCGCGAGCAGCACCAAGGTCAGCGTGATCGCGGCCCAGAGCGGCGGCTTGTGGCCGGTCATCACCGCAAGCCCGCCCGCTATTGCCGCGGCCGCGAAGATCAATCCCGCCACCGCGGCGATGAAGATCGCGATCTGGCGGTTGTGCGAGGCGAGCGCGGGCTCGGTCCAGGCGAGCAGCGACGGCGGCGTCTCGGCATTGGCGATCTCGACCGCGAGGCTGACCGTCGTCTTCGGCAGGATCGTCACGCGATAGGAGCGCCCGCCATAGGCCTTGGCGGGCTCGACGATGGCGCCGGGATCGGGACTGGCGAGCGAGATGATCGCGGGCCGCGTCGAATGCGGGAAGACGTCGAGCGCGATGCTGGACGACTGACCGGCTTGAAGAATGCGGATCGCCGGACGCGCGGAGTTGTTGGTGGCGCTGAACGAATACCAGCTCGACGATTTCGGCTGCACGCTCGCCGGCATCTTGTAGGGGCCGAGCGCGTCCTGAAGCTCCATCACCGGATCGGAGATGCCGAGATCGACTGCAGCTGGCGCGGCCTGCGCGGCCTGTGCGGCGGGCACGGCCTGCGTGGCCTGCGCGGCGGGCGTGGCCTGCACCTTCTTCTGCTGCTGCTGTTGCTGCTGCGGCGCCGCCGCGGCGGCGGCGAAGGTCGCGAGCACGAAGGCAGCGAGCGCGGCAAGGAGATATCGTGTCATCACGCCGTTCGTTGAAGAGTCGGAAAAAACGCGCGCTAACCTACCCGCGGGTCGTCCGCGAGCAAAGCAAATAGGACGTGGTCGCGCCACTCACCGTTAATCTGCAGATAGCCGCGCGCCAGGCCTTCATGACTGAAGCCCGCCTTGACCAGGAGATTCTTGGACGGCTCGTTGGTGGGCAGGCAGGCCGCTTCGATGCGGTGCAGGCCCAAGGTCGAGAAGATGAACGGCACCAGCGCGCGAACCGCGTCGAACATATAGCCCTGGCGCGCGAAGCGCTCGCCGATCCAATAGCCGAGCGCGCAGCATTGCGTGACGCCGCGGCGAACGTTCGACAAGGTGCAGCCGCCCATCAGCGCGTCGTCGTCCTTGCGGAAGACGAAGAAGGCATAGGCCGAATCCATCCGCGTTTCCTTCTGGTAACGCTTGATGCGCCGGCGGAACGCGCTCTTGCTCAGCTCGTCGCGCGCCCAGGCCGGCTCCCACGGCGCCAGGAAGTCGCGGCTCTCGCCGCGCGCCTCGGCCCAGCCCGCGTAATCGGCGATGCGCGGATAACGCAAGTAGACGCCGTTGCCCTTGATCACCGGCTGCTGGCCGCCGGGAAAGGTCAGCCCGCGCATGAATGCCATCGGACCGCTGTTCATTATTCTGCAGCGCGCATCGAGACCGCGCCGCCGAAGCGCCGCGCAAAGGTGTCGTAGCTTTCGAGCGCACCGACCGGCCCGAGCGAGGTCATCGCCGGACGCTCGGAACGCATCAGCGTCTCGCCGATGCGGCGCACCGCGCTCGCGTCGACTTCTTCGAGGCGCGCCGTCAATTCTTCCGGCGACAGCACGCGGCCGTAGGAGAACATCTGGCCCGCGATCTGTTCGGCGCGGTTCGACGGCTTCTCCAGCGCCATCAGCAAGCCGGATTTGAGCTGCGCCTTGGCGCGTCCGATCTCGGCCTCGCTGGGCGCGGTCGCGAGCGCCTCCATCTCGCCGGCCACGACCGGCGCGATCTGGCCGGCTTCGGCCGCGCCCGTGCCGGTGTAGATGGCGACGATGCCGCTGTCGGATGCCGATTGCGCGAAGGCGCTGATCGTGTAGCAGAGGCCGCGCTTCTCGCGCACCTCCTGGAACAGGCGGGACGACATGCCGCCGCCGAGCGCCGTCGTGTAGACCTGAAGCGCGTAGAAATCCGGATCGGTCTGCTTCAATCCCGGAAACGCGAAGGTCAGGTGCGCCTGCTCGAGGTCGTCGTCCTTGCGCATGTCGCCGCCGCCCCAGCGCGCCGGCAAAGGCTGCGGGATCGCACCGCCGCGCAGACGGCCAAGCTTTTCTTCCGCGAGCCGCACGATGGAAGCGTGGTCGACCGCGCCGGATGCGACCAGCAGCATGCCCTGGGCGCGATAGTTGGCGCCCATGTAGTCGCGCAGGTCGCTCTGGGTGAAACCCGACACCGTGTCGTCGTCGCCCAGGATCGGCCAGCCCATCGGCTGGTCGGGATAGATCGTCGATTGCAGGTAGTCGAAGACGATGTCGTCGGGCGTGTCGCGCGCCTGGCCGATCTCCTGCAGCACGACCTGGCGTTCGCGCTCCAACTCGGTCTGGTCGAAGGTCGGGCTGGTCAGGATGTCGGCGAGGATGTCGACGGCGAGCGCCACGTCGCCCTTGAGCACCCGCGCGTGGAACGCGGTCTGCTCGCGGCTGGTATAGGCGTTCAGGAAGCCGCCGACGGCTTCGATCTCTTCGGCGATGTCGCGCGCCGTGCGGCGTTCGGTACCTTTGAACGCCATGTGCTCGAGCATGTGGGAGACGCCCATCACGCGCTTCACCTCGTTGCGCGTGCCGGCGTTGACATAGATGCCCAGCGCCGCGCTTTCGAGCTGCGCCATGGGATCGGTGACAATGGTCAAGCCATTGGAAAGACGGGAGATTTCGATGTTCATGAGGCCGGCACTCTAGCCGCGATGAACGAGCGAACCAAGCCCAAATCGGGGGATAGGACGGTGAAATTTTCGCGCTTTTGGTGAAGGCCGCTAAGCCCCGGCGGCAGCGGGGGAATTTGGCCCGTGGCCCGGGCGACGGCATCGGGGAATTTGGCCGGATGGGCGGTCGAAAGGATCACCACCGGCCCTGTCTTTTGGTGAGCCGATGGCCCTGCCGTCCGGCCAGCCCCGCGCTCCCCGATCCGCTCGGCCGCCGCGACCGCCACCGCCGTGTGCGGGTCGATCAGCCGGCCGGTCGCCTTGTGCACCTGGGCGAGGGTCGCGAGCGTCTGTGCGTCGCCGACGGCGTGCGCTTCGTAGCGCGCGGCCAGTGCGGTGCGGACGGCAGCGGGAAGCACCAGGCGCCGCTCGGCCATCGCGTCGCGGACGAAGGCGTCGTCGCGGCCGCTCGCCTCGAACAGCGCGCGCTCGAAGTTGCTGGCGACCTGGATGTCCATCGACGGGCTCAAGGTCTGCTCTGCCCGGCCCGCTTCGTACAGACCGTCGTTCAGCGCGCGCGCGACGATGTCGTTGGCGTTGGTCGCGACCACCAGGCGCTCGACGTCGAGGCCCATGCGCATCGCCGCCTCGCCCGCGAAGACGTCGCCGAAATTGCCGGTGGGCACGACGAAGGTCGCGGCGCGGCCGAGCGCGGCTGTCGCGGTGAAGTAATAGACGCTCTGCGCCGCGATGCGCGCGAAGTTGATCGAGTTGACGGCCGTCAGCTGCGTTTTCCGCGCGAAAGCTTCGTCGGCGAACAGCGCCTTGACGATCGCCTGCGCGTCGTCGAACGAGCCTTCGAGCGCGATGTTGTGGATGTTGGCATGGGTCGACGTCGTCATCTGGCGACGCTGCACCTCGCTGACGCGGCCTTTCGGGTGCAGCACGAAGAGCTCGATGTCCGGCAGGCCGCCCAGTGCTGCGATGGCGGCCGAGCCGGTATCGCCCGAGGTCGCGGCCAGCACCGTCGCGCGTCCGCCGCGCTGTGCCAGGGCACGCGCGAACAGCCGCCCCAACAGCTGCATGGCGATGTCCTTGAAGGCGAGCGTGGGGCCGTGGAACAGCTCGAGCAGGTAGCGGCCCTCACCGATCTCGGCAAGCGGCGCGATATGCGGATCGTCGAAGGTCGCGTAAGCCGAAGCGATATCGGCCTTCAGCGCGGCGTCGTCGAAATCGGCGAAAGCGCGCAGCACCGCGAACGCGGCGTCCCGGTAGGAGCCGCCCGCGACGTCGACGCGCGGCCAGGCGTCCGGCATGTAGAGGCCGCCGTCGGGCGCGAGCCCCGACAGCAGCGCCTCGCTGAAGGTCGCCCGCGGCGCTTGCCCGCGCGTGCTGATGAAGTTCATCGAAAGCCCAGCCGTCCGGCCGACACATGATAGGCGATGTAGACGCCCGCCAGAACCGCCGCGAGCCCGAACCAGGTGATCGCATATTGCAGATGATCGTTGCGGAAGTTGACGACGGTCTGCCCGCCCTTGGGCCAGCCGCCGGGATTGGGCGTCGCATCGGCCTCGACGATCACGGGAGCGGCCAGCGTCACGCCGTCTGCCCTGGCGATGCCGCCGAGATCGCGCGCGTACCAGATGCGCTGTTTGGGATCGGGCTTGGGCGTGAACGTCCCCGGCGGATCGGGCGTGCGCCACACGCCCGTCACGCGGCTGACGCCGCCCGGCTGGCCCGCGCGCCGGGTGGCGGGGTCGAGCTTTTCCTTCGGCACGACGCCGCGGTCGACGAGGAAGACGCGGCCGTCGCCGAGCCGGAACGGCACCACGACGTGATAGACCGCGTCGCCGGCCTCGTCCGTGCCGAAGACATAGGCCTCCTTGGCATTGTCGAATATGCCCTCGCCGGCGACGCGGCGATATTCATTGGCGGCGACATGATCGGGCGTGCGTGTTTCGAGGGACAAGGGCTCGGCGTGCAGGTTGGCATCGGCGCGCGCGATGAGGTCGAGCTTCCAGTGCAGCCGCTCGAGCTGCCACGCGCCGAGTCCCACGAGCAGGACGAAGGCCAGCACCGAGGCTATGGTCAAGGCGGGCAGCGGGCGGAAGAACATCGCGGCTAGCCCACCCTGCCCTCACCCGCCTTGTGGCGGTATTGCAGGACGAGCAGCGCCGACTTGATCAGCCGAAGCGCCGCGAAGCCCAGGATGCAGACGAGCGGGATCCAGATCACCGCGTGCACCCAATAGGGCGGCTGGTAGGCGACCTCGACATACAGAGCGCTGGCGCAGACGATCGCGCCCACGATCAGGATCGCGAAGACCGACGGCCCGTCGCCGGGATCGAAGACGGAATAGTCCAGCCCGCAGGCGCGGCAGGCCGGCGCCACTTCCAGATAGCCGTTGAAGAGCGAGGCGCCGCCGCATCGCGGACAGCGCCCCAGAACGGCTGCCTTGGCCGTGCTCAACCGACGACGGCCGAGGCGCCCCAGACGTAGATCCAGGCGAATAGGAACAGCCAGACCACGTCGACGAAGTGCCAGTACCAGGCTGCCGCTTCGAAGCCGAAGTGACGGTCGGGCGTGAACTGGCCGGCGATCGCGCGGAACAGGCAGACGATCAGGAAGATCGTGCCCACGATCACATGGAAGCCGTGGAAGCCCGTCGCCATGAAGAAGGTCGAGCCGTAGATCGCGCCCAGATTGCCCACGCCCGCGGCCAGGCTCGCATGCGCCGGATCGGTGAAGGGCTGAAGCGCCGCGCCGTTGAAGCCGAAGGTGAACGGCGCATGCGCGTATTCCCAGGCCTGGATGCAGGTGAACGACAGTCCCAGCGCCACGGTCAGCATCAGGCCCTGGATCGCGCCCTTGCGGTCGCCGTGCAGGATGGCGTGATGCGCCCAGGTCACCGTCGTCGCCGAGGTGAGCAGGATGAGCGTGTTGAGCAGCGGGAAGTGCCAGGGATCGAGCGTCGTGATGCCCTGCGGCGGCCACTGCACGATCGAGACGTCGTGCGGGAAGAAGGCCGAGTTGAAATAAGCCCAGAACCAGGCGACGAAGAACATCACCTCGGAGGCGATGAACAGCACCATGCCGAAGCGCAGGCCCAGCTTCACCACCGGCGTGTGATCGTGGCGCACGACGGACTCGCTGATCACGTCGCGCCACCAGCCCACGAAGGTGAAGCCGAGCAGCACCACGCCGACCGCGAAGATCCACGGCTGGCCGTTCACCGGCAGCCCGAAGAAGCCGGTGTAGTCCTTGTTCATCCAGAACACGGCGCCGACGAGCATCGTGAACGCCGCGATGGAACCGACGATCGGCCACGGGCTCGGATCGACGAGATGGTAGTCGTGGTGGACTTCGCTGTGCGCCATGGACGTCAAACCCCTGTTATCCGCCGGTCGTCAATGGGCCACATGCTCGGCCCATTTCACGATCGACATCACGAACACCAATAACACCAGCCCGCCGAGCACCAGCGCCAGCGCGATGCTGCGCTTGCGTCTCTCCCGCTCGAAGCCGCCATTTCCATTCGACTTCTCATCCATCGCCTCACATCCATTGCGCCAGGCGCTCGACGATCAGCGCGGCGAACAGGGCGAAGAGATAAAGAAGCGAAATCCCGAACAGGCGCTTGGCCGCCGGCTCGCGCACGGCGTCGCGCTCGTTCAGCACGACGACGCTCTGCACCAGGAACCAGGCGCCCAGGCCCGCGGCGCAGGCCAGATAGACGGGACCCGCGAAGCCCAAGAAATACGGCGCGATCCCGGCCGGCACCAGCACCAGCGTGTAGAGGAAGATGTTCCAGCGCGTGACGCGCTTGCCGCTGACCACGGGCAGCATCGGCACGCCGGCGCGCGCATAGTCGTCGGAGCGGAACAGCGCCAGCGCCCAGAAATGCGGCGGCGTCCACAGGAAGACGATCGCGACCAGCACCAGCGGCGCCAGGCTCAGCGAGCCCGTCACCGCGGCCCAGCCGATGGCGGGGGGAAGCGCGCCCGACAAGCCGCCGATCACGATGTTCTGCGGCGTGCGGCGCTTGAGCCAGAGCGTATAGACGCCGACATAGAAGAAGATCGTGAAGGCCAGCAGCCCGGCGGCGGCGAAGTTCACGAACAGCCCCATCAGCGCGACCGAGGCGATGGAGAGCGTATAGCCGAAGCCGAGCACGGTGCCGCGGTCGATCCGCCCCATCGGGATGGGACGGGTGGCGGTGCGTGCCATCACCGCGTCGATGTCGCTGTCATAGGCCATGTTGAGCGCGCCCGACGCCCCCGCGCCGACGGCGATGCAGAGCAGCGCCGTGAACGCGATCAGCGGGTGCACGGGCGCGGGCGCCACCACGATCCCGGCCAGTCCCGTGAACACGACGAGCGACATCACGCGCGGCTTGAGCAGCGCGAAGAAGTCGCCGACCGTGGCGATGGGACGGGGCTGGAAGGTGTCGACGCTGGCCATGTGGCTCCTCAGACGACCTTGGGCAGATCGTTGAAGGTATGGAACGGCGGCGGCGAGGACAGGGTCCATTCCAGCGTCGTCGCCCCCACGCCCCACGGATTGTCGCCCGCGACGCGCTTGGCCATGAACGCCTCGACCATCGTGGCCAGGAACACCAGCACGCCGAAGCCCGCGATGAAGGCGCCGATCGACGAGACGTAGTTCCAGTCCGCATAGACGTCGGGATAGTCCGCGTAGCGGCGCGGCATGCCCTGAAGCCCCAGGAAGTGCATCGGGAAGAACGCCAGGTTCACGCCGACGAAGGTGATCCAGAAATGCAGCTTGCCCAGCGTCTCGTTGTACATGTAGCCGGTGAACTTCGGGAACCAGAAGTACCAGCCGGCGAAGATCGTGAACACCGCGCCGAGCGACAGCACGTAGTGGAAGTGCGCCACCACGTAATAGGTCTCCTGCAGCGACACGTCGACGGCCGCATTGGCCAGCACCACGCCGGTCACGCCGCCGACGGTGAACAGGAAGATGAAGCCCACCGCCCACAGCATCGGCGTCTTGAACTCGATCGAGCCGCCCCACATGGTCGCGATCCACGAGAACACCTTGATGCCCGTCGGCACCGCGATGACCATCGTGGCGGCGACGAAATAGGCCTTGGTGTCGACGCTGAGGCCCACCGTGTACATGTGGTGCGCCCAGACCAGGAAGCCGATGAAGCCGATCGCGACCATGGCGTAAGCCATGCCGAGATAGCCGAACACCGGGCGCTTGGAGAAGGTCGCCACGATATGGCTGACCATGCCGAAGCCCGGCAGGATCAGGATGTACACTTCGGGGTGGCCGAAGAACCAGAACAGGTGCTGGTAGAGCACCGGATCGCCGCCGCCGGCCGGATTGTAGAAGGCGGTGCCGAAATGGCGGTCGGTGAGCAGCATCGTGATCGCGCCCGCGAGCACCGGCAGCGACAGCAGCAGCAGGAACGCGGTCACCAGGATCGACCACACGAACAGCGGCATCTTGTGCAGCGTCATGCCCGGCGCGCGCATGTTCAGGATCGTGGTGATGAAGTTGATCGCGCCCAGGATCGACGAGGCGCCGGCGACGTGCAGCGAGAAGATCGCGAAGTCCATCGCAGGCCCCGGCGAACCCGTGGTCGAGAGCGGCGCATAGAGCGTCCAGCCGCCGCCGACGCCGGTGCCGCCGCTGTCGCCTTCGACGAACATCGACAGCACCAGGAAGGTGAAGGCGAAGGGCAAGAGCCAGAACGAGATGTTGTTCATTCTGGGGAAGGCCATGTCCGGCGCGCCGATCATCATCGGCACGAGCCAGTTGCCGAAGCCGCCGATCATCGCGGGCATGATCATGAAGAACACCATGATCAGGCCGTGGCCGGTGACGAAGACGTTGAAGGTGTGCGACTCGAAGTACTGCAGCCCCGGCTGCATCAGCTCCAGGCGCATCAGCATCGAGAAGGTGCCGCCGACGATGCCGGCGACGATGGCGAAGATCAGGTACATCGTTCCGATGTCCTTGTGGTTCGTCGAATAGACGTACCGCCGCCAGCCGTGGGGGTGGTCTTCGTGGGCGTGGGCAATGTCAGCCATGTTACGCGTCCTTGATTATTTCGCCGCGAGGCGCGTGGCGCCGTCGTCGAGGCTTGCGAACTTCTTCTTCGCCGTCGCCAGCCATTGGGCGTATTCGGCGTCGCTCACGACCTTGACTTCGATCGGCATGAAGTCGTGATTGGCGCCGCAAAGCTCCGAGCACTGGCCGTAGAAGGTGCCTAGCTGCGTCGCCTTGAACCAGGTGTGGTTGATGCGGCCCGGAATGGCGTCCATCTTCACGCCCATCTGCGGCAACGACCAGGAATGGATCACGTCGGCGCCGGTGGTCTCGACCTCGACGACCTTGTTCACCGGCACGACCACGACGTTGTCGACGCCCAGCATGCGCGGCTCGCCGGCCTTGGCGGCGTCGGCGTCCTTGAGCGGGAAGGAATCGAACTGGAAGTTCGCGCCCGGATACTCATAGGTCCACGACCACTGCTTGCCGATCGCCTTGATGGTCACATCGGGCTTGGGGATCGTCGCCTCGAAATACAGCAGGCGGAAAGACGGGATCGCGATCACCACCAGGATGATCACCGGGATCAGCGTCCACATCACCTCGAGCAGCGTGTTGTGATGGGTCTTGCTCGGCACCGGATTGGCGCGCTGGTTGAAGCGGAAGATCACGATCAGCAGCAGGACCAGCACGAAGATGCAGATCGCCACGATGATGTAGAGCAGCAGACGGTGGAAGTCCTCGATCCGGGTCATCACCTCGGACGCCGGCGGCTGGAAGGTCACGCCCCACTTCTGCGGCAAAGCGAGCGCGCTCGTGGCCCAGAGCGTGGCGGCCGCGGCAAGCCCCG
This sequence comes from Alphaproteobacteria bacterium, assembly GCA_019247845.1. Classification (GTDB taxonomy): domain Bacteria; phylum Pseudomonadota; class Alphaproteobacteria; order Micropepsales; family Micropepsaceae; genus Rhizomicrobium. The sequence continues at coordinate 30,608 of JAFBAL010000024.1, read as the reverse complement.
AACCGATGCCGTTCATTCTGCGGAACATAAAGCGACCTCGCAAAGATCAAGTGGACGGCCTAAAGGCCGCCGCCCAGGGATTCTGGGGCGGGATTTAGAGGGCTGGGGGCGTTAAAGTCAGTGTGACCTTATGGCACGGGGCCGACAAATCCCTATATCTAGAGGTCGCGGCCCCTACCCGGAGTTCTCATGAGCCAGTCAAACGACCTTTTCTTCTCCCGCACCGGCATGGACCGCGGCCGCGTCCAGGCGACCGTCGAGGACGCCCTGCACGGCGCCGACGACGGCGAACTGTTCCTGGAATACCGTCAGAGCGAATCGTTCTCCTTCGACGACGGCCGTCTCAAGGCCGCCACCTTCGACACCATGCAGGGCTTCGGCCTGCGCGCCGTGGCCGGCGAGGCCACCGGCTATGCCCATGCCTCGGACCTCTCGGAGGAGGCGATCAAGCGCGCCGCCGACACCGTGCGCGCGGTGGCGCGGGGCCATTCGGGCGCGGCGGCGCTGGCCCCTGCCCGCACCAACAAGCAGCTCTATCCCGACGTCGATCCGCTGGGCGCCGTCCAGTTCGAAACCAAGATCAAGCTGCTGGAAGAGATGAACGCCTATGCCCGCGCGCGCGACCCGCGCGTCAAGCAGATGTCGTGCTCGCTGACCGGCGAGTGGCAGAACGTCGAGATCCTGCGCGCCGGGGGCGAGGTCTATCGCGACGTCCGCCCGCTGGTGCGCGTCGGCGTCTCGGTCGTGGTGGAGGAGAACGGCCGCCAGGAATCGGGAAGCTATGGCGGCGGCGGCCGCGGCAGCTACGACACCTATCTCGACAGCGGCTATTGGAAGGACGCGATCGACGAGGCGCTGCGCCAGGCGCTGGTGAACCTGAACTCCATTCCCGCGCCGGCCGGCGAGATGACCGTGGTGCTCGGACCCGGCTGGCCCGGCGTCCTGCTGCACGAGGCCATCGGCCACGGGCTCGAAGGCGACTTCAATCGCAAGAAGACCAGCGCCTTCGCCGGCCTCATGGGCGAGCGCGTCGCGGCGCCGGGCGTCACCGTGGTCGACGACGGCACGATCGACGGACGCCGCGGCTCGCTCTCGATCGACGACGAAGGCACACCTTCGGGACGCACCGTGCTGATCGAGGACGGCATCCTCAAGGGCTATATGCAGGATCGCCAGAACGCACGCCTGATGGGCGTCGCGCCCACCGGCAACGGACGCCGCCAGTCCTATGCCAACAGCGTCATGCCGCGCATGACCAACACCTATATGCTGGGCGGGACCGCGGATCCGGGAGAAATCCTGGCCGGCGTCAAGCGCGGCATCTATGCGACCAACTTCGGCGGCGGCCAGGTCGACATCACCAACGGCAAGTTCGTGTTCTCCTGCACCGAGGCCTATCTGATCGAGGACGGCAAGATCGGCCCCGCGATCAAGGGCGCGACGCTGATCGGCAACGGGCCCGACGCGCTCACCCGCGTCACCATGATCGGCAACGACATGAAGCTCGACACCGGCATCGGCGTCTGCGGCAAGAACGGCCAGTCGGTGCCCGTCGGCGTCGGCCAGCCGACGCTCAGGCTCGACGGGCTGACGGTGGGCGGGACGGCGGCGTGATCTTCAAGATCGTGCATGCCCCCGAGTGGGCGGCGGTCGACGGCGACTATGCGGGTTCGCCCAAAGACGGCGCCGACGGCTTCCTGCACTTCTCGACCGCGGCACAGTTGATGGGCACGCTCATTCGCTACTACTCCGATACGGACGACGACCTCGTGCTTGTCGCCGTCAATGAAGGCGCGCTCGGTGCCGCGCTCAAATACGAGCCGTCGCGCGACGGGCAGCTTTTCCCGCACCTGTACGGCGTGCTGCCGCTCGACGCGGTGCAATGGGTACGCCCCATCGCCCGCACGCGAGACGGCTTTGCGCTACCCGACCTTACGGCTTGAAGACGAAGGCCATGCCGTCGCCGGCGCTGCCGCCGAGCTCGGCCGTACCATAGAGCATCTTGCCGCGCTTCAGCGGAGCGGCATCCGGGCTCTGCCCGTCGCCGGCGCCGAAACTGTGCAGCACGGACACCGTCCAGGCGCCGCTGCCGCCCGCGGGCGGCGTGAGGCTGAACAGCGTGCCTTTGTTGGCGTTGGCGCCGCCGCCCTGCGAGGTGCCGTAGAGCGTGCCGTCGGCGTCGACCATCACCGCGCAGGACGTCGCCGCGGCCGGATCGTCCGCGTGGTCGCCGAAATTGTAGAGCACCTGCTCCTCGCCTGTGGTCTTGAGCGCGTAGACCGCGCCGTTGCCGTGTGTTCCGCCGCCCGCGCAGCCGTACAGCGTGCCGTCAAGAGCACGCGCAACGCCGCTGACCGGGCCGACCGCATCGAACTGGCCCGAAGTCGGAAAATCGTGCAGCACCGTCTCGGTCCACGCGGTCTGATGCTTCTTGGGCGGGCTGAGCCGATAGACCGTGCCGTCGGAGTTCTTGCCGCCGAGATTCGTCGTGCCGGTCAGCACGCCTTTGCGGTCCACGAGCAGGCGGCCGCGCAACGGGAACTGGCCGTCGCTCGTCGCGCCGAAGACGTGCAGCACGGCGTATTTCGACGCGTCGCCGTCGGGGCTGACGCGGTACACGGTGCCGTAGATCACGTTTGGGCCCGGGACGCCGCCGTCCTGCGGCGGCTGGCCGGCCGTCGTGCCGTAGAGCATCCCGTCCTTGCCCATCACCAGGCCCGCTTCGGGAAAGAAGCCGTCCCCGCCCGCCGGATTGAACTCGTGCAAGGTCGTGAGCGTGCCGTCGGTGTTCAGACGCCAAACCGTGCCGCTCGAGGCGAAGCCGCCGATCTTGGTTGTGCCGTAGAGCTCGCCCGACGGCCCGATCGCGACGCCGCCCATCACGCCCGCGCTGCCCGGGAAGTTGAAGAGGATCTCCTCGCTCCAGCTTCGGCCGTTCTTGGTGAGCCGGAACACGGTGCCGCCGCCGTGCGTGCCGCCCAGGAACGTCGTGCCGTAGAGACGGCCCAGGCTGTCGGCGACGAGCTCGCCGGAGGGTATCTGGCCGTCGCCGTGCGAAAGGCCGGTGAAGTCGTGGAGCGGCTTGTAGCTCGCCGCGAGGGCGGGCGCAGACAGTGAGATCGCCGTGCCGAGCAGCAGGCCCGGCAGCACGTGCAGATTTACACGGTACATGAAAACCCTTCAATTTCCTGTGGTTAGCCGTCCCCACACCGTGCCTTGCGATCTACAGGAGTTGCGAGCCGGACGCAACGTGCCGTTGATGCGCATAGCGAATGCGCATACCTTATGCGCATGAAGAAGGGTTTCTCCGAACCGCCGCGCCGCTTCGAGGCCGCGCCCGAGCGCGTGCACAACGGTCATATCGGGCCCGGCCCGAAGCCGGGACCGAAGCGCGCGGTGAACGTGTCCATCGACGCGAAAATCCTGAAGGTCGCGAAAGAGATGAAGATCAATCTCTCGAAAGCGTGCGAAGAAACCCTGCGCAAGCTCACAGAGGACGAGCGCGTGCGGCGGTATCGGGAAGAGAACCGCGAAGCGATCGAGTCGTACAACGCCTATATCGAGCGCAACGGCGTATTCGGCGAGGAATTGCTGGAATTCGATGATCCGCCAGTTTGATGTCTTTCCAAATCCGTTGAAGGGTGGAGGCAGGGACCGTCCTTATGTGATCGTCATCCAGCACCCTTTCTTCGACGATCAGCCCACGCGCATCGTTGTTCCGCTTGTGGTCGTGTCCGCAATCCGCCCGCAGTTGCGGCTCAATCCAACCGTGACGGTTCAGCGCACGACGCTGTATTTCTCGCCGACTGAAATGTTTTCGTTGTCCCATAGAATGCTGCGCGACTCCGTCGCAAATCTCGAGGCCGACCGGGATAAGCTGCTCGCCGCCATCGACCTCGTCTTCACCGGCATCTGAAGGAGCTTCCCATGCGCGATCTTTCCGGAAACAAGCGCGAGCTCGGCGACGGGTTCAGCGTGGCGCGCGTGCTACCGCATCCGAACCAGCGCACGGTGGGGCCGTTCGTGTTCTTCGATTATTTCGGCCCCGTGGCCTTCGCGCCGGGCAAGGGCATCGACGTCCGTCCGCATCCCCATATCGGGCTCGCGACCGTGACCTATCTGTTCGAGGGCTCGCAGGTGCATCGCGACAGCCTGGGGAACGTCCAGGAGATCGTGCCCGGCGACGTCAACTGGATGACCGCGGGCCGCGGCATCGTCCATTCCGAGCGCACCGGCGCCGACGTCCGCGCCCGCGGCCATCGCATGCACGGCATCCAGAGCTGGGTCGGCCTGCCCGGCGCTCACGAGGAGAGCGCGCCGGGCTTCCAGCACGTCGCGAAGGACAAGCTGCCGTCGCGCATCGACGGCGGCGTCTCCTTGCGCGTCGTCGCCGGCAACGCCTACGGCCTCGCCTCGCCCGTGCAGGTGCCGATGGAGATCTTCTATGTCGACGCGGCGCTGAAGGATGGTGCCGTGCTCGGCCCGCCGCCCGAATACGAGGAGCGCGCGGCGATGGTCGTCGGCGGCACGGTCGAGGCCGGCGGCGCGCGCCACCTCGACGGCGCGATGATCCTGTTCGACAAGGGCGAGGCGGGCGAGATCAAGGCGGTGGGCGATGCAAGGGTGATGCTGCTCGGCGGCGTGCCGCTCGACGGCCCGCGGCACGTCTGGTGGAACTTCGTCGCCAGCTCGCGCGAGCGCATCGAGAAGGCCAAGCAGGACTGGCGCGCGATGCGCTTCGGCACCATCCCCGGCGACGACCAGGAGTTCATCCCCCTGCCCGACTGATTTGTTGTCGCGCAATTTACGGGGAAGCGAACACGTTCCCCTATTGCGCTACCCGTGCCTGAGTTTCAGCCCCAAGATGGTTCCTGAAAACACCAGCGTCACCGCGTTCGAGCAGATCAGCGGCAGGTCGCGCAGCATCAGCCCGTAGAGCAGCCATAACGCGATGCCGGTCACATAAGTCACGAACATCGCGAGCGAGATGTCGGCGGTCGAGCGCGTCTTCCAGGTGCGGACCACCTGCGGCAGGAACGCGATGGTGGTGAGCACGGCCGCGACCATGCCGATCAACGTCACATACGTCATAAGTTGCGCCCCTTGCGATACGGCCGTGCTACCTTGCTCACAGAGCGCTAACGGAGAGAGACATGAAATACAACCAGCTCGGCAATACCGGCCTGTTCGTCTCGGAGATCTGCCTCGGCACCATGACCTTCGGCGGCGACGGGTTCTGGAAGGTCGTGGGCGACCTCGACCAGAAGGCCGCGACCGGCATCGTGGCGCGTGCGCTGGAAGCCGGCGTCAATTTCATCGACACCGCCGACGTCTATGCGCAGGGCACGTCCGAGACGATGACCGGCCAGGCGCTGAAGGACATCGGCCTGAAGCGCTCCGACGTCGTCATCGCCACGAAATGCTACGGCCGCACCGGCCCGGGCCCGAACGACATCGGCGCCTCGCGCGGACACATCATGGACGCGGTGTCGCGCAGCCTGGAGCGGCTCAAGACCGACCATATCGACCTCTACCAGATCCACGCCACCGACGGCGTCACGCCGGTCGAGGAGACGATGCAGGCGCTGAACGACCTGGTGCGGCAGGGGATGGTGCGCTACGTGGGCGTGTCGAACTGGCAGGCCTGGAAGATCATGAAGGCGCAAGGGATCGCCGCGCATCGCGGCTGGGCGCGGTTCGAGACCCTGCAGGCGTACTACTCCATCGCCGGGCGCGATCTCGAGCGCGAGATCGCGCCGCTGCTGGCCGACCAGAAGATCGGGCTGATGGTGTGGAGTCCGCTCGCCGGCGGGCTCCTGTCGGGCAAGTTCGGACCGGGCAGCAACGGGCCGGAAGGCGCGCGCCGCGTGGCGTTCGACTTCCCGCCCGTCGACAAGGACCGCGCCTGGACATGCATCGACGCGATGCGCGCGGTCGCCAACGCGCGCGGCGTGTCGGTGGCGCGCGTGGCGCTCGCCTATATCCTCGCCAAGCCCTTCGTCACCACGATCATCATCGGCGCCAAGACGATGGAGCAGCTCGACGACAACCTGGAGGCCGCGAAGCTCCCGCTCACTGCCGACGAGATGAAGACGCTCGACGAGGTCAGCGCGCTGCCGGCGGAATATCCCGGCTGGATGCTGGCCCGCCAGGGCGCCGAGCGCGTGCCGCAGCCCAAATGATGCTATAGTCGCCCCGCTTTCGAGGGGGCAAGTCATGGACGGTCTTTATTCGGTCATCCGCATCGTGCTGACGGTCATGGGCGTCTTGATGTTCGCAAGCGGCGTGTTCTTCGCGCTGCAGGGCGCGGGCATCATCATGTGGCCGGCGGACAGCTTCATGCTGAAGAGCACGGAGTGGGTGCATCGCGGCATCATGCTGGCCAATTTCGGCCTGCTGCAGCTCTACATCGTGCGCCGGCGCTAAGCCTTCAGGAACTTGACGAAGACGAGCTCGGGATCGTCCGGGTCGAGGTTCAGGATCGTCCCGCTCGCCCGATAGGCGCGGCTCTCGAGCAGCGCGCGCATGGCTGCGTTCGATTCGTTGGTGGAGGTGAAAAGCTTGTCGGTCTGAGGCCGCGCGCGCTCGATCGCGGCGAGCAGAGCGTCGCCGATCCCCTTGCGCCGCGCTTCGGCTGCCACGAACAGCAGCTCGACGAAGTCGCGGCCGAAGAAGTTCGTGGTCAGGATCGCATAGCCCGCGACCGCGCCGTCCTGCTCCACGACCCAGCAATGGCGCGCGGCGATGGCGGCGTCGATCAGCTCGCGGCGATGAAGGTCGCCGGCCACGCGCGCGTCGCACACGGCGATCGCGCGCCGGTCGCGGGTCGCCGCCAATCTCACCTGCACGTCACGCTTGGCCATCAGAGGAAATTATACTCCCGGAACAGCGGCGTGAGGTCCCCCTTCCACTCGCCGCGATAGCGCCTGAGAAGCTCCTCGGCGCGGGTATAGCCGCGGTCGACGAGCTCGCGCAGCGGATTGAGGAAGCCGTCCTCGGTCATGCCGGCGGAGTCCTCCGCGGCGCGGCGCATCAGCCCGGCCGACGAGATGTCGAGCATGCGCTTGGCCAGCGCGCCGACATCGGTCTTGCGGTGCGGCGTCCTGAAGCCCAGCACCGGGACGGCGCTGCGCATCGCCTGGCGCTCTTCGTCCGTCCAGTCCTTGACCAGGTCCCAGGCGGCGTCGAGCGCGGTCTGGTCGTAATAGATGCCGGTCCACAGCGCCGGCAATCCGCAGATGCGCCGCCAGCTGCCGCCGTCGGCGCCGCGCATCTCGAGGAACTTCTTCAAGCGGACCTCGGGGAAGATCGTGGTCAGGTGATCGGCCCAATCGGCCATGGTGGGCTCGATGTCCTTCACCTCGGGGATCTTGCGCGCCATGAAATCGCGGAAGCTCTTGCCCGCGACGTCGATGTATTTGCCGTCGCGATAGACGAAGTACATCGGCACGTCGAGCGCATAGTCGACATAGCGCTCGAACGACATGCCGGGCTCGAACACCCAGGGCAGCATGCCGGCGCGCGCGTTGTCGACGTCGGTCCAGACCTGGCTGCGATAGGACAGGAACCCGCTCGGCTTGCCCTCGCGGAACGGCGAGTTGGCGAACAGGGCGGTCGCCACCGGCTGCAGCGCCAGGCCGACGCGGAACTTCTTCACCATGTCGGCTTCGTCGGCGAAGTCGAGGTTCACCTGCACGGTGCAGGTGCGGAACATCATCTCGTGGCCGTAGCCGCCGACCTTGGGCATATAGGCCCGCATGATCTTGTAGCGGCCCTTGGGCATCTGATGCGTCTCGTCCATCGCCCAGTTGGGCGCGAAGCCCAGCCCGATGACGCCGGCGCCGATCTCGCCCGCCACCTCGCGCACCTGCTCGAGATGCGTGTTCACCTCGGCGCAGGTCTGATGCACGGTCTTGAGCGGCGCGCCCGAGAGCTCGAACTGGCCGCCGGGCTCCAGGCTCAGCGAAGCGCCGGCCTGCGTCAGCCCGATGATGTTGTCGCCTTCCTTGACGTCTTCCCAGCCGAAGCGGCGCATGCCTTCCAGCAGCACGCGGATGCCGGGCCGTCCGTCATAGGCGACGGGCTTCAGGATCTTGGGATCGTAGACGAACTTCTCGTGCTCGGTGCCGATGCGCCACTGGTCTTTCGGCTTGGAGCCTTCGCTCAGGTGACGCACCAGATCGTCGCGCGACGCGATCGGGCCGCCGGCAGATTGCGGTATCGACATGAAGCTCAGCCTCTGTGTTGCACAATCTGCGCTGTGTAAATCGTGAACCGCCCGTTCAGGATTGGCGTTCAGCCGTGGGTATGTAATCGCCCCAAACCGTTACGGCAAGGTAGGCCTTTGGACATGCCGGCAGCCGGCCGGGGTCGCGTAGAGGCCAGGATCGCGGCGGGCCGTGCTCACGTCTGTTTGAACGCCATTATTGGCCCCGCGCATGCGGCAATGATATCATGCGAAATCTTATCGGGAGGACCACATGGCGAAGCATCTCGTGGGCGGCCTGGCTCTGGCGCTGGCCCTGATCGGCGCGACCGCGACCCGGGCGGACACGGCCCCGCATGTGGATCACAACTACGCGGCGCCCCAGCCGGCCTATCCCGCGGGGGCGCAGAGTGCCGGGGAACAGGGCGACGTGATCTTGAGCGTCTATGTCAGCGCCAACGGACATGCGCACAAGCTTCGCCTGAAGAAGTCGAGCGGCTTTCACGACCTGGACATGGCCGCGGCCGAAGGCGTGCTGAACTGGCGCTATATTCCGGCGATGTCCGGCGGGGGCGAGCCCTATAGCGACTGGCTGGACGTGACGATCCACTACGAGCTGCCGCCCGCCGCTCAAGGTGCGCAGCCCGCCTCGGCGACGTCCCAGGTCTACTAGCCCCAATCGCCCAGGATCGACTGCCACACCGCAAGGGCTGCGAGCGCGGCCGTGTCGGCGCGCAGGATCCGCTCACCCAATGCCGCCGGGACCGTGAAAGGCTGTTCGCGCACCAGCGCGCGCTCGGCGGGATCGAAGCCGCCTTCCGGCCCGGTGAGCACCGCCCAAGGCTCACGCGGCTGCTGCCCGCGCGGCAAAGCACGCAGCGCCTCGGCGATGGACGGCGCCTCTCCCGCCTCGTCGCAGAACAAGAGCTTGCGCTCGCCCGGCCAGGCGGCGAGCAGGCGCTCGAGCTCCACGAGGTCGCGAACCTCCGGCGCGTCGACGCGGCCGGACTGCTCCGCGGCTTCGACGCCGTTGGCCCGCATGCGCTCCAGATTGACGCGGCGCGCGATGGTCCGCCGCGTGAGCACGGGCTGCAGCACGCGCACGCCTAGCTCTGTCGCCTTCTGCACGACATAGTCGGCCGGCGTTTTCTTGATCGGCGCGAAGACGAGCCACAGGTCGGGCACCGCGCGATACGGCGCCGTCTGCGCCTCGCACTCCAGCGCGCAGCCGCGCTTCGTCACCTCGGCGACGCGCGCCAGCCACTCGCCGTCGCGACCGTTGAACAGCCGCACGCGGTCGCCGGGCCTGGCGCGCATCACGTTGACGAGATAGTGCGCCTGCCCCTCATCGACATCGACGCGCACACCCGTGGAGAGCGGCGTTTCGACATAGAGACGGATGCTGCCGCCGGGTTCCGTTAGCTCTTCGGCCATGACACAATTGAGACGCATGGCCGCCGAACCGCAAGTCCTCAAACCCGCCGACGCCGTCGCCCGCGATTGGGTCGAGCGCGTGCCTCCGCGCGCGCAGCCGTATCTCAGGCTGATGCGCCTCGACCGGCCGATCGGGACGTGGCTGCTGTTCTGGCCCTGCGCCTTCGGGCTTCTGCTGGGTGCCACGGAAGGCGACCGGCCGTTCAACACCTTGCGCGACCTGTGGCTGCTGATCCTGTTCGGATTGGGAAGCGTCGTGATGCGCGGCGCGGGCTGCACCTATAACGACATCGTCGACCGCGACTTCGACGCGAGGGTCGCGCGCACGCGCGGCCGGCCGATCCCTTCGGGCGCGATCGGCCTGCGCGACGCGTGGCTGTTCCTTGGCCTCCAATGCGCCGTCGGTCTTCTGATCCTGCTGCAGCTGAACCTGCTGTCGATCGAGCTGGGCGTGGGTTCGCTGCTGCTGATCGCGGCCTATCCGTTCATGAAGCGCGTCACCTGGTGGCCGCAGGCCTGGCTCGGCCTCACCTTCAACTGGGGCGCGCTGATCGGCTTCGCGGCCCAGACCGGCACCATCGATATCGGCGACGGGATGCTGTACGCGGGGCTGTTCTTCTGGACGCTCGGCTACGACACGATCTATGCGCACCAGGACAGGGACGACGACGCGCTGATCGGCGTGCGCTCCACCGCGCGGCTGTTGGGCGAGCGCTCAGCCAAGTGGATCCTGGGCTTCTATGCGGCGGCCTTCACGCTGATCCTGGCTTCCGGGTTCACCGAGCATGCCGGCTGGCCCTTCGCCTTCGTCATGCTTGCCGCTGGGGCACATTTGTTATGGCAGGTGAAGAGCCTGAACGTCGCCGACCCGGAAAAGTGCCTGAAACTCTTCCGCGCCAACCGCGACGCGGGGGCGCTGATCGGGCTGGCTTTCCTGCTCGCAGGATGGTTTTCGTAGTATGCTCGCGCCCATGAACGTCGAACGCTTCGACCCCACCACCTGCTTCACGGCGGAAGAATTGGCCGCGGTGCGCGCGCGCTCCGACGTCACCGGGCTGATGTGCGTGGCGCATGCCTGGGCGGTGATCGCGGCTGCCATGGCGCTCTATTGGGTGTGGCCGAACCCGCTCACTTTCGTGGCCGCGGTGGTCGTCATCGGCAGCCGGCAGCTCGGCCTCGCCATCCTGATGCACGACGCGGCGCATGGCGTGTTGATGCGCACGCGAGCCGTGAACGAATGGGTGAGCCAGTGGTTCTGCGCCTATCCTGTCGGCGCCGATACGATCTCCTACCGCCACTACCACCTGAAGCATCACCGCTCGACGCAGCAGACGGACGATCCCGACCTCGGTCTCTCCAAGCCCTTCCCGATCACGCGCGCGAGCTATCGCCGCAAGTTCCTCCGCGACATCACCGGCCAGAGCGGCTTGAAGCAGCGGCGCGAGCAGTTCCGCCGCGCCTGGGGTCCCGTCGAGTTGAGCTTCATGGGACATCTCGCGCATTTCCGGGACAAGCTCGGCACGGTGCTGACGGCGAACCTCGTGCTGCTCGCGATCCTCACCATCCTCGGCAAGCCGCACTATTACCTGATGTTCTGGCTGCTGCCGAACCTCACCTGGCAGATGGTGATCACCCGCATCCGCAACATCGCCGAGCATGCCGTGGTGCCCGACAACGACGACGTCTTCCGCAACGCGCGCACGACCTATGCCTCGTGGTGGGTGCGCGGGCTGGTGGCGCCGTACTGGGTCAACTATCACGTCGACCACCACCTGATGTTCTACGTGCCCTGCTACAACCTGCCTCTGCTGCACGCGATGCTGCTGGCCAAGGGTTTCGGGCCGCGCATGGAGATCAGGCGGAACTACCGCGAGATCCTCACGCTTGCGACGTCGAAGCCGGAGCCTCAGCCGGCTTAGAGACCCTGCGCCGCGCGACCGAGGCGAGCAGCAGCAGCGCCATCAAGCCCAAGACCGCACGGAACGCGAAGACGAAGTTCGTGAACAGCAGGTTCCTGGGGTTGTTCGCCAGCGGCCCGATGCGCCAATCGTAGATCTCCGGCGCGTCGAGCAGAACCGCGCCCGCGATCTGGTCGAGGGAAAAGAGCTCGACATCGCCCATGGTGACGTCGGCGTTGAGCTTGGCCGTGGCGCTCTGCGTGACGAACATGTCGCCGCCCGGGATGGCGCGCGCGAAGCTGATCGAGACGCCCGCGAATGCCAGCACCAGGAAGACGAGCCCCGCGGCCAGGATCAACCGTCCGACCGCGATCTGGTGGCGCGCCGAGAGCACGTCCTCGCGCAGCGCCGAAAGCACCGACTCCTTGGAATCGTCCGAAAGACCCGCGCGGTCGGCCAGATGCCTGGCCAGCCGCTTCTCGTCGGCATGGGCGCCGTCGCGCAGCGCCGGCAGCACCAGCACGAGCCCCGCGATCAGCACGGTCAGCGCGTTGACCAGCAGCACCAGCGCGAAGAACACCCAATAGCCCGACGAGTTCACGCCCGCGCCGAACTGGCCGGGCAGCACGCGCGCCAGCCACGGCGTCTCGCTCGTCATCGAGGTGACGAGCATCAGGAACATCACGGTATTGACCGCGACGAAGGCCAGAAGGAGCTGGATCCCCGTGAAACGCCTCGGCATACGCATCCCCACCCTTGTTGCGGGGACTATAGGCAGGATTGCCGCGCCCGTCAGCCGGTGCCCTGGACGATGGGCTTGCCGGTCGCTTCCGCATAGGCGTTGGCGACGATGGCGTGGAGGAAGAACGAGTTGAGCAGCTGCCGTTTCCAGCGGTCGTTGCCCGCGAAGGTCTGCTTGATGTCCTCGAGGTCGATCTGCTTGTAGACCTCTTCGAGCGGCACGCCCTTCGCGGCGAGGGGTGCGACCTTGGCGCGGACCTCGCTCAGCGCGGCGATGAGCTTGTCGAGATAGGCGCGGCCGTGCTGCACCTCGCCATGGCCGGGAATGAGCACCGCGAAGTCGAAAGCCTTCAACTTCCGAAGCACGCCGATCCAGCTTTCCGGGAACGATGCCGCGGCATAGGGGATCGGCTGCACGACGACGTCGCCCGTGATCAGGACCTTCTCGCTCGGCACCCAGACGACCGCGTCGCCGTCGGTGTTCGCGTTGCCCAGGAAGGCGACCTCGACCGGCATCATCGAGTCAGGCACTGAAAATCTGTCGGTGAAGGTCTTGGTCGCGGGATAGGCCTTCATGTCGGTGTAGCCCGCGACGATGCTGTCGCCGACGTCGACATATTGCTGCCAGCCGGCGCGCACTTCGCCGGTGACGGCGGGATCGGCGACCTGCTTCCTGGCGTAGTCGATCTCGCCCGCATAGCTCTTCGCATAGGTCTTGATGTAGTCGAAGGGTTTGCCGGTCATGTCGGCGCGCGTCGCCGCCGTCGAGACGATCTCGATCCTGGGCCAGGCCTTCAGGAACGCGCCGGCGCCGAGATTGTGGTCGCCGTGATAGTGCGTGTAGATCAGCACCTTCACCGGCTTGGCGCTGAGCTTCCTGATCTCGGCGACCACATATTCGCCCGCGGGCGGCGAACCGCCCGCGTCGACGACGACCAATCCGTCGCTCTGCTCGATCACCTCGACATTGCCCTCGTAGGGCGCGTCCGTCGCAACGGGGCGATAGACGAGGTGCACATGCGGCGTGACGGGTGCCGTCTGACGGACGAACCCATCGACTGCCAGCGCCGGAGAGGAGAGCGCGACGACGCAGAGGAGGACTCGTCTAATCATGGCGCCATGCTATGACGAGCGCCCGCAAGCACGGCGTCACGGGACCGTGAAGCGCGAAAACGTGAAGCGTGAGATTGACGCCGCGACCTCAGGCAAAAACATGACCCCCGACCAGTTCATCCTCGCCAACACTGCCCTTACGACACCGCTGCTGGTGCCCGAGATCGCGCTGCATCTCGCGACCGAGGTCGTGCCGCTGTGGCGCAAGACGGAAGAGGAGCTCGAGGCCGAAGGCGTGCCGCCGCCCTACTGGGCATTCGCCTGGGCCGGCGGACAGGCGTTGGCGCGCTACGTGCTCGACAATCCCGAGGTCGTGCGCGGCCAGGACGTGCTCGACTTCGGCTCGGGCTCGGGCCTCGTCGCCATCGCCGCGGCGAAAGCCGGCGCGGCGTCGGTGCTCGCCGCCGACATCGATCGTTTCGCGGCGGCGGCGATAGCGCTCAACGCGAAGGCGAACGGGGCGCAGGTCGACGTCACAAGCGACGACGTCATCGGCCGCGAGGGGCCGTGGCAGACGATCCTGGTCGGCGACATGTGCTACGAGCGGCCGCTGGCCGAGCGGCTGCTCGCCTGGCTGAAGGAGCGCCGCGTCATAGTGCTGCTGGGGGATCCCGGGCGCTCCTATTTCCCGAAATCGGGCGTGGAGAAATGCGCCACCTATCGCGTCCAGACGACGCGCGAGCTCGAGGATCGCGAAATCCGCGAAACCTCGGTTTTCAGGTTGCGCTGACTGGCCTTGCGGGGTTTTCCCGCTATGCTGGAAACACCCCAGGAGGTCCCCATGTTGCGTTCCGCCCTCGCCGCCTGCGCCGCGCTCGTTTTCGCGGCCACGGCCGCCCAAGCCGCCACCCTCCAGACGATCAAATCGTTCTGCGCGACCGGCGGCACCGCCTGCACCGACGGCTCGGACCCGTCCGCGCTCGTGCGCGATGCGGCGGGGACGTTCTACGGCACCACCCGCGGCGGCGGCGCGTATCGCGAGGGCAGCATCTTCTCGCTCGTCCCCAATGCCGATCACAGCGCCTGGACCTACAAGGTGCTGCGCAGCTTCTGTCCGAAGGTCGGCGTGTGCACGGGCGGCGCCGCTCCCACCGGCAACCTGGTGATCGACACCGCGGGCAACCTGTATGGCGTGACGACGTTCGGCGGCCATGATGCACAGGGCGCGTCCCCCGGCTTCGGCACGGTGTTCAAGCTCACGCCCGATCGCAAGCTCGTCGTGCTCTACCGCTTCTGCGTCGAGCGCAAATGCGTCGACGGCTCGCATCCCGAAGCCGGCCTGACCTATGCCGGCGCGGCATCGGGCGTGCCTTACGACGGCGTGTCGCCGCTTTACGGAACGGCCGGCGGCGGCGCGCACAACAAGGGCTTGGTGTACGAGCTCTCCTTCTCCGGCGGAGTCGCGACGCGCAAGACGATCTACGATTTCTGCGCGGCTGCAGCCTGCACGGACGGCCTCGACCCGCTGTCGAGCTTGACCGTCGACGCACACGGAAGCCTGATCGGCACGACGGGGTTCGGCGGCGCGCACGAAGCCGGCGTCATCTTCAAGCTCACGCCCGGCAGCGGCGGCACTTGGACCGAGTCGGTCCTGCACGATTTCGACAACCCTCCCGGAAGCCCCATGTCCGGCGTGCTGATCGACGGCGCCGGCAACATGTTCGGGACGGCCGGCAGCAGCTATGCCGGTGTCCTCTACCGCCTGAGCGGCTCGTCATATTCGGTGCTGCACACCTTCTGTCAGCAGGACAAGTGCGCGGACGGCGGCGCGCCACGCGGCGATCTGAGCATGGACGCGTCGGGCGACCTGACCGGCGTCACCAGCGTGGGCGGCGTGAACAACAGCAAGAGGAAAGGCGGCACCGTGTTCAGCTATAGCGGCAGCGGCGGCTTTTCGTTGCTCTACAGCTTCTGCTCCGAGGCCCGATGCAAGGACGGCAACAGCCCGAACGCCGGCGTCGTGCTGGATGCGGACGGCAGCATATTCGGCACGACCGGGGATGCAGGCGAGAACGGCTCGGGCGGCACGATCTTCAAGCTCACGCCCTAACGGGTAAGCGCGGCGAACTCCGCTTCGCTTCCGTTGAACAGGTCGACGTCGACAGGTCCCGCGACGCCGTCATAGCGCGCGTGGTCGGCGAACTGGCGGAACAGCACGCGGCGGTCTTTCGACCACAGCGCTTCGCCGATCAGGCTGCGCACCCAGAACGGATGGCGCGCGAATTCCGGGCCGGAGAGATAGTCGTCGTAGAAGCTCTGCGTCGAATAGATCACCGGACCTGCGTGGAACCGCCTCCGCACCGCATCGATGAAGGCCAGAAGCTCGTGCACGACGCGCGCGCTGCGGCCGCGCGGCGCAGTTGCCGACATACTCCACGTCGACCGCGGGCGGCAGCGTCAGATGCGCATCGGGCGGAACGGCGTGCAGGAAGTTCGCGGCCTGCGCCCTGCCCGGCGCGCAGAGCGTGAAATAGTGATAGGCGCCGAGCGCGATGCCCTTGGCGGGCGCGGCGGCGAGGTTGGGCGCGAACAGCGGATCGGTCCAGTCGCCGCCCTCGCTGGCCTTGAGATAGACGAAGCGCACATGCTGGCCGGGAAGCTTCGCCCAGCCGATCCGACCCTGGTGGTGCGAGACGTCGATGCCGCGCACGGGATAGCGGCGGATATCCGGGTTGGACAGCTGGAGGAGGCCCTGCTGATAGAGCAGCGCCGCTCCCGCCATCGCGGCGACCAGGGCCGTGACGATGCCCAGAAGCCAGCCTCTTGACCCGTGCATGATTTTCCAGTGTTATACGAACAAACAGGGAACGATACGATGCCCGCGGACGGATATCTCGACTATATCGAATTGCCCGGCGCCGACATCCCGGCGACCAAGAAGTTCTATGGCTCGGTCTTCGGCTGGAGCTTCACCGATTATGGCCCGGACTACGTCGCCTTCGACAGCGCCGGACGCCAGGGCGGCTTCAACGCCGAGCGCAAGGTGGTGACCAGCGGCGGTCCTTTGATTGTGCTCTACGCCGCCGATCTCGACGGCATGGAGGCGAAGGTGAAGGCCGCCGGCGCCGAGATCCTGTCGCGCGAAAGCTTCGAGGGCGGGCGGCGTTTCCATTTCCGCGATCCCAACGGCAACGAGATCGCGGTCTGGACGCGCAACGGCTGACGGCGCATCATCCCTCTCCTTCGGGGGTGGGGACGATGTCGAAGGCTTGGCGGAGCGCTGCGGCATACGTTGCGCTGGTGTTGTGCCTGGTGGGCGTGCATTTCGTGCTCGCCGACAACCCGGAGGCCGCGCGCTCGGCGGCGCAGGCCGCCGTGTTCGAGTGGAAGGTGCCCGGTATCGTCTGCGGGCTGGGCCTGGTGAGCCTGCTGTTTTCAATCTGACGCCGCTGCGCGGATTGGGGCACCCCGATCTCGGCCTCAACGCCAAGATCACTTGGCCGCTTGCGCTGGGTGCCGTGCTGGGCGCTGTCGATCTCGGGACCGATCTTTACACGCACTGGACCCGAACCATGGCGGCCGAGATGCATCTGCCGTCGATCCATATCGCCTGGCCGCTGTCGGTCCCGATCTATTTCGGCGGCGCGATCCTGGTGACGATCATCTACTTCTTCGTGCTGCTGCCGTTCCTCTACTGGGCGATCGCGGTCAAATGGCTGAAGGGCCGCGGCGAAGCGGCGGTCTATTGGACCGTCGGCAGCCTGCTCGCCCTCGTCGAGCCGCTCACCCAAGGCGACATCCAGGCCATCCAGCAGCACGGCGCCGCCGCGGTGCCGAGCGCGGTCTGCGACCTGCTCTTGAACTTCGGGCAGGTCTGGTTGCTGCGCCGCAGCGGGCTTGTCGCGGCCTGCGCCTTCCGCATCGGCTATTACGCCGTCTGGCACGTCGTCTACGGGCTGATCTGACAAAGCTGTGATGCTTCAAGGGGATGCCCCTTTGCGGAGCATGGCAGCCATGCAATGCTGGCGGCGCAGAATCCCCATTCAGGGGAGCAGAGGGGGAAGTCCATGGCCGGTATTCCGGAAGATCCAGTCGCCGAACAACACGACCTCAAGCGCGCTCTGGGTCCGATCCACCTGATCGCGCTGGGCATCGGCGCCATCATCGGCGCGGGCATCTTCGTGCTGACCGGCCATGCGGCCGCGAGCTATGCCGGTCCGGGCGTGGTCGTGTCCTTCGCGATCGCGGGCACCGGGTGCCTGTTCGCCGGCCTGTGCTATGCCGAATACGCGGCGATGATCCCTGTCGCGGGCAGCGCCTATACCTACACTTACGCGACGATGGGCCGGTTCCTGGCCTGGATCATCGGCTGGAACCTGGTGCTCGAATACCTGGCGGCAGGCTCGACGGTGGCCGTCGGCTGGTCGGGCTATTTCAGCGACCTGATGGCCAAGCAGCTCGGCATGCCGATCCCCGCCCAGTTCGACGGCGCGCCGTTCAAGCTTGAAGGCTTCCACCATCTCGTGGCGACGGGCGCCTATTTCAACCTGCCCGCCGTGGCGCTGGTGGCGCTCGTCACCTTCGTGCTGATCGTCGGCGTGAACATGAGCGCGAACTTCAACAACCTCATGGTGGCGATCAAGCTCGCCATCGTGCTGGTCGTGATCTTCGTGGGCTTCAACCACATCGTGCCCGCCAATCACCAGCCCTTCATCCCCGACAACACCGGCACCTTCGGCCAGTTCGGCTGGACCGGCGTGTTCCGCGCCACCGGCGTGATCTTCTTCGCCTATATCGGCTTCGACGCCGTCAGCGTCGCGGCGCAGGAGGCGCGAAACCCGCAGCGCGACGTGCCGCTCGGCATATTGGGGTCGCTGATCATCTGCACCGTGCTCTACATGCTGATGTCGTGGGTGGTGACGGGCATCGCGCCATACGCCTCGCTCAACGTCGCCCACCCCGTCAGCCAGGCGGTGGACGCGATCGCCGATACCCGCTGGCTCACGCCTTACGTCAACGTCGGCGCCGTGGTCGGCCTGGCCTCGGTCGTGCTGGTGCTGCTGCTCGGCCAGTCGCGCATCTTCTATGCGATGTCGAAGGACGGGATGATCCCCGAGCTGTTCAGCCAGATCCATCCCAAGTTCAAGACGCCGTGGCGCGGCTCGCTGATCACCGGCTTCTTCTGCGCGCTCGGCGCCGGCGTGCTGCCGCTCGACATCCTGGGCGAGCTGGTCTCGATCGGCACCCTGCTCGCCTTCGTCATCGTCTGCATCGGCGTGATGATGCTGCGCGTCAACCGTCCGAAGGTGAAGCGGCCTTTCCGCGCGCCGGTCATCTGGCTCGTCGGACCGCTGGGCATCTTCATGTGCGGCTTCATGATGGTGTTCCTGCCGCTCGACACCTGGATCCGGCTGGCGGTGTGGACCGTGATCGGCCTCATCATCTACGCCCTCTACAGCCGCAGCCACGCCAAGCCGGCGCGCTTCAAGCTCGAGGACGCGTCGTAACATGAGCGACGCCGCGATCTCCGAGCAGCCCGATCCCGTTGTGGCCGAGGACCACGAGCTCAAGCGCACGCTTGGGCCCGTGCACCTCACCATGATCGGGATCGGGGCCATCATCGGCGCCGGCATCTTCGTCTATACCGGCCAGGTCGCGGCGGCCTATGCGGGCCCCGCGGTGCTGATCTCGTTCGTGATCGCGGCGTTCGGCTGCCTGTTCGCGGGCCTGTGCTATGCCGAGTTCGCCTCCATGATCCCGGTGTCGGGCAGCGCCTACACCTATGCTTACGCCACGATGGGCCGCTTCATGGCGTGGTTCATCGGCTGGAACCTGGTGCTGGAATACCTCGTCTCGTCCTCGGCGGTGGCGGTGGGCTGGTCGGGGTATTTCACCGAGCTGATGAACATCCTGCATATCAACTTCCCCGCCTCGCTCGCCAATGCGCCGCTCTGCGTCATCGGCGATCCGCCGCCCTGTCCGCATATCGATCCCGTGGCGGGATACGGCTGGACCGCGTTCCTGCACCAGTTCGGCCATACCGGCGCGATCATGAACCTGCCCGCGGCCGGCCTCATCCTTGTCTTGACCTTCATCCTGGTCGCCGGCATGCGCGAGAGCGCCAACACCAACGCTATCATGGTCGGCATCAAGCTGGTGGTCGTCCTGCTCGTGATCGCCTTCGGCGCCAGCTACATCAACTGGGATTACTTCAAGCCTTTCATCCCGCCCAACACGACCGGCCAGTTCGGGCGCTTCGGCTGGAGCGGCATCGCGCAGGGCTCGGCGATCATCTTCTTCGCCTATATCGGCTTCGATTCCGTGTCGGTCGCGGCACAGGAATGCCGGCGCCCGCAACGCGACCTGCCGATCGGCATCCTGGCCTCGCTCTTCATCTGCACGGCGCTGTACATCGTGATTTCCGTCGTGCTGCTGGGAATGACCTACTATCCGACCATGCTCGACGTCGCGAACCCCGTCTCGTTCGCGGTCGGCAAGATCTCCGACCTGAAATGGCTGGTTCCGGTGATCGACGTCGGCGCCTCGGTGGGCCTGGCGTCCACGATCTTCGTCGGCCTCTACGGCCAATCGCGCATCTTCTATTCGATGTCGCGCGACGGCTTCCTGCCGCGCATGTTCGCGGCCGTGCATCCGCGCTTCAAGACGCCGCATCGCGGCACCCTGATCACCGGCATCGCGGCGGCGGTGATCGCGGCGATCTTCCCGACCAACCTACTGGGCCAGCTCGTCTCGATCGGCACCCTGCTCGCCTTCGTGGTGGTGTGCGCCGGGATCATGATCCTGCGCGTCCAGGCGCCGAACGCCAAGCGGCCGTTCAAGACGCCGCTGGTATGGGTCGTGGCGCCCCTGGGCATCCTGTTCTGCGGCGGCATGATGTGGAGCCTGCCGACCGACACCTGGATACGGCTGGTGATCTGGACCGCCGTCGGCGTCGCCATCTATTTCGTCTACGGTGTGTGGCATGCGGCACCGTCGAAGTGGCAGGTCAAGAACGAAGCCTGATATCCTTGCCTCATGAGCTATCGTTCTCTGCGGGACTTCATCGCCCGGCTTGACGCCGCCGGCGAGCTCAAGCGGGTCGCCACGCCGGTCTCGACCGTGCTCGAGATGACCGAGATCCAGACACGGCTGATGCCCGAGGGCGGCCCGGCCGTGATCTTCGAGACGCCGATCAGGGCCGACGGCACGCCGTCCGATATGCCGGTGCTGGTCAACCTGTTCGGCACCGTCAAGCGCGTGGCCATGGGCGTGACGATGGGCGGGGTGGAGCGCACGACCGCCGCATCCCTGCGCGAGGTCGGCGAGCTTCTCGCGCAGCTGCGCCAGCCCGAACCGCCGCGCAGCCTCGGCGAGGCGCTCGACCTGCTGCCGCTGGCCAAGACCGCGATGTCGATGAAGCCCAAGACGGTGTCTCGCGCGCCTGTGCACGAGATCGTGCTCAAAGGCTCCGACATCGACCTGAATGCCCTTCCGATCCAGACCTGCTGGCCGGGCGAGCCGGCGCCCTTGATCACCTGGCCGCTGGTCGTGACCAAAGGCCCGAGCGAGGCGCGCGAGGACAACTACAACCTCGGCATCTATCGCATGCAGGTGCTGAGCCGGAACCAGACGATCATGCGCTGGCTCAAGCATCGCGGCGGCGCGCAGCATCATGCGCGCTGGGCGAAGCAGAACGTGAAGCCCCTGCCCGCGGCCGTGGTGCTCGGCGCCGATCCGGGCACGATCCTGGCCGCGGTGACGCCCATCCCCGACACGCTGTCGGAGTACCAGTTCGCGGGCCTGCTGCGCGGCCACCGCGTCGAGCTCGTCGATTGCGTGACGCAGCCGCTGAAAGTCCCCGCCGAGGCCGAGATCGTGATCGAGGGCGAGGTTTCGCTCACCGACTATCGCGACGAAGGGCCCTATGGCGACCACACCGGCTATTACAATTCGGTCGAGCAGTTCCCAGTCTTCACCGCGACCGCGATCACGATGCGGTCGAAGCCGATCTATCTCTCGACCTATACCGGCCGCCCGCCGGACGAGCCGTCGGTGCTAGGCGAAGCGCTGAACGAAGTGTTCGTGCCGCTGCTGCGCCAGCAGTTCCCCGAGATCGTCGACTTCTGGCTGCCGCCGGAAGGCTGCTCCTACCGCATCGCCGTGGTGTCGATGAAGAAGGCCTATGCCGGCCATGCCAAGCGCGTGATGATGGCGGTGTGGTCGTATCTGCGCCAGTTCATGTACACCAAGTGGGTGATCGTCGTGGACGACGACATCGACGCGCGGAACTGGAAGGACGTGATGTGGGCGATCTCGACCCGCATGGACCCGGCGCGCGACATCACGGTGATCGAGCACACGCCGATCGACTATCTCGATTTCGCCTCGCCCGAGAGCGGGCTGGGCTCCAAGATCGGGCTGGACGCGACCAACAAGCTGCCCCCCGAGACCAGGCGCGAATGGGGCCGCAAGATCCGCATGGACGACGAGGTCGTCCGCACGGTCAGCGAGAAGTGGCCGAGCCTGGGCCTTCCAGGAGGCGGCAAGCCCATCTGGCGCTGACGTTTTGACGCGCCAATCCCGCAAAAGCGATTGGTCTTTGCGCGCCGGAAATGCGACAACCTTTCCGGGCAGCTCGGGAGCGTACCGCGATGAAATACGCAGTGTTGACAGGTTTGCTTTTCGCGCTCGGCGCGGCTGCGCCGGCATTCGCCGATTGCGGACAGCTCGCCATGATCACCAGCGTCGCCATGCATATCGGCGGCGACGGCCGCGTCTATGCGCCGGTCAAGCTCAACGGCGTCGCCAAGACGATGCTGATCGACACCGGCGGCTTCTTCACCGAGATCACGCCTGACACCGTGGCCGAGCTGAAGCTGGCGACGCGTCACACCGGGCTCGAGATCATCGGGGTGGCGGGCGACACCACCAGCATCGCGGCCAACGCCTCGTTCCAACTCGGCAACCTGACGGCGTCGAGCATGGATTTCATGGTCATGCCCGACAATCATCTGCTGGCCGACGACGTATCCGATGCGGCCGGCATCATCGCACCCAGCCTGCTGCGCAACTACGACGTCGATTTCGATTTCGGGGCCAAGAAGTTCAACCTGCTCTCGCAGGACCATTGCGAAGGCAAGGTGGTCTATTGGCCCGCCGACGCGGTCGCGGTGGTGCCGATGACGATCAATGCCAACGGCCATATCGAGTTCCAGGTCAAGCTTGACGACAAACCGTTGACCGCGATCCTCGACAGCGGCGCCACCAATACCGTGCTCAATCTCGAGGTCGCACAGGACGCTTTCGGCATCCGCGCCGGCGACGCCACGACGCCCGAGAACGGCCACCTCAACGGTGTCGACCGCGCCAAGACCTATACCCATCGCTTCAAGTCGCTGGCGCTCGAGGGCATCGCCATCGGCAACCCGACGCTCGACCTCATTCCCGACCTGCTGCGCAGCAAGATCCACGACCCGCGCGACACGGTATCGGGCGACACCCGCATCAAGAACCCTTCGCGCAAGACCACCCTCGACGACATGATCGTCGGCATGGACATCCTGCACCGGCTGCACGTCTACATCGCCTACAAGGAAAAGAAGCTCTACATCACCCCGGCGGCAGCCCCGGCGCCTGCGGCGACCGCGACGGCCCAGCCCGTCAAGCCTTAAGGCAATCCTGGGCGCTTGAATTGACGGCTTGGGCGGTCCAAATACCGCCCATGGACAAGCAACAGGACATCCTGGCCGCGCTGCTGGGCGCCGCCAGAGCGGCGGGGGCGGACGCGGCCGACGCGCTTCTGGTGAACAGCGTCTCCGCCAGCGTCTCGTACCGCCTGGGCAAGCTGGAAGACCTCGAGCGTGCCGAATCCTCAGATCTGGGCCTGCGCGTCTTCGTCGGCCGGCGCGTCGCCTTCATCTCGACGACCGACTTCTCGCGCGACACGATCGACGCCCTGCCGGGGCGTGTGGTGGCGATGGCCAAGCTCGCGCCCGAGGACAAGTTCGCCGGGCTCGCGCCCAAGGAGCGCCTGGCGCGCGAGCTGCCCTCGCTCGATCTCGAGGACGCGCAAGAGCCCTCCGCCGACACGCTCATCGAACGCGCCCGCGACGTCGAGGCCGCCGCCATGGCCGTGCCCGGCATCGCCAATTCCGAAGGCGGCGGCGCGAGCTTCCAGCGCAACGCCATCGCCTTCGCCACCAGCGAGGGCTTCTTCGGCCGCTATGCCGCGACCACCCACAGCGTCGGCGTCGCGGTGCTCGCCGGCGAGGGCGTCGACATGCAGATGGACCACGACAGCGCCAGCGCGCGCCATGCCGGCGACCTGGAGGCGGCCGAGCAGGTGGGCAAGCGCGCCGCCGACCGCGCCGTGTCCAAGCTGAACCCGCGCAAGATCAAGTCGCAGCGTCTGCCCATCGTCTTTGCGCCGCGCGTCTCCAACGGGCTGATCGGTCATCTCTCGTCGGCGATCTCGGGCAATTCCATCGCCCGCGGCGTGAGCTTCCTCAAGGACGCGATGGGGCAGAAGATCTTCGCCGCGGGGATCCGCGTCGTCGACGACCCGCATCGCATGCGCGGGCTGCGCTCCAAGCCCTTCGACGGCGAAGGCGTCGCCAACAAGCGCCGCGCGCTGATCGAGGACGGCGTGCTCACGACCTGGCTGCTCGATTGCGCCAGCGCGCGTCAGCTGGGCCTCGAGACCACGGGCCATGCGGCGCGCGGCACCGGCGGGCCGCCCGCGCCCTCGCCGACCAATCTCTACATGGAAGCAGGCCGGCTCTCGCCCGAGGCGCTGATCGCCGACATCAAGGAAGGCCTTTACGTCACCGACCTGATGGGCATGGGCGTCAACCAGGTGACCGGCGACTACAGCCGCGGCGCCGCGGGCTTCTGGATCGAGAACGGTTGCGTCGCGTTTCCTGTTGCCGAGGTCACCATCGCCGGGAACCTGAAGGACATGTTCACGAACCTCACCCCCGCCGACGATCTCATGTTCCGCTACAGCGTCAACGCGCCGACCTTGCGCGTCGAGGGCATGACCGTTGCCGGCGCCTGACGACCTGGACCTGCTCGTCGCGGCCGTCCGCGAGGCAGGCGGGATCGCGCGCGGCTTCTTCGGCGGCGACTACAAGCGCTGGAGCAAGGACCAGGGCAGCCCGGTGACCGAAGCCGATCTTGCGGTCGACAAGTTCCTGAGCCGGCGCCTGCGCGCGGCGCGTCCCGATTACGGCTGGCTGTCGGAAGAGACCGAGGACGATCCGGCGCGGCTCGAGCGGCGGACCGTCTTCATCGTCGATCCGATCGACGGCACGGTCGCCTTCCTGAAAGCCAAGCCGCATTTCACCATTTGCGCGGCGGTGGTCGAAGACGGCGAGCCGGTCGCGGGCGCGGTCTACAACCCGATCGCCGACGAGATGTTCGCCGCGCGCAAGGGCTCCGGCGCCACGATGAACGGCGCGCCAATTCACGCCAGCGGGCGCGAAGAGGTCGAGGGCTGCCGCATGCTCGCCGACAAGCAGATGCTGATGCACGCGGCCTGGAACGCGGCCCCCAACATCCCCTGGCCGCCGATGGAGATCGAGACGCGCAGCTCCATCGCCTATCGTCTGGCCCTCGTCGCCGACGGATCGTTCGACGCCATGCTGGCGCTGTCGGCCAAGCGCGACTGGGACCTGGCGGCGGCCGACATCATCATGACCGAGGCCGGCGGCATCGTGACCGCGCATGACGGAAGCCGGCTCAGCTACAACCGCCCCGACGCGATGCAGGTCTCGGTGGTCGGCGCCGGGCCCAGGCTGCACCCCAGGCTGATGGACCGCGTCTCGCACATCGAACTGCCGCGCAGATAGGATTTCGACATGACCGCACCCAAGCAACTGCTCCACCTGGTCTTCGGCGGCGAGCTGAAGACCCCGGGCGGCACGGAATTCAAGGACCTGTCGAAACTGGACATCGTCGGCATATACCCCAACTACAAGTCTGCGTTGAAGGCGTGGCGCGGCAAGGCGCAGTCGACCGTCGACAACGCCCATATGCGCTACTTCGTCGTCCACATCCACCGGATGATGGATCCGGACGAGGAGGGTTGATTCTCGCAACTCCCGCCCCCGCCGTGCTACACGACAGGCCGATGACACCGGCCTCCCCCGCCCCCGCACCGATGTCCACCGTCGCCGTCATGCGCCGGCTGCTGCGCGACTACGTCGCCGGGCAATGGGGCACGCTGGCCATCGCCGTGACCTGCATGGCCGTGACCGCGGCCGCGAGCGGCGCCATCCCGCTGCTGATCAAATACACGCTGCAATACCTGTTCGAGCAGAAGCGCGCCGACATGCTGTGGCCGATCATCTTCGCGGTCTTCGCGCTGATGGTGGTGCGCGCCGCGTCCTATTTCGCGCAGAAGAGCCTGAACGACACGGTGGCCGAACGCGTCATCGCCGGCACCCAGCGCGACATGTTCGACAGCCTGATGGCGCGCGACCTGGCCTCGCTCAACGCGCAGCACTCGGCGCAGTATCTTTCGCAGTTCATCTACGACACCAACCTGATCCGCGATTCGGTATCGCAGGGCGTCTCGGCCATCGCGCTCGAGATGCTGCAGCTGATGGTCTTCGCGGGCGTCATGCTCTACCAGGATTGGCCGCTCACCCTGATCTCGCTCGCCGCCCTGCCCGGCATCGTCTGGGCGATGGAGCGCATCGGCAGCTCGATGCGGCGCGCGACGCGGCGCGCGATGGAGCAGACCGGCGACCTGACCACCGCGCTCGCGGAGTCGCTCGACGGGCGGCGCATCGTCAAGGCCTACGGCCTGGAGGAGCATGCCTCGGAACGGGCCCATGCGCGCATCGCGCTCCGGCTGAAGACGATCCTGAAGTTCGTCCGCCGCCGCGCCGCCTCGGTCCCGATCACCGACGTCTTCGTCGGCATCATCCTGGCAGCGACCATCGGCTTCGCGGGCTATCAGTCGCTCCACAACCAGCTCGATCTGCCGCGCTTCGCCGCCTTCATCGCGGCGATGCTGCTGGCCCAGGCGCCGGTGCGCAACATCAGCCAGTTCTGGCCCCTGATCTCGACCGGCACCGCCGCGGCGGGCCGCGTCTTCGCGGTGATCGACGAGAAGCCGCGCATCGTCGACAAGCCCGGCGCCCTGCCGCTGGAGATCGTGCGCGGCGCGGTCGGCTTCAAGACCGTCGCCTTCTGCTACGACGCCGACGTCGCCGCCATCGGCGAGGTCGACCTCGACGTCGCGCCGGGGCAGAAGGTGGCGCTGGTCGGTCCCTCCGGCGCCGGCAAGACGACGATCTTCAACCTCCTGCTGCGCTTCTACGAGACCAGCGCGGGCGGCATCGCGGTGGACGGCCGCGACATCCGCGACGTGACGCTCAAGTCCTTGCGCGAGAATATCGCGCTGGTGACGCAGGACCCGATCCTGTTCGACGAGAGCGTCGCCGACAACATCGCGCTCGGCCGGCTGGACGCCACCCGGCCCGAGATCGAGGCGGCGGCGCGCGACGCGGCGGCGCACGACTTCATCACCGCGCTGCCCGAAGGCTACGACACCCGCGTCGGCGAGGGGGGCCTGAAGCTCTCGGGCGGCCAGCGCCAGCGCATCGCCATCGCGCGCGCGGTCTTGCGCAACGCGCCCATCCTTCTGCTCGACGAAGCGACCTCGGCGCTCGACACCGAAAGCGAGCGCCAGGTGCAAGACGCGCTCAACCGGCTGATGAAGGGCCGCACCACCATCGTCATCGCGCATCGCCTGAGCACGGTGCTCGATGCCGACCGCATCTACGTGCTCGACCGCGGCCACGTCGTGGAGAGCGGCACGCATGCGGAGCTGATGGCCCGCGGCGGGCTCTATGCGCGGCTCTACGCGCAAGACTTCGACGACGCGGCGGAGTAGGCCATGGCGCGGGGACCCGGCGGATATCGCCTGTATCGCGCCGCAACGGCGGTGCTGACGCCGCTGCTGCCGCTGTTCCTGCGCCGCCGCGCCGGCCGGGGCAAGGAAGACCGCACCCGCGCCAACGAGCGCCTGGGCCGCGACCTGCCCGCGCGTCCCGGCGGCACGCTGATCTGGGTGCATGGCGCCAGCGTCGGGGAATGCATCGCGGCGCTGCCGCTGATCGAGGCGCTGCTCAAGGATGAGTCTCGCCAAGTGCTGGTGACCAGCGGCACGGTGACCTCGGCGAAGATGATGGCCGAGCGCCTGCCCGCCCGCGCGCTGCATCAGTTCGTGCCGATCGACCTGCCGTCCGCGACGGCGCGATTCCTCGACCATTGGCGGCCGGACATCGGGCTGTTCGTGGATTCCGACATCTGGCCGAACCTCGTCTTCGGCGCGGCGGAGCGTGGCATCAAGATGGCGCTGGTCAATGCGCGCATGTCCGACCGCTCGTTCCAGGGCTGGCGCTGGGCACCGAAGACGGCCGCGGCGCTGCTACGCGCCTTCGACCTGTGCCTGGCGCAGGACGAGGAGATCGCCGAGCGTTTCCGCAAACTGGGCGCGCGCGACGTGCGCGCCCTCGGAAGCCTCAAGGCCGATGCGCCGCCGCTGCCCGCCGACGCGCACGCCTTGGATGCGTTGCGGCTGGCGATCGGCAGCCGCCCGATCCTGCTCGCGGCGCAGACCCATCCGGGCGAAGACGAGACCATCCTCCCCGCGCACGACACGCTGCGGCAGACCCTGCCGAACCTTCTCACCATCATCGTTCCGCGCCACGTCCAGCGCGGGCCCGAGATCGCGATGCTCTGCGGCACGCGTGCCGTGCGCCGCCGCGCCGCGGGCGAGATGCCGCTCGCCGACACCGCGGTCTACGTCGCCGACACCATGGGCGAGCTCGGCCTGTTCTATCGCCTCGCCTCCTTCGCCTTCGTCGGCGGCAGTCTCATCCGTCACGGCGGGCAGAACCCGCTGGAGCCGGCACGGCTGGACTGCGCGGTGCTGGCCGGCCCGCACACCTTCAACTTCACCAGCGCCTATGAGGCGATCTTCCGGCTGCAAGGCATGGGCCTCGTTCATTCCAGCAGCGAGATCGCCGCCATCGCGCAGCGCCTGCTGACCGATCCCGCGGAGGCCAAACGCATGAGCGCCGCCGCGGCCGCCGCTGCCGAAACGCTCGGCGGCGCGGTGGGCAAGACGGTCGCGGCGATCGAACAGCTTCTGGCCGGCCATGCGCGCGCCTGAGTTCTGGGCCCGTGACGACTGGCGCGCGCGGTTGCTCGCGCCGCTGGGCCTGCTCTATGGCGCCAGCGTCGAATGGAAGAGACGCGACGCGCGTCCCTATCGCGCCGGCGCCGCGGTGATCTGCGTCGGCAACCTCACGGTGGGCGGCACCGGCAAGACGCCTGTCGCCATCGCGATCGCGCGCACCTTGAAGGAGCGCGGCCGCCGGCCGGTGTTCCTGTCGCGCGGCTATGGCGGGCGGCTCGGCGGACCGATCGAGGTGCATGCGGGCAACTCCGCCGCCGACGTCGGCGACGAACCGCTGCTGCTCGCCCAGACCGCGCCCGTCGTCGTCGCGCGCGACCGCGCCCAAGGCGCCCGTCTTGCCGAGCAGCTCGGCGACACCATCGTGATGGACGACGGGCACCAGAACTTCGCGCTGCAAAAGAATCTGTCGCTGATCGTCGTCGATGCCGAGACCGGCTTCGGCAACGGCCGCGTGGTGCCGGCCGGTCCCTTGCGCGAGCCGGTGGCGCAGGGACTGGCGCGTGCCGACGCGGTGATCCTGACCGGCGACGGCACGGTCGCGCTCGACGGCTTCGCCAAGCCGGTGCTGCGCACCCACCTGGTGCAGCATGGCGTCGCGGTGGCCGGCAAGCAGGTCGTGGCCTTCGCCGGCATCGGGCGGCCCGACAAGTTCTTCCATGCCCTGGAGAGCCAAGGCGCCCACCTCGCCGCAACCAAGAGCTATGCCGACCACCACGCCTATACCCAGGCCGAGCTCGCCCGGCTCAAGGCCAAGGCGCGGGCGCATCGCGCGCTGCTGGTCACGACCGAGAAGGACTTCGTGCGCCTCACCCCCAGCCAGCGCGACGGAATAACGCCGCTTCCCGTGCATGCCGTCTTCGACGGAGCCGAGGCGCTGGCGCGTTTGCTTGACAGCTTGCCACCGACGCGATAGCGCGCCTTCCAGACAATGGCCGAACCCGAAGACACCAAGCCCCTGCCGCTCAAGGACGTCCTGCGCTACGGCGCGGAGGCGGCGCCGTTCTACCTGTTCATGGGGCTGTTCAAGCTCTTGGGCATCGACGCGGCCTCGGCGCTGGGCGGCTTCATCGGACGGCACGTGTTCTATCGCATCAAGCCGGTGATCGACCGCGCGCGCGAGAACCTCAGCGCCGCCTATCCCGGGATGCCGCCCGGCGAGGTGGAGCGCGTGGTGCGCGAGATGTGCGACAACCTGGGGCGCACGGTCGCGGAGTATCCGCATCTCGACAAGCTGAAGCTCACCGGTCCCAACCCGCGGCTCGAGATCGCCGGCCGCGAGCACGGCGACGCGGCGATGGCCAGGGCCAAGGGCGCGATGTTCATCTCCGGCCACTTCGCCAACTGGGAGGCGATGCCGGTGATGGCGACCGAGCTCGGCTACGAAGGCGGCCTGGTCTATCGCCCGCCGAACAACCCTTACGTCGACCGCTATATCTCGCGCATGCGCGCCAATGCCGGGCCGAAGGTCCAGATCAGCAAGGGGCCGCAGGGCACGCGCAAGATCTTCACCTTCCTGCGCCGCGGGGCGGCGATCCTGATGCTGGTCGATCAGAAGACCGACCAGGGCGTGGCGGCGCCGTTCTTCGGCCGCGACGCGATGACGACGCCGGCGCCCGCGGCGCTCGCGCTCAAGCTCGGCTCGGCGCTGCTGCCAGCGTCCAACGAGCGGCTGAAGGGCGCGCGCTTCCGCATGACCATCCACCCGCCGATCGAGTTCACGCCGAGCGGCGATCACGACGCCGATATCGTGGCGCTGACCGCCAAGATCAACGCGGCGGTCGAGGAATGCGTGCGCGCAAGGCCGTCGCAATGGCTTTGGATCCACCGCCGCTGGACCACGCCGCGCGACGCGATCAAACATCTCAAACCTTAAGCAAAAGGGCGACACACGCGTGCCGCCCCTTTCGCTTCAGACGCTACGGCAGGCGGGCGGCACAGCGTGTTACGGCAGCGCGTCCGCACCTTGGCTTCTCCTCGGGCTTCGCGAAAGACAAAGAGGAGCCTGCATGCGGAATAGCCATCCGCGGGGGCAGGCTTCCAATTCGATATCCGCACGGGCGCC
>JAFBAL010000051.1 GCA_019247845.1 Alphaproteobacteria bacterium | reverse complement strand
TGGAACGACCCGCTGGTGAAGCGGCTGACCCAACTCGTCATGACCGACGAGGCCTTCCACCACAAATTCGGGAAAATCTGGGCCGACCGCACGGTGCCGAAGCTTGATCCGGCCGAGCACGCCATCGTCGAGGACTGGGCGGCGCACTGCTTCCAGAACCTGTTGTTCAACCTCGTGGGTCCGCACCAGCAGATTCCGGTCTACCGGAAGTTCGGCCTCGACCCCGACCGGGTGATCGAGGACCTCAAGGAGATGATCACCGACGAGACCCGCCGGGAGAACATGAAGGAGCAGACGAACATCTTCCGGGTGCTGGTGAAGACCCTGCTCAACGCCGGCATCATCACCGACCGCACCCGCGCCTTCTATGCGATGTATGTCGACATGGACGAGCTGAAAGGCGAGGGCGACCGCATGGTCGGCGACGACATCGCCGAAGAGGGCATCGAATACCTGCAGACGATCAACTTCACCGGCCGCAGCGCCAAGCTGCTCGCCGCGGAATAGGCGCGGAACGCGGCCGCACGCATGGCCGGCAAGCGCATCGCGCGCGGGCACGCGGCGCGCAGGCTCGCCATCAGCGAGAACGTCGCTGCAGACACGGCCCAAGGGCAACGGTTCGCCGCCGTTGCCCTTTCGCCTTCCGGCCGCCTCAGCAGTCCTTCAGCATGCCGTTGGTGATCGTCCACTCATAGCTGGAATCGAACACGACGTCGTTGACCTCGCATTCCGCGCCGCTCTTCGTCACCAGCTTGATGTCGTAGCGGCCCTGCTCGATGTTGGTGAGCGTGAACGACTCGCCAGGCATCACCGTGTCGTCGGCGCCGTCGCCGAGCTGGTCGGGACCCCAATCGTTGTCGTCCGCGTCCGACAGGAACAGATGCATGATGGTCCTCGACGAGTCGTTGGCGACCTGCAGCGATTCGGCGGACGCGAATGCGGTTCCGGCCAGCCACAGCGCCAGCGCTGCGGTCGTGGGTTTCGAAATGGACATGGTTCCCCCAAAAATCCGGCGAGCACCCCAGCGCGCCGCAGGCGGGAACTTGCGCCGGGACGAAGACGAATGGCAAGCGCCCGCCTCCCACACGGTGGCGGCTACTTAAGGTGATGCGCGGCGGCATTTGCTCACCACAAGCGTGGCGCTACCAACGTTTTAATTCGCGGGTAAATTGACAGCGCGGCGGCGCATCCCTAGCGTCCCGCCGTCGGGGTGGGGCTTGGTGTCGTGTATTCCAGAATCGTGATGTCTGCCTCGGCGCTCTGCTTGTGCGGCTGCGCGGCGCGCGAGGTGACGCCGGTATCGATGTCGCAGCCGGGCGACGACGCCTTGAGCTGCGATGCGATCGCGCAGCAGATCGCCGCCAATGGCGCGGCCGAAGCCAAATACCGCCACGACGACAAAGAGGTCGAGAACGGCAACATCGCCAAGGGCGTCGGCAGCGCGGCACCCTTCGTGGGGCCGTTGATCGCGGGCAGCACCGATCTCTCCAACGAAGAGCAGGTCAAGGCGCGTTCGCTCGCCGACCGCAACGAACAGCTTCGATATCTGGCCAACCGAAAGGGGTGTGGGCAATGAAGAAGAACGGGATTTCGGGCGCCGCGGGCAGGCTGCTCGCGACGGCGGCCGCGGCGGCGAGCCTGGCGGCCTGCGCGTCCTCGGCCGATCCGCATGCGATGGCGGTGGCGCCGCCGCCGGCGGCGGTCAATGCCGACAAGGCGTTCCCGCAGGCGCTGATGCATGCGATGTGCGTGCGCGCCGTCACCGGCGGCGAGAAGACCAATCCGCTCTGGGTATCGAAGGTCGACAACGACGGCTTCAAGAGCGCGCTCGGCGCTTCGCTCGACACCGCGGGCCTGACCGCGCCGGCCTCGGGCTGCTCCTATCCGATCGACGTCAACCTGCTCGGCCTGTCGCAGCCCAGCATGGGTTTCGACATGACGGTGACCTCGCACGTGAACTATAAGGTCTACAACTCGGGCGGCGAGCCGTATCTTCTGGCTACGATCGATGCGCCCTTCACGGCCACGGTGGGCGACGCCTTTCTCGGCGTCGAGCGATTGAAGAAGGCGAATGAAGGCTCGATCCGTGCCAGCATCCAGATGTTCTTCGACAAGCTCAAGGACAGCGGCCGCCCGTAGCGGAGCGACGCCATGACCGCGCGCGCGAAGCTGGAGGCGGCCGAGGCGCGCGGCATGGCGATGTTCGACGCCATCGAGCGCGCGGGCCTGATCGCGCCCGGCCGCAGCGAGAGCGAGGTCACCGCCGACATCACGCGGCTCGCCGAGCGCGACTTCGGCGTCAAGCGCCATTGGCACAAGCGGCTGGTGCGCACCGGTCCGAACACCGTCGGCGCCTATTACGACGAGCTGCCGGAGCGCGTGATCGGGCCTGAGGATACGGTCTATCTCGATCTCGGCCCCGTGTTCGAGGAATGGGAAGCCGATATCGGGCGCTCCTATGCGATGGGCAGCGATCCCGACAAGAACCGCCTGATCGCCGACCTGCCGCGCGTCTTCGAGACCGTGAAGGGGCACTACCTGGCGACGCCCGACATCACCGGCGAAGAGCTCTACCGCTACACGCGCCGCGCCGCGGAAGCGCAAGGCTGGCTCTACGGCAATACCAGCGCGGGCCACATCGTGGGCGAGTTCCCGCATGCGCAACGCGTGCCCGGCACCGACCGCACCCAGCACGGCATCAGGCCCGGCAACACCAAGCGCATGCGCGATCCGGACGCCAACGGCAACGCGCGCCACTGGATTCTCGAGATCCATCTCGTCGACAAGACGCGCAGCTATGGCGGCTTCTACGAGCGGCTGCTCTGAGCCATGGACGCGCCGAAGAGCATCTGCGTGCTGGCCGACTCGCATGCCGCGGCGCTTAGGCGCGGATGGTCGCTGATCGAGGAGGAATTTCCCGGGACCGCGCTCACCTTCTTCGCGGGCACCAGCGGCGAATGGAACAGCCTGCGCCTCGACGACGGAAAGCTCGCGCCGACGAGCCCGATCCTGCAGGAACACTTCGCCCGCAGCGCTCGCAAGCCCGCGATCGCGGACGACTACGACGCCTATCTCGTCTGCAGCATCGGGCTCGCGATCTCCTTCGCGCTCAAGCAATGGCTGCAGCAGGACAGGCAGGACTGGCCGCTGCACCGTGCCGCCGTCGCGCGCCACATCCGCAACACCAACTGCGCCCATGCGCTGGCGTTGCTGCGCAAGATCACCGCCAAGCCGGTGCTGTTGATGGCGGCGCCGTTCCAGCCGCAGGACTACTGCCTGTTCTCGCCGTCGCTCGACGACGAAACGACGACGCGCATCCGCACCGAGTTCTTCGAGGAATGCGAGGCGCTGGCCGCCAGGAACAGGGCGACGTTCTTCCGCCAGCCCAAACGGACCTGGGCGCCTAACGGCGTGACGACGCAGATGCAGTTCGCCAGCCTGTCGCTGCCCGATGGCCGCGACGACCGCCGCCACTGCAACCCGCGCTACGGCGCGCTGGTGCTGCGCCGGGTGCTGGAGAGCGGATTCGGAGGCGATTGACGCCCCGTTCACGCAATGTTCCAATGCGGTCATGTATGGCACCGCACCCGACGTCGCGCGCGGCGTGAGCCGGCTTCTGATGCAGGAGGGCTTCTCGCCGATCCTGGAGTTCACGCTCGCCAACGGCCGCAGGCTCGACGTCGCGGCGCTGGGGCCCGACGGCTCCATTCTGGGCGTGGAGATCAAGGTCAGCATCGCGGACCTCAGGGGCGACGTGAAATGGCCGGAATATCTCGAGTTCTGCGAGCTGTTCTATTTCGCGATCCCGCCCGACTTCCCCGACCATCACGTGCCCGACGGCACCGGGCTGATCGTCGCCGACCGCTATGGCGGCGCCATCGTGCGCCCGTCGCGGCGCACGCAGCTTCACGCCAGCCGCAGGAAGGCGGTCACGCTGTCCTTCGCCAAGGTCGCGGCCGAGCGCCTGGCCAACGTCATCGAGCTTGCGGCGCCCCCGATGCGCGAAGCGCGGCTGGAAAACAATCCATGAGCATCACGAAAGCGCAGCACAAGAAGATCGCGCTGTCGTTTCCCGGCGGCAACGAGAAACCATCCTACGGCAAGCCCGCTTTCTTCATCGAGAAGAAGTTCTTCACCCGCTGGCGCGACGAGGAGAATTCCATCGTGCTGATCGTGGACGGGATCGACGAGCGCGACATGCTGCTCGAGGCCGACCCGACGACCTTCTTCATCACCGAGCATTACCGCAACTATCCGAGCGTGCTGGCGCGCGCCGCCGCGCTCGACACCAAGACGCTGCGCGGCATGCTGGAGCGCCACTGGCACAAGATCGCGCCGAAGAAATTGAGGGCGGAAGCCAAGCCGAGCGCGAAGACCAAGACGAAGACCAAGGCGAAAACCAAGAAACCCAACGCGAAGAAGATTTAGCGCGGGCTGCGCTTCGCCAATATCCGCTGCAGGGTGCGGCGGTGCATGTTCAGGCGCCGCGCCGTCTCGGACACGTTGTGGCCGCAGAGCTCGTAGACGCGCTGGATGTGCTCCCAGCGCACGCGGTCGGCCGACATCGGGTTCTCGGGCGGCTTGGGCTTGGAGCCGGGCTGCGCCATCAGGGCGGCCAGGATGTCGTCGGCATCGGCCGGCTTGGGCAGGTAGTCGATGGCGCCGTATTTCACGGCCGCGACGGCGGTCGCGATATTGCCGAAGCCGGTCAGCACCACCACGCGGGAATCCGGGCGGATGGCGTGCAGCGTTTCGACCACGTCGAGCCCGTTGCCGTCCTCGAGCTTCAGGTCGACCACCGCATAGGCCGGCGGCGCTTCCTTGGCGCGCGCTTTGCCTTCGGCGACGCTTTCGGCGATCGCCACGGTGAAGCCGCGGGTCTCCATCGCGCGGGCGAGGCGCTCGCGCAGCGGCCGGTCGTCCTCCACGATCAGGAGGGTCTTTTCGTCGCTCGTCATTTCGCGGGTCTTAGGCCCTTCGGGACCGCCCGGTCAATCCTCGAGCTCAATCCTCAGCCGTTCCTCTGGGGCCCGCCGGCGGCGCCTCGCCGTCGATCGCCCCGCGCGGCCAGGCGACGCTGACGCGCGCGCCATGCCCGTCCAGGTTGACCGCCTGGACGCGGCCGCCGGTCTGCTCGAGCAGGGTCTTGGCGATGAAGAAGCCCAGCCCCATGCCTTCGTGCTGGCCGAGCTCGCCCGGGCCCAGGTCGCTGTCGCCGAGCGCGTGGTTGCCGGGGCGCGAGGTGATGTAGGGCTCGCCCAGGGCCTCGAAGATCTCGGGCGCGAAGCCCGGCCCGTCGTCCTCGATCTCGATGCGCAGGGTCTGGGCGTCGATCTGGGCCTGGACGCGCACGCGGGTGCGCGCGAAGTCGGCCGCGTTCTCGATGATGTTGCCGAGCCCGTGCAGAAGCTCGGGCGCGCGCCAGACCTGCGGCTGGGCATCGGTGCGGTTCTGCACCTCGATGAAGATGTCGATGTCCTCGCCGCGATAGGGTGCGGCGATGTCGTCGAGCAGGGCACCCAAGGGAAGCCGGGATGTGCCGAGCATCGCCTCTTCGGGATTGGCCAGCCGCGCCAGGATCGCCCGGCAGCGCTCGGCCTGGGCGCGCAGGAGGCGCACGTCGTCGGCCTCGGGCGAGCCTTCGGGCAGCGTGCGCTCGAGCTCGCGCGCCACCACCGCGATGGTGCCGAGCGGCGTGCCCAGCTCGTGCGCGGCCGCGGTCGCGAGCGCGCCCAGCGCCGCGAGACGGTGCTCGCGCGCCAGCGCCAGCTGCGTGGCGGCGAGGCCGGCCGACATGCGCGCGCTCTCGCTGGCGATGCGCCAGGCATAGACCGAGGTGAAGCCGATGCCGATGACGAGCGAGGCCCAGATGCCGGCCTGATAGAGCAAGGGCAGCGCGATCGCCTCGTTCTGCGCCCAGGGCAGCGGGTCGTGCATCACCGAGATCAGCGACACCGAGGCCAGCGCGAGCCCGCCCAGGATCAGCGTGTTGCTCAGGTTCAGCGTCGTCGCCGCGATGACGACGGGCGCCAGGAACATCAGCGCGAAGGGATTGGCGATGCCGCCGGTCAGATAGAGCAGCGCCGCCAGCTGCAGCACGTCGAAGGCCAGGTACACCGTCGCGTCGCGGTTGATGAGACGATGGCTCGGCGGATAGCGCAAGGTCAGCGCCACGTTCAGCGCCGCGCTGATGCCGATCAGGACCGCGCAGGGCGTGATCGGCAAGCGGTAGTTGAAACCCAGATAGACGACGAACAGCGCCGCCGACTGCCCGCCGATGGCGAGCCAGCGCAGGTTGCACAGCGTGCGGAGCCTGACGCGGCCGCGCTCCGCCGGCGTCGGCAGGAAACGCAACGGAGGGCTGGCGGGGGAATTGGCGGGGGAACCGGCGGGCGGCTCGGTGCCCGTCCGGGCGGCTTGATCGGCGGTGATGTCGCTCATGTTGCGCTTCTTGGCCACGTTTCTTGGGCAGGAGCGATCCTATAGGAATCGGGCGATGCTGCGCACGCCCACAGCCCTGGTCCCCTATGCGCTGATGCTGGCCGCGGCGCTCGGCGGGCTCGTCTGGCACGAGGGCGACGGCATCGCCAAGCTCGGCACCACGACGACGAGCGGGTCGGCCGCGGTCGGCGGGCCCTTCGCGCTCGTCGACCAGGACGGGCATGCGCGCAGCGAGGCCGATTTCAAGGGCCGCTTCATGCTGGTCTATTTCGGCTACAGCTTCTGTCCAGACGTCTGCCCGACAACCTTGGCCATGGTATCGGATGCGCTGTCGAAGCTCGGGCCTGAGCGGGCGCGGATCGTGCCCGTCTTCGTCAGCGTCGATCCGGACCGCGACACGCCCAAGGTGCTCAAGGACTACCTGAAGAGCTTCGGCCCCGATTTCGTCGGCCTCACCGGCGATGCGAAGCACATAGCCCAGGCCGAACGCGCCTATCACGTCTTCGCGGCGAAGCATCCGTTGCCCGGCGGCGCCTATGCGATGGACCATTCCGGCGTGCTCTATCTGATGGGACCGGACGGGCGCTTCGTGACCTATTACGAGGACCAGGTGGGTCCCGACGGGCTGGCCGGGGACCTGAAGGCGCGGCTCTGAGGCTTGTCTCCGAGGTCTACTTGTGATTGATTCTCAGCATATTCTCCCGAAGGAGGCCGATATGCCGAAATGGGTAGGTGTTCTCGCCTGGGCTTGGCTCATTCTCATCGGAGCATTGCTGATCACGCCGCTGGGACCGGTCTGCATCGCCTGCGGCGTTCCAGCGACGCAGCTCGACTACATCCTGGGCGGCATCTCGATCGTGCTGGGCATCGGCGGTCTCGCCACCCAGATGGGCGCGGCGAGAACCGCTTAGCTACACGCCGGGCGTCGGCAGGCCGTTCAGCGCGGCCGCCGCGATCAGCGTGTTGCGCATCAGGCAGACGATGGTCATCGCGCCGACGCCGCCGGGCACCGGCGTGATGAGGCCGGCGACTTTTGCCGCCGCGTCGTAGGCGACGTCGCCCACGATCTTGGTCTTGCCGCCGCCGGCATCGACGCGGTTGATGCCGACGTCGATCACGGTCGCGCCGGGTTTCACCCAATCGCCGGGCACGAACTGCGCTTTGCCGATGGCAGCGACCAGGATATCGGCGCGGCGCGCCGCCGCGGCCAGGTCGCGCGTGCGCGAATGCGCCATCGTGACGGTCGCGTTCGCGGCCAGCAGCAATTGCGCCGCCGGCTTTCCGAACAGCAGCGAGCGGCCGATCACCAGCGCGTCGAGGCCTGCGACATCGCCCAGATATTCCTTGAGCAGCATCATCACGCCGGCCGGCGTGCAGGAGACGAGGCTGGCGCGCCCGCCGAGCAGCAAGCCCGCATTGGTGGGCGTCAGCGCATCGACGTCCTTGGCCGGGTCGAGCGTGTCGAGCACGGCGGCTTCGCGCACCTGCTTCGGCAGGGGCATCTGCACCAATATGCCGTGCACCGCCTTGTCGGCATTGAGCTCGCGCACGACGGACAGCACCTGCGCCTCGCTCGCCTCGGCGGGCAGATGGCGATGCACCGAATGGAAGCCTATCGCCTCGGCGGTCTTGTTCTTGTTGCGGATATAGACCTCGCTCGCCGGGTCGTCGCCGACGAGCACGGTGGCGAGCCCAGGCACGACGCCGTGCTCGCGCTTCATGCGCGCGCCTTCGGCTTCCACGCGCGCACGCAATTGGGCGGCAAAGGCTTTTCCGTCGATGATCCCGGCGCTCATGTCTTGCCTCACACCAGCATCAACGCGTAGCCGTTGACCACGATCTGGAGCACCTTGAGCACGATGAAGACGATGATCGGCGACAGGTCGAAGCCCCCGATCGCCGGCACGATCTTGCGCACTTGGCGGAACACCGGCTCGGTCAGCGAGCTCAGCAGATTGACCAGCGAACGCGCCAGCTGGTTGTGCAGCGACAGCACGCCGAAGGCGATCAGCCAGTCTGCGACCACCGCCAGGATGACGACGAACAGATAGACGTCGATCAGCGTGTTGAAAACATAGAGGATCGAAAGCACGACCGGGCCGAACATGGAAATCCGCCTTTCACGCGGGAATCGCGTTCGTTTATGTAGCGCGGATCGGGCAAGGGGCAAGCGGTTGCGCGGGTCCGGCCCCGATGCCTTGACACGACAAGCCCCCGCTTCCTAAAACCCCGCCCCACGCCGGAGCTCATCCCGGCGGGACCTAAGTCTTGGCTTGGGGCTGTAGCTCAGTTGGGAGAGCGCCTCGTTCGCAATGAGGAGGCCAGCGGTTCGATTCCGCTCAGCTCCACCAGTCTTCGCGACGCGCAAGCGGAGCGGAGACTGCCCGGCGCAGCCCAAAGGGCGAAGCCGGGCGTGGTTGCCGCGAGCTACGGCTCGGCAAGCCAGCCTTTGCCTACCCCCTACTTCCCATACTCCACCCGCCAGACCGTCTTCCCCGCATCGTCCGCGATCAGCAGGCTGCCGTCCTTGAGCACCAGGAGCCCGACCGGCCGGCCCCAGACCTTGGCGGGGCTGGAGGTGCCGTCCCAGAAGCCGGTGGCGAAGTCCTGGTACTCGCCCGTAGGCTTGCCGTCCTTGAAGCGCACGCGCACGACCTTGTAGCCGGTGGGATGGTCCGAATTCCACGAGCCGTGCAGCGAGACGAAAGCGTCGCCCTTGTAGTCGGCCGGGAACTGGCCGCCCTCGTAGAAGGCGATGCCGAGCGGCGCCGAATGCGCCTGGAACAGCACGTCGGGGGTCCTGGTCTTGGACACGAGGTCGGGACGCTTCTTGCCCCAATCGGGATCGGCATGCGGCCCCGAATAGGCGTAAGGCCAGCCGAAGAAATCGCCCTGGGCGATGCGCGTGAAATAGTCCGGCACCAGCCCGTCGCCATAGCCGTCGCGCTCGTTGACGGTGATGTAGAGATCGTCGGTCCCGGGCTTCAGCACCAGGCCGACGGGATTGCGCGTGCCGCTGACGAAGGTCGACAGATGCCCTTGGGCATCGACCTTCTGCACGGTGGCGCGCGGCGGCTTCTCCTCGTCGATATTGCTCATCGAGCCGATGGCGACATAGAGCGCGCCGGACTTGTCGAAGGCGATGTCGCGCGAGAAATGCCCGCCAAGCGGCCCGAAGCCGTCCTTGGTGACGCGCGTCCTGGCACCCGCCTTGCCGTCCTTGAGGTCGACGCGCCACACGGCGATCAGGTCGCAGACATAGAGCGCGCCGTCATGGAAGGCCAGCCCGTGCGGCTTGTCGAAGCCGCTCGCGAAGGTCGAGGCCTTGCCGTCATGCAGCAAGGTGACCTTGCCCGCATCGGGTTCGGACAGGAACACGGAGCCGTCGGGCGCCTGCTCCATGAACCGCGGCTGCGTG
Organism: Alphaproteobacteria bacterium; assembly: GCA_019247845.1. Lineage (GTDB taxonomy): Bacteria > Pseudomonadota > Alphaproteobacteria > Micropepsales > Micropepsaceae > Rhizomicrobium. Next base: position 45,717 of record JAFBAL010000051.1, on the reverse strand, counting down.
AGCCCGGAAGCATAGACCGAGATATGGAAGCCCTGCGGGACCTGCGGCACGGCATCCTTGGGCCGCGGCACGATATGCGAGGAATTGTCGGCGGCCGGCGTCGCGAAGGGCTTGGGCAGCTCGGACGCCTTGACGTGGTGCATCGTGCCGGGCTGGTCGGCCGCAAATGCCGAGGTCGCAATAAGCCCCAGAAACAACGCCAATCTCGTTGCAGTAACCATCGCTTTACCCTGTTTTGCTAGAGCTTGAGCATAACGCGAAAGCTCGAGCATGCGACCCGGTCTCACCGTCCTCATTGCCGCCTTCGTCGTCCTGATGGTGCCCGCGCGCGCCGACGACGACAAGAAGCAGGCCGTGCACAAGGTCACGCAATCCAAGTCGTATCTGATGGTCGACCCGATCTACGCGACCATCGTGGCCAACGACCACCCGGCCGGCCTGTTGATGATCGGCGTCGGCATCGACGTGCCCGACCCGGCGCTCTATGCCGAGGCCGACCACGCGATGCCGGTGCTGCGCGACGCCTATGTGCGCAACCTGATGGCCTTTGCCGCGACCCAGGTGCGCACCTTCCGCCAGCCCGACGTGACGGTGATCGCGTCGCGCCTGCAGGCCGTGACCGACCGCGCGCTGGGCCGCAAGGGCGCGCGCGTGCTCTTGGCGCAGGTCGCCATGCGGCTGACGAAATAGAAAGCGCGCATCGGCCCGCGCGGCGAAGCTCTCACATCGCCGAGATGCCGCCGTCGACCTTGAGCTCGGCGCCGGTGACGAATTTGGATTCGTCGGAAGCCAGATAGAGCACCGCATAAGCGATGTCGTCGGGCTCGCCGATCCTGCCCAAAGGCACCTGGCGCGCGAGCTTGGCGTACGCCTCGTCCTTGCCGTAGCGCGCCACCAGCCCGTCGAGGATCGGGGTGGCGATGAACACCGGATGCACCGAGTTCGAGCGGATGCCGTAGCCCTTGCGCGCGCAGTAGAGCGCGACCGATTTCGACAGATGGCGCACGGCGGCTTTGGCCGAATTGTAGGCCGCCATGTTGTGGCCCGCGATGATGCCCGAGATCGACGAGATGTTGACGATCGAGCCGCCGAGCGCCGTCGCCCTCACCGTCCTGGCCATCAGCGGCAGCGAGAGCTTGCAGCCCAGGAACACACCGTCGAGATCGATGGCATGGACGCGCCGCCACTCCTCCAAGGTCACGTCCTCGAGGTCCTTGGTCAGCCCGATGCCGGCATTGTTGACGAGCACGTGGAGGCCGCCGAATTCGCGTTCGACCTCGGCCAGCGCGGCCTGCCACTGGCTCTCCTGGGTGACGTCGTGGGCGATCGCGATGGCACCGGGGATGGAGGCGGCGACCTTCCGCGCCCCTTCGATGTTCACGTCGCCGACCGCCACGCGCGCGCCCTCGCGGGCCAGCACGCGCGCCGACGCCTCGCCCAGGCCCTGCGCCCCGCCGGTCACCAGCGCGATCTTGCCCGCGACTCTTCCCGCTCTCTGGCCCGACATCTGGGATGCTCCGCCCTCAAAACCGCAAGATCATGATCGTTGAATTCCGATCTCAAAGCCAATCGGGCTTTTCGGGATCGAACAGGTTCTTGCCTGCGCAGCGCGGATCGGCCGCGTTGGCCAGGCCCGTGAGCCGGAAATCCTTGGGCGTCCCGGTGGCCTGCCCCGTGGCCTGCCCGGTGACCTGGAAAAACAGGCTGCCGGTGGTTTGCGCCGGATTGACCTCGATCTCGAGCGCGCCGCCCGGACAGCGGCGGACGGACTGGAACTCGCCGAACGGCTTGGCGTGGAACACCTGATGGACGTCCTTCACCAGGGCCAGGATCGCGGGCGCCGTCCAGGCGCGCGCGTCCTTCCAGTCGGACTGGATCCACTCCTCGACGAAATCCATCGCGCCGTTCGCGAACGGCGCGACGCGCACGACCTTGCCGCCCTGGACCGCGAAATGGCGCACCCATTCGCGATCGTGACGGCCGTCGTCGATGCTGCTCGAATGGAAGCGCAAGGTGAAATCGTTCGCGTTCACTGTCAGCCGGCCGTAGTCCTCGTTGCCCCACCACATGAAATCCGAAGCCTTGAACAGCGCTTCCGCGCGGCCCGGCCGCCACACGGCATAGCGGATCTCGGACCAGGTCGAGCTGCACCACGGCGCCACCGTCTTGGTGACGGCGAACCATTGCCCGGTCTTGTCCGGCGGCGACAGCGCGTAGTCGAACATGTCCCAGGCGCCGGCGATGGTCTTGTAGGGCGCCGACTGCGCGTGCAGCACCTCATGCCCGTGCCGGAAGACGGACAGCATCGTATCGTTGCCGCATTGGATCGAAAACCGCGCCGCGATCGCGACCAGGTCGGGCGCAAAGCGCCGCACGGCGAAGTCGAGCTTCGGCGCGCCTGAGGCAAGCACCGTCTGCAGCACTTTGGGATCGTCGCCGCCGCACGCCGCCGTCGCGGCGACATAGGTCCTGAGCCGCGTCTTCATCGCGGCGATGGCGGCAGCCTCGCGCGGCGTGACGTCGGTCGCCATGTCCTGCTTCGGCTGCGCGGCTTCGAGCGCCAGCCGCGCGGGCTCGACGACCGGTCGCAGGCAATCGGCGGCGGCCGGCGAGGCGAACAGAAAAGCCAGAAATCCAAGCGGTAGAATGCGCATGTCGTCCCCCGATATCGCCCGCGACGATGATGCACGATGGTGGCGAAAATTCAGCATACGGATCGCGCGCGCCCGATCAGCGTCCGGTGAATTTCGGAGCGCGCTTCTCGAGGAAGGCGCGCATCGCTTCCTTGTAGTCCTCGCTCGTCGTCGCCAGCGCGTATTGGTCGGCGTCCATGAAGGTCGTGGCGCGATGCAGCGCGTTCGCCGCCTGATTGACCGAGACCTTGCTCATGCGCACCGCGTTGGGCGGGAGCGCCGCCACCTTCGCGGCCCAGGCTTGGGCAGCGGCGAGCGCTTGGCCGTCGTCCACCACCGCGTCGGCGAGGCCCCAGGCGAGCGCCTGCTCCGCCTCGACCTTCTCGCCGAAGATGACGAACTGCTTGGTGCGCGACGGTCCGATGAGCGAGACCAGGCGCGGCACCGCGTGCCAGCTCATGTTCATGCCGAGCGGGATCTCGGGCAGACGCAGATGCGCGGCCCTTCCCAGAATGCGGAAGTCGCACGCGGCCGCCAGCGCCGCCCCGCCGCCGATGCAGTATTTCTCGATCGCGCAAATGGTGACCTGCTCGACGCGCTCCCACGCTTCGCAGAGCTCGGGACCGATGCGCACCAGGTGGCGGCGCTCGAGCAGGCCGTTGGCGCGGCGGCGGTCGAGACCGGGATCCTTCAGATCGGCGCCCGCGGTGAAGGCGCCCTTGCCGGCCAGGATCACGGCCTGGGTTTCGAGATCGTCCTTGAAGCCGTGCGCGGCTTCGGTGAGCTCGAGGATTAGCTGCTTGGACAAGGCATTGCGGCCGTCGCCGCGGTCGAAGGTGACGGTGGCGACGGCGCCCGCGCGGGCGATGGAGACGAAATCCGGCATGGCCGCTTGTAGCACTGACAAGCACCCTTGACAAAGCCTGCCCGAAATGACAAGTGTACTTGTCTAAACAACAAGGACACTTGTCATGGCGAAGAGCGAAAAACGGTACGTGCTGCGGCTGGCGGTCTTCATGAGCCTGTACATCGCGCTGCTCTGGCCGGTGACCTGGGCGACCCGGCACGGACATATCCCGCAAGGCTGGCTGCTCTATGCCGCCGCGATGACGCCGGCGCTGCCGGTCTTGGGCGCCATCTGGGCGATGCTGCGCTTCCTCTCCGAAGAGGAGGACGAGTACCAGCGGTTCATCCGCGTGCAGGCCTTCATCTGGGGCGCCGGCTTCGCGGTCGCCGTCATGACGGCGTGGGGCTTCCTGGAAGAGTTCGCCAAGGTCGCGCCGATGCCGCCGATGTACCCGTTCCTCATCTTCGTCTGCGCCATCGGCTTCGCGCAAGGTATCGGCGCGTGGTGGCGGCGATGAACAACCGGCTCAAGGTCCTGCGCGCCGAGCGCAACTGGAGCCAGGCCGACCTCGCCGAGCGGCTCCGGGTCTCGCGCCAATCCGTCAACGCCATCGAGACCGGCAAATACGATCCGAGCCTGCCGCTTGCGTTCCGGATCGCGCGCGTGTTCGGGCTCGCGATCGAGCAGATATTCGAGGACGACGCGCCTTAGGCCGGGCTCTGGATATTGTGCACCGTATTGAGCAGCGCCTTGCGCGGCAGGAACGGCCCCAGCCGCGCCAGCATGCGGTTGCGGAAACCGGTGACCATCACGCGCTGGTTCTTCCGGAAGGCGCGATAGCCCATGCGTGCGACGCTTTCCGCGCTCATCGGCGTGCCCAGGTTCTTGAGCTTGGTCTTGCCGGTGCCGGCGCGTTCGCGGAACTTGCTCACCGTCGGACCGGGACAGAGGCAGCTCACATGCACGCCGGTGCCCAGCGCCTCGCGCCAGAGCGCCTCCGAGAACGACAGCACGAAGGCCTTGCTCGCGTAATAGACCGCCATCAGCGGGCCCGGCTGGAACGCCGCGGTCGAGGCGACGTTGAGCACGCCGCCGCGCTTCTTCTCGAGCATCTGAGGCCAATAGATTTGCGTGAGCTCGGTCAGCGCGCGCACGTTCAGATCGACCATGCCGAGCTGCTCCGCCGCGTCCGAGCCGTCCAGCGCGCCCGCGGTGCCGTAGCCCGCATTGTTCACCAGCACGTCGACGCTCAACCCGCGGCTCGCGATCTCGTCGGCGAGCTTGCGGCCCGCGCCCTGCCGGCCCAGATCGAGCGCGACGGTCGCGGCCTTCACCTTGTGCGTGGCGGCGAGGCGTTCGGCGACCTCGTTCAGCAGCGCTTCCGAGCGCGCGGTCAGGATCAGGTCGTAGCCGTCCCTGGCGAAGCATTCGGCGAGATCGACACCGATGCCGGTGGACGCGCCGGTGACGAGCGCGGTCTGTCCTTCGCCTTTGCGCTTGCGGGCCATGATGTCAGCTCCCTTCCTTGGCGATGGCGCGCCACAGCGCATCCTCCATCGCGGTTGACGTTCGTTGATCGAGCGCGAGCGCGCCGGAGGCGGCGAACTTCACCAGCCCCGCCGCAGCGCCCCAGGTGAGCGCCACGATCATCGTCGGCTCGAGATCGCGGATCGCGCCTTCAGCCTTGGCGTCGCGCGCGAAGGCCTCGGCGACCTCGAGATAGCGGCGCGACAGCGCGCGGCTGTCGTCGTCGAGATAGGCGGCGTGATGGTGCAGGTCCATGAACCGGACCGCGCTGGGATGGGCCCGCGCGAAGTCCGTCATGCGCTGCCAATAGGTCGTGAAGCGGTCGCGCAGGACGAGGCCCGGCGGCAGCGGGGCCAGCACCATGTCGTTGTAGCGCTCCTTCCAATGGCGGTAGAGCGCGTTCACCAGCGCCTGCTTGTCCTTGAAATAGAGATAGAGCGTGCCCGTCGCCACGCCCGCCGCGCGCGCGATCTCCGGCACCGCGACGCCGTCGAAGCCGCGGGTCTCGAACAGCGCCAGCGCCGCCGCGAGCAGCCGCGCGCGCTTGTCGAACTGGACTTTCCGCACCGCCCCCAAGTCTGCCACGTCCGCCACGTCCGCCTTCGTCCTGCTTCGCTAGCCTGAATGAACGTTCATTCATAGCGGAAGGACGGGCGCGTTGCAAGCGCCGGGGCGGGGCGGATTGCGCCGGCCGCCGGGCCCCGCGACAGTGGCCCGATGATCGCGATCCTCTGCGCGCTGCTGAGCGGCGCGATGTTCTATCTCTCGACCAACCTGGGCGAGGTGTGGTGGCTGGCCTGGATCGCGCCGGTCCCGGTGCTGTGGCTGGCCTTCGGGCCGGCCCGGAACCGGGTCGTGGGAGCGGCCGCCTATGCCGCGGCGGCACTGGGCGCGACCAACCTTCTGACCGCCTATGGCGGCATCTTCCCGTGGCAGGCCTTCGCGGTGATCTTCACCGTGCCCTGCCTGCTGTTCGCCGCGATCGTGCTGGGCGCGCGATGGGTCGGCCGCCGCGTGCATCCGCTGGCGGGTATCATGGCCTTCGCGGCGCTGTGGACGAGCTGGGATCTTTTCGCCGCCTTCGGGCCCGACGGCACCGCGGCCTCGCCGTCCTACAGCCAGGTCGGCATGCCGCTTCTGATCCAGGGCGCGTCGCTGTTCGGGCTGTGGGTGGTGACGTTCCTGCTGGGCTTCGTGGCGGGAGGTCTGGCGCTTGCGCTGCGCACGCGCACCGTGCTGCCCGCCGCGCTGGCGGCGGGCGTCTTCGTGCTCGATGCCGGCTACGGCGCGGCTGCGATGCGCGATCTGCCGCAGCACGCCCATGTCGGCCTGATCGCCAACGACGCAATCGCGAAGCAGGCTTTCGCCGACGACCGCGGCACCGCGCTGGGCGTCATCGCGGGCTACGCCGCCGCGGCACGCAAGCTCGACGCGCCGCTGATCGTGATGCCCGAGCACACCGCGATCCTGCGCGACGCCTGGCGCGAGGATGCGCGCCGCGTGCTCCAGGATGCTGCCGATGCCCGCAACGCCACGCTGGTGCTCGGCCTGGACGAGCGCAGCGGCAGCACGCGCCGCAACATCGCCTGGGTGTTCCAGCCGCATGGCGCGGGGCCGCTCGCCTACGTGAAGCGCCGCCTGGTGCCGGGGCTGGAGGCCCGGTTCGTGCCGGGCGACGCGCCGCTGGCGCTTCCCGAAAGCCGCATGGTCGAGATCTGCAAGGATATGGACTTCCCGGCGATGCTGCGCAGCGACGCGTACGCGTCGCATCCCCGGCTGGTCGCCGTCCCGGCCTGGGACTTCGAGGCCGACGCTTTTCCGCATGCGCGCCTTGCGATCATGCGCAGCGTCGAAAGCGGCTTCGCGATGGCGCGCGCCTCGCGCAACGGATTGCTGACTTTGAGCGATCCCTACGGCCGCATTGCGGAGAATCAAACCAGCGATGCGGCGCCGGGCTTCGTCGCGCTCACCGGCGATGTCGCAATAGGCGCAGGCGCGCCAACGCTTTACGACCGTATCGGCGACGCATTCGGCTGGGCCTGCGTCGCGCTCTCGGCGGCGCTGTTGCTGCTCGCGCTTTTTCGTCATCGCGTGATACAGTCCCGAGCATGACCAGATCGCCCTACGAGAATCGCGAGCCGAAGCATTTCTGGCGCAGCGCGGTGAGCGACGCCCACCTGCTGACCGCGACCGGGCTCTATGCGAAGAAGTTCGAGCTGCGGCCCAGGGACGGCATCGCGACCGCCGGAAGCTGCTTCGCGCAGCACGTCGCGAACTTCCTGCGCAAGAACGGGTTCTCGGTGCTGGACGTCGAGCCGAAGCCGCCGCTTCTGGACGACGAGAAAGCCAAGGCCTTCGGCTACGGCATCTATTCGGCGCGCTATGGCAATATCTACACCGTGCGCCAGCTTCTGCAGCTCGCGCTCGACGCCGAGCGCGGCTTCGTCGACGAGCGCGACGTGTGGAGCAAGGACGGCCGCTTCTTCGATGCGCTGCGCCCCAATGTCGAGCCCGAGGGCGCCGACACGGTCGAGGAGGTGCTGGACCTGCGCCGCCATCACCTCGCCAAGGTCAAGCACCTGTTCGAGACGATGGACGTCTTCATCTTCACCTTGGGCCTGACCGAGGCCTGGGTGCGGAAGGATACCGGCCGCGTCTATCCCACGGCCCCCGGCACCATCGCGGGCGACTACGATCCCGAGCTCTTCGCCTTCAAGAACTTCAGCTATGACGAGATCGTCGCCGACTTCGAGGAGTTCTTCGAGCTGATGCGGCTGTGGAACCCGCGGCTCAAGGTCATCCTGACCGTCTCGCCGGTTCCCTTGACCGCGACCGCGACCGACGACCACGTGCTGATCGCCACCACCTATTCGAAATCGGTGCTGCGCGCGGTGGCGGGCCACCTGTCGCAGCTCAGCAACCGCATCGACTATTTCCCTTCCTATGAGCTGGTCGCGAGCCCGTGGTCGCGCGGTTTCTTCTACGAGTCCAACATGCGCGCGGTGAACCCGGGCGGCGTCGCCGCGGTGATGCGCGTGTTCTTCGAGCAGCACGGCACGCATGCCGCAGCGGCGGCGCAGACCGAAGCGAAAGCCGAGCGCCGCGAGCGGACGGCGCGCGTGCGCGAGCGCAAGCGCGACGTCGAGGGTGCCGATGCGCGAGACGGCGGCGACAACGCGCGCCGGCGGCAGCGCGTCGACGAGGCGCGGGAGCGCCAGAGCGCCGAGGAAGAGGCGATCTGCGAGGACGTCCTGCTCGAGGCTTTCGCGCCGTGAGCTTTTCGCTGTGCGTCGTCGGCAATTCGCATGTCGCCGCTTTCAAGCTGGCCTGGGACCAGCGCCGCCCCCGGCTTCGCGACGACGTCGAGGCGACGTTCTTCTCCGCGCCCAACCGGCTGATGAAGTTCATGAAGCGCGAGGGCAAGAGCCTGGTGGCGAACGACGGCGAGCTGGCCGAGAAGCTGCGCTATACCTCGGGCGGGCTGGACCGCATCGACTTCGACCGCTACGACGCCTTCCTGGTGGTGGGCGCCGGCTTCGGCATCGACGTGGCCCGGCTGATCCAGGAATGCGGCGTGACCGTGCCGTGGCGCTTCGCGGACGACACCCATCCGCTGTGCTCGCGCCGCCTGCTCGAGACGCTGATCGACACCTATCTCGAGGACAGCATGGCGATCCGCCTGATCGGCCATATCCAGCGCTTCTCGACCGCGCCGATCCTGATCGCGGGCGCGCCCTTCATCTCCGAGCGCGTCGCCGACGACGAGGCGCAGCCCTGGCTCAAGGACGACGCGTTCGTGCAAGCCTTCGTGGCCTGCGCGCGGCGCGCCGCGGAAGCCGTGGCGGCACGGCACAAGATCGAGATCGTCTGGCAGCGGCCCGAGACGATCGCCCGGCCGGGCTTCATGGACGTGACGTTCAACAACGCGCCGGTGCGCTTCCAGATGCGCTCCAAGGGGCCGTCCTTCGACGTGAAGCACGGCAACCTGGACTATGGCGCGATGATGCTGGCCGACGCGCTGACGCGGCTCGACCAGCTCACGAACGGGCGATTGCTCGCGGCATAGCGTCGGCCTGAGATGCAAGCCGCGTGCTTCGAGGCGCGCTCGCGCGCACTGCGGCATGACGGGCTTGGCTCGAAGGCCTATTCCGCCGCCAGCATCGACGGCGTCATCAGCATCTTGCCGCCGTTGAGCTGCATCAGGTACTTGATGCCCTCTTCGGCGATGTCGTCGCCGACCATGCGGTCGCCCTCGGCGTAGAGCTCGGCCATGTCGATATAGGCCGCATAGTTGCCGCGCGTGCGGTCGGTGATGATGCCCGCCTTCAGAAGCGTCTTGATCAGCACACGGAAGATGTTGGTCGATTCCTGCAGCTCCTCGCGGATGCCGGCATCGGTCAAGGCTTCCATGAACGCCTGCTGGCACCACAGCGGATCGAGGCCGCAGGCCTCGTAGATCCACGCCTTCTGGTCGGGGCTGCCCAGGTTGTAGAGCAGCACCTGGAAGACGTCCCAGGCCCAGTCCTCGATCAGCTCGTGCTCGGCCTTGGAGAGCTTGGGGATCGTGCGATCGGCCCAGATCTTCCCGAACTTGTGGTGGAAGGCTTCGTCCGTCATGACCATCTGCATGAGATGCTTCATCAGGGGATCGCGCGTCTCCTTGAAGAACGTCGCGAAGGCGCCCATCGCCAGGCCTTCGACGAGCAGCTGCATGCCGACGAGCTTCTTCCACACCAGCGGCGAGGAGACGAGCTCGTTCAGCAGATTGCCGAGCGCGGGCCCGACCTTGGCGGGCCTGCCCCAGCGCGCCTTGATATAGGCCGAGAAACCGGTGACGTGGCGCGCTTCCTCGCGCGTCTGGTTGGCGGCGTATTCCTGCGCGCCGGGATCGCGCAGGATGTGGCAGAGCGAAGCCGAGAGCGCGAGCGCGCCCTGCTCGCCGTGCAGGATGGAGGACAGCGACCACATCACGTCGAGATTGACGAGCTTGATCTTGCCCTTCTCGTCGAGCTTCTCGCCGATGGCGGTCCGCAGGTCGGCATTCGCCGCCGGATTGACGAGGTATTCGTTTTCCAGGTCGAAGGGCTGGGTGAAGTCGATGTACTTCTTGTCGAGCGGGTCCCAGAAGTGGTCGTGGGTCGCGGAGATGATCTTGTCGAAGGCGGTGGAGCGATCGCCATAGCGGTCGACCTCCAGCATCGCCGGGAAATCGTGCGGATCGACCGCGTTATAGGCAGGATCCTTGGTGATATTGCTGTCCATTCACGCCTCCCGGAGTAGCAGTGCCGCGCAAGGTACGCTCAATCCTTGAAACTTCAAGGAAAATGACGGCAGCGTCACTAAAATTTGCTTGACGATGGCGCGGGCCCTGGAAGCTATGCGGCTAGTCAGCGCAATGGCCCCTCTAGTCAACGCTATTTGCGCTTTAGTCAACGGTATAGTATTCCAGCGGATGCCCCTCAGACGCTCAAAAAATGAAAAAACCCTTGTCCGCCGACGATTGGCTGGCCCTCGAATTCGAAATCTCGACCCTCTTCGACGGAGCGCCCATCGATGAAGAGGACCTTTTCGCAGGACGCGCAACGGAGGTCCGCAAAATCCTGGAGACCGTGCTTTCGCGTTCGAAACACGCGGTCTTATTCGGCGAACGCGGAGTCGGAAAGACTTCGTTGTCGAATATATTTTGGAAGAGATTTGGACGGACGCTTCGCAATTTCATCGTCGCTCGGGTCCAAGCGGGGCCTGGCGATACGTTTTCTACGCTGTGGATACGGGCTCTAGAAGAGCTGCAAGCATCGGGGATCCATGCCGGGCAAGCCGAGAGCGTACAGTTCTCGACGAGTTTCGAAACAATAACACCGTCTCAAGTTCGAAGGGAGCTGCAAAAATGCGGCACCAACGCGCTGCCGATCATCATCATCGATGAGTACAACGAGATAGTGGACGGTGACGCGAAAAGGCTGACGGCAAACCTGATCAAGGAATTCTACGATTTCACCGTGACCAGCACCGTAGTCGTCGTTGGCGTAGCTGAGAATATCTCGGAACTGATAGAAGACCACGCCTCGATCGGGCGTGCACTCGTTCAGGTTCCTTTGAGCCGCATGTCCAACGCAGAACTCAAAGAAATCATCCAAAAACGGGCCGGTCGCACGGTCATGTCGTTTTCAGGCGACGCGACATGGACGATTGTAGCCCTTTCGCGCGGACTGCCGTATTTTACGCAAACGCTTTCGAAATATGCTGCGCTTCACGCCATTGCCGATAGACGCATAGTGGTCATGAACAGCGATGTCGAAGCTTCCATGGATCGATTCATCGAGGAAACTGAAGCGACGTTCAAGGAAGCGTATCGCAACGCCACCCGAAGCAATCAAGACAGCTTCTTTCAACAGTCGTTGTTGGCTTGCGCCTTGGCGGAAACAGATGACGATGGCTTCTTCACCGCCAATGACGTTGTGGAGCCCTACAGTGCCATTATGAAAGGGAAAAAAAGGATCGCGCATTTCGAAAAGCATTTGCGACGCTTCTCGTCCGAAGAAGGGGGGAACATCCTGATCAAGCGAGGAGGCGATCGGCAGCAGACTTTCCGCTTTGCCGACCCCATGATGCAGCCCTATGTCATCATCCGCGGAATTCAGAGCAAGATGATCGATGACACCGCGAAAGCAATGATCCTCAAGCGCGAACAGGGCGAATTTCCTCTCTGACAAGCATGTTTGAGCATCTGCCGCAGCCACGTCTCGTTATGTTATAACAATTCAAATGAGTGATCCCCCCCTCCTCTCCGCCACCGGGCTCTCCTTGCGCGTCGGCGCGGCGGATATCCTGAAAGATGTCGATTTCGCCATCCGGGCGGGTGAGATCGTGACCTTGATCGGGCCCAACGGGTCGGGAAAGACCAGCCTTCTCAAAGCCTTGCTGGGGCTGCTGCCGGCCGGGGGCAGGATCGCCCGCAAGCCCGGCCTGCGCATCGGCTATGTGCCGCAGAACTTCCCGCGCGACCGCAGCCTGCCGCTCACGGCGGGCCGCTTCCTGCGCCTGTTCGCCGCCGATGCGCCGGCGCAGGCCGCGCTCGAACGCGCCGGCATCGCCGCGCTGTCCGGCCGCCAGCTGGTGGCGCTGTCCGGCGGCGAGATGGCGCGCGTGCTGCTGGCCCGCGCCATCGCGACCGGGCCCGAGCTTCTGATCCTCGACGAGCCGCTGGCCGGCGTCGATGTCGCGGGCGAGGCCGCGCTCTATCACCTGATCGCCGAGCTGCGCGGCGAGATCGGCTGCGGCGTGCTGCTGGTCAGCCACGACCTGCACGTCGTCATGGCGCAGGCCGACCGCGTCGTCTGCCTGAACGGGCACGTCTGCTGCGAAGGCAAGGCCGAGCAGGTGGTGCGCGATCCGGCCTTCGCGCAGATGTTCGGGCCGCGCGTCGCGGGCGAGCTGGCGCTCTATGTCCATCGCCACGACCACAGTCACGACCACGACCATGACCATGAGGACCACGCCCTTGGATGACTTCCTGTGGCGCGCGACTTTGGGCGCCGGAATTCTTGGCGCGGCGGCGGGCCCCTTGGGCTCGCTCGTGCTGTGGCGGCGCATGGCCTATCTGGGCGAGTCCATCGGCCATATCGGGTTGCTGGGCGCGGGCGCGGGGCTTCTGCTCGGCATCGATCCGCTGATCGGCGTCACGCTGCTCGCGATCCTCTCCGCGCTGATCATGGCGCGCGCCCGCGACGGGCTGATCCCGGTCGGCACCAGCATCGGCGTGGTGGGCCATGTCGGCCTGGCGCTGGGCTTCGTGCTGCTTTCGAGCATGGAGACGGTGCGCACCGACCTGATCGGCTATCTCTTCGGCGACGTGCTGGCGCTGTCGGGCATCGATGTCGGCGAGATCGCAGCGATCTGCACCGTCATCGCCGTGTTGAGCGCGGTCTTCTGGCGCCGCTGGCTGATGGCGGCGGTCAACGCCGACATCGCCAAGGCCGAAGGCCGCGCCAGCCCGCTCGCCGAGACCGTGTTCCTGGTGCTGGTCGCGGTGCTGGTGGCGCTGGGCCTGCGCGTCGTCGGCGCGCTGCTGATCGTGGCGCTGATCATCATTCCGCCTGCCGCCGCCCGGCCCTTCGCGCGGTCGCCGGAGCAGATGGCCGCACTCGCCGGCCTGATCGGCGCGGCAAGCGCGCCTTTGGGCCTGGCGCTGGCTTACTGGAAGGACATCCCCGCCGGCCCCGCCATCGTCCTGGCCGCGGCCGCCCTGTTCGGCCTGTCCTCGTTGAGCGCGAGGCTCGCGCGATGAGCCACGACCACGCGGCCTGCATGGCGCCGAGCCTGAAAGCGGCGGAGAACCTGGGCGCCAAGCTGACGCCGCTGCGCCGCCGGGTGCTCGAGATCGTGCTCGCCGGCCACACCCCGATGGGCGCCTATGACGTGCTGGCGACGCTCGCCCGCGACGGCGGAAAGCCCGCGCCGCCCACGGTCTATCGCGCGCTCGACTTCCTGCAGGCCCAAGGCCTGGTGCACCGCATCGATTCACGCAACGCCTTCGTCGCCTGCTTCGCGCCGGAGCGCTCCCACCAGAGCCGCTTCTTCCTCTGCCGCGCCTGCGGACGGGCGAGCGAGATCGAGGATGCGGCGCTGGATGCGGCCCTTGCCGCTGCGGCAAAGCGCGCCGGCCTGACCGTCGAGCGCGAAACCATAGAAATCACTGGGGTTTGCGCGGAATGCGCTTCCTCTCATGGCCCGGCTGCGTGATAGACTAACAAAAGAGCTGTTGGGCCCTTCGAATGACGTTCCGCGACCGCCCCCGTTCCGTCTGGGCGCTACCGCTGATCGCGCTTGCGATCGCGCTGGTCGCGCTCGGCAGCGACTGGGCGGGACTGGCGACGGCGCTGCGCGGCGGCCTGTTCGATTCCTATCAGCGCGCGAGCCCCCGTCCCTATGCCGACACGCGTGAGCAGGGCTTCGCGGTCAAGGTGCTGGACACCGGCGATCTGAGCCACGCGGCGCTCGCCAAGACGCTGACCGAGCTGCGCGCGAAAGGCGCGGAGCTGGCGGTGCTGGTGACGCCGCTCGACAGCGCCGATCCGGCCTCGCCCAGGAACCTGGTCGCGGAGATCCCGCCGGGCCCGACCTTCGACGCGACGCGCGAGGCGCTGGAGCACATGCCCTCGCCCGACAAGGCGCTGACCGACGCCTTCGCCAGGATCGCGACCGTCACCGGTTTCGCGCTGGGCGACGGCGGCAACGGCTTCGCCCCGAAGAGCACGCTCGCCGCGGCGGGCGACAAGGACCCCTTCGGCCATGCGCCGGACTTCCCCGCCGCCGACGGGCCGGTCGCAAGCCTTGGCCTGGGCACCGCGGGCAGCGGCGCGCTCAACCTCATCGCCGATCGCGACGGACGGCTGCGCCGCATGCCGCTGGCCTTCCGCCTGAACGGCAAGGCGGTCGCATCGCTCGACGCCGAAGTGCTGCGCGCGGCCGAGAACAGGAAGCGGCTTGCCTTCCGCGCCGGCGACGGCGGCGAGCTTCTGGGCGGCGCTGCGGGAACGAGCGGGCTCGAAGCCTTCCACCGCGACCTGCCCACGGCGCCGGATGGATCGCTGTGGCTCGCCTTCGCCAAGGACGCCGCGGCGCGCGACATCTCGGCCGCGGCGCTGCCCGATCTCACACATACCATCGTCTATGTCGGCCCATCGGCGAAAACGATAGCGACGCCGTTCGGCGCGATGAGCGAGGCGGAGCTGCATGCCGAGGCGATGGAGAACATCCTTCTGGGCCAGGTGCTGCGCCGGCCCGCGGGCGCGGCCAAGGCGGAGCTCGCCTGTCTTCTGCTCCTCGGCATGGCCGCGATCTATCTGCTGGTGCGCTTCAATGTGTGGTGGGGCGGCGCCTTCACCGTGGCCGCGATCGCAAGCGCCGGCGCGATCTCGTGGCACCTGTTCAGCGCCAACCGCGTGCTGTTCGACGCGCTGGGGCCGGGCGTGGGACTGGCGCTGGTCTTCGCCGCGGGCGCCGCGGCGCGGGTGATGGAGGTGGCCGGCGCGCGCGCGCGGCTGCACGACGCGTTCGCGGATTCGCTCGCGGCGCCGTCGATCGAGCGCATCGCGCGCAACCCGTCGCTGCTCAAGCTCGACGGCGAGACGCGCCAGGTGAGCTATCTGGTCTGCGGCGTGCGCGGCTTCACCGAGCTGGCCGCGAGCTTCAAGGACGACCCCGTCGCCTTCACGCGCCTGCTGCGCCAGGTCTTCAGCCCCCTGATGGACACCGTGCTGGCCCATCGCGGCACCATCGAGCGCGTCGGCGCCGAAGGCTTCTCGTGCTTCTGGAACGCGCCGCTGGACGATCCCGAGCACGCCATCCACGCCTGCGAAGCCGCGAGCGCGATGATGGACACCGTCGCCAAGGTCAACGAGATCGTCACCCACGAACGGCGCATCGACGGCACCTCGCTCAGCCCCATCGAGATCGGCGTGGGAATATCGACCGGGCCCGTCATCGCCGGCGGCTTCAGGAGCCATGGACGCACGACCTATGCGGCGGTCGGCGATCCGGCGGTGCTGGCGCAGCGGATCCAGGCGCTGTCGGGCACCTATGGGCCCGCGATCATCGTGAGCGAGGACACGCGCAAGGCGGCCGAGCGCGGCTTCGCGTTCCTGGAGGCCGATTTCGTCGAGATCGGGGCGGCACCCGTCAAGCTCTATGCCCTGCTCGGCAATCCGGTGATGCGCGCCAGCCCCAAGTTCCGCGCGCTCTCGACCTTCCACGACCACATCTTCCAGTCGCTGCGCACCCAGCAATGGGAGAAGACGCGCGAGCTGATCGACCAGTGCCGCAAGCTTTCCGGCGCCAGCCAGAAGCTCTACGACCTGCATTTGTCGCGCATCGCCTGGTACGAAACCCATTCGCCCGGCCCCGATTGGGACGGGGCGTTCCGCGCGGTGTTGAAATAGATGAAGAGCTTGTTCCTGCGGTCCTCGAACACATGAAAGCCGAAGATCATTTCCCGCCCGACTATGCGACCGCGCGCGCGAACTTCCTGAGCGCGGCGCAGGCTTGCGACCTCGGCACCACCTCGCGCTGGCATCCGAACGCGCAGACGCGCAAGGGCAAGCCGCTGTTCCTGGACACCGCCGTCATCGGCGAGCGCGATGCGCGCACAGCGCTGCTGATGATCTCCGCGACGCATGGCGTGGAAGGTTATTTCGGCTCGGGCGTGCAGACCGGCATGCTGCGCGAGAACCTCCTGAAGCCGCCCAAGGGATCGAAGGTCGTCCTGTTGCACGCGCTCAATCCTTACGGCTTCGCCTGGGACCGGCGCGTCAACGAGGACAATGCCGACATCAACCGCAACTTCGTCGATCACAGAAAGCCGCCGAAGAACACGGCTTACGACTCGCTCGCGGAATGGATCGCGCCCAAGGACATCGCCAAAGAGACGATGCGCGCGGCGAATGCGAAGCTGCAGGTCTATTCCGATCGCCACGGCGATTTCGCGCTGCAGGAGGCGATCACCGCCGGCCAGTACGAATATCCCGACGGGCTCTATTTCGGCGGATCGAAGGAGAGCTGGTCGTCGCTGATGCTGCGCGACGTCTTCAAGGAAGAGCTGCGCGACGTGAAGAAGCTGATCGTCGTCGACTTCCACACCGGGCTCGGCGCGCACGGCTATGGCGAGATGATCACCGAGGATCTGCCCGGTTCGCCCGCGTACAAGCGCGCGAAGAAGATGTGGGGCGACCGCGTGTGCTCGAGCGAGGCGGGCGAGTCCGTCTCCGCGCCCCTGACCGGCACGGTCGACAGGGCGGTGGCCAAATGGCTGCCGCGCACCGAGCTCACCTTCGCGGCGCTGGAAGCCGGCACCATCCCGCCGCGCGAGGTGTTCAACGCGCTGCGCAAGGACAACTGGCTGCACCGGTTCGCCGGTGGCAACCACAAGAACGCCGAAGCGATCCGCAAGGAAATCCGCGCCGCCTTCTATCCCGACACGCCGGAATGGAAGCGCAAGGTCTGGAAGGCCGCCAAGGAAGTCGTGAACGCGGCATTGAAAGCATTGAAATGAAGGAAAACGTCATGCGCGAATGGAAACTGGGCGTCGCCGCGGCGGCGCTTCTGCTGGGCGCGGCCGCACCCCAAAGCCACATCGTGCCGCCGGAAGACAACAAGCAGCTCGCCCACGACATCCTGCGCGACATCATCGCGGTGCATTCGGTGCACGAGGTCGGCACCGGCGGCGTCGCCCAGGTGCTGGCGAAATACCTGGCCGATGGCGGCTTCGCGCAGGACGACGTGAAGATCGTGCCCGAGACGCAGTATCCCAAGCAGGTCAACGTCGTCGTGCGCCTGCACGGCAAGGGTAAAGGCAAGCCCGTCATGTGGATCTGCCACATGGACGTGGTCGAGGCCAAGGCGGAAGACTGGACCCTGCCGCCGTTCCAGCTGACCGAGAAGGACGGCTATTTCTACGGCCGCGGCACGTCCGACATGAAGGACGAGGACGCCGCCGTTGCCGCCTCGCTGATCCGCTTGAAGAAAGAGGGCTTCGTGCCCGACCGCGACATCATCGTCGCCTTCACCGCCGACGAGGAGGTGGGCCTGGAGCAGGACGGCCCGGCCTTCCTGCTGCGCGAGCATCGCGATCTGGTCGATGCCGGGCTCGTCATCAATCCCGACGGCGATTCGGGCGAGATCGTGGGCGGCAAGCGCCTCGATTACGGCGTCGAGACCAGCCAGAAGACCTATGTCACCTACGATTTCGAGGTCACCAACAAGGGCGGCCATTCGTCCGAGCCGCGCCCCGACAACGCGATCTACGATCTGTCCAAGGGACTGGTAAGGCTCGCCGCCTTCCAGTTCCCCTACAAGACCAATGCGACGACGCGCCTCTACTTCCAGCGCCGCGCCATGCTCGAGACGGGCAAGATGCGCGCTGACATGCTTAGCCTGGCGAAGCAGCCGATGGACATGAAGGCGGCCGCGCGGCTCGCCAAGAGCGACATCTCGATCAACGCGATCCTGCATTCGACCTGCGTGGCGACGATGCTGAACGCGGGCGTGCAGGAGAACGCGCTGCCGGCGCGCGCCGTCGCGACCGTCCAATGCCGCATCATGCCCGACGAGACGGTTGACGGCGTGCAGGCGGTGCTGCAGAAGGTCGTCGCCGATCCCAAGATCAAGATCACCCACCCCGACATGGTGGTGCAGGCGCCCGAGTCGCCGCCGAGCAAGGCGCTGCTCGGCTCGGTCGAGAAGGTCGTCCATTCGATGTGGCCGGGCGTGCCGGTGATCCCGGCGATGGCGGCGGGCGCGAGCGATTCGATCTTCACCCGCAATGCCGGCATCCCGAGCTATGGCGTCAGCGGCGGCTGGGCCGACGTCAACGATGTGCGCGCGCACGGCCGCGACGAGCGCCGCGAGGTCGGCGCGTTCTACGAATCCGTCGAGTTCACCTACCGGCTGATGAAGGAGCTGGGCGGGAGCTGACGCTACTTCCCGCTCTTCATCAGACCCTGCGCGATCGACAGGTGCTTGCGCAGGGTGGGCAGCTGCTTGGCGGCGAGGTCGCTCGTCGGTCCGCGATGCATGCCGGCCTCCTTGGCGAACTTGTCGATGTCCTTCTTGTGATCGTCGACCATGTAGCTCGCGAACTCGCGGTCGAAGTCGGCCCCCGACATCGACTGGAGCTTGGCCTGCTCGCTCTTGGCCTCGGGCATCACGTCGTCCGGCACGTCGGCGCCCAGGCCGTGCGCGACGTCGGCGACCTGCTGCTTGGCTTTGGTGTGATCCGCGACGAGCGTTCGGCCGAAGTCGCGCATCGCGGCGGTGCCGCCGGAGCGCTGTGCCATCTGGCCCAGCGCGATCTCGGAATTGTCGCCCTTGATCGCGTCGCCGACGAAGTCCTTCGGGCCGTCGCCGCCGGCCGCCATCGCCGGCGACGCCGCGATGGCCGAAAGCACGATAACAAATGCGAATTTCTGCCTCATGGCGTCCTCCGTTTTCCTTGAAAGGAACGGCGGAGGACGCCTTTGGCTGCGTCACTTAGCGAATGATGGACAGGCCGCGCGCGTCGCGCACCACACGTAAGCACCCTTGTCGGTCGTCACCGCGACGTCGCCCTTGTTGTTGATGCCATAGGCGAAGACGTCGCTTGCGCCCTTGACGCCGATGTCGCTGAAGGTCGCCGTGGCGACGTCGTAGAGGAACGCGTGCGTGTGGCCCTGGCGGTCGACCCACTGTCCCGTCGCCACGCCGTTGTCGTTGATCGCCTCCAGCTCGGTCGCCGATGCGTGCGGATGATCCACGACCGTGAGCCTGCGGCCCTGCAGCACGAAGCCGCGCATAGGCGGACGGAAGAAGCCGCCGACCACGACGTTGTGGGCGTTGATGCCGCGTGCCGCGCTCGCCTGATGCACGTCGTGGATGCGCACATCCTCCTTCCACGTCCCGTCATGGCCGCGGAAGGCGATCGCCTGATGCAGGTTGGAGCTCCACCAGAACCCGACGAAGCGGTTCTTGGCGCTCTCGATGCCGTAGGCGGCGCCGAACAGCTGCTGACCCTGGCGCGTGACGCCGACGATGTCGCCGTTCCGCTTGCGCTCGAAGATCGGCTGGGCCGCCGCATCGCCCGAATCCGCGTTCGAGAAGCCGACGATGACGCCCCGATCGTCGATGGCGCGCGCGCTGGTGCCGCCCGTGCCGGCGTCGAAGGTCGTGTACTTTCCGTCGAGCGTGCCGAAGAAGCCGTGCTGGCTGCCCTGGCCGTCGGTATAGGTGCCGGCCACCACGCCGGCGTCGTTGATCCCGTAAGCGGCCGTGCTCGCGGCCCCCGGCACCGGCGGCACCGCAACCACCACGGCCATTGCGGGCACCGCACCCGCGACTGCAAATCCGAACAAGGCAATACGCAACGCAACCATTGGAACCCTCCATGTGAAGGTTCTGACATGGGCAGGACAGGGCTGCCGGTCAAGCGCGATGTCGGTTGGCAACTGGACCGATGCACGGGACCGCGCTAAACACCCGGACGCACGCACCCGTAGCTCAGCTGGATAGAGTGTCGCCCTCCGAAGGCGAAGGTCGCAGGTTCGAATCCTGCCGGGTGCGCCAGTCTTCGGCAGGCCAGTCTTCGGCAGGCCAGTCTTCGCCCCCATTCATCTCCGGTTCAGGCGGCAGAATGCACGCTAGGGATTATTTACCGGGGGATACCATCATGCCGATACCGACTGCGCTGGCCGTATTGGGGCTTTTTCCCACGCTTCGAAAGCTTGCCACCACGCACCGCGTGTCCTTCAAGGCGCGCAAGAAAGTCAAGGTCCCCGCCAAGGTCGACTTCACGACCAAGGACGGCAGGACGGTCAGGTTCAAGGCCCGCAAGACGGTCAAGAAGCGCGTGCCCGTGAGCTTCCGCGCGAAGAACAAGCCGCGATGAGATCCGAGACGGCCGCGCTGCGCGTCGTCGAGAAAAGCCGGAACCTGCGAAAGGGCGCCAAGTATCCGCAGCTGCGGGAGTTGTGGTAGGTCACTGGGCTTGGCGCGAATCGTGGTCGCGCGTTCGACAAAAGCGCCCGCATGAAATCCTATCTCCCCCGCTCCCGCATCAGTCCCAAGCTCGTGCCGGGGCCGTCGGCCATCCATGGCCAGGGCGTCATCGCGGCCGAACCGATCGCGGCCGGCGAGGTGCTGATGGAGTTCGGCGGCGAGATCATCTCTCCGGCCGATTTCGAGACCGAGGTCTATCGCATGCGCTCGATCTGGCAGGTCGGCGACGGCGTCTATCTGGCGCTGCGCGAGGACGATCCGCAACCGAGCCTGGACGAGAACCTCAACCATTCCTGCGACGCCAATTCCTGGCTGGCCGACGAGGTCACCTTGGTCGCGCGCCGCGACATCGAAGCCGGCGAGGAGATCACGCTCGACCACGCCACCTGGAACCATGACGAGGACGACTATGTCTGGGACCAGGACTGCTGCACCTGCGGCGCGCAAGGCTGCCGCAAGACGCTGACGCCCGACGATTGGCGGTTGCCGCAGGTCCAGGCGCGCTACCTGGGCCACTTCCATCCCTTCGTGCAAGCGATGATCGAGCGGCGATGACGGGCATCCATCTCACCTGGGCGGGCCTTGGCCTGGCCGCGCCGGTCACCGTGCTGCACACGGCGATGTTCACGATCTTCTGGACCGGCGTGCTCACCGCCTATACGCCGACCGCGGAATGGGTCGCGGACAAGCTGTTCGCCGCATCGCCCAAGCCCGGCCGGCATCCGGAATCGATGCGCAACCTGGCGCTGGCCATCGCACGGGCCTGGGCGCTCGACGCCTTCCTGCAGGAGATCGTGTTGCGCGGCATCGTGGTCGGCGCCTTGCGCCTGGCGATCGGAAACTGGCCCGCGGTGGCCACGGCGGCGACTCTTGCCTTCGCGGCCCACCTTGTCGCAGGCCCACGCCGTGCCGCGATCGCCGCGCAGCTCTCCGTGCTCTACGGCGTGCTGTTCGTGGCGAGCGAGTTCGATCTGTGGGCGGTGATCCTCGCCCACGGGTTCTACGACACCATCGCGCTCGTGCAGCAGGCGCGGCGCAAGCCCGGTTCACCGTGACGCTCAGTTCACCGTGACGTTCAGTTCACCGTGACGTTCACTGGCGCCGACGGGATGCCGTTGGCGACGACTTCGAGCTTGGCTGCGCCGGTTTCGGTCGCGGCCGGCACGTCGAAATGCGTCGACACGGTCGCGGCGCCCGTGGCCACGCCCATAGAGCTGTGGTCGTGCGTGCGCGCATAGAAGACGTGGCCCGTCGCATTGTTGGTGATGCGCACCAGGGGATAGTTGGTCTGGGTCTCGTCCTCGTCGCCGAAGGAATTGGCCTGGCTCAGGCCGTTGAACTGGGTGCCCGAGATCGCATAGCTCTGCCCGCGCGTCACCGACGACGGCGCGGCCGCGACGGTCGGCGCCCAGGACGGATCGTAGGTTCCCGTCGAGGCGTAGACATGGCTGCCGCCGATCAAGACCTCGCCCGTCGGCAGCACCATCGTGGCGCCGCCGCCGCCGTTGAACGGCGCGCGCGTGAGCGCGGTGCCGTCGAACTCGTAGAGCGAGCCGCTCGACGCCTCGACCAGCACATGGCCGTTGGGCAGGAGCGAGGCATAGGTGTCGCTCGCCTGGTCGCCGTTCGGGAAATCGGGGCCGGCCACCCAATGGCCGTGCTTGTCGCCGGCGCTGGGCGGCATCCACACCGCGGTATGCGCATGGCTTTCGCCGTCGGGGACCGCGCCGGCCGCGAACACGCTGCCGTCGGGACGCAGGATGGCGGGGCCGACCTCGCCCGGCGGGTCGTAGCACTTGTTCTTGGGCGGAACCTCGATGCAGCGGCCGCAGCAGTTCTGCGGGCCGCGCAGGTCGACCGGCGTGTCGCCGGCGCTCACCCACTTGCCCTTCTCGGGCAGGTAGCGCTCGGACTTGGGATGCGCCTTGACGTCGAAGGTGAGGATCGTGCCGTCGGGCAGCAAGGTCCAGCCTTCCTCGGCGTTGAAGTCGTTCTTCTTGGTCGAAGGCAGCTCGGTCCAGGCGAGCGTCGCGGGATCGAGCGCGGCGACGCGCTTCTTGAACTTGTAGCCCAGCAGGAGGCGGCCGTCGGGCAGCACCGAGGACGGCGAGTCGCCGACGTTCTGCCAGCCCTTGGGCGGCGCAAGATTGGTCCAGCTGTTGGCGAGGGGATCGTAGACGGCGCCCATGTTGGTGAAGGCGAAGACGTCGAAATTGTACTCGCCGCCCTGGATCACCAGCCGCCCGTCGGCGAGCACCGCAGAAGCGAAATAGAGCGGCTGATAGCCCGCCGGCAGGTCGGCGACCCGCGCCCAGGTGCCGTTCTGATAGGAGCCCTTGTTGTCCGGCGTCAGCTTCCACCAATCCGCTTCGCCGAAGCCCTGCGCCAGGACCGTGCCGTCGGTCATCTGCAGGGTGATGAGCGCGCCGTCGGGCGGCTGATGCGCCAGCGCCTTGTAGGTCTGCGCCTGGACCGGCGCGGCAGCGAAGGCGAGCGAAAACGCGAGCAAAAACCAACGCAACATGGAACGCTCCTGATCGACGGCGCGGAACGCTAACCCGGCGCTATCGCGTTATCACCTGATAACGACTCTCAAGTGATAGGCGTCGCCGCCCAGCGCGACCGGCGCTTCGACCAGCGCGGCATCGAAGCGATGCAAGGTCTCGGTCCCGATCCTGGTCGTGGCCAGAGCGACGACCAGTCCGTCGCGCACGATCCCGCGCCGCAAACGCTGCATGCGTCCCGCGCGCCCGCGCGTCATCAGGTTGAGATCGACGACCGGACCGTCCAGCGGCGTGCCGCTGCAGCTTTCGCTGCCTGAGAAGGTCAGCGGCGCGCTCGCGGCGTCGAGCTCGGCCACGCTGTCGGCGAATTCGAGCCGCATGCGGCCGTCGAGGATCGCCAGTATCCGCTCCACGCCCTCGAAGCGCGAGAACGGCCCGGCGTCGCGCACTTCGGCGATGCTGACGCGCCATTCGAAATCGTCGAAGCCGGCGTCTTGCGGCCAGACCGCGACCTCGCGCGTGAGGCCGCCGCCGTTCTTCCACGGCACGGCCGCGCGGTCGGCGGCGCGCAGGATCCTCATAGCGCGAACAGCAGACAGGCGCCGATGATGTCCTTCAGCACCTTGCGCAAGCCGGCCGCGCGCGCCTGGTCGTAGGGCGTGGGCCAATTGTGCGGCATGGGCGTCTCGGGCTCGTCGATATAGCCGCGGCAGGAGAGCTCGAGCTGGATCGCGTGGATGCCCTTCGCCGGCTCGCCGTAATGGCGCGTCGTCCAGCCGCCCTTGAAGCGGCCGTCGACGACATGGCCGAGCTTCGAGATCTCGCAGACCGTCCTGACGACGCGGGTCAGCGCCGCGCCGCAGCTCTTGCCGTCGTTGGTACCGACGTTGAACTGCGGCAGCAGGCCCTCGAACAGGCGCGGGATGCGCGAGCGGATCGAATGGGCGTCGAACAGCACGACCTTGTCGTGGCGCGTGCGCAGGCGGTCGAGCTGCCCGCGGATCGCGGCGTGATAGGGCGCGAAATAGGTTTCGCGGCGGCGCGCGATCTCGGCGTCGTCGGGCGCCTGGCCGTTCCGATACAGCGGCTCGCCGTCGAAATCGGTGGTCGGGCACAGCTCGGTCGTCGCCATCCCCGGATAGAGCGAGGCGCCCGACGGGTCGCGGTTGACGTCGATGACGCTGCGCGAAATCCCCGTGCGCACCGTCGTCGCGCCCAGGTCGCGCGCGAAATCGTAGAGCCTGTCGACCCACCAGTCGGCGTCGCGCCGCGCGAGCCAGGGCGAGACGTAGCGGCCCTCGAGCTCCGCCGGCAGATCGGTGCCGGTATGGGGGAAACTGACGACCAGGGGCGCCGAGCCCGGATGTACTTCCAGCCAATCCATCGGCATAGACTGCGCCGGATGGCGACCGATGATCAACAACGCGGGCAGCAACTCTGGTTCGGGCAGGCGTGGCTTGCGGACGGCTGGGCGCGCGACGTCCGGCTGACCGTGGGCGACGGCAAGCTTGCGCGCATCGAGACCGGCGTTGCGAAAAGCCCGAGCGACGAGGCGCATGCCATAGGCCTGGCCGGCCTGCCCAACCTGCACAGCCATGCCTTCCAGCGCGGCATGGCGGGGCTGGCCGAGACGCGCGGACCCACCGGCGACAGCTTCTGGAGCTGGCGCGAGGTCATGTACCGCTTCGTCGAGCGGCTGGACCCCGACGGGTTCGAAGCCATCGCCGCGATGGCCTATTGCGAGATGCTCGAGAGCGGCTTCACCCGCGTCGGCGAATTCCACTATCTGCATCGCGACAAGGACGGGGCGCCGTTTGCCGACCGCGGCGAGATGGCGGCGCGCATAGCTTCAGCCTGCGCGACGACGGGCATCGGGCTTACTTTGCTGCCGGTGTTCTATGCCCATTCCGGCTTCGGCGGACAGCCGCCCAAGCCCGGCCAGCGCCGCTTCATCCACGCGCCGGACGAATACGCGATGCTGCTGGACGCCAGCCGCCGCGCGGTGGCGCCTTTGGACGACGCCGTGGTCGGAGTGGCGCCGCATTCGCTGCGCGCGGTGACGAAGGACGAGCTGGACGTCGTCACCGCGCATCCCGGCCCGGTTCACATCCATGTCGCCGAGCAGATCAAGGAAGTCGAGGACTGCGTGGCGTGGTCGGGTCTGCGTCCCGTCGAATGGCTGCTGCGGCATGCCGATGTCGACGCGCGCTGGTGCCTGGTGCATGCGACGCACATGACCAAGGCCGAGACGCGCGCGGTGGCAAGCGCGGGCGCGGTGGTGGGTCTGTGCCCGATCACCGAGGCCAATCTGGGCGACGGCGTGTTCCCCGCGCAGTGGTACGACGGCGCCTTCGGCATCGGAACGGATTCGAACGTCTTGATCGACGCGGCCGAAGAGCTGCGCGTGCTGGAATACGGCCAGCGCCTGATCCATCGCGCGCGCAACGTGATGGCGCCGCACGAAGGCGCCTCGACCGGGGCCACGCTCTATCGCGCGGCGCTCGCCGGCGGCGCGCAGGCTTTGGGCGCTGATGCGCGCGCGCTGCATGAAGGCGGCGCCGCCGACATCGTGAGCCTGGATGCGGAGCATCCCGCATTGACCGGCCGCGACGGCGATGCCTTGCTCGACGGCTGGATCTTCGCGGCGCGCGGGGCCACGGTCGATGGCGTGTGGCGGCGCGGGCGCAAGGTGGTCGCGCATGGCCGCCACGTGGCGCGAGACGCCATCGCGGCGCGCTACCGCAAGGCGCTGTCCCTGCTTCTTTCATGACATTTGCGCGTTTGCCTCTGCAGCAGAGGAGAAAACGCCTATGGCTAGAAAATATTCCAAGAGCGCCGGCAAGGACGTCGAGCGCGCCGTGCACAAGGAGAAGCGCGGCAAGCTGAAAAGCGGCAAGGGCGGCAAAGGCGGCACCGTGAAGAGCCGCAAGCAGGCCATCGCCATCGGCCTGTCGGAGGCGCGCGCCAAGGGCAAGAAGGTGCCGAAGAAATCCAAGAAGACCAAGAAGTCCAAGAAGAAGTCGAGCAAGCGCAAGAAGAAAAGCTCTTAAGAGCCATGACCGGCCGCGATGGCCAATCTCGAGCTGACCGTTCACACCGCGCTCGACGAAGTGCGCATGCAGATGCTGGGCACGCAGGTGCTGTTCGGCTTCGGGATGCAGGCCGCGTTCCAGGAGAATTTCGGCACCCTGCCGCCCGTGGTGCGCGGCATGGACGCGGTCGCGCTGTCGCTTCTGGTCGTGTGCCTGGCCTTCCTGATCGCCGGACCGTCGCAGCACCGGCTGGTCGAGCGCGGCGAGGCGACGGTGCGGATCTTCAAGGTGGCGCAACGCTTCGCGGGCGCGGCTCTTCTGCCCTTCGCGCTGGCGCTGGGCCTGGACGTGTTCGTGGTGTTCCAGCGCAGCGCGGGGAATGCGGCGATCGCGGCCGGCATCGCCGCCGCGGGGCTGGCGCTGTTCCTGTGGTATGGGCTGGGCCGCATGCTGCGCCCGCTCGCGACCGATAAGGAGCCGCCGTTGCGCGACGAGCCCACGGCGCTGCACGAGAAGATCGACCAGATGCTGACCGAGGCGCGGGTGATCCTGCCCGGCGCGCAGGCCCTTCTGGGCTTCCAGTTCATCGTCACCATGACCAAGGCCTTCGAGAGACTTTCCGTTCTCGACCGCGACATCCATTTCATCGCGCTGGCCGCGGTGGCGCTGGCGGTGATGCTTCTGCTGACCCCCGCCGCGGTCCACCGCCTGACCTTCGAGGGCCGCGACTCCGAACGCTTCCACAGCATCGGCTCCGCTTTCGTCTCCGCGGCCCTGGCGCCCCTGGCGCTGGGGATCGCCGCGGATTTCTATGTCACGGTCGCGAAGATGACGGCGAACGCGACGCTGGCCGCGACCGGTGCCGGGCTGGCGGCGCTGCTGCTCCTGGCCTTGTGGTTCGCGGTGCCGCTCGCGCTCAGGCGCTAATCGAGCATCTTTTCCAGGGTCGAAAGCTCGTCGGCCTCGCGCGCCGGCTTGTCCCAGCGCAAGCGGTTGATCCGCGGGAAGCGCATCGCCACACCCGACTTGTGCCGCGTCGAGCGCTGCAGGCCCTCGAACGCGACCTCGAACACCAGTCCGAAATCCTTGCTTGCCTTCACCACGCGCACCGGCCCGAAGCGATCGACGGTGTTGTCGCGTACGAACTTGTCGATGCGCTTGAGCTCTTCGTCGGTGAAGCCGAAATAGGCCTTGCCGACCGGGGTCAGCGCGCGGTCGCCGTTGGCATCCTCGCGCCACACCCCGAACGTATAGTCGGAATAATAGCCCGAGCGCTTGCCGTGGCCGCGCTGCGCGTACATCAGGACCGCGTCGATCAGATGCGGATCGCGCTTCCACTTGAACCACGGCCCCTTCGGGCGTCCGGCCTCGTAGATCGAATCCCAGCGCTTGAGCATCAGCCCTTCGGCGAGCGCCGCGTCGCCCTCGGGCGGATGGGCGCGCAGCCTGGCCAATTCCTCCCAGCTCTCGAAAGGCTGCAGCGGCGACAGGTCGATGCGCGGCGACGCGGCCTGACGCACGAAGACCTCGAGCCGCGCGCGGCGTTCGCGGAAGGGAAGCGTGCGCAAGTCCTCTTCGCCGTCGAGCAGCAGGTCGTAGGCGCGGATGCCGGCCGGGTACTTCGCGATCAGCTTGGCGTCGGCGGCCTTGCGGTTGAGGCGCTGCTGCAGGTCGCCGAAGCTCTCGACGTGTCCCTCGCGCAGGATCAGAAGCTCGCCGTCGATCACGCCCTCGAAATTCAGGAAGTCGAGCACGTCGGGGAACGACTTGCCGATGTCGTCGCCGGTGCGGCTGTAGAGGCGCTTTTCGCCGCGCTCGCTTACCGCCTGGACGCGGATGCCGTCCCATTTCCATTCCGCGGCATAGTCGGCGGCGTCGTAGTTGGCGAAGTCCTTCTCCTCGTCGATCGCCTGGGCCAGCATCACCGGGCGGAAGCGCCCCGGCGACTCGGCCGAGGGCTTGTCGCTGCGCCTCTCGAGCCAGGCAAAGAGGTCTTCGTAAGGCGCGTGCTGGCCGTGCCAGACCTCTTCGATGTCGGATACCGCCACGCCGCCCATCTCGGCCAGCGCCTGCTTGGCGAGCCTCGCCGAGACGCCGACGCGCAGGCCTCCCGTCAGCAGCTTGAGCAAGGCCCAGCGCCCGTCGGCGTCGAGCGCGTCGAGCCAGCCTTCGAGCAGCTTCTGCACCTGCGCGCGTGTGGCCGAGGAGAGCGCGTCCACGACCTCGGACAACTCCGGCTCGCGATTGGCGCCGGGCTTCCTGGGCCATACCAGCGCCACCGTCTCGGCCAGGTCGCCGACATAGTCGTAGGACAGCGCGAAGAGCTGCGCATCCATCCGCGACTCCACCGCCTTGCGGATGAAGGCGGGCTTGGCGGCGTCGAACGCGAGCCCGCCCGTCAACGCCGCCAAGGTCCAGCCGCGCTCGGGATCGGGCGTGTCGCGCATGTAGTCGCGCATCAGGACCAGCTTGCCGTTGCGCTGCGGCGTGAAGGCGAGACGGTCGAGCAGGCTCGCGAAGGCGCGCATCAGCCTGCGGCCTCGCCGCGGCTCGCGACCTGGCCTTCACCCTCGTCATCGTCGTAACCGACCAGCGACAGCGCGCGCGCCTTGATGCCGTTCAGCTCCGACCAGCGCAGCAGCGCATCCTCGCCCCCGTGCGTGATCCACACCTCGCCGGGCGCGACCTCCTTGATGGTCGTCGTGAGCTCGTTCCAGTCGGCATGGTCCGAGATCACCAGCGGCAGCTCGACCTGGCGCTGGCGGGCCCGCGCGCGCACGCGCATCCAGCCCGAGGCGAAGGCCGGCAGCGGATCGTTGAAGCGCCTGGACCACTTGTCGTCGATGGCCGAGGGCGGCGCGATCACCACCGCGCCCGCGAAATCCTTCTTCTTGGACTTGTCGACGGTCGCGGGCTCGATCGCGCCGAGCTTGACGCCGAAGCGTTCGTACAGCGCGTTCAATCCCTCGACCGAGCCGTGCACATGGATCGTCCTGTCGTAGCCCGCGGCGCGCAGCAGCATGATCACGCGCTGCGCCTTGCCCAGCGAATAGGCGCCGACCATATGCGTGCGCTCGGGGAACTGGGCCAGCGACTTCGTCAGCCGCGCGATCTCGTCGCCGTCCTCGGGGAAGCAGAACACCGGAATGCCGAAGGTGGCCTCGGTGACGAAGACGTCGCACGGCACGGGCTCGAACGCCGCGCAGGTCGCATCCTTGCGCCGCTTGTAGTCGCCCGAGACCACGACGGTGAAGCCCTTGGCCCGCACCACCGCCTGCGCCGAGCCCAGGATGTGCCCTGCCGGCACGAGCGTGACGTCGACGCCGCTGCGCGACACCGTCTCGCCATAGCGCAGCACTTCGGTCTTCTGCGCGAAATTCTCGCCATAGCGCTCGGCCATGATGGCGAGCGTCTCTTCCGTCGCCAGCACCGTGCCGTGGCCCGAGCGCGCATGGTCGGAATGGCCATGGGTGATGACCGCGCGCGCCACCGGACGAACCGGATCGACGTAGAAATCCCCCGGCTCGCAATAGAGACCGGCAGGCGACGGGCAGAGCACGTTTTCAGGCTTGGGCATCGCCACGAGTTAAGGCCCCCGTCGCCGTCGCATCAATGCCGCGTGCGCTTGGCAGGTTTGACGCGAGCGGGATGCTTGGCCTTGACGGGCTTGACCGGCGCCGCGCCTTTGGCCGCCCCGCTGGTCAGCGCGGCGCAGTTCGCGTCCTTGGCCAGGCCCGGATCGACGAAGGCCAGGATCGCCGCGAAGGGGTTGATCAGGCCGAGCGCAGCGGCGATGCCGCCTTGCGCCAGCGCGCCGGACGCCTTGATGCCGACGCTGGGACGGTCCCACGGCCCGCCGACCGTGATCGGCGCGCGGATACGGCCGATGCGGAATTCCTTGGGCTCGCCCTTCACCTCCAGCGCCATGGTCTCGTCCCGGAGGTTGATGCTGCCTTTGCCGGTGATCTTGACCGGGTCGGTATCGACGACGAGCTGCTCGGACTGGAGGGTGCCGTCGCGGGCGCCGAACTTGACGACGGCGCAGCGCAGGTCGGTGTCGCTCTTGTCGCCCGCGATCAGCAGGCCGACGCCGTTCAGCACGTCGATGCCGGTGAGCTCGGCGAAGGATTTTCGCAACCGGCCGCTGGGCACCACGAAGGTGACCGCGCCCGACGCATGGCTCGCCGCCTTGTGGATGGAGTTGCCCACGGCATGCAGCTTGGCGCGCGCCTCCAGCGTGCCTTCGACCGGCGGCGGCGTCTCCTTCATGAACTGCGCGAGCTGAAGGTTGGTCAGCCGGGCGTCGAGGTCGGTCACCGGCGTCGCCTGCCGCGCGTCGACCTGGATCCTGCCCGAGAGCTTGCCGCGGGCGAAGCCGAAGGTCAGCGGGTTGAAGGTCATCACGCCGTTGTCGAGCAGCAGGTGCATGTGGAAATCGCGCAAGGGGAAGTCCTGCGATTCCACCTTCGCCGCGTCATAGGTGACGTCGGCATTCATCTGGCGCACGCGGTCGACGTTGAGCGGCGTGTCGGGCAGCAGGAAGGCGCTCGCCGCCGGCGCCGCAGGCTTCGCGGGCGGCAGGCCTTTCGCGCTGCTCGCGGCGGGCCTGGCGCCGATGAACGGGCCCAGATCGACGAAGCGCAGGCGCTGCGAGCCGAGCCTGGCCTGCAGATAGGTCGGCGTCTGGCCGGCATTGACCATCATGTCGCCCGCCAGGTCGGACTGGCCGACCACGCCGTGCATCTTCTCGAAACGATAGATTTCGCCGTCGCGGGTCAGCGTCGACTCCAGCCGATAGGGCGGCGACGGCGGCAGCACCAACCCCGTCACGTAATAAAGGTCGGCCATGCTCGCGCCCTCGAACGTGACCTTGGCGCCGAACTGGCCGAAGTGGAACGGGCGCGTGATCGCGCCGTCGGCGGCGATATGGGTGGACCCCGAATGGACGTCGGCCGCGAAGCGATACGGCTTGCTGGAATCGACGTTCAGCAGCGCGCCGCCATGGACGTCGGCGGTGAACTTGTTGCGGTTCAGCGTGCCGTCGCCGGTGAGCTGGAAGGCGCGGTCGCCGGCGCCGCGGGTCTCGTTCGAATTGACGGTGCCCTCGAAATGCATCTTGCGCACCGCGTCGTCGATGGTGACGTGGCCGTCGCTGACGGTGAAGCGCCGGATCGGCGGCAGGTCGAAGCCGTCCTTCGACTTGCCGAGCTCCCAATTGGTGCGGCCGCTCAGGTCGCGCACGACGAGGACGCTGGCCTTGTCGAAGGTCACGTAAGGCAGGATCGTCTTGCCGCGGAACAGCAGCGGCTTCAGCTCGATCGCGATCGCGAAGCGCCCGATATCGGCGGCGAGCTTGTCCTTGCTCACCCAATCGGGATTCCTGACCGTGACGCGGTCGGCGGTGAGGTTCGGCGTCCAGGTGAAGAGATGGACCTTGAGGTCGCCCTCGATCTTCACCTCGCGGCCCAGCCGGTGCGAAAGATAGCGCCCGACCGGCCCGCGCATCGTGTTCCAGTCGAGGAAATAGAGCCAGGCGACAGCGGAGAGGAGCACCACGACGAAAACGGTCGCCGCCCAGCGCCAGAAAAGCGACCACGACCAGCGGGTGCGCTGCCAGCGCGCCTGCGCATGGTCGCGCAAGCGCCGCCAGTGACGCGTGAAGGCGTCTGCGTCGCGCTCCCATATGGAGCGATGACCGGGGTGGTGGTCGGTCGCCAAATGCCCGCGCCTCGAGTGTTTCAAAAAGAAAAACGCTTTGCGCGCCAAGGGGATGCATTCGGAAAGAGCGCGAATTCGGCAACGAAGCTCGCGCTCGCGCGTTTCCATCGCGGAGTCGTTCGGCTTCTTCCATGCTCAACAGGTTTTGGCAGCTTATCCGCGCCGGTTTGGACGCGTTCATCGCCGACGAGGCGCTGACCCGCGGCGCCGCGATCGCATTCTATTTCGTCACCGCCATCGCGCCGCTGCTCTATATCTGCGTGACCATCGCGGGTCTGGTGATGGGCCGCGACGAGGCGCGCGAGGCGATCACCCAGGCGCTCGGCAACATCATGAGTCACGACAGCGTGAAGCTGCTCGAGGCCGCGATCCGCAACGCGCGCGCCACCTCGGGCGGGATCCTGAGCGGCATCGTGGGCGTCGTCGTACTGATCGTCACCGCGTCCGGCGTCTTCGGCGAGATGGAGGACGCGCTGAACGCGATCTGGCGCGTGCCCCCCAAGGGCCCGGTGCTGCCCAGATTGCTGCGCGGACGGGCGCGCTCGCTCGCCCTCGTCGTGGCGCTCGGCGTGCTGCTCGTCTTCTCCATGCTGATCGGCAGCGTCATCTCGGCGCTGAGGCACGTCATCGACGTCGAGACGCCTTTCACTCAGTTCAGCCTGGCGCTGATCAACAACGCGGTGTCGTTCCTGCTGGCGGCGCTGCTGTTCGCCGCGATCTACAAGGTCCTGCCCAACAAGGACCTGCAGTGGCGCGACGTCATCCTCGGCGCCATCGGCACCGCCGCCCTGTTCCAGCTGGGCCAGATCCTGCTCGTCTATTTCCTGGGCAGCACGGCCATCGCGAAACCCTACGGCGCCGCGGGCGGGCTGATCCTGCTTCTGATGTGGGTTTACTACTCGGCGCAGGTCTTCCTGCTCGGGGCCGAGTTCACCAAGGTCTATGCCTGCGCCTTCGGCAGCCAGCAGCATTGCGACGAGCTGGCGATCGACCCGCATGCGACCGAGATCGGCCACCACGCATGAAACGGGCGGCAGACAGGGTCCGCCGCCCGTGAATTCCTGAACTCCTAAACGAACGTCGTCCAGGTCGATTCGTTGTCGATCGCCTGGCCGCCATAGCCGGTGCCCGTGGCGGTGTGGGTGACGACCTGACCGTCCTTGACCGTCTGGCGGTTCAGCGTCTCGACCTCGCCCTTGGAATTGGTCATCGTCAGGCTCTTGTCGACCTCGCCGTTCGAGCGGCTGATCGTGCCGGAAACCTCGGTCGTGTTGCCCTTGGCGTTGGTGATCTCTTTCGTCAGCGAGAAGGTGCCGTCGCCGTTGTCGACCTTCATCTCGTTGATGGTCGAGACCTTGCCGTTGGCATTGGTCTTGGTGATGGTCTTCGAGCCGTCGTCGTTGAGCGTGACGACCAGCTCCTTGGTCTTGGTCGTGCCGTCGGCGAAGGTGACCGTCTTGTCGATCGTCTTCTGGCCGTTCACCTCCTCGAAGGTGCGCTGGAAGGTGCCGTCGCCGTGCTTCGAGCTGTGCACGGTGCCGATCTTGCTGCCGGAGAGATCGTGCGGGGCCTGGGCCGCGCCGCTGGCGGTGAGCATGGAAAAGTTGGAAGTGTGAAGCGTCATGGCGTTCCCCGTGGAAAGCGCGTTTCGTTGCCTGACATGGAGAGCAAGGCTCGGGCCAGGCGCAAAAGCGCCGCTTTCCGCGGCTTTTTCATCCATCCCATCGGCAAAACTTTCCGCAGGGCTGCAGATTCTGTAGGCCGCCTACGGAAAAATTGAATCAATTCGGCCGCCCTGCATAAGGCCTCTGAATACGCGAGAGGTGCGAAACTCGTCCTCTCAGTGGGATGAGGCGCGATGGCGCAACGCGGCACCGGATATGCGAAGAGGTCGGGCGCAACCGAGGCGATCGTCGCCGATGCGGTGATGCGCAGCATGGAGGACGACGACGCGGCCCCGCGTCCCGTCGCCCTCGACCTCGCGCCCCTGATCGCGCCCTATCGCAAGCACGGCCGCCTGTCGCTGCGGGTCGAGCGCCTGCCGCCGCGCGGAAGGCTGACGCGCGGCCACAACAACGGCGACCGCTCCTGGTCGCTGATGTCGGACGAGCTGGACGGGCTCGCCTATCTGCCGCCCAAGGGCGCCGCCGAGTTCTGCACGCTGGGCATCCGCATCGTCAGCCTCGACGGCGGCGACGGCGGGACGCTGGCGCTGATCGATTATCCCGTGTCGTCGACCGGCACCGCCGTGCCGCCGCCGGCCGTGACCCAGAAGCAGGCGGCGTCGAAGGCACGCGTCGCGGGCGACGATGGCGAGCTCGCCCGGCTGCGTGCCGAACTCGCCGACGCCAAGGCCGCGCTGGCCGAGCGCGAAGCGGAGATCGTCGCGGCGCGCGGCCGCTTCGAGCGGGAGCTGCAGGACCAGCTTGCCGCCAGCTCGAAGCTCGCCGCCGACATGCTCGAACGCGAGCGGGCGCAGACGCGTGCCGGACACGCCGCCAAGGATGCCGCCAAGGACGACGCGGCCAAGGCCGATGCGCGCACGGTCAAGCTGCTGGCCGAGGCGGAGGCGCGCGCGGCCAGAGCGGTGGCCGATGCCGACGCGCGCGCGGTCAAGCTGCTGGCCGAGGCGGAGGCGCGCGCGGCGAAGGCGCTGGCCGAAACCGAGGCGACCGCCGCCGAGGCCCTGGCGGAGATTCAGGCGCAGCTCGACCGCGCCAGGACGCGCGGCGCCGCCGAAAGCGCGCGCGAGCGCGGCGACGAAGCCGAGCGCAAGCGCCTGCGCGACGAGGTGCAGCGCCTGAAGAAGGCGCTCGCCGCGCAGGAAGAGGAGCTCGTCCGGTCGCGCGAAACCTGGCAGCGCGACAGCGCGAGCAAGCTCGCCAAGGCCGAGGGCGCCTGGCGCGACCGCGAAAGCCGCGAGCTGGCCGATGCCCGCGCCCAGTGGCAAGAGCGCTCGGAGCGCGCGCTGTCCGAGGCCAAGGCGCAGTTCGAGCGCGCGCAGGGCCGGGCCGAAAACGAAGCCGCGGGACGCGTCCGCGAGCTGGAAGCCGAGGTCGAGCGTCTTCGCGACGCGATCGCCTGCGTCAACAGCGCCATCGCCGATCGCGAAGGCGACATCGCCGATATCCAGGCGCGGCTGGATGCGCAGACCGCGCGCGCCGATACGCTCGGCGCCCATGAAGACGAGATTCGCCGCCTCGAAAGCCAGATCGGCCGTCTCGAAAGCGAGGTCGCCGAAGGCGAGCGCGGGCTCGCGAAAGCCGGCGCCCAGATGGAGCAGGCCACCGCCGATGCGCGCGCGAGGCTGGAGCAAACCCGGCGCGACGCGCAGACGGCGCTGGATCAGAGCCGGCGCGATGCGGGCCAGGTGCTGGAGCAGGCCAAGGCCGACTGGCGCGCCACGTCGGACGCCGCGCTGGCGGCGAAGCTCGCCGAATCGAAGCGCGAAGAGACCCAGCGCCTGCAGACGCTCGAGGCCGAGATCCAGAACCAGAGTCAGGTTCAGCTCGCCCGCAACGCCAAGCGCATCAAGGAGCTGGAGGCCGAGCGCGACCAGTTCCGCGCCCATGCCGAGGCGCTGCTGAAACGCGGCGACAGCGACGACATCAAGCAGCTGCGCCGCGACTTCGGTCACCTCCAAGCGCTGCTCGCCACCCGCGAGCAGGAGATCGCGCAGCTCACGCTGGACAGCGAGCATGCCCGCGAGCGCTGGACCGCCGAGGCGCGGCTGACGATGCAGAAGGCCGAGCACGAGTGGAAGGCCGAGGCCGAAGCGGCCGAGCGCGAGGAGCGCAAGGCGCTGAGCGCGCGGCGCACCATCCGCGACGTGACCCTGGTGGGCGCCGTCTCGGCGCTCGCCGTGATGTTCTATCTCTACGGCTCGCCGATGGACTGGATCGCGCCCACGGCCCCGCCTGCCGCGGTCGCCGCCGCCACCGCCAGGCCCGCGGCGGCGGCGTCCGCCCATATGGTCACGGTCCTCAAATCGGCGAACGTGCGCAGCGGTCCGTCGAAGACCGCCGATATCGTGGCGACCCTGCCCAAGGCCACCGCGCTCGCCTCGCTGGAGCGCCACGGCAACTGGGTCAGGGTGAAGCTCAGCGGTGCGAAGGCATCCGAGGGATGGATCTATGCGACCTATCTCGCCGATGCGCCGCCGGCCCGTCCCTGACGGAGTCCGATGCGCGGCCGTCGATCCGTGACCGCGAGTTCATGCGCGGGCGGGCTTGATTTTCTTGGGCAACGGGCTCATTGGGGCCGAGTTCCCCGGAAGCCCATCCGCCATGTCGACCACAAGCACGCCAGAGCCTGAGGACGCGCTCAAGGGCATCGAGCGGGTCATCGTCTGGATCGGCTCGCCGGCGTCGCTGGCGCTGCATACGGTCGCCTTCGTCGCCTTCTTCGCGGTGTCGATGCTCGGCCTGGTGTCGTGGAGCCTGATGTTCGCGATCCTGACCAACGTGGTGTCGCTGGAGGCGATCTATCTGGCGATCTTCATCCAGATGAGCGTCAACCGGCAGAGCGCGAGCCTGAAGGTCGTCGAGGAGGACGTCGGCGACATCCAGGAGGACATCGAGGAGCTGGGCGAGAACGTCGAAGAGCTGGGGGAGAACGTCGAGGAGCTCGGCGAGAACGTCGAGGACCTGAAGGAAGACGTCGAGGACATCCAGGAAGACATCGGCGACATCGATCGCGGCGACGACGAGGACGACGAGACGCACGAACGTCTTCAGGCCGCGCGGCTGGAAGCTCTCACCAACGACGTGAAGGCGATCCTGAAGACGCTGGAATCGCTCAAAGCCAAGTAGCGCTTGCCCATCGCCTGCTTCGCGCGCAATCTCCCGATTCCATTCAAGGGAGTGAGCCATGGCGAAGAAGAAAGCCAAGAAGAAATCCAAAGCGAAGCCTGCCAAGCGCAAAGCCGCGAAGAAGGCCCGCGCATCGTCGGCGCGCCGCGCGGCCCCCAAGCGCAAGGCCAAGGCCGCGAAGAAGGCGAAGAAGACTGCAAAGCGCGCGGCCGCGAAGCGTCCGGCGAAGAAGGCCAAGCGCGCTGCGAAGCGCGGCGGGTCGCGCCGCGCCGCTCCGAAGGCCGCCGCGGCCATGCCGGCAGAGCCGATGATGGCGCCCGAAGCCGGCGGCGGTGAGGATATGGCCTAGGCCAAGGCGCGTTCCGACCAGCGTGTCTTTCCCGGCGAGCATCGGCGCGACAGCGTCGAGCGAGGGAAGGGAAACCAAGGGGCGCGGGCTTCTCGCCCGCAAGCGCGATGGCTTCCCTTCCCTCGGATCGCTCGCACTGCGAGCGATCCTCGCCGGGAATGACAATGATGGCTACGCGTGGCGTCTCAAGACTTTTCCGGCGCGAAGTTCAGCGCCGCGCCGTTCATGCAATAGCGCAGCCCCGTGGCCGTCGGGCCGTCGGGGAAGACGTGACCGAGGTGCCCGCCGCATCTGGCGCAGTGCACCTCGGTACGCGTCATGAAGTGGCTGTTGTCGACCGAGGTCTCGGTCGCCCCCTCCAGCGCCTTGTCGAAGCTGGGCCAGCCGCAATGGGCGTCGAACTTGGTGTCGGATTCGAAAAGCTTGCCGCCGCAGCCGGCGCAGAGATATTCGCCGGCGCGCTGCTCGGCATTGAGCGCGCTGGAGCCCGGCCGCTCTGTGCCGTGCTGGCGCAGCACCCGATAGGCCTCGGGCGAAAGCGTCTCGCGCCATTCGGCATCGCTCCTGGCGACGGGGAAATCCTTGTCCGTCTTGTTGTCAGCCATCTTGTCAGCCATCCGAGGCCTCCTATTCACTCGCGTTCCTGATCACGCTCGCCAGCGTGTCGCGCATCAGCCCCTTGTTGCCGAAGGCCCAGGTGGCCCCGTAGCCGATGTCGTCGACCCGCCAGCCGTCTTGCGTCGCCGCCAGATGGACCGTGTCGGTCCAGGTGACGGCCTTGTCCTTGGGGTTCTGGCTGCGGTCGTCATAGGTAAGATCGACCTTGCAGGTTTTCAATGTCGCGTCGCAGGCCCCGAGCCTGTACGAGGTCGCGCCCTCGAAGTTCGAGGTGAAGAGGTCGCCCTCGAGCAGCGGCGGCGAACCCTTGTTGGCCTTGGCGAAGGCTTCTTCCGCGCGCGCGCCGTCGGCCAGGAGCTTCTCCAGCGACGGCGAGACGAAGGGGGCATATTTCGCGCGGCCCTTGGCGTCGGGGATGCCGTCGGAGGGATGGAAGGTCGCATAGGCCGCATAGAAGCCCGCGACCGTCCCGGCCATGTCGCTCGCATCGTCGGCGCAAGCGGGCGCGGCGGCGCCAAATAGGGCCGCCGCCAAAGCAAGCGCTTCCGCCGCCGTCGCGCGCATCCTCACGCGCGCGCTTTCAGCAGGTCGCGGATCTCGCGCAGCAAGGTCACGTCCTCGGGCGGCGCGGAAGGCGGCGGCGCCGATGGCCGCGTCACCAGCCGGTTGATCTGGCGCACCAGCAGGAACAGGCAGAAGGCGACGATCAGGAAGCTGAGGATCGCGTTCAGGAAGACGCCGTAGTTGACGGTGATCGCGCCGGCCTTCTGCGCCTCGCCCAGGGTGGCGTAGCTGCCGCCCTTGAGGACGACGAAGAAGTTGGTGAAGTCGATGCCGCCGGTGGCCCAGCCCAGCGGCGGCGTGATGATGTCCTTGACCAGCGAGTTTACGATCGCGGTGAAGGCCGCGCCGATCACCACACCGACGGCGAGATCGACGACGTTGCCGCGCATCGCGAATTCCTTGAATTCCTTGAACATGGCTTCACCTCTCTAATGGGGAAGCCTAGTCACGCGGGCGGACGAGGCGCAAGAACAGAAGGCCCGCGAACGCGCCCATGACCGCGCCCAGGCTGTTGGCGGCCTCGTCCAGCCATTCGGCGTCGCGTCCGGTGAGGCTCTGCAGGATCTCGAGCAG
The DNA here is from genome assembly GCA_019247845.1 of Alphaproteobacteria bacterium. Taxonomy (GTDB): domain Bacteria; phylum Pseudomonadota; class Alphaproteobacteria; order Micropepsales; family Micropepsaceae; genus Rhizomicrobium. Next base: position 7,016 of record JAFBAL010000051.1, on the reverse strand, counting down.
CCCGCCCAGCGCGATCAGCGCCAGGACCGCATAAGCCAGCCTGCGGCCGGTGCCCAGCGCCGTGGCCGCGATCCCGGCGAGCCCGAAATAGGCGATGAAATGGAGAAGCTTGTCCGAGGTCTCGACTTCCAGATGCGGCGGATGCGGGGTCAGCTCGCCCCAGACGACCACGGCCATTGCCGGCCAGAACAGCCACACGGCCAGCCGCCGCGCCAGACTCGCAAGATTTTTCATGCATGCCCCGAAGATCGCGGCGCAAGCTGGCCGACGATTGTGGCGGCCTTTCGTCCGAACGCGTCTTCGAGGATCAGGCGCCGGGAAGCGTCAGCATGAAGCGCGTGCCGAGGCTGTCGGACTGGATGCTCAGATCCGCTTCGATCATCGCGGCGAGCTGGCGGATGAGACGCAGGCCCGTGCCGCCGTCCCGGCGCGCGTCGAACTTCTCGGGCAGGCCGACGCCGTCGTCGCCGATCTCGACGATGACGCGCTTGGCCGCGCTGCGGCCGCAATAGATCGAGATCTCGACCGGGATGCCGGTCGGATGGGCGTGCTTGATCGCGTTCATGATGATCTCGCCGACGATCAGCGCCACGGTCTGCACCTGCTCGGTCTTGACCGGGCAGCGGGTGTCGAGGCGGTGCACGATGCCGACGCGGTTCTCCAGCGCCAGCGACTTGACCAGGGAATGCGAGCTTTCGATCAGATAGTCGCCCAGGTCGATGTCCTCGTCCGGATGCATGGCGACGAGGCGGCGGTGGAGCTGGCCCACCCCGATCAGCTTGCTGGCGACCTCGCGCAGGATGCCCTGGACCTGGTCCCGGCTGTACTCGGCCGGGCCTTTGGCGACGGTCGCGGCCTGGGCCTGGACGAGGTTGGCCAGCAGGGTCAGGTGGTTGGCGACGCGGTGATTGACCTCGTCGCTCAAGGTGGAGTCCGGGCGGGTCTTGGTGACCAGCGAGACGATGTCGGCAGAACTCATGGAAACCTCCAATCGCCCCTAGCCTGGACCATGGAGACTCGAAGGTCAATTAAAAAAGCTAATATTTTCAATGAGTTGCTTTGTAATTGATCCTATTAACGGGTTTATGCGTTTTAGTATGGTTGGCCACACAGTTAGTAGAATGAGTAAGTGACTTATTTTTCGCCTGCGCTATAGTGAGGAAGGCAAGGGAGCTGGGAATGGCCGCGGATCTGACGCGTGGCGAAAGACTTCAAATCATGTTGACCGCCAAGGAGTTGGAAGCGCTGGATACCTGGCGTTTTTCCGTGCGCATGCCCAGCCGCGCCGCGGCCGTGCGCGAATTGTTGAAACGCGGCCTGGCGGCGGAAGGTTTCGAGCACGTGCTGGCGGGCAGCCAGTCGCGCGACTTCGGCGTCACCGGCGATTCCAGCGATTCCCCCACCCGCGACCGCCAGGACTCCGAGGCGGTGCAGACCGACGCGCGGAAAGAGAGCCAGAAGAAGTAGCCTTGCAAATCCCGAGGCGCCCCTTTAAGACGCCCGCTCTTTCGTGAGTGGCCCGGCAGGGCATGCCGTGGCGGCTCTTAACGCGTCCATGGCCGGGCTTGACCCGGCCAACAAGAAAACCGGAGCTGATACGCAAAATGCCCAAGATGAAGACCAAGTCCGGCGCCAAGAAGCGCTTCAAGTTCACCGCCAGCGGCAAGATCAAGACCCATCAGGTCGGCAAGCGCCACCGCTTGATCAACAACTCGCCGGCGCGCACGCGCGACCTGCGCGGCACCGCGGTGCTGTCGGAATCCGAGACCCGGCGCGTGAAGCGCTGGATGCCTTACGGCGGAGGGTTCTGATCCATGTCCCGCGCTCCCCGTTCCGTTCCCAGCCATGCGCGCCGCAAGCGCGTCTTCAAGGCCGTCAAGGGCTTCTATGGCCGCCGCAAGAACACGATCACCTCGGCCAATGCCGCGGCGGATCGTTCGCTGCAGCACAACTACATCGGCCGCAAGGAGAAGAAGCGCAATTTCCGCGCGCTCTGGATCCAGCGCATCAACGCCGGCTGCCGGCTGCACGACATGACCTATAGCCGATTTATCAGCGGGCTCGCCAAAGCCGGCATCGAGATCGACCGCAAGGTCCTCGCCGATCTGGCGGTGCACGAGCCCGAAGCCTTCAAGGCGCTGGTGGATCAGGCCAAGGCGTAACGTTCGCTGAAGTCCACCGGGATCGCACTCTTTCCTGATGGATGACGCACGTGACGAACGAACTTGAAAAGCAGATCCTGGGTAGCGTGAGCGCGGCTTCGGACGAGGCCGCGCTCGAAGCCGTGCGCGTCGGCGCGCTGGGCAAGAAGGGCCAGGTTTCCGAGCTGCTGAAATCGCTGGGCGCGATGTCGCCCGACGAGCGCAAGGTGAGCGGCCCGCTGTTCAACACCTTGCGCGACCGCGTCACGGACGCCATCGCCCGGCGCAAGACCGAGCTGCAGAGCGCGGCGCTGGATGCGCGGCTGGCTTCGGAGCGCATCGACGTCACCCTGCCCGCGCGCATCGAGCCGCAAGGCACGATCCATCCGGTCAGCCAGGTGCTGGACGAGGTCACCGCGATCTTCGCCGACCTGGGCTTCGCGGTCGCCGAAGGCCCCGACATCGAGCTCGACGACTACAACTTCACCAAGCTCAACATCCCGACCGACCATCCGGCGCGGCAGATGCACGACACCTTCTATGTGGCGAAGCAGGCCGACGGGTCGCGGCACGTGCTGCGCACCCACACCTCGCCGGTGCAGGTGCGCACCATGCTCAAGACGAAGCCGCCGATCCGCATCGTCGCGCCCGGCCGCACCTATCGCGTCGATTCCGACGCGACCCATTCGCCGATGTTCCACCAGTACGAGGGCCTCGCCGTCGACGAGGGCATCACGCTCGGCCATCTCAAATGGGTGCTGGAGGAATTCTACAAGGCGTTCTTCGAAGTGCCCAAGATCGAGCTGCGGGCGCGGCCGTCCTATTTCCCCTTCACCGAGCCCAGCGTCGAATGGGATCTGCGCTGCGACCGCTCGGTGCCCGGCAAGATCGTCTTCGGCACCGGCAACGACTGGCTGGAGCTGGCGGGCTCGGGCACGGTCCATCCGCGCGTGCTGGCCATGTGCGGCATCGATCCGGAGAAATATACCGGCTTCGCCTTCGGCGGCGGCCTGGACCGCCTCGCGATGCTGAAATACGGCATCCCGGACATCCGCCCGTTCTTCGAATCCGACCTGCGCTGGCTGAAGCACTACGGCTTCCCGGCCCTGGACGTTCCCACGCTGGACGGAGGGCTCAGCCGATGAAATTCCCCCTGTCCTGGCTCAAGGCGCCGCTCGACACCGACGCCGACGTGACCGCGATCGCAGACAAGCTCACCGCCATCGGCCTCGAGGTCGACGGCATCGAGGATGCCGGCGCGCGGCTCAAGGATTTCGTCGTCGCGCATGTGATCTCGGCCGAGAAGCACCCCAATGCCGACAAGCTGAAGCTCTGCATGGTCGACGACGGCAGCGGCGCGCCCATCCAGGTCGTCTGCGGCGCGCCGAACGCCCATGGCGGCATGAAGGCCGTCTTCGCCAGGCCCGGCACCGTCATTCCGGTGAGCGGCGAGGCGCTGAAGATCGGAACCATCCGCGGGCTGGAATCGCGCGGCATGCTGTGCTCGTCGCGCGAGCTGCTTCTGGGCGACGACCATAGCGGCATCATCGAGCTTGCTCCCGACGCCAGGATCGGCGAGCCGGCCGCCAAGGCGCTGGGCTTGAACGACCCCGTCATCGACGTCGCCATCACGCCCAACCGCGGCGACGCGGCGAGCGTCTACGGCATCGCGCGCGATCTGGCCGCCGCGGGTCTCGGCCGCCTGCGCGAGGGCGATCTCTCGCCGGTGCCGGGCAAGTTCGCGTCGCCGATCGCGACGGCGCTGGACTTCCCCGCGGGCGAGGAGCATGCCGCGCCGATGTTCGCAGGCCGCCTGATCCGCGGCGTGAAGAACGGGCCGTCGCCGCAATGGCTGCAGGATTGGCTGAAAGCCGTTGGCCTGCGCCCCATCTCCGCGCTGGTCGACATCACCAACTTCCTGTCGCTCGACCGCGGCCGGCCGCTGCACGTCTTCGACGCCGCCAAGATCGAAGGCAACCTGCGCGCCCGCTTCGCCGCGGACGGGGAGACGCTGCTCGCGCTGGACGGCAAGACCTATACGCTCGACAGCGGCATGGTGGTGATCGCGGACGACAGGTGCGCGCGCGGCATCGGCGGCGTCATGGGGGGCGAGGCTTCGTCCTGCTCGGACGCGACGACGGACGTGTTCGTGGAATCGGCGCTGTTCGATCCCATCCGCATCGCACGTGCGGGGCGTATCCTGGGGATCGTCTCCGATGCGCGCTATCGCTTCGAGCGCGGCGTCGATCCGGAATTCGTCCTGCCCGGCCTCGAGCTCGCGACCAAGATGATCCTGAAGCTCTGCGGCGGCGAGCCCGGCGAGGTCGTGGTCGCGGGCCGGGTGCCCGAGTGGCGGCGCCAGATCGCCTTCGACGTCCGCCGCGTCAAGTCGCTGGGCGGCGTCGACGTCGAGAAGGGCGAGATCGTCCGTATCCTGAACAATCTCGGCTTCGAGGTTTCGGGCGACATGAAGGTCGCCCCGCCGTCCTGGCGCCCGGACATCGAAGGCCAGGCCGACCTGGTGGAAGAGGTCGTGCGCATCCACGGCCTGGACAAGGTGCCGTCGACGCCGATGCCGCGCAGCGGCGCCGTCGCCAAGGCGACCCTGACGCCGGCGCAGCGCCGGTTGCGCACGGTGCGCCGGCTGCTGGCCGCGCGCGGCTTCAACGAGACGATCAACTTCACCTTCATTCCCCGCGCCCATGCCGCACTGTTCGGCGGCGGCGACGATGCGCGCCAGCTGGAGAACCCCATCGCGGCCGACCTCGACGCGATGCGGCCCTCGCTGCTGCCCTCGCTGCTGGCGGCGGCCGCGCGCAACCAGGCGCGCGGCTTCAACGACCTGATGCTGTTCGAGATCGGGGCGCAGTTCCAATCCGGCCAGCCCGAGGCGCAGGCGAACGTGGCCGCGGGCCTGCGCATCGGCCAGGGCGCGCGGACCTGGACCAAGTCCAGCCATCCCGCCGACGTCTATGACGCCAAGGCCGACATGCTGGCGGCGCTCGAAGCGGCGATGGGCTCTGCAATGACCGCGCCGGTCAAGGCGGGCGCAGCACCCTGGTATCATCCCGGCCGTTCGGGAACGCTGGCGCTGGGCCCCAAGGTGCTGGCCACCTTCGGCGAGCTGCATCCGGGCATCCTGGCCGCTTTCGACATCAAAGGGCCCGCGGCCGCGTTCGAGGTTTTCCTGGACGCGATCCCCGAGCCCAAGGCCAGATCGCGCGCGGCCTTCGCGCCGTCGCCCTACCCCGCCGTCGAGCGCGACTTCGCTTTCGTCATCGATGCAGGCGTTACGGCCGACGACGTGCTGAAGGCCGCCAAGAGCGTCGACCGCCAGCTGATCGAGCGCGCCGAGGTCTTCGACGTCTATGAAGGCAAGGGGGTGGCGGATGGCAAGAAGTCGTTGGCCATCGCCGTGCGCCTGCAGCCCAAGGACAAGACCTTGACCGACGCCGAGATCGAAGCCGTCGCCGCCAAGATCGTCGCCGCGGTGACCAAGGCAACCGGGGCGGCCCTGCGCAGCTAAGCCACAATGCGGCCATCCGGCGGGCGGAGATTCCAAAGCCGCTGGAGGGCCGCATGATCCGCAAATTCGATCTCGTCATCGCGGGCGGGAGCTTCGCAGGCCTCGCCTGCGCCCGCACCGCGGCGCTGCGCGGCCTGAAAGTCGCCGTGCTCGACGCCAAGAAGGAACCGGGCGCGCGCATCCGCACCACCGGCATCGTGGTCAAGGAGGCAAGCGACGATTTCGACCTGCCGGCGCGGCTGATGCGCAAGGTGCGCGGCGTGCGCCTCTACGCGCCCGACGACCGCGCGCTCGACCTGCATGCGCCGGGCTATTTCTTCCAGGCGACGGATACCGCGGGCGTGCTGCGCTGGATGGCGGAGGAAGCCGAGCGCGCCGGCGCCGAGCTGATGTACGGCATGCGCTTCGAGAACGCGCTGGAATACGACGGCGGCGTGTCGCTGCCCGGCCTGCATGCGCGCTTCCTGATCGGCGCCGACGGCGCGCGCTCGCGCGTGGCGGAGCATTTCGGCCTGTCGCGCAACCGACGTTTCCTGACCGGCCTGGAGATCGAATGCGAGGAGCTCGGCGGTTTCGACCAGCGCTTCCTGCATTGCTTCGCCGACAGCGCCATCGCGCCCGGCTATATCGCCTGGGTCGTGCCGGGGCTGGGCGTGACCCAGATCGGGCTGGCCGCGTCCAAGCCGCGCAAGCCGGACCTGAGCGGGCTGCTGCGCCGGCTCAAGGCCTTCTGCGACGTGCGCAGGATCAAGGTCATCGAGCGGCGCAGCGGGCTGATCCCGTCGGGCGGCACGCTCGGGAATCTCGGCACCCGCCGCGTGATGCTGGTCGGCGACGCGGCCGGCATGGTCTCGCCCATGACCGGCGGCGGCATCCACACCGCGCTGCATTTCGGACGCCGCGCGGCGCAGCTGGCGAGCGACTGGCTCGACGACCGCGGGCCGCATCCGGTGGCGGCGCTCAAACGCGAGGCGCCGCGCTATGGCGCCAAGCTTGCGATGCGCCGCATGCTGGACATGGCGCCGTCCAACCTGCTCATCAACACGCTGCTGATGACGGCGCCGATGCGCACGCTCGCCCAGCGGCTCTATTTCCACACCCGCGCCAGCGACGGCATTCCCTTCGAGGATCGCGCCGTCGAGCAGGAGCCGCCCAAGCAGACGGTGACGCTGCATTTGATCTAGCGCGCGGCCTGCACCTGATCTAGCTGTGAGCTTTCAATAGGTTGTCCATCCGGTTCCGGCCGAGGAAGATGAGGTTGCGAGGCTTCAACTTCTTCAGGAGAGGAACCGGATGAACGTGCACAAGAATGCCCGTTTGACGCCGCGCGGTCGAGAGTGGGTCGTGAG
>JAFBAL010000022.1 GCA_019247845.1 Alphaproteobacteria bacterium | reverse complement strand
CACGCAAGCCGCCTTTCCCTCCTTGCGCGAGCCGCGCGACTTGATAGCTTTCGCCCGAGTTCGCGAGTTCCGGGGCTTCCACGACATGACGCTGGCGCAGAGCGACGACGAAGCCGTAGGCCATCTCACGCAAGCATCCTTCATCGGTTCGGCGCTGTTCGAGAAGACCTTCGAGGAGGGCATGTCCCTGGTCGAGGAGACGGCGAAATATCTCGACGGCCGCGGCCGCGCCGAGTCGAAGGACCTGCCGCGCAAGATCGCCATGCTCTATGCGGGCGAGAGCATGCGCGTCACCACGCGGCTGATGCAGGCGGCGAGCTGGCTTCTGGTGCAGCGCGCGGTGCATGACGGCGACATGGACGCCGAGGATGCCGCGGGCGACCGCTACCGGCTGGGCTCGAAGGAGATCTGCTTAGGGGGAAGCGGCGAGGGGGTGGAGCTTCTGCCCGCCACGCTCCAGGACCTCCTGGGCCGCAGCGACAACCTCTATCGCCGGATCGCCCGGCTCGACGACGTGCTGTTCCGCGGCGGCGGCGATGGCTCCGCCGGCGTCCAGGCGCAGTTCGAAAAGCTGGAACGGGCATTCGGGTCGTAAGGCACCCAAATGTCATGGCCCGGGGCCATGACAGCGTGCGGACTTTACGACTTCACGAAACCCGCGAACTTCTTGTTGAAGCGCGTCAGGCGGCCGCCGCGGTCGAGCAGCTGCTGCTGGCCGCCGGTCCAGGCCGGGTGGGTGGTCGGGTCGATGTCGAGGGTCAGCTTGCCGCCGGGCTCGCCCCAGGTCGAGCGCGTCTTGTAGGTCGTGCCGTCGTTCAGCGCGACTTCGACGAAGTGATAGTTGGGGTGGATGCCTTTTCTCATGACGGCGGCCTTCTTTTGAAGGCGGGCCTTATAGGGGAAGCGGGCGCCGCGGGCAAGCGCGGCAATTTTGGCCCCTTTGCGGCGGGGTTTCACACCCTATATTGAGCCCGGAAGGCGGGTTGCATGTCCCAGGCGGGCCAGGAATACGAGAACGAGGTCGCGCGCGTCGCGGCCGGGCGGGCCAAAGGCCGGTCGCTGGGGTCGCTCCGGCGGCTTCTGCCGTTCGTGAAGCCCTATCGCGGGCGGATCGCCTTTGCCGCGGTCGCCCTCATCCTCTCCTCCTCGGCCAGCCTGCTGATCCCTCCCGCCATCCGCGGCATGATCGACCATGGTTTCGATAAGCAGAACGTCGGCCTGATCGGGAAGTACTTTTTGGCGCTGGTCGCGGTCGCGGGCGTGCTGGGCGTGGCGACGGCGACGCGCTTCTATTTCGTCTCGTGGCTGGGCGAGCGCGTCATTGCCGACCTGCGCCGCGCGGTGTTCGACAACGTGCTGTCGCTCACCCCCGCCTTCTTCGAGGTCACGCGCACCGGAGAGGTGCTCTCGAGGCTGACCGCCGACACGACCCTGGTCCAGACGGTGATCGGCTCCTCCGCCTCGATCGCGATGCGCAACCTGGTGATGCTGACGGGCGGCTTGATCCTGCTTTTTTTCACCAGCGTGAAGCTGTCGGCGATGGTGCTGGCCGCGGTGCTGCTGGTGATGATGCCGCTGATCCTGTTCGGGCGCTGGGTGCGCACGCTGTCGCGCAAGAGCCAGGACCGCATCGCCGATACCAGCGCGCATGCGAGCGAGACCCTGAACGCGGTGCAGACCGTGCAGGCCTTCACGCATGAGCAGCCCGAACGCGCGCGCTATGCCGGTGCGGTCGAGGGCTCGTTCGACGCCGCGATCGTGCGCACGCGGGCGCGCGCGATCATGACGGCGGTCACGATCTTCGGCATCTTCGGCTGTATCGTGGGCGTGCTCTATGAAGGCGCGCAGGACGTGCTCGCCGGCCACATGACGGGCGGGCAGCTGGCGCAGTTCATCGCCTATGCGGTGATCGTGGCCTCGGGTTTCGGCGCGCTGACCGAGACCTGGGGCGACCTGCAGCGCGCCGCCGGCGCATCGGAACGTTTGAGCGAGCTGCTCGACACCGTGCCGGCCGTGCGCGCGCCCTTGAACCCGTCGCATCTGCCCGCCAAGCCCCGCGGCGCGGTGTCGTTCAAGGACGTCGTGTTCCGCTATCCCTCGCGGCCCGAGCATGCCGCGCTGAACGGCTTCTCGCTCGACATCCAGCCGGGCGAGACCGTGGCGCTGGTGGGACCGTCCGGCGCCGGCAAGTCGACCGTGTTCCAGCTCTTGCTGCGCTTCTTCGCGGCGCAGCAGGGTTCGATCGCCTTCGACGGCGTCGACGTCGCCGCGCTCGATCCGCAGGAGCTGCGCAAGCATATCGCCATCGTGGCGCAGGACCCGGTGATCTTCTCGGGCACCATCGCCGACAACATCCGCTACGGCCGCGCCGAGGCGAGCGACGAACAGGTCCGCGCCGCCGCCGTCGCGGCCGCGGCGTCCGAGTTCATCGAGGCGCTGCCGGGCGGTTACGAGACGACGGTCGGCGAGCGCGGCACGACCTTGTCGGGCGGCCAGCGCCAGCGGCTCGCCATCGCGCGCGCCATCCTGCGCGACGCGCCGCTGCTGCTGCTCGACGAGGCGACCAGCGCGCTCGACGCCGAGAACGAGCGGCTGGTGCAGCAGGGCCTGGCGAACCTGATGACGGGGCGCACCACCATCGTCATCGCGCACCGCTTCGCCACCATCCAGCGTCTCAAGCGCATCGTGGTGATGGAGGACGGCCAGGTCGTGGCCGAAGGCAGCCATGCCGAGCTCGTCGCCCGCGGCGGCCTCTATGCCAGGCTGGCCGACCTGCAGTTCAGCCAGAGTCTCGCGCTGGCGGGATAGGGAGAAAGCCGGGGGGCACCATGAAAGCCTGGAAGCGGATCGCGATCACCACCAGCGCCGTCGTCATCGTGGCGGGCGCGGGGATGGCTTTGCGCACCGCCAAGATGGCGGGTTCGTTCGACGAGGTCGCGGCCAAGCCGCTTCCGTGCCGAGCCATCGCGGGCGTCACGGGCGCCGAGGACATGCAGGTCGACGCGCGCGACCGGCTGCTGATCGCTTCGGCGACGGACCGGCGCCGCATGGGTGACGGCAGGGGCGACGGCAAGGTCTCCGGCGCCGACGGCATCTATGCGTTGGCGCTGGACCGCCCCGATGCCGGTTTCGTCAGGCTCGCCGGCGCTCCTTCCGTCTTCCATCCGCACGGCATCTCGCTGTTCCGCGCCGCCGACGGCTCGCTGACCTTGATGGCGGTGAACCATCTCACCCCCGACCATCATGCCGTCGACATCTTCCAGGTGCTGGTCGAGAACGGCACGGCGCGCCTGAACGAAGTCGGCGCCATCGAGGGCGACAAGCTGATCCATCCCAATGACGTGGTGGCGGTGGGCGAGGCGCAGTTCTACGTCACCAACGATCACGGCAGCCGCACCGACCTGGGCATGACGCTCGAGAATTATCTCACCCTGCCGCGCGCCGACGTCCTCTATTACGACGGCACCACCTTCCGCGAGGCGGCGGCGGGACTCGTCTTCGCCAACGGCATCAACGTCTCGAACGACGGCCGTCACGTCTACGTCGCGGAATCGACGATGCGCCGGGTGCAGAGCTTCGCGCGCAACGTCTTCTCGGGCAGGCTGACGCCGGAGGCCACGCTCGACATGCCGGCCGGCCCCGACAATATCGATGTCGCGTCCGACGGCACGCTGTGGATCGCGGGGCATCCGAAGATGTTCGACCTCGTGGCCTATTCCAGCGATCCGTCGAAACCGTCGCCGACCGAGATCTTCAAGGCGCCGGCCAAGGGCGGCGTGCCGCAACCGGCCGAGCCGGTCTATGTCGATCTCGGTCCCGCGCTCGGCGCCGGCAGCGTCGGCGTGACCGCGGGCCGCGACCTCTATATCGGCTCGATCTTCGATCCCAAGGTGCTGCGCTGCCGGCTGCCTTAGTGCGGGCAATTGGCTTTCTTCTTCCGGCAATAGACGAACGAGCCCTGGTCGGAGAGCACGGCCGCAAGGCCGCCGCCGTTCTTGTCGTCGATCGCGGTGGCGCGCGTGCCGGCGGCGCCCGCAACCGGCACCACGGGGATATCGGTAGCGGCGAAAAGCAGCCCGGTCAGCCGGTCCATGTCGTTCGGCGCGATCTGCTCGCCATGGGCGACGACGGCGCCATCGCGCTCAAAGCGCGGCCGCAACCAGCTTGTACATGGAACGTCCCCCGATCCCCGAAAGCCAGTGTCGGAGATCGGGGGGCGCTTCAGCTAGTTCACGAAAGGGATGCGCGGCATGGTGAACGCCGCCGGCTTCGCCGCGGCGCCGTTCTCGTAGCGCAGGAAGCGCGACGCCGGGACGTGGACCGACGTCGTCTCGAAAGCGAAGCCCGCGCTCGGGCAGGTCTTCGGGCAATAGATGAACGAGCCCTTGTCGGAATAGATCGCGATCAGGCCCTTGTTGTTGACGCTGCCGGCGACCGAGGTCTTGGCGCCCTTGGGCTCGAGCGAGGTGAACTTGCTCGTCTTGGTGTCGTACATGAAGGCGTGCTGGACGCTGCTCGCGTCGGTCCATACGCCGGTGGCGAGGCCTGCGTCGTTCAGGCCGGTGAGCTGGGTCTGGGTCGCGTGCGGATAGGTCACGAAGCTTGTCGTGCCGCCCTTCAGGATGAAGCCCTTGGCGACGCCGGTCGCATCGACCGACCAGCCGTCGATCACGCCCGAGGTGTTGATGCCCGAGGGCGCGACCGCGAACTGCGTGCCGGAGATCTTGACGTCGCTCTTGTACTTGGCGGCCTTGCCCTGATAGCCGACGATGAGATGCGTCTGGTCGCAGGTATAGCCGACGAAATCGCCCGCCGCGTCCATGCCCCAGGCGAGGCCGGTCATCGCCTTGGTGCCCTTCTTGACCGGGTTCGACTTGCCCTTGATGCGCTCATAGGGCGTGGCGTTGCAGATCTGCTGGTCGGACGTGTAGTTGGCGCCGGTGATGTCGCCGGCCTTGTCGATGCCGATCGCGACGGTATTGCCGGACTTGCCGAAATCGAAGCTGGTATAGGTGCCGTCGAGCGTGCCGACGAAGCCGTGCTTGACGCCGTTCTTGTCGACATAGGTTCCGGCCAGCACGTTCTTGTCGTTCAGCGCCGCGGCCAGCGTGTCCTTGGCGCCGGGAAAGGGCACGACGGGCATCATGGTGGCGGCGGCCAGAAGCGGCGCGGCGGCGGCGGACGCAAGCAGCATGACGGAAGCGAGCGGCATGACGGCCGCGGACAGATTGCGCATGGAATCCCCTGGTGGATGGAAAGTTTCCACCTTGTGACAGGGGGTTCATCTCGATTCAAGGGCAGCGCGGCGGAATGCTTAAAGACGCGACCGCGGAGCTCAGGCCAGCGACCGCCCGGTCATCTTCTCCAGCACCCGGATCGGCGCGCGCGCGGGCTCTCCCATCGCCGCGACGTCGAGATGGAAGGTCTGCTCCAGCACGAACTGGCCCGACAGCGCCGCATGCATCACCTGGTCGGTGTAGCACAGCCAGGTCGTGCCCGGCGGGAAGCGGATCTCGGTCTTCGGCGTGGCGCGCTGATAGTCCATGTCGAGCTTGGCGTTGTCGTGCAGCCCCATCATCATGTCGTCGTAAGGACTGCGCAGGCCGCGCGTCTGGAAGGTGGCAGCCCGGAACCAATTCGCGGCGGCCGAGGACGGCTTGACCCTGGGCAGGATTTTCGCGGCCATGTCGGCAAAGGGCTCGCCGACGTTCCATACCCGGGGCACGTCGCCCGGATGGACGTTCGAGAACAGCCGCATGATGCGGCGCCCGCGCATCGGCCGCGTCGGGAAGGCATCGACATGCAGCCGCGTGTCGTCGTGGATCGGCGACTGCTTGCGGCCGGCGATCTCGACCGGACGGTACGAGGTGCGCGCGCGTTCGAGGGTTGCGGCATAGCCGGGGAACAGCCCGCTCACCAGCGACACCGCGCTGCTCGCGAAGCGCTGCATCATCGCCTGAAGCGCCGAGGTCTCGCGCGACGCGTGCTTGAGCTTTCCGGACGGATCCAGGCTGATGTTCTTGGCCCGGCCGCTGAACAGGTCGGGGGTCAAAAGCGGCGCCTCCTCGGGGCGCAGCGCGAAGGGCAGGCGCGGCAGGAACAGCACGCAGCCGCTCTCCAGCGCGGCGATCGCGTCGCGGCGCTGGTCCTCGGCGAAGGGGCCGGTCCAGCTCGATATGTCCAATGTTTGAAGGGCGTCCATGACCCGACTATACAGGCGCGTCCAACCGCACCACAATCGCCGCCCATGGTCGACCGCAGGAACCTCATCAAGCTCGGGCTCGCGGCGCCCGCATTGCTTGGCACGCCGGCGCGGGCGGGGCGCGCGCGGCGCCGCGCCGGCAAGCCCAACCTGATCCACATCTGCGCCGACGACATGCGCTACGACGATTTCGCGCTGATGCCGAACCTCAGGCGCATCTTCCGCCACGCCGGCATCAAGTTCGGCCGCCACACCGTGTCGTTCTCGCTCTGCGCGCCGTCGCGCGCGGGCATGCTGACCGGGCTGCAGGCGCACAATCACGGCGTGCTCGGCAACCGCAAGGGCGGCTACGAGGTCTATCGCACGCTCGAGGACAACGCGCTGCCGGTGTGGCTGACGAACGCGGGCTATTTCGTGGGCCACGTCGGCAAGTTCATCAACAACTACGGCAAGATCGCGCCCAAGCACGTGCCGCCCGGCTATGCCGATTGGCGCGCGATGGCGAGCGAGAAGCTGGACTACACCGATTTTCTGCTGAACGAGAACGGCACTCTGGTCGACTACGATCACGGCGAATACACGACCGAGGTGTTCACTCAGAAGGCGCTGAACTTCTTAGGAATGGCGCCCGAGCCCTTCGCGCTGTTCTTCTGGCCCAATGCGCCGCATCTGCCCGCGACGCCGGCCGAGCAGGACAAAGGCAGCTTCGCCAATGTCGACATGCCGATCACTCCCAACTTCAACGAGGCCGACGTCAGCGACAAGCCGCGGGCGATCCGCGACCTGCCGCTGCTGACGCCGGAGGAGATCGCGGCCGTCCAGGACATCTGGCGCAGCCGCGCGGAATGCCTGCAGTCGCTCGACCGCGGGATCGCTGCGATCGTGAGCGCGCTGACGACGGCGGGACAGCTCGAGAACACGCATATCGTCTTCACCAGCGACAACGGTTTCCTGCTGGGCGAGCACCGCGTCGGCGACGACAAGGATCTGGTCTACGAGGAATCGACGCGCGTGCCCCTGGTGTGGCGCATGCCCGGCGGCGCTGCCGGCGCGCGCGACAATCCGGTGACGAACATCGACGTGACGGCGGCATTCGTGGAGCTTTCCGGCGCGAGCGCTGGGCGCGTGCTCGACGGCCGCTCGCTGGTGCCGCTGCTCATGGACGCCAAGGCGCCGTGGAACACGGCCGTGCTCCTGCAATGCACGCAGACCCGCGGCCTCGCCACCCAGCACTACCGCTATGCAGTGTGGCCTGAGACCGGCGAGACCGAGCTCTACGATCTGAGCACCGATCCTTACGAGCTCCAGAACCGGTCCGGCACGCACGAGTACCGAAAGGTCGAGGCCGACCTCGCGCAAGCCTTCGCCGCGCTCGACCAATGCGAAGGCACCGGCTGCGCCTGGACGGGGAAGTTCCCGCGGCCGCCGAAGTAGCGCGCATTTCCGGACACCCTGTACTAGAATATAGTGGTCGCGCATCTTTAGGGGGGGCGATGTACAAAAGTGCCGTTTTGATCTTGAGCGCAGCACTACTTGCCGGTGCGCCGGCCATGGCGGGGCAGCTTCCGTTCGACAACTTGAACCAAGCCCAGACCGGCCGAATGGAGCCGGGCAGCGGTGTCGACTACCAGGTCCGATCCGGAAACGGCCGCGCTCTTATCGTGTGCGTTTATACGCTGAACGATACGGCGCTGGCGCCGACGTTCAACGGCATGCCGCTCGGCTTCGTGGCCAAATCGACTTATCCCGGTGTCGGACGGTTGGGCGTGGCGGCCTATCTGCTGCTGGACGCGCCGGAGGGCATGTATCGGCTCGTGCTCAATGGCTCGGAAACGGCCACGGGGCTGATCTTGTCGTTTTCTCAAGCGGCCGCCCTAGATGCGTCGAGTTCTGCAGAGGTGCAGGGTCAAACTTCCATCATGGATAGTGTAACGACGACACGGAAGAACGACTTTCTGATCATGTGCGAAACGGATTCGGGTGCCGGCAACGACGCATGGGCGCACCAGACCGTCAGGGGCTCCACGTTTCTGAACGCTTCGGGATTGTCGATCGGCACCCGCCCTGCTCCGCGGAGAGGTGCAAACCCATTGACGATCATCGCCGGGAACAATCGGCCTCCGACCGCGGCAATGGCCGATGTTCTGATGGCGTTCCGTCCTTTCTGAAACAAAAAAGGGCGCCACGCGGGCGCCCTTTCGGTATCGATGGATGGCCGGATCGCGCGCGCAATGCTCGCTGTCCGGCCATGGAGACGTTATCAGGCCGCCGCGGCGTCGACGGGATCGCGCAGCACATAGCCGCGGCCCCACACCGTCTCGATGTAGTTGTCGCCGTTGGTGGCGGCGGCCAGCTTCTTGCGCAGCTTGCAGATGAAGACGTCGATGATCTTGAGCTCGGGCTCGTCCATGCCGCCATAGAGGTGGTTCAGGAACATCTCCTTCGTCAGCGTCGTGCCCTTCCTCAAGGAGAGCAGCTCGAGCATCTGGTATTCCTTGCCCGTCAGGTGCACGCGGCTGCCGTCGACCTCGACCGTCTTGGCGTCCAGGTTCACCGTCAGCTTGCCGGTGGTGATGACCGACTGGCTGTGGCCCTTGGAGCGGCGCACCACCGCCTGGATGCGCGCGACCAGCTCGTCCTTGTGAAACGGCTTGGTCATATAGTCGTCGGCGCCGAAGCCCAAGGCCTTGACTTTGGCCTCGACGATGGCGTTGCCCGAGAGGATGAGGACCGGCGTCTGCACCTTGGCGACGCGCAGGCTCTTCAACACCTCGAAGCCGCTCATGTCGGGCAGCTGCAGGTCCAGCACGATGATGTCGTAATCGTAGAGCTTGCCGAGGTCGATACCTTCCTCGCCCAGATCCGTCGTGTAGACGTTGAAGCCCTCGCTGCGCAGCATCAGCTCGATGCTGCGTGCCATGGCGCTGTCGTCTTCGATCAGGAGCACGCGCATGTCTCGTCACCTCATTTCGGGAGGCTTGCGGAAAGCCCCCCGGTTAACCGATCGTCAGAACCGTAAAGTTAAATGGTTAACATCGTCTTTCATCGATTCGGCTCTTTTGAGGGGTCGCCAATTCGGGGTTAACGCGCAGCCCGATCATGACGACCATCCCCTTGATTCGATTTGTTAAGTTTACTGCGACTTAAAACCTTCCCGGCAAGATGCGTCTTTCCGAGGGCGGATGTGCCCTCCAAAAGGAAGATGCATGCGCGCCCTCATCAAGGAGATCGACGCCCTCCCCACCTCGCGCCGGTTCGGGCGCGTGGCGCGGATCGAAGGCCTTCTGGTCGAAGTGACCGGGGCCGCGGGCGCGATCAGCCTGGGCGGACAAGTAAAGCTAACCGGCGGTTCTGCCAAGCAAATTTCTTGTGAGGTGGTGGGCTTTCGCGAGGGGCGGGCGTTGGCCATGCCGCTCGGCAACATGGACGGGATGAGCCTCGCCGCCCGGGCCGATTTCGACGACAGGCCGGCCGTGATCTACCCCTCGACGGGCTGGCTGGGGCGGGCGCTGGACGCTTTCGCGCAACCCCAGGACGGCAAGGGGCCGCTGCCGCAAGGCGCGCAGGCCTATCCCATCAAGGCGCAGGCGCCGGCGGCGCATGCCCGCGGCAGGGTCGGCGGCAAGCTCGATCTGGGGGTGCGCGCGCTCAATACGTTTACCACCTGCTGCAAGGGCCAGCGCATGGGCATCTTCTCGGGCAGCGGCGTCGGCAAATCCACGCTGCTCGCCATGCTCGCGCGCAACACCGACGCGGATGCGATCGTGATCGGGCTGATCGGCGAGCGCGGCCGCGAGGTGAAGGAGTTCATCGAGGACGATCTCGGCCCCGAAGGCATGAAGCGCAGCGTCGTGGTCGCCGCCACGTCCGACGATCCGCCGCTGGTGCGCCGTCAGGCGGCCTATGTCGCGATGACCGTGGCCGAACAGCTTCGGGACCAGGGCTTGCATGTGCTGCTGCTGATGGACAGCGTGACGCGTTTCGCGATGGCACAGCGCGAGGTCGGACTGTCGGCGGGCGAGCCGCCGGCGCAGAAAGGCTATACGCCGACGGTCTTCGCCGAGCTGCCGCGCCTGCTCGAGCGTGCCGGTCCGGGACTCGAGGGCTCGAACGGCTCGATCACGGGGCTGTTCACGGTGCTCGTCGAGGGCGACGACCACAACGAGCCGATCTCCGACGCGGTGCGCGGCATCCTCGACGGCCATATCGTGCTCGAGCGCAGCATCGCCGAGCGCGGCCGGTTCCCGGCGATCAACGTCTTGAAATCGGTTTCGCGCGCCATGCCGGGCTGCAACAGCGCGGCCGAGCAGCGTCTGGTGGCCGCGGCGCGCGCGCCGATGGCGACCTTCGACGACATGGCCGAACTGATCCGTCTCGGGGCGTACAAATCCGGGACGAATGTCGAGGTGGACAACGCCGTCCGCCTCAATCCCGAGCTCGAAGCGTTCCTCAGGCAGAAGAAGGACGAGCGGGCGTCGTTTGCCGAATGTTATTCGGCTTTGGACAGAATAATGGGCGAGGGGAAGGGTAGGGTCTGATGAAACGCACCAACACGCTGATAAGGCTGCGCCGCTTCCGCGTCGACGATCTGAAGCGCCGCCTCGCCACCCTCGACGCGATGAAGGCCGACGTCGAGCGCAAGCTCGCCGATCTCGAAGACAGCGTCGCGCGCGAGAAGCAGCGCGCCGGCGACAGCGACATCGGGCGTCTGGCGTTCCCGTCGTTCCTGAAATCCATCGAAGGCCGCCGCGAGAACCTGCGCGCCACCGCCAAGGACATCGAGCGCGAGCGCGTGCAGGCCCAGGACGACCTGACCAATGCGTTCCAGGACCTGAAGGCGCTGGAATTCGCCACCGAGCAGCAGCAGAAGCGCGCCGGCGAGATCGAGGCGCGACGGGCGCAGTCGCGCATGGACGAGATGGCGCTGGTGCGCCACCTGCGCAAGCACGCGCTGCGGGGCGTCTGAAGCGGCTGCCGCCAGGGCCGCGCAACCGCGACCGCGGCGGTCGAGGCGCTACATGTCCAGGATGATCCGGAAGATGCTGTTGCCCCAGAGGTGAGCGCCGGTGGCCGTGCCGCTGCCGAACCAGGTCGTGGTGCCGCTCGCCTCGGCGATCTCCAGCGGACACAGATAGTGCGATCCCGATCCCGGCATGCCGGACCAGAACGCGCTGCCGCCCGTCCATTTGTTCGAGGCCGGGAATATCCATTGGAAGCCGGTATCGGCGTGGTTCGACGAGGTGCTGTCGAGGCCGATGCCGAAGGCCGCGCCGGCCGCCGTCGTCGACACGCCGTTGCCGTAGTTCACGGCCTGCACCATCGGGTCCGGCATCCCCAGCACGAAGTTGCAGGCGTTGTTCGCGTTGCCGTGCTTGGCGCGCCAGGTCTCGGTCGTGTAGTTCCAGGTCGTGGTGTTGTCGAAGTTGCGCGAGCTAACTTGGCTGCGATTGTACATGTTCCAGACGTCGAGCCGGTTGCTGCTGCCGCCTGCCGCGCCCGCCGGCGCGAACGTCATGTTCAGCTTGGTCGAAGCATCGGTCGCGATCGTTCCCACATAGGTGCCGTAGCCGGCGGCCGGCCCATTGGTGATCGCGTTCGCGTTCGAATACAGGCCTTTGACGAGTGCGATCTCGGATGTGCCTGCGCCGGTGCCGCGCGAGGTCGCGCTGGTCCAAGCCGGACCACGCGAGACCACCGGCACGGTGCTTGGCGTCCATACGAACAGATCGTAGACCGAGCTGGCCGCGGCCGCGGCGGGGCTGAGCGTGGTGTCGCCCAGGGCCTGCGAGCTTTCGGTGAAGTTCGTGAAGACGAACGTCGACCCGTTCCATTGCGGAACGCCGTCGCCGGTTGCGGGCGTGTAATAGACGGTGGTGGCCGCCGTCACGTCGGCGGAAAGATAGGGCGTTGCGCTGGTGAGCGTCACGCGGCCCATGGGTAAAACGTCGGATCCTGCCATTGGTCTCTCCATTCGTTGCCCCCGCGCGCGAGAGACCTTAGGCGCGCGACGGTGCTAGTCAAGATTGAGTATTTTAATAAACAACTAAAGATGGTGTTATGGGCGGATACCGCAGGCGTCAGCCGGCCTTGGCCATCGCAGGCTTCGGCCCATGCACCGCGTGCAGGTTGCCGAGCCCCGCATAAAACTCGCTTTCGATCTCGCGGAACCGCCCGTCGCGGCAACCGGCGACGTTGCCGACGATCTGCGTCAGCGTCGTGCGCGGGAAATCGGTAAGGGGCTGGGTGAACATCGCCTGCTGCCATGCATCGTCGACGATGCGGCCGTAGAAGCGCTGCACGCTCGGATAGGCTTTGCCGGGTTGGGTGCCGGCGCGCCACTGCTCGAGATGATCGTAAGGGTTGGCAAGGCGAAGCGTCTCGAGCTTCGACCAGTCGGCGCCGGGATTGACTGTGTTGGAATAGAAGCGCAGGTCGCCGCCTGCCCCCGCGTCGACGTGGAAATGGCTATGCAGAATCCACGCATGCGCGACCAGCATGTGCCAGAAGAAGCCGTCGTTCACCACGTGCGACACCAGCTTGCGCCGGTACTCGAAGTCGCTGGCGAAATAGCGGTAGTGCTTCAGATATCCCTGGAACAGCGGATAGTCCTTTACGAAGAGCTTTGCATAGCGCACCGCATGCGCGAACGAGCCGCAGTTCTCGTCGCCGAGCGTGGCGATGTCCTCCGGCGCAAGCTTGGTCACGAGCTTGGCCACGTCGCTCGTGGCGCCCAAAAACACGGCGTCCTCGTAATAGAACGGCTGGTTCGTGTCCGCCCAGGGGATCCAGATGCGGCGCTGCAGCACGGGCTTGGGCATCGCGATGCCGAAGACGGAGCGCGCAGGGGCCGTGCTCCAATCGCGCACGGTGGCGAGCTTGCGGCGCAGGAAGTCCACGTCAAACACGAAGTCGGGGCGTGATTTGAGGGTGAACGCGCTGTCCTTGGGCAGAAGCGCCAGCGCCGCGCGCAGGGTCTCGACTTGGTAGACGACGCCGCGCTGGTTGCCGGTGCCGGTCGCCTGCGGCTGCGCCACGCGCGCGAGCGCGACGCCGTCCATCGCGCCGATCCAGTCGGCGTAGGCGTCAATCTCGGGGCTGTCCCAGGTCGTGCAGACGATGCTGCGCAGAAGGTTCTCCCGGCGCATCTGCATGAGTGGCGCCAGGCTCGCCTCGGCGAGCGCGCGGGACTTGGCGAAGCCGGTGACGACGGCGTCGATCATAGCAATTTCCCGATGCGTTTACAGATGAACGCGGCCGTCTCGACGTCGGCTGCATAGGGCAGGGCGCGGAACAGGTGCAGTGCCGCAAGCTGCGGCAGACGCTCCATCAGCGCGGGCTCGACCAGCGGACGGAACAGGGCATCGAGCTGGCTCAGCTTCTCGATCGCGTTGATGCGCTGCACGCCGCTGCCCATCCGGCGAAGGCACCAATGGCCATGCAGGTCCTGGTAGAGCTTGCCGAGATCCAGCCACCACGACGACACCCAGGGCGCGTCGCAATCGATGAAGACCACGCGCTGCTCCGGCCCCAGCATGATGTTCTCCAGCGTCAGATCGCCATGCGAGAGAGACGAAGGAATGCCGCGCCAGTCGCGCGCGAGAAGACGCTCGGCACAGACGCCCGCCGCCTCGCTGCTTTTGCCGATGGCTTCGATTTTGCCGCGGAACAGTTCGGCGTCCAGCGCCTCGCCGCTGCAGCACTTGAACAGCCAAAGCATGCGTTCGACGGCGGCGACGACCGGATCGAGAGCGAACGGCATCGCGTTCGCCACCGCATCGGCCAGGGTGCGGCCGGGCACGTAGGCCATGTCGAAAAAGGCGCAGCCGTCGGCATCGACGCCGCTCATCAGCACGTGGGGGAGGGGGATGCCGGTGCGGCGCAGATGGCGCTGCTTCTCGATCTGACTCTGCAGCCGGGTGTTCTGTGAGGGATTTGCCGCGGTCTTGCGCACGAAGCTGCGCGCGCGATCGGCATGCAGCACGACATAGGCGCCGGAATGGCCGGCCAGCGTATAAAGGGTCTCTTCGGGCGCCGCAGCCGCTTCGACGCTCAGCCGCGCCAGCGCGCTCACTGCCAGTCCTTCAGATAGTCCGAAAGCTTGGCGCTGTTGCGCTCGATGCTGATGGCCACCGCGGAAGGATAGGGATTGGAGGCCGCGTGG
Organism: Alphaproteobacteria bacterium; assembly: GCA_019247845.1. Taxonomy (GTDB): domain Bacteria; phylum Pseudomonadota; class Alphaproteobacteria; order Micropepsales; family Micropepsaceae; genus Rhizomicrobium. Next base: position 18,838 of record JAFBAL010000022.1, on the reverse strand, counting down.
TCGTTGACCAGGAAGCGCCGTCCGTGATTGCAGTTCATGACCAGCGCATGCGGGTTGAGGCCGAGGTGCCTCAGCGCCTGCTCGGTCTTGGCGCGATAGGCTTCCGGCCGCGCGGTGACGAAGATCAGCTGCGCGCCCTGGTCCTGCCAGCTCTTCAGCACCGCGACGTTCTCTTCGATGGCGATGTCGGCCTCGTCCCAGAAGGGCGGGAAATGCGCGCTGTGGTTCTGGAATACGACGCCGTCCAGATCGGCCAGCACGCTGCCGCGCGCGCGCACATAGCGGCGCCAGTCGGGCAGCGTGCCGACATCGATGAAGTTCGAGACGAAGTGGGGGAGGATCACCTCGCCGCCCGCGATGGCGCGGTTCATGACCTGCGAGACGAAGATTTCTCCGCCCTCGTTGGCGGCGGCGACCGCGCCGAAGGTGTCGAGAAAGGCGCCTGCATCCTCGAAGCCGTAAAGGCCGACGCTCACATAGTTCGAGGCCAGGCTCTTCTCGATCATCTCGACGACGAGCCCGTTCTCGTTGACGACGGCGAAGCTCTTCCCGCCGACATTGCTCATCTCAGGGCTGCGGCGCACGTCGCTCAGCGCCACGAAGCTCGAAGACGGCAGCGGGCCCGCGTCGAAGAAGCTGTCGGCGTCCTTGATCGCGATCGCGCCGCCGATGCGCGCCTTGCGGATCATCTGCGCGACGGTGTCGGCGGGGCCGTTCGTGTCCCGGTCGAAGACGACGACGTCGATCTCGCCGAAGGTGCGCTTGAGCAGGTCGGCCGCACCGTAAAGCTCGTCGTGCTCGGCGCGAACGGCCGCGACGATGCGTCCATAGGCACCGCGCGGCACGCTGGCGGCGGCGCGAGACAGCGCCAGCCCGCCCTCGGGCAGGGTCAGCATCCATTTGGGGCGGACGCCCGGATAGCGGGTCGATCTGCCGGCACAGGGCAGGAGCAGCGTGCGGTCCATGCCCGCTTGGTAAACGAGCGTGGTTAAATGCGGGTTAAATGACCTAGACTGCGGGCCGAGTGATTTGCGCGGGGGCGCATATGTCCTTCTCCGAGACCATCTCGCCGCTGATCGGGCGGCTCGCGCTCGCCTGGTTCTTCCTCTCCGAGGCGTGGACGCGCGGCGCCAATTGGGACGCCAACGTCTCGCTGATGAGCTTCGCCAACATGCCGGCGCCGCCGGTGCTTCTGGCGCTGGCCTTGATCGTGATGGCGATCGGCGGGCTGTCGCTGCTGCTCGGCTTCCACGCGCGGCACGGCGCGATCCTGCTGTTCGGCTTCACCGTGGCGGCGTCGATCCTGATGCACGACTACTGGAACCTGAAAGAGGCCGCGGCGCGCGCCGACGTCTACGAGCTCTTCGCGCGCGACGTCGCCATCGCGGGCGGGCTGCTGCTGGTGGTCGGCATGGGCGCGGGCCCGATGGCGCTAGACAATACCGGCAACAAGAAGAGGCGCTAACGCCCCAGCGGCGCGCCGTCGGCGCAGACGGCGTGGTCGATGCGTGCGCGGCGGACGTCGCCGGCGGGTTCGGCCGTCAGCGTCAGTCCCAGAATCCGCGCGCGGTCGACGGGGCCGGGGAAGCTCACGCCGCGCAGGCGCTTGAACCCGGCGCGCGCGTAATAGGACTCGTCGCCGACCAGGACGACGGCGGCATACTCCGTGGCGCTCGCGCGCGCGATGCCTTCGCGCATCAGCGCCACGCCGATGCCGTGATTGCGCTCGGCCGCGAGCACGGCGAGCGGGCCGAGCAGCAGCGCCTGCCCGTCGCCGACGCGGATCGGCCAGAAGCGCACCGAACCGACGAGCTTTCCCTCCCGTTCGGCAACCAGGCACAGCGCCATCTCCGGCGCCACGCCCTCGCGCAGGCGATAGGCGGTCTTGGCGAAGCGTCCGGGGCCGAAGCCGTCGTCGTCGAGGGCCGCCACGGCGCTTGCGTCGTCCGGCCGCTCCGGCCGGATCGCGAAACTCTCCGCCATCGTGTTAGCGTTCCCCATCGACATTCATTCAAGGAGGTAATCCCATGGGCGTGCTGGAAGGCAAGGTCGTCCTGGTCACGGGCGGCGCCAACGGCATCGGCAAGGAGTGCGCGCTGCTTGCGGCGCGCGAGGGCGCCAAGGTCGTGGTCAACGACCTGGGCGGCGGGGCGGCGGGCGGCGATGCGGGCTCGGGCGGGCCCGCGGAAACCGTGGCGGCCGAAATCCGCGCCGCGGGCGGCGAAGCGGCGTCGAACTCCGACAGCGTGTCGAGCCGCAGCGGCGTGGCGCACATGATCCAGCAGGCGATGGATACTTTCGGCGGGCTGCATTCGATCGTCAGCCCGGCCGGCATCCTTCGCGACAAGATGTTCCACAAGATGAGCGACGAGGAGTGGGACATCGTCATCGATGTGCACCTCAACGGCAGCTACAACGTCTGCCACGCCGCCATCAATCACTTCCGCGAGCAGGAAGAGGGCTCGTTCGTGCTGTTCTCGTCGACCAGCGGCCTCATCGGCAATGTCGGCCAGGCGAACTATGCCGCGGCCAAGATGGGCATCGTCGGACTGTCGCGCATCATCGCGATGGAGGGCGTGCAGAAGAACGTCCGTTCCAACGTCATCGCGCCCTTCGCCTGGTCGCGGCTGATCGCGACCATCCCGATCAAGGACGAGGCCTCGGCCAAACGCGTCGAGCGGATGAAGAACTTCATGCGCGCCGACCAGGTGGCGCAGCTCGCCGTGTCGCTGGCCTCGCCCGCGACCAGAGACGTGTCGGGCCAGATCTTCGTGGCGCGCGGCAACGAGATATTCCTGATGAGCCAGCCCCGCCCGGTGCGCGGGCTGGCGCGGCTCGAAGGCTGGACGCCGCAGAGCATCGCCGAGCATGCGATGCCGGCGCTCAAGCCCTCGTTCCACGATCTCGGCGCCACCAATTCGGTGTTCGGCTGGGAACCCGTCTAAGGCGGCCGGCCGGCCTCGCCGGGCGGCACGACCATCGGACGGCATGGCCAAACGTGAAGCGGCCGCCCTTCCTTTCGGAAGGACGGCCGCTCACGCGTAACTTGAAAGCGCTTCTTAGAAGCGAATCCACACGCCGTTGCGCCAATATCCGCGGCCCGGATGCTCGCGCCAGCGATAGTGGTCCGCCGCGCCCCAGCGCCAGCCGTCCTCATGGACGACGATACCGAACTCGGGCTTGTAGGCATAGTGATTGCGGACGTGCCAGCATTCGCCTTCGCGATTGCAAGCGACCGCCGCCGACGCGCTCGTCGTCGTGAGCGCCAGGGTCGCGGCGCTCATGGCAATGGCGGCCGCGGCAACTGCAAACTTCTTCATTGGTATATCTCCTGCTTCAGTACCTAGCGGTAACCCTATAACGCGCCGCCGGAAGATTGGGTTCCCGCGCCCTTACCAATACGCTGCCTTCGGTTGCAGCCCGGCGTACTCCTCCAGGCGGCGCCGGACCGAGTTGGGGGTGCCGTCGGGAGGCCTCAGGGGATCAGTAAACACGATCTCGCGTATCTCCAGATTGGGGACGAAGATGAATTCGGCATCATCCAACAGATAGAGGGCGATAACGTTGGTCGCCCAGCCGGTGCGCCGCGAATAGAGACCGAAGAGTGTCGGCGGCGACGATTTGACAAGACCGATCTCTTCTTTCATCTCGCGCAGGATCGCGTCGGCGGCCGCCTCGCCGCGCGCGATGCCGCCGCCGGGAAGCAGCCAGCCGGGCACGTAGGAGTGGCGCACCAGCAGCACCTTGCCGTCGCGCACGATCAGCGCGCAGGCGGCGTATGCAACCGGTGAGAGAACGGCTTGCGCTGCAATCTTAAGGCACAGCACCCAGCGCTCCAGTCGGCGCCTCATTTATTCCCTTCCGCAAGGGGAGTTTGTAAGGGAAACGATAACCACCCGTCCGTAACCTGAGGTAGCAACCTTCAGCCCCGCGCTCCATGGCGCCGCAACTCTCGCACCTCAAAGCGCTGATCGTCGAGGACAATGCGCATATGCGCGCCCTGCTGCGCGCGCTGCTGGGCGGTCTCGGCGTGAGCGAGGTGTTCGAGGCGCAGGACGGCGCCAGGGCGCTCGAGGTGCTGGGCACCGCCTCGCCGGATTTCGTGCTCACCGACCTCACCATGGCGCCGGTCGACGGCATCGCGTTCACGCGAGAGGTTCGCAACTCTGTCGCAAGTCCCAATCCGTTCGTCCCGATCATCATGGTGACCGGCCACACCGAGCGGGCGCGGGTGCTGGCGGCGCGCGACGCGGGCGTGACCGAGCTCCTGGCCAAGCCGGTCACGGCGCGCAGCCTGTTCCTGCGCATCGCCGAGATCGTCGACCGCCCCAGGCCCTTCGTGCGCGCTGAGGGCTTCTTCGGGCCCGACCGGCGCCGCCACAACGACGCCTTCTACAACGGCCCGTGGCGGCGCGACGAGGACCGCACACGCGAGGAGGGCGAGGTGGCGCTGCTCTAGGGTCGCAGCGGGACCGCGGCCGAGGGCCGGGTTCGCGCCTGCGGCCTCAAGGTTTATCGCTCCTTAATTCCTTTGCTCGATACTGCCGGAAAATATCAGGCAAACTTCTGATGCTTCAGATCATCGGGCTCGTCGTCCTGTTCGCGATGGTGTTCGGCGGCTTCCTCATCTCGGGGGGCTCGCTCGGCCCCGTCTTCGAGGCCCTGCCGCACGAGATGATGACCATCGGGGGCGCCGCCATCGCGGCGCTGCTGATCGGCGGCTCGATGTATTCGCTCAAGAAGGTCGGCGGCCAGATGGCCAAGGTCGTCTCGGGCCCGAAATGGAAGCCGGCGGACTATCGCGACCTGCTGTCGCTGCTCTTCCTGCTCACCAAGACGATGAAGTCCAAGGGCCTGATCGCGCTCGAGGCCCATATCGAGAAGCCCGAGGAATCGTCGATCTTCAAGCGCTTCCCCAAGATCGCGAACGACCACTTCGCCTGCGCCTTCATCTGCGACACCTTGCGCATGATGACGATGAGCCTCGAGGACCCGCACCAGGTCGAGACCGCGATGGAGAAGCAGCTCGAGAAGCACCATCACGAGGCGCTGGAGGGCCCGGCCGCGCTGCAGACCATGGCCGACGGGTTGCCGGCGCTCGGCATCGTCGCCGCCGTGCTCGGCGTCATCAAGACCATGGGCGCGATCAGCGAGCCGCCGGAGGTGCTGGGGCGCATGATCGGCTCGGCGCTGGTCGGCACCTTCATGGGCGTGTTCCTGGCCTACGGCATCGTGGGCCCGATGGCGACGCGCCTGAAGGCCATCGTCGACGAGGAAGCGCATTTCTATCACGTGATCCGCGACGTCCTCGTCGCGCATCTGCACGGCAACGCGGCGCAGGTCAGCGTCGAGATCGGCCGCGGCAGCGTTCCGTCGGAAGCCCAGCCCACCTTCCAGCAGATGGAAGAGGCGCTGAACTCGATCCCGCCGGATCCGGGTTGAACGGGCCCGGTTGAACGATCCGGACCGGTCAGGCTTCGCCGAGATCGGTCAGGCCCGCGAGCCACGCCTCGACGAAGGCCTTCGACGGCATCGCCGGATGAATGAACAGCGGCTTGCCGCCGTCGAGCGGCACGAGCGCGATCCTGTCGTGCCGTTCGTCGCGGCGGAAGCCCTGGATGCGGTTGCGCGGCAGCTCGACGGTCTTGAAGCCCCGCACCGCCACGATGCGGTCGCGATGGAAAGTGGTGCTGTAGGCGGCGACCCATTTCGCGGCATAGCCGAAAAGCAGCACGCCCGCGGCCATGATCAGCGTCATCACGATCCTGAGCGTCGGCGGCGCGGGCGTGCCGGCGAACCAGATCGCGACGGCGACACAGCCCAGCATGGACAACGCCAGAAATGCGACCGACAGGACGGTCGTCGTCCGGCTCGGGCGTGCGGTCGCGGGTTCGGAAGGCTGTTCGGTCATGGCGTCCCCCGGCCGAGATTAGGCGGGAGCGATGCGCTTGTCAGCGCTCGACCTTGACGGGGATGGGCTCCGGCGCGGCGCGATAGTCCGACAGCGCCACGAACAGGGTCGCCAGCGCGCCCGCGAAGACGCCCAGCGGCATGGCGTAATAGACGTCGAGGTCGGTCCCGAACACCACGATGGCGGTGACGATCATGCCGGTGAACTGGGCCACGTTCCTGGGCATCCGAAGGCTTCCCCACTGCAACGGGGAAAGCCTAGGCCTCGGGCCCATGGCCGCGAAGGGGAGAGTTAAGAAGAGGTTAACGGCACTGCGTCGGCGCGGTTCGGCCGCTCGGTCAGCCGCCCAAATCCTGCTTCTTCTGCAGGTATTCGTCGCGCTGGATCTCGCCCTTGGCATAGCGCTGCTCGAGGATGTCGAGCGCCTGCTTGCGGCTGTCGGGCGGCGTCGACGAGCCCCAGCCCCAGGGGTGGCCGTAGTAGTAGTGATGCCGCCGGAAGATCATGCTCACGATCAGCACCACGATCAGCAGCGTAAAGAAGCCGTGGAACGGCCAGAACAGCAGGAACGGCCAGATCATCGCGTCGTGGAACATGGCGCCCTCTCGATATCCGAGCTCCTTACATAGGCAGGGTTGCGGGAATTGCGAGGGGGGCCCGAAGGCCGGCCTAGGCCAGTCCCGCGATCCAGTCCTCATAGCGCCGGTCGCCGACGCGCGCGTCCAAGGCATGGCCCCGGCGCTGCTGCGCCGCGAATGCGCCTTCGCGGGCCTGCGACGGGGCGCAGCCGAAGCGCTCTTTGAACAGGCGCGAGAAATGCGCGGCATCGGCGAAGCCGCGGCGCCAGGCGATCTCGGCGATCTGCCGGTCGCGGCCGCGCTCGCTGACCAGATCCGCGAAGCAGCGGCGCAGGCGCTGCTCGCGGATGTAGAACGCGATACCGCCGCCGTCCTTGAAGAGGCGATAGAGCGCCGAGCGCGACAGGCCCATCGCGGCCGCGACCTCGTCGGGATCGAGCGTGTGGCTGCCCAGCCGGCCCTTGACGAAGGCCTTGGCTTTCAGCTCCAGCGCGCGGCTCGCGATCTCGGGCGCGTCGTTTTCGGCGAAGCTCTCGCCATTGAAGGCAGTGGCGATCAGCTCGGTCAACGCGCGCGCCGCCGAGCCCGTCTGCTGCGGCGCCAGGTCGGGCAGGCCGCCGAAGAGATTGGGGATGAATTCGGCCAACAGCCTTCCACCGCCTTCGTCCGAGGGGATCGCGCCCTGCAGCGAGTCCGGCCGCACCAGCAGCGGCGCCAGCCTTGCGCGCGGCACCACGGCGCAGATGATGTCGAAGTCGCTGTTGACGCTGTCGAGCGTCTCGCCCAGGTCGAACCCCACCAGCTGCTTCTCGGCCTGCAGCGAGCGGCGAGCGAGCGCCATCTCGGTGCCGCCGCGCACGAAGAGCTGGATCATGTAGCTGTCGAGGCCGTCGCGCGCGATGCATCCGCTGGGGCGGTCGAACTTCTGTCCGTTGGCGCGCGGCCGCGAGATCACGATGTCGTCGAGCAGATAGCTTTCGACGTCGCCGGCGAAGGCGGCCGGATCGGCGCGCCCGTCCAGCCGCGCTTCCAGGAACACGCCGACGCTTTCGCGCCAGGCGGCGAAGCGCTCGGCCTCGGGCAAGGTCTGGGTGCGGAAGAACGAGGCCGGGATGCGCGAGCGCTCGACCCGCGCGGCCTTGCCGGGATGATCCTCCAACAGACTGGGACGCATCGACAAGCGAGCCCCCGCTCCCTCCACCGGGCCCGGACTATAGTCGCTCCGGATGGAATAGGGGAGGTTCTCATGAAACCGTCACTGGCGCTGGCCGCGCTGCTTCTGCTCGGCGCCGCAGGCGATGCGGGCGCGAAAACCCAGGTCATCAGCCTCGACGGGCACTGCGACGTCCTCACGCTGAAGATCAGCAAGGGCGCCGTTGCCGGCACCGACGATCCCGGCTGCTCCTCGGGCTTCGGCGGCGGGTTCATCGGCAAGGTGAAGGGCTTCGGCAACGCCGTCGTCGCGGGCGTGCAATACACCAGCCAGCCGGGCAAGCAGTTCATCATCCGCATCGCCTATCCGCTGGCGACCGGCGGGGCGTGGGACATGTACGTCACCAACGACGGCGTGACGCTGCATCCGTTCAGCGGCGGCACCTATACGGTGCAGGGCACGGCCGCCAAAGGACCGCGCGGCACGACGTCGGTCGTGGGCAGGTAGGCCGCGACGTCGGCCGCGACGTCGGCGGCGGCCGGCGGTCGAACCGGGCGTCAGACGGCGAACTCGATGCCCTGGGCCAGAGGCAGCGCGTCGGAGTAGTTCACGGTCGCGGTCTGGCGGCGCATATAGGCCTTCCAGCTGTCCGAGCCGCTTTCGCGTCCGCCGCCGGTTTCCTTCTCGCCGCCGAACGCGCCGCCGATCTCGGCGCCGCTGGGGCCGATGTTCACGTTGGCGATGCCGCAGTCCGAGCCGGACGCCGCGATGAAGCGCTCGGCCTCCTGCATGTTGGTCGTGAAGATGCAGGACGACAGGCCTTGCGGCACGTCGTTGTGCCTGGCCATGACCGCGTCGAAGTCGGTGTATTTCATCACGTAGAGGATCGGCGCGAAGGTCTCGTGGCACACGGTCTTGGTCTGGTCCGGCATCTCGACGATGGCGGGATGGACATAGAAGCCGTCCGGGAACTTGTCCTCGAGCGCACGGGCGCCGCCGGTGATGCTGCCGCCTTCATCCTTCGCGTTGCTCAGCGCGCGCTGCATGCCTTCGAACGAGGCCTTGTCGATCAGCGGCCCGACGAGGGTGCCCTTCTCCAGCGGGCTGCCGATGGGCAGGCCGGCATAGACCTTCTTCAAGGCGGGCACGAGCTTGTCGTAGATGCTCTCGTGCACGAAGAGACGGCGGAGCGTGGTGCAGCGCTGGCCGGCGGTGCCGACCGCGGCGAACAGGATCGCGCGCGTCGCCAGGTCGAGCTTGGCCGAGGGCGTCACGATCATCGCGTTGTTGCCGCCGAGCTCCAGAATGCTCTTGCCGAAGCGCGCCGCGACGACCGGGCCGAGCTCGCGGCCCATGCGCGTCGAGCCCGTGGCGCTGACGACGGGCAGGCGCGCGTCCTTCGCAAGCATCTCGCCGACATCGCGCAGGCCCAGCACGACCTGGGAGAGGTTCTTAGGAGCCGCGCCGAACTTGGCGACCGCGCGCTCGAACAGCGCCTGGGTGGCGAGCGCGGTCAGCGGCGTCTTCTCGCTCGGCTTCCAGATCACGCTGTCGCCGCAGACCAGAGCCAGGCACGCATTCCACGCCCAGACCGCGACGGGGAAGTTGAAGGCCGAGATCACCGCGACCGGACCCGCCGGGTGCCAGGTCTCCATCATGCGGTGGCCGGGACGCTCGCTGGCGATGGTCAGGCCGTAGAGCTGGCGCGACAGACCGACCGCGAAGTCGCAGATGTCGATCATCTCCTGGACCTCGCCCAGGCCCTCCTGGAGGATCTTGCCGGCCTCGAGCGTGACCAGGCGGCCGAGCGCGTCCTTGTTGGCGCGCAGCTCCTCGCCGAACAGCCGCACCAGCTCGCCGCGGCGCGGCGCCGGCACGTCGCGCCAGGCTTTGAAGGCGACGACGGAGGCGGCGATCTTCGTCTCGACCGAGCCTGCGTCGTCGTAAGCGACGCGGCCGATCTCGGCGCCGTCGATGGGCGAGCGCGCGGGCGTGGCGCCGGAGGTGGTCACGCCGAGAGAGTTGAGAAGGTCGTTCATGTTGATCTCCATTTCACCATGGCCGCCCTTGAGGCGGCCATCCAGACTGGGTGGCCGGATCACGCTCGCTTACGCTCGCCGTCCGGCCATGGCGATGGTCTAATGTCCCTTGCCGTAGTACCGCCCGAAGCGGTTGTTCAGGAAGTCGTTCAGGGTCGCCTCTTCCTGGCGCACGAAGCCCTTCTGCGGCAGCTTGCCTTCGACGAGCAGGTCGCACATCGCGCAGATGCCGGCCGCGGTGGTGATCTGGATCGCGCTCATCAGGCGGTCGCCGACGGTCTGGCTGTAGATCTTCTTGGCATAGCTCTCTTGCGTGAGCAGGCCGTCCTTCCAGCCGTTCACCGTGACGAACACCAGCACCACGTCCTGATAGGTGATCGGGATCGCGGTCTCGAGCACGTCCTTGAAGATCTCGCGGCGCGTGCCGAGATGCAGGTCGCGCACGAGCAGCTTGATGATGTCGCGGTGGCCGGGATAGCGCGCGGTCTTGTAGTTCAGGTTCTCGACCTTGCCCGAGAGCGTGTCGCACAGCGTCCCCAACCCGCCCGAGGTGTTGAACGCCTCGTACTCGACGCCGTCCAAGGTGAACTGCTCGAGCTCCTCCAGCGCCGGCACCTCGGTGCGCACGCCGTCGCGGATCGCCTCGCAGGGATTGCAGTACTCGTTGATCAGACCGTCGGTCGACCAGGTGAGGTTGTACTTGAGCGCGTTGTGCGGGAACACGGGCAGCGCGCCGACCCGCATCTGCACGTCGCGCAGCTTGTCGAACTTCTTGGCGAGGTCATAGGCGACGATCGAGATGAAGCCCGGCGCCAACCCGCATTGCGGGATGAAGGCGGTCTTGGCGCCGTCGGACAGCCGCTTGATGGTGCGGGTCGATTCCACGTCCTCGGTGAGGTCGAGATAGTGGGCACCGACGCGCTTGCAGGCCTCGGCCACCGTGGCGGTCAGGTTGTAGGGCGTCGCCGACAGGACGATGTCGTGGCCCTCGACCTCGTGGACGAATTCGGGGGAGAGGATGTCGACCTTGCGCAGCTCGACGTTCTTGCGCGGCATGCGCTGCAGGCTCGCCGGGTCCTTGTCGGCGACGGTGAGCTTGTAGTCCCCGGTCGAGGACAGGAATTCGGTGATGGCGACGCCGATCTTGCCGCCGCCGACGAGCATGACTTTCTTCATGGGGCACTCCCTCGAAACGCCGCGGAGAATGCCGGTTTCCGGTGACGGTCTGGAGGCGGCGAAATGCCGGAACTTGCCTTTACGGCCGTCGAAACGCAGGATAATCCGTCGAATCGCCGGAAACCGGAAATGCGCGACGCCGACGCCAGGCTCGTCACCCTCCTGCGGGCCAATGCGCGCGAGCCCACCGCCTCGCTCGCCCGCAAGCTCGGGCTGGCGCGCTCGACGGTGCAGGAGCGTATCGCCCGGCTGGAGCGCGACGGGGTGATCAAGGGCTATACGGTGCGCCTGTCGGACGAGGGGGCGCCGCCCGCCATCCGCGCGGTGGTGATGATCTCGACCGATCCCAAGCAGGCCGACCGCGTTTCGGTCGAGCTCAAGAAGATGCCCGAGGTGCGCTCGCTGGCCGCGCTGTCGGGCAGCTTCGACCTGATCGCCACCATCGAGACCGAGACGCCGGCGCGCATCGACGCGCTGCTCGACCGCATCGGCCGCGCGCCCGGGGTGGCCAGGACGGTGAGCTCGATCATCCTGAGCGAGAAGTTCAACCGCTGACGGCGGTTTCGAGCCTTGCGGTTCTATGCGCTGGCTTCGTTTTCAAGTAGAATTGCCCGGGAAAGAGGAGCTTCAGGCGGAAGAATTTTTCGGGGGGTGCCGATGAACGTCTTCACAAAAGGGGCCGTCAGCGTTGCCGTTTTCTGCACGTTGGCCGCCGCCGCGATGAAACCGTCTCCATCCCATGCGCAGCTGTTTCCGGTCGGTCCCGTCCAGGAGACGCGCATCGCCAGGCCTCAGCAGCCGCAGCACATCGGGCCGGTCTATTCCGTCTGCATCGGCAATGGTTTCTGCAGTTCCCCGGTGAATCCGCAGTACACGCGCGATTGCAACTTCGCCGCCGCCCATCCGAACGATACGGACCATGCGGCCGCCGCGGAGATCTGCAGTACGAAATGGACGCCGTCCCTGCAGATCATGTGGCCGCCCGTGCCGGTGTCGGTCACGCGGGTAAGCTCGCAGTCCGGCGGCCAGTGCGGGACGATCGGCGTGACCTTTTCCTGCGCGTTTCAAAGGAACTACAGCGTCTGCATCGGGCAGTACCCGGGCAGCTGTCCCGGCTTCGGGATCAACAATCCTCTCGACCAGACCTTCGATTGCGGTTTCGCGGCCAGCCATGCCTCCAACACCGATCAAGCCGCGGCGACGCAGCTTTGCCAGTCGAAGGGGTGGGCCGGCGGCACCGCCGTCCGGACGCACAGCTATTCCGGCAACCAGTGCGGCTACATCATCGACAGCGTGACCTGCAATTAGCGGCATCGATGCATCGATAGGCTCGCACCGCGCCAGTTCTTTGCATCCTTTCGGGCTGGCATGGAGCGCGTCTTCGACTATCCTGCCGGGGAGGTTTTCGCGCTGAGGGGAGCGAAACGGTGGGGCTGTTCGGGAGCGGGACCTTCCTCGATGCGGAGGACGAGGCCTGGCAGGTCGAGACCTGGGGTTGGTTCCTCAGGACGTTCGGCCACCGCGACCGCCTGAAGCGCACGCCTCTGGTGACGCCCACGCGCGCGTTCTTCCCGCCGACCGAGACGGAAGGCGAGGCGCGCGCCGCGCATATCTTCGAGCGCGTCAAGCTGCTCGCCGGGATGCGCAAGTGGGAGTGCAAGCTGCTGGCGCAGCCGCACCGCGCCGAGCTCAAGGTGGGCGAGCTGCAGACCTTGAAGCCGGTCAGCTGGGCCCCGGCCGGCACCTTCAGCCATGACGGCAACCAGGCCACCATCACCTACCAGCCCGCCGACGTGGCCGATCCCGCCAAGCTGATCGCCACCTTCATCCACGAGCTTGCGCATTACCTTCTGGCCGCGCGGGTCGACGAGCCGCCGGGCGGCGAGGAGGTGCACGAATACACCACCGACCTTCTCACCGTGTATCTGGGTTTCGGGCTGTTCCAGGCAAACACCGCCTTCAACTTCAGCCAGCATCAGAGCGTGATGTCGCAGGGCTGGCAGTATTCGCGGCAGGGCTATCTGGGCGAGCGCGCCTTTGCGTTCGCGCTGGCGGTGTTCCTGGAGCTGCGCGAGCAGTCGAACGACGACGTCAAGCTGCGGCTCAAGCCGCATCTCTTCGCCGATCTGGTCAAGGCGCGCAAATCCATCGTCAGACGCAGGCTGCTGGACGGATTGATGGCGGAGCCCGCGGCATGAGCGACGCGGCAACGCACGATCCCCGCCCAAAAGCAGACGAAGCGGCCAAGCAACAGCCTGCCCCGCCTGCCAGCGAGCCCGGCCGGACCTTCTACCACCGTGCGCGCCGCCCCGACCGCGGCCATATGGAGGTGCTGAAGAAGCGCGTGCCGTACTGGTTCCTGGTCGTGGCGCTGATGGCGTTCGCGTCGTTCCAGATCTGGATGAACCCGTTCGGATTCTCCGATCTGGTGCAGCGCTATTCGCAGGATGTGGCCGACCTGCTCATCACCGGACCCTATCTCTACGGCACGGAAGGGCGCGACAAGGTCTCGGTCGCGATCATCGACGAGGGTTCGCTGCAGGCGCTTCAGGCGCCGTGGCCGTGGAAATACGGCACCCATGCGCAGATGCTGAACGCGCTGCTCGCCTATCGCCCCAAGGCGGTGGTGGTGGATATCCTGTTCGTCGACTCGCGGCCCGACGATACCCTGCCCGAGCTCGTCGACACCATCGCGCGCTACCGAAAGGCGCGAGTGCCGCTCTATTTCGAGGGCGGCATCGATCTGCCCTTCGGCGAGAACCCGCTGCGCCCCGAGATCGCAAGGACCGGCGTGCCGGTGCTCGACCCGACCGTCCCGGTCAATGCCGGCGTGGCGCGCCAGTACAACGCGGCCGGCCTTTGCTTCGGCCGCAAGCCCGCTGCCGGCGGCGACTGCCCGTCGCTGGCGCTGAAGGTCTATTCCGATCTCTATCCGGGCAAGCTCCAGCCGGTGAACGGGATGATGGAGCTCGTCTGGGGCACCAGAACGGCGCCGGAAAATCATTGGATCACGCGCACGCGCGACGACGGCGCGCAGGTCTCCTGCATCGGCAACGAGACCGGCGTGCTCCGGCGCTGGTACCTGGCCTTCTTCGATCCCGGCGCGGTCAAGACGCCGTGCCCCTATACGGCCGAGTTCCCGGTCTCGGCGCTGCAGACCGATCCCGACGATGCCGACGTCGTCAAGATGGCCACCGGCCGCGTCATCTTCTATGGCGGCGCGCTGCAGGGGGCGCAGGACAAGATCTACACGCCGGTGAACGATCTGCTGCCCGGCGTCTTCGTCCATGCCATGGCGATGGACAACCTGATCACCTTCGGCGGCAGGCCCTATCAGAACACCGCGACCTTCGACGGCCAGGCGCTCGACGGCAACCTGGTGCAGGTGATCGCGGTGTTCCCGGTGATCCTGATCCTGTCCTGGTTCCATCTGCGCACCGTCCGGCGCCGTCGCGAGGAGCGCGAGCGCAGCGTGACCTTCGAATACGTCCTGGAGAAGACCGTCGAGAAGGTCTGGCACTATTTCGCCTTTGCATTGGCGCTGGGCGCGGGCCTGATCCTGACCCTGGTGTCGGGCCTGTCGGTCGCGAACTGGGTCGAGGTCGTATTCGTCTCGACCGAGCTCGGCGCGCTGCTCTTGGTAGGTGCGCCGGATTCGTTCTGGGGCTATCTTCATCATGTGGCCGGTGGCCGAGTAGGGGAGACGTCATGAGAGTTCTGTTTGCTGCCGCCGCGCTGCTGCTGGGCGCGGTGCCCGCGGCGGCCGCGGACAATTGTCCGGCCACGGGCGACATGGTGCTCGGCGCGCGCACGCCCGAGGTCGATCTCTACGACGCCGCCGGCGGCAAGCGCGTGCAGACGCTGGATGCCAAGAGCTTCCCCAGCTGCGTGCCCATCACCGGCCGCGCGCCGAACATGATGCTGCAGGTGAGCGTCGGCGGTAAGCCGCTCTGGGTGCCGCCCTACATGGTCAAATACCGCTTCGCCGGAAAGCTGCCGGCGGTGTGCCGCAACCTCGCGATGGGCTCGAACACCGAGAAGGTCGGCGCCACGCGCGGCCTCGGCGAAGGCTGTCCGAAGGCGGGGGGTAAGTGATGAGGCCGCGAAACACCACGATGCGCGCGATCCCGCTCTCGCTCGCGGCGCTGTTGCTGCTGTCGACCTCGACCGAGGCCGGGTTGTTCGGCGGCGGCGGCGACGGCGGCGGCTATCCGTCCAAGGGCCGCGCCATCGACCAGCTCAAGCCCGCCGCCGACTACAGCGACGTGGTGAAGGGCCGCCCGCTCGCGCTCGGCATCATGCGCACGCGCGGCCAGGGCTTCGTGCCGTCGCCCGAGCTGCACGACTACGTCCAGGGCGTGATGATGCGCCTTTTGGCGGGCGTGAAGCTTCCCGCCTCGTTCCATCCCGAGGTGCGCATCCTGGCGACGCCCGAATTCGCCGGCGAATGCACGCCCGACGGCACCTTGATCGTCACGGTCGGTCTGCTCGAGCAGCTCGAGACCGAGGACGAGCTCGCCTTCATCATGGGGCACGAGCTTTCCCACGCGATCTACCGCCACACGCAGCGCGACTGGTACAAGAAGGCGCAGTATTTCGCGGTGGTGAACGGCACCGCGGTGGACGTCGTGGCCTCGAACACCCAGGCCGCGATCGGCGGCGATACCGGCAAGAACGTGCTGCGCGGCCTCGACGTGGCCCAGCACCTCATGAAGCTCAGCGCCAACGTGCTGATGCCGCAGATGGCGAAAGAGGACGAGGACGCGGCCGATGCGCTCGGCTTCGACATGATGGTCAAGGCGGGCTACGACAGCCAGGCGCCGCTGGCCGTGATGGACAAGCTCGCGGCGCAGGAGGCCGAGGCCGCGGCGGCCGCGGCGGCCGCCCAAGCCGCCGCCAAGAAGGACAAGCCCAAGGACGAGTCCGGCGGCTTCATGAACAAGCTGGGCGGGGGCTTGAACGTGCTGGGCCAGCTCGCGACCGGGCAGGCGCCGTCGACCGACCAGATCGCCGACCTCGCGATCTTCGCCTTCGACGAGGCGGTCGACAACATGGCCGAGGACGCGACCACGCATCATCCCGCGACGGAGCGCGCCGAGCTGTTGAGCGGCTATCTGTTCCGCGCCTATCGCGACGCCGCGCCGGTGGCGCCGACGCCGCTGCCCTGGGCGCCCGACAGCAAGTCGCCCTTGAAGCCAAGGCTGGTCGCGCTGCTCGGCCACTATACCGATGCCGAGAACGCGGCCGCCTATATCGCCGACAAGAACCAGGGCAGTGCCGCCGCCGCCGACAAGCAGGTCGCGCGCGCCGTCGCCGCGCCGACCGACAACCACGCCTATACCGGCTATGTCGCGGCGGAGTATTACGACGGAAAGGGTCAGCCCAAGCAGTCCGAGGCCGCGCTCGCGCGCGCCGCAGGCGGGCCGGAGCCGTCCTGGGAAGTCTATTCGCGGCTCATCGACGTCTATGCCGCCCGCGGCGACTATGGGCATGCGCAAGGCCTGATGGACCAGGCGGTGACGCGCTTCGAGGACTCGCCGGTGCTGCTGCCCAAGCGCATCCAGCTCCTGCGCCTGCAGGGCCGCCAGGACGAAGCCCAGGCGCTGGTGCCGAAATGCAAGAGCTACGACATCGACGAGCTCACCGACCGCTGCAAGAAGGAGGCGGGGTAGGGGATGGCCGAGCGTGGAGCTTCCACCTTGGTTAGATACAACTACCCCGTTCATCGGACGCGATCGCTAAAGGATGCTCTCAAGCTCGCCATGAGACTGAGAGATGCTGGCGATTATGACCTGTTCCGCGGACAGTCTCACAATTTCGCGCCGATCCCGAGCATCTTCCGCGGCGGAGACCGAACTCTCGCCATACAGCGCTTGGAGCAATTCCACTCCTGGCTCGGCGAGCGACCGGAGCTGAGTTCGCTTCACGGTAATAGAGACGCCGTGCTCGCGGTGGCACAGCACTACGGCATCCCCACTCCGCTTCTGGATTTCACAACCGAGCCGTCGATTGCCGCGTTCTTTGCTCAATGCGGCGAAAGAGTTCCGAGAGGAGAAAAGAGAACCGGTACGATCATCTGCGGAAGCCGCAAACAGATCCGAGATTCCTGGGCCGATTTGAACGCTCGGCACAGGACGAGGGCGGAAGGCGACTTGGTCCGCATTGTGGAGATCGACGTAAGGAATCTGTGGCGGCTGAAAGCCCAGCACGGCCTGTTTCTCGACGTTCGGGTCGACGAAAACATGTTCGTGATGTTCACGTACCTCCTCCACATCGAGTTCCCGTTGAAGCCGGTACCTGAGCCGGAAGGTTATGAGCTCATCTATCCGGCAAATAAAAGTCATCTCGAACTGCTTTTGGATCAGTACTTCCTCGTCGAAACCTACCCGGAGCGCGAGAAGCGGCTTCTGGAGATGTTCGGCGCCAAAATCGAAGTCGGCGACAGCCGCTTCATCGGCGAAGCCTCGTCTTTTCGCGATGCGGCGTTTCCGCCGATCCACTCTTCCTGGTCGAAAGAGTGCCTCGACCGCTGGCAACACGAACCCGACGAGCCGCACCTGGCAAATCCAGGCGCTGGCCATGAGATATTGCGCATCGACGAGAAAGCAGATCTGGAAACTACATTGGAGACGCTCAAGGCCCAGATGAGCGGTCTATTGGGTCGTACGCCTTCTCCGCGCAGCTTGCAGCTGAGCTGGTCGGTAAGAGACAGTGGGGGACGCGAGGCGCTGGACCTGCACGAAGAGGTCGACGCGGGGGATGAGCGATCTTCATTGGCGAAATACGTCCGCATCATTTTCGACGGCATGCGCACGAAGCCATATACCGACGAGAACATTGCCATCGCGATTGCCACTTACGTCTGCTTGGCTAGATTCCGAGGTTGGGAGGCGATGAAGTCACTCTGGGCCGGCGGTCCCCTCGGCATAGAGATGGACGGCGCCAGCGTCCGCTCCCGCGGCTTTTGCGGGCGTACCGCTTTGGCGAAAGCGCTGGTGCCGGAATTCGCAAGCTATCTCGTTCAGGCGGAAGCTGAGGCTTTTCGTGAGCAAAGCGTAGAATTGGCGTTGGCTGTATTGATTGATCCCCAACGCATGTTCGTTTTCGAAAAATTCAAAGACCTGTTCGCAGAGCAGGTCGTACCCAGCATTGTGCAAATGCGGATCGAAGGCGACGTGTTCCACTTCAATCCGGTCTCGCTCAGGGTATTCGGCCTCAGCTGACGTCGCCGCTCTCAGCAGGTTCCGCATGCGGCCAACCTGGTCCCGAAGATCGCGCTGAAACAGCGCCTGATCAGTCCCTGACCTTCAGCGCGAAGCCCGCGCCTTCGAGATGCGCGCGGATCTCGTTGGCGTGGTCGTTGTCGCGCGCCTCGATGAGCATGCCGAGCGTCGCCGACTTCGCGCTGGCGTCGATCAGCATGCGGTTGTGGCTGACCTCGAGGATGTTGCCCCCGGCCTCGCCGACCAGGGCCGCAATGCGCGCCAGCACGCCCGGCTTGTCGTCGATCTCGATGGCGACGAAGAACATGCGCCCCTCGCGCGACAGCTCGCGCAGGATGACGTTCGAGAGCAGCCGCATGTCGATATTGCCGCCCGAGAGGATCACGCCGACATGGCGGCCCTTGAAGACCTCGCGGTTGCCTGCCACGGCGGCAAAGGCGGCCGCGCCCGCGCCCTCGACCACGGTCTTCTCGATCTCCAGCAGCCCCGCGACCGCGTGCTCGATCTCGTCCTCGCCGACCAGGAAGATGTCCTTCACGTGCTCGCGCACGATGCGCTGGGTCAGCTCGCCCGGTGCCTTGACCGCGATGCCTTCGGCCATCGACTGGCCGGCGCAGGGCAGGTTCTCGCCCTTGATGACGTCGTACATCGACGGATAGGCCTTGGTCTGCACGCCATAGACGTCGATTCCCGGCTTCAGCGCCTTGGCCGCCAGCGCGATGCCGCTGATCAGCCCGCCGCCGCCGATGGGCACGACC
>JAFBAL010000053.1 GCA_019247845.1 Alphaproteobacteria bacterium | reverse complement strand
ACCGCGTCCTGGATCGCGAGATTGATGCCGACGCCGCCCACCGGCGACATCGCATGCGCCGCATCGCCGATGCAGATCAGGCCGCGCCGCGCCCAGCGTGTCAGCCGGTCGACCTTCACGGTCAAGAGGCTGACGTCGTCGAAGCTCTGGATTGCCTCGACGCGGTCGCGCGCGAAGCCGGCCACGGTCCTCAAGCGCGCGCGGAAGCCCGTCATCCCTTCCGCCTTCATCGTGTTGAAGGCGCCCTTGGGGATGACGAGCGCGCACTGCCAATAGTCGCCGCGATAGAGCATGATGAAGAAGTCGCCGCCCTGGAAGCGCGCCACCGGCTCGGTCGGATCGCCCTGCGCGACCGGGAGCCGCAGCCACAAGACGTCGAACGGCGCGCCGATGTCCTTGGACTTCAGGTTGGACTTGGCGCGCACGAGCGAGTGCCGGCCGTCGGCGCCGATGACGAGGCGGCTGCGGATCTCGTAGAGCCCTTCCGGCGTCTTGGCGATCAGGCCGGCGATGCGGCCGCGCTTGGCGAGCAGGTCGACCGCTTCTGCCTCCATCATCAGAAGGAAGTTCGGCAGCTTGCGCGCCTCCTTCGAGAGGAAGTCGAGGAAGTCCCATTGCGGCATCAGGACCAGGAAATTGCACGCGGTCGTCAGCTGCGTGAAGTCGCCGACCGGAAAGCTCTCCTTGCCGATCTCGACCGACATCTGGCGCACCTCGCTGTGCGGCCGGGCCAGGAACCGGTCGAGCAGGCCGAGCTCGGCCACCAGTTCCAGCGTCGAGGGATGGATGGTGTCGCCGCGGAAATCGCGCAGGAAGTCCTTGTGCTTCTCGAGCACGACCACGTCGATGCCGGCGCGGGCGAGCAACAGCCCCGCCATCATGCCGGCCGGACCGCCGCCGGCGATCACGACATGCGTGTTGAGCATCTCCATCCGGTATCATTATATGGCTTATGGTTAAGGGACCGTCCATGCGCCCCAATGCATTGAAAGACCTGTGGAAGGCCGGCCGCGGGGCCGACAATTTCTGGCTCTGCCTGCCTTCGGCCCTGGGTGCCGAGATCGCCGCGCATCAGGGCTGGGACAGCATCCTGATCGACATGCAGCACGGCCAGATCGGCTACGAGGCGATGTGCGCGATGGTGCTGGCCGTCTCCACGACCACGACCGTGCCGCTGGTGCGCGTGCCCTGGAACGAGCCCGGCGACGTGATGCGCGCGCTCGACGCGGGGGCCTATGGGGTCATGTGCCCGAGCGTCGAGACCGAAGACGAGTGCCGCCGCTTCGTCGGCGCCTGCCGCTATGCGCCCTTGGGCTATCGCAGCGTCGGGCCGCGCCGCGCGATGCTCTATGCCGGCAGCGACTACGTCGCCCAGGCCAACGACACGGTGCTCGCCATCGTGCAGATCGAGACGAAGAGCGGCCTCGACAATCTCGATGCCATCGCCGCCGTGCCGGGCCTCGACATGGTCTATGTCGGTCCCAGCGACTTGGGCCTTTCGCTCGGCCGTGCGGTCAAGGCCGACCAGACGGATCCCGTCGTCGTCGCGGCGATCGACGCGGTGCTCGCCGGCGCCCGCCGCGCGGGCATCAAGGGCGGCATCTTCTGCAAGAGCGTCGGCTATGCCCGCGCCATGGCCGAAAAGGGCTTCGACCTGGTGACGGTGGAGTCCGACGAGGGACTCTTGATGCTGGGCGGCGAAAGGCTGGCGAAGTTCCGCGAAACCGTGTAACGCTTGTCCCGCAACGTTCAGAAAGGAGGTGATCCAGTGTCTCATTGTCATTGCCTGCGGAAGGCCGAAACCGCGACCTGGATTCTGACGTTCCGGGGGATGAGCGCTTAAGCGGCGCCTACGGTTTGCCGACGCAGTCGGACAATGGAAGGGCCGTCCCGGTGGGGCGGCCCTTCTTGTTTCGCTGGCTTGTTTCGCTGGCTCGTTTCGCCGGCTTGTTCCGCTGGCGCGGTTCTCGCTGGCTTGTTTTCAGGTCCCGGTTGGGCGAATCTCCCACTCCAACCTCGGGGGACTCCATGCAGAAGATTTTCGCCGTGATCGCGATCGGTGCCGCCCTTGCGCTTTCGGGCTGCGGCAAGAAGGACGAGAAGACCGTCTACAGCGACGGCAAGAACACCGTCTCGACGTCCGAGTCCGGGGACCACATGACCATCACCGGCCAGAACGGCGACAAGGCCGAGTTCAGCTCCGGCGCCTCCGCCGCCGCCAAGCTGCCCGCCTATGCGCCGCTCTATCCCGGCGCCAGCGTGACCTCGAGCTTCACCGGCAGCGGCAAGGACGGCTCGGGCGGCGTGGTGGCCTTCCACACCAAGGCCGCGCCCGCCGACGTCATCGCCTTCTACAAGGACAAGACGGCGGCCGGCGGCCTCGCCCAGTCGATGAACGCCGACATGAACGGCACCTTGATGTTCGCGGCCTCGAAGGACGGCGACAAGACGTCGATCTCCGTCACCGCCACCAAGGGCACCGACGGCACCGACGCGCAGATCACCTGGGGGACAAAGTAAGCGCGGGCGACCAAGCAAGCCTTGGGGGCCAAGTAGGCGTGGGAACCAAGTAAAGCGTGAGGACTGAGTAAAGCGTGAGGACCAAGTAGCTTTTTCTCAGTTGCCGAACAGGCCCGAGAGGAAGCCCTTCTTCTTTTCCTCTTTCTTCTTCGCCGGCTCCGCCTGCGCCCGCGCGGCAGGCGCGGGCTGGGCTTCGGCAGGCGCAGGAGCGGCGCCGACCGGCGACGGACCCATGGTCAGGCTGGCCGGCGTCGGCAGAGGCGGCTCGACCTGGGCGACGCGCAGCGGGTTGGGCGTCGGCATCACCTCGACGCCGGCCTTGGCGCCGTTGAGCGTCAGGGCCACCTGGACCTCGCAGCGTCCGATCCCCGAATCCGAGGTGTCGTGCACTTCGACGCCGCCCACGAAGTCGGCCAGCGACGGCTTGTTGCCGGCGAGCGCCGCGGCGAAGACCAGGTCCGCCGAGGTGCAGAAATCGCGCGAATTGTGGACGCGCTTGATCTCGGCCTTGGACGCCATGTTGGTCTTGAAGAGGTTGTACTGGGCGTCGCCGCGCGACGGCCCATAGATGCGTTTGAACAGGGTCAGGAGCTTGCTGTCCGAGCGGCGCAGCTCCGGGCCGTAGGTGGTCTGGAAGGCGTTGAACTTCTCGACCCATTCATGGCCGCAGCCGAGCGCGGAATCCATCAGCTCCTGCTGGATGGCGGCGGTCTGCAGCGCGCTCACCTCGCCGGCATCGGCGCATTGCGACACGCGCGCGGCCAGCGCCTGGGTCGTCATCGAACAGATCGCAAGCAGGCACACCCCAGTCTTGAAGGTCTTTCCCATTGTTTTGTCTCGTTGTTCGGCAGCCGTCGTAACCATAGCATCGCCCTGAAGCCGGTTGCGAATCATTCGGCTGCGGATTGTTAAGATTGTGGATCGGCTATGGGCGCGCTTTCACACATCAAGGTTCTGGACCTGTCCCGCGTGCTCGCGGCGCCCTGGGCCACGCAAATCCTGGGCGATCTCGGCGCGGAAATCATCAAGATCGAGAAGCCGGGCGAGGGGGACGAGACGCGTCACTTTGGCCCACCTTTCGTCAAGACGGCGGATGGGGCCAAGGGCGACGCGACGTATTTCCTCGCGGCCAACCGCAACAAGAAGTCGGTGACCGTCGATCTGGCGCGGCCCGAAGGTGCCGCCCTGATCCGCAGGCTGGCGCGCCGCGCCCATGTCGTGGTCGAGAACTTCAAGACCGGGTCGCTCGCCCGTTACGGCCTCGACTACGAAAGCCTGAGCGCCGAGAACCCGGCGCTGATCTATTGCTCGCTCACCGGCTTCGGCCACGACGGGCCCAAGAAGGACAAGGCGGGCTACGACTACCTGATCCAGGGCATGGGGGGCCTCATGAGCGTGACCGGCCAGCCGGATGGGGCCGCCGGGGCCGAGCCGATGAAGGTCGGCGTCGCGGTCAGCGACCTGGTGACCGGGCTCTACACCGCCATCGCCGTCCTGGCGGCGCTGCTGCACCAGGCGCGCACGGGCGAGGGCCAGATGCTCGACATGGCGCTATTCGACTGCCAGGCGGCGGCGCTGGCCAATCAGGCGACGAACTATCTGGTGGGCGGCATGCTGCCGACGCGGCTCGGCAATGCCCATCCCAACATCGTGCCCTATCAGGTGTTCCGGGTGTCGGACGGCCATCTCATCCTGGCCGTCGCCAA
Source organism: Alphaproteobacteria bacterium (assembly GCA_019247845.1). Classification (GTDB taxonomy): domain Bacteria; phylum Pseudomonadota; class Alphaproteobacteria; order Micropepsales; family Micropepsaceae; genus Rhizomicrobium. The sequence goes on along the minus strand of JAFBAL010000053.1, from coordinate 21,286 downwards.
CGACCGGCAATTCGCGAGCTTCGCCAAGGCCGCCGGCCTGGAGCGGCTGGCCGGCGATGCGCGGTTCGCGACCAATGCCGAGCGCGTCGCGCATCGCGCCGAGCTGATCGCGCTTCTCGAGCCCGTCATGGCCGCGCGCAGCCTTGGCCAGTGGATCGACGCGCTCGAAGCCGCCAACGTCCCCTGCGGCGCCATCAACCGCATCGACCAGGTCTTCGCCGACCCGCAGGCGATCGCGCGCGGGCTGACCGTCGCCATGGCGCATGCCACGGGACCGATGGAGCTGGTTGCGAGTCCCTTGCGTCTTTCCGGGACGCCGGTCGAATACCGCAGCGCACCGCCGCTGCTTGGCGAGCATACGAACGAAGTCTTGCGCGAAGTGTTAGCCATTCCGGACGGCGAGATCGAAGCCTTGCGGCGCGCGGGCGTGGTCTGAAGGTCTTTTACGGATCGGCGCAACCAATCCTTCAAGCCTCGCGTTTAGCCTTCAAGTGGGAGGCTTAACGTGCGACGGATTCTTCTGGCAGCTCCGGCCTTGTCGCTCACGGCGAGCCTCGCCGTCGCCGCCCCCGTGGACGACTTCGCCCGCATCGGCCATCACCGCGAGAGCCGCGCGTTCTGGCTCGCCAACGACCAAGCCTTTCCCAACCGCCAGGACCAGGCCAGACCCGCGCCGCCCAAATTCACCAAGACCTATATGGACGGCATCGTGCGGCGCTTCGGGCCGTCGAGCGGACATATGGATTTCTTCGACCGCAAGCTCGGCGGCGCCTATGGGCCGGCCTTGGCGGGCACCGTCGACGGCGGCGCGGCCAAGCTGGTGCTGCGCTGGGATCTGGGCCAATAGAAGTAGAGCCAGGGCCGCTAGAAGCGCCTTTCCTCCGCCATCATCGTCTTGTATTGCTCAGCCCTCGATATCCCTGGGGTGAACAGCCATGTCGTACAAGGTCGCCGTTGTCGGCGCGACCGGCAATGTCGGACGCGAGATGCTCAACGTCCTCGTCGAGCGCAAGTTTCCGGCGAGCGAGGTCGTGGCGCTGGCGTCCACGCGCTCCAACGGCAAGGAGGTCTCGTTCGGCGACGGCGTGCTGAAGGTCAAGGCGCTCGACTATTACGACTTCAAGGGCGTCGACCTCTGCCTGATGAGCGCGGGCGGCAGGATCTCCAAGGAATGGTCGCCCAAGATCGCCGCCGCGGGCGCCGTCGTCATCGACAATTCCAGCGCCTGGCGCATGGACCGCGACGTGCCGCTGGTGGTGCCCGAGGTGAACGCCGACGCGCTCGGCCAGATGAAGAAGGGCATCATCGCCAACCCCAACTGCTCGACCATCCAGCTCGTCGTGGCTTTGAAGCCGTTGAACGACGAGGCCAAGATCAAGCGCGTCATCGTCTCGACCTACCAGTCGGTATCCGGCACGGGGAAGGAGGCGATGGACGAGCTCTTCACCCAGACGCGCGCGGTCTTCGTCGCCGATCCGATCGAGGCCAACGTGTACCCCAAGCAGATCGCCTTCAACGTCATCCCGCATGGCGGCGACTTCCTCGACTCGGGCTTCACCACCGAGGAGTTCAAGATGATGGTCGAGACCAACAAGATCCTCGACCCCGACATCCAGCTCACCTGCACCGTCGTGCGCGTGCCGGTCTTCGTCGGCCATTCGGAATCGGTGAACGTCGAGTTCGAGCGGCCGATCACCGCCGAGCGCGCGCGCCAGATCCTGCGTGCCGCGCCGGGCGTGCTCGTCGTCGACAAGCGCGAGCCCGGCGGCTACGTCACGCCGCTCGAATGCGTCGGCGAGGATGCGACCTTCGTCAGCCGCATCCGCAAGGATCCGACCGTCGAGCACGGCCTGCACATGTGGATCGTCAGCGACAACCTGCGCAAGGGCGCGGCGCTGAACGCGGTGCAGATCGCCGAATGCATGATCAACCGCAAGATGCTGAAGGCGGCGTAGTGCTTGGCCGCGGGCCATGGCATGATGTCGCCATGACCCAGGACGAGTTCGCTTCCCTTCTCCAGCGCTTCGCCGCGGCCGCGACGGCGGGCGACGGGCATGGGCTGGCGCTCTGCTTCACGCCGGACGGCGTCTATCACGACTACATCTACGGCCCGCATCGCGGACGCGAGGCGATCGCCGACATGCTGGTCAACCTGTTCCACCGCGACGCCGCGGAATACGACTGGACCTTCTTCGATCCCGTGTGCAGCGGCGACACGGCTTACGCGCGCTCGCTGTCGCGCTTCGTCTCGGCCATTCCGGAATTCAAGGGCAACGAGGTGGTGATCGACGGCATCAGCCGCTTCGTGCTGAAGGACGGCCACGTCGCCGAATACCACGAGAGCGTGAACGGCGGCGTCGCCCAAAGCCAGCTGGGCGTGGCGCCCGAGCGCATGGCCAAGGTCATGGCCAAATGGACTAGGCGGCTCTTGGGGCAGGCCGAGGTCGGGGCCTATCGCGCCGCCGCGCGCGCCCGCTATATAGGCGGCGGCTGAGTTCAAGGAATCCCATGGCGATCCGTCCGCGCCGCTCCGTCCTGTACATGCCGGGCTCCAACCCGCGCGCGCTCGAAAAGGCGCGCTCGCTGCCCGCCGACGCGCTGATCCTCGACCTCGAAGACGCGGTCGCGCCCGACGCCAAGGAGGTGGCGCGCGCGCAGGTCGCCGACGCCGTCGCCGCGAAAGGCTTCGGCAAGCGCGAGGTGATCGTGCGGGTCAATGCGCCGTCGACGCCCTGGGGCGAGGCGGATTTCGCCGCCGCGGCGGCGGCCCGGCCCGACGCGATCCTGGTGCCGAAGGTCTCGACGCTTCAAGAACTGCACCGGGCCGAATACCTGATGGGCGAATCCGACATCGACCTGTGGGCGATGATCGAGACGCCGCTCGCGATCCTGAACCTCGCGTCGCTGGCGGCGGCGGGCGGACGGCTCGCCTGCTTCGTCATGGGCACCAACGATCTGGTCAAGGAGCTGCGCGGCGAGCATGTGAAGGACCGCGCCAATCTTGGCCCGGCGCTGTCCTTGAGCGTGCTCGCGGCGCGCGCCAACGATCTCGGCGTCATCGACGGCGTGTTCAACGACATCGAGGACGCGGCCGGCCTCGAAGCGCATTGCCGCCAGGCCAAGGCCTTCGGCTTCGACGGCAAGACGGTGATCCATCCAAGCCAGGTCGCCACCGCCAACGCGGTCTTCGCGCCGTCTGCGCAAGAGGTCGAAGCCGCGCGCAAGGTCATCGCGGCCTTCGCGCTGCCGGAGAACAAGAACAAGGGCGCGATCAAGCTCGACGGCCGCATGGTCGAGCTTCTGCACGCCGAGATGGCGCGCCGCACCGTGGCGATGGCCGACGCCATCGAGGCGCTCGCGTGAGCGGGGGCAACTTCTTCGAGGACTTCCGGCTCGGCCAGGTGTTCGAGCACGCGCCGTCGCGCAAGCTGACCGAAGGCGACGCGGCAGTCTACAAGGCGATCTACGGCTCGCTGTTCGAAAGCGAGACCTTGGACCAGCTGCTCGTCTTCCACACCGTCTTCGGCATGAGCGTGGGCGACGTGTCGCTGAACGCGGTCGCCAATCTGGGCTATGCCGAGTGCCGGTTCCTTCAGCCCGTCCTGCCGGGCACGCGGCTGCGCGCCGTGTCGCAGGTGATCGGGCTGAAAGAGAACTCCGACCGCAAGACCGGCATCGTCTATGTGCGCACCAGGGGCTTCGCCGACGGCGCGGTCGAGGCGCTCACCTTCGCGCGCTGGGTGATGGTGAGGAAACGTAACGAGTCCGCGCCCGCGCCGGAAACGGTAGTGCCGGAGCTGGCGCGTGCCGTCGCGGCGCCGCATGCGCCGGGCGGCTGCGAAAGCTTCGCGGTGGGGCAGAAGATCGACCATGTCGACGGCACCACCATCGCGGAAGCCGAGCATGCGATGGCCACGCGGCTGTTCAACAACACCGCGAGAGTGCACTTCAATCAGTATACGGAAAGCAAGGGCCGCTTCGGCAAGCGGCTGGTCTATGGCGGCCACGTGATCTCGATCGCGCGCGCGCTGTCGTTCAACGGGCTGGAAGGCACCGACCTCGAGGCGATCAACGGCGGACGGCACGCGGCGCCGGTCTTCGCGGGCGACACGATCTTCGCCTGGTCGGAGGTCCTAGACGTGCAAGGCGCGGCCTTGCGCCTGCGCACCCGCGCGACCAAGGACCTGCCTTGCGACGCCTTCCCCGAGACGGACGGCGTGGTGCTCGATCTCGACTATTGGGCGGTCTTGCGCCGGTGACGTCGTTTCTTTCCCGCTACCGCAGGGCCGTCGCAAGCGGCATGCTCAAGCCCGATCCGGCGCAGGAGCGCGTGGCCGCGAAGCTGCAGGCGCTGATCACCGCGCTCAAATCCTATCGGCCCGGGCGCTGGTTCGGCGCAGGCACGCCGCCGCGCGGCCTTTACATCTTCGGCGACGTCGGCCGCGGCAAGACCATGCTGATGGATATGTTCTTCGAGGCCGCGCCGGCCACGCCCAAGCGCCGCATCCACTTCAATCCCTTCATGCTCGAGACCCATGCGCGCCTGCATGAAGAGCGCCGCAAGGCCGCCAGCGTCGACGCCATCCTGCCCGTCGCCAAGCAGATCGCCGACGAGACGCGGCTGCTCTGTTTCGACGAGTTCCAGGTCGGCGATGTCGCCGACGCGATGATCTTGGGGAGGCTGTTCGAGCAGCTCCTCGATCGCGGCGTGGTGATCATGGCGACCTCGAACACGCCGCCCGAGCGGCTTTACGAAGGCGGCCTCAACCGTCAGCTCTTCCTGCCGTTCATCGATCTCATCCGCGGGCGCCTCGACGTCGTCGAGCTGAACGGCCCGACCGACTATCGCCGCATCCTGATCGGCGAGCTGAACGTCTATCTGACGCCGCTCGGGCCCGAAACCGACGCGGCGATGGACGAGGACTGGAAGAAGCTGACCGGCCGCGAGGGCGGCGAGCCGATGACCCTGACCGTGCTCGGCCGTCCCGTCCACGTGCCCCGCCAGGCCAAAGGCGTCGCGCGCTTCGCCTTCGCCGATCTCTGCCTGCAGCCGCTGGCCGCGGCCGACTACCTCGCGGTCGCGCGCGCGTTCCACACGCTGCTCATCGATCGCATTCCGCAGATGGGCCCCGACATGCGCGACGCCGCGCGACGGTTCACGCTCTTGATCGACACGCTCTATGACGAGGGCATCAAGCTCGTCTGCTCGGCCGCGGTGCCGCCCGACAAGCTTTACCTCGAGGGGGACAACTCGGCCGCGTTCCAGCGCACGGTGTCGCGCCTGATCGAGATGCAGTCGCGCGAATATCTGGCTCTTGAGCGGCGCGCGAACGTGCCTACATAATCGGACGATGACCTCCGATCTCGTCACCGTGACCCTCGTGATCCTGGCCGCGATCCTGCTCACCTCGCCGTGGTCGCTCCGGCAGCTTCGCCGCTTCGACCAGGGCAACCGCGAGCGCATCGAGGCGGAGACCCGCGACCGGCGCGACACCAACGCCCATTTCCGCCACACCCTCGAGCTCGCCGAGGAGCAGGTCGAGGACGTCTCGTCGATCACGATCTCCGACCCGCGCACCGGCAACCCGGTCAAGCGCTGGCTGTTCGAGGGCGAGCAGTTCATGAACGAGGACGATGCCCGGGCCGTGCGCGCCGAGAAGCTGCGCGCCATCGCGATCGGCTACTATCGCGAGCTTCCCGCGGCGCTGGCGGCGCGCGAGGACGACAAGCTGCGCTCCAACTGAATTCCGGCGCGCAATTTTTCGGGCGATCGCTGCGCTTTCGCCCGATTGCGCTTATGCCGCTTCACCGCGCATCAGCCGCGGCAGCTTGCCGACGTCGCCGCCGGCATGGCGCATGAAGAAGCGCCGCGCCGGCCCGATGCGGTCGACGATGCCCATGCCCAGATCGCGCAGGTGCCGGATCGGCGTCACGTCGTTGGAGAACAGCCGCGTCAGCGCGTCGGTCGCAACACCCAGAGCAAACGAGTCGAAGCGCCGCCAGCGCTCGTAACGCTTCAGCGCGTCGAGCGCGCCGAAGTCCAGGCCCAGCCGTGCAGCATCGAGCACGGTCTCGCTCAACGCGGCCGCGTCCTTGAGGCCGAGGTTCAAGCCCTGTCCCGCGATCGGATGGATGCCGTGCGCCGCGTCGCCTGCGAGCGCGAAGCGCGGGCGCACGTAATCGCGCGCCAGGTGGAACTTGAGCGGATAGGACCAGCGCGGCCCGGTCGCGCGCGTCCTGCCCAGATGCGCGCCGAAGCGCTGCGCGATCTCGGCGTCGAACGCGGCTTCGTCCAGCTTCATCATGCGCGGCGCCAGATCGCTACGCTCGGTCCATACCAGCGACGAGCGGTTGCCCGTCATCGGCAGGATCGCGAACGGGCCCGCGGGCAGGAAATGCTCGTAGGCGACGCCGCGATGCGGCCGCTCGTGCTCGACGGTGGCGACGATTCCCGTTTGCGGATAGTCCCAGCCGACGACGCCGATGCCCATGCGCTCGCGCATCGCCGACTCGCGGCCGTCGGCGGCGACGGCCAACCGTGCTTCGACCGTCTCGCCGGTGTTCAAGGTCGCGGCGATGCCGTGCAAGCCGGCTTTCAGATCCGCAAGCGACGTCCGCTCGATCGGCGCGAGGTTCGGCGTCGCATCGACGGTCGCGAACAACGCCGCCCGGATGTGGCGGTTCTCGGCGATATGTCCCAGCGGCGTGCCGGCCTCGGCGCCGTCGAAATGCAGCGAGAACGGCGAGGGGGCGCGGCCCACGGCCCCGTCTGTGACCAGGATGTCCCCGATCGGATGCGCGTGCGGCGCCAGATGCTCCCACACGCCCAGCGCGCGATACATGCGCACCGCCGCATAGCTGAGCGCGCTCACCCGCCCGTCGAACGCCGCGCCCGTCACCGTGCCGCGCGGCAGCGGATCGGCGACCGCGACCTTCAGCCCGCCTTGCGCAAGCGCCAGGCCCAGGGTCAGCCCGACCATGCCGCCGCCGCCGATGATCACGTCGCAGGACTTCGCCATGCCGTTCGCTTCCCACGCCCTGGGGACGGGCGTCAACGCTCAAACTTTAAGCGCTTGGAGCGGAATTTGAGCAGGGCACTTCGCCGCGCATGGAAATCTCAAGCGGAATCAACGGCTCCGGCTCGGCACGCTTCTTGAGTTGCGCGAGGTCATGACCAAGTTCGACAGCGGCGACACCGCCTGGATGCTCGTTTCGAGCGCGCTGGTGATGCTGATGACGATCCCGGGGCTCGCGCTCTTCTATGGCGGCATGGTGCGCAAGAAGAACGTGCTGGCGACGCTCGCGCAAAGCTTCGCCGCGACCGCGCTCGTCACCGTGCTGTGGGTGGCGGCCGGCTATTCGCTCGCCTTCGCCAGGGGCGGCGCGTTCGTCGGCGGCGCGTCGTATCTGCTGCTCGGTCCGATGGGCATGGACTCCGCGAACCCGCTCGCGCCCACGATCCCCGAGTCGGTCTATCTGCTGTTCCAGATGACCTTCGCGATCATCACGCCGGCGCTGATCGCCGGCGCCTTCGCCGACCGCATGAAATTCTCGGCCTATCTGTGGTTCACCGGCGCTTGGCTGATCCTGGTTTATTGCCCGGTGGCGCATTGGGTGTGGGGCGGTGGATGGCTCGGACGGCTCGGCGCGCTCGACTATGCCGGTGGCACGGTGGTGCATCTGAACGCGGGCACCGCGGGCCTCGTCGCCTGCCTGGTGCTCGGGCCGCGGCGCGGGTTCAAGACCGAGAACATGGCGCCGCACAATCTGGTGCTCAGCGTCATCGGCGCCTCGCTGCTCTGGGTCGGCTGGTTCGGGTTCAACGCCGGCTCGGCGGGCGCCGCAAATGCAAACGCCGGCATGGCCGCGGTCGCGACCCAGATCGCCGCCGCCGCGGCCGCGCTGTCCTGGACCGCGATGGAATGGGCGTTGGCCGGGAAGCCCTCGGTGCTCGGCATGATCTCGGGCGCGGTGGCGGGCCTCGTCGCGATCACGCCGGCCTCCGGCTTCGTCGATCCCAAAAGCGCGCTCGTGATCGGCCTGATCGCGGGCGCGGCGTGCTACGGCTCGGCGGTGTGGATGAAGCGCCTCGCCGGCTACGACGACGCGCTCGACGCCTGGGGTGTGCACGGCGTCGGCGGCGCGCTGGGCGCCGTCCTGACAGGCGTCTTCGCTTCGACCGCGATCAATCCCGCGGGCGCAAGCGCAAGCGTGCTCGTGCAGCTCGCCTCGGTCGGCGCGGTCTTCGCCTACTCGGGTGTGGCGACCTTCGCGATCCTCAAAGCGGTCGACCGCGCGCTCGGCCTGCGCGTCGCCGCCGAAGTCGAGATCGAAGGCCTCGACATCAACCTTCACGGCGAGACGGTGCACGGGTAGACTCGATAACGCTGTCGTCGCTTAGAGCTCACCATGTTCCCAGGCCGTCTGTCCGAACTCCCGCCGTCGTCCTTCGCGATGCTGGCGACGCTGCTCGATCCCCATCAGCCGGGGGCGCCGCCGATCGCGCTGTCGGTCGGCGATCCGCGCGGCGTCGTGCCGCCCTTCGTGACCGAAGCGCTGGCGCGTCACGCGCACGAGTTCGGCGAGTATCCCCCGATCAACGGCACGGCGGCCTGGCGCCAGGCGGCATCGGGCTGGCTCAAGCGCCGCTTCGGCGTGGACGTCGATCCCGAGCGCGAGCTCCTGCCGCTGAACGGCACGCGCGAGGGCCTGTTCCTGGCGCCCTTCATCGTGACGCCGGATGCCAAGGCCGGCGGCCGGCCGGTCATCCTGCTGCCCAACCCGTTCTATCAATGCTATGCGGCCGCGATCCTGTCGGCGGGGGCCGAGCCGGTCTTCGTGCGCGCCGACGCGTCGAGCGGCTTCCTGCCGGATTTCGAGTCCCTGCCGAACAGCGTTCTGGAGCGCACGGTCGGCGCTTACATCTGTTCGCCGTCCAATCCCGAAGGCGCGGTCGCGAGCCCGGATTATCTGCGAACGCTGTTCGCGCTCGCCGACAAGCACGACTTCACAGTGTTCGCGGACGAGTGCTACGCCGACATCTACCTGGGAGAAAAGCCCACCGGCGCGCTCAGCGTGCGCGGCGCCCCCTATGCGCGGCTCCTGACCTTCCACTCGCTGTCGAAGCGCTCCGGCATGCCGGGTCTGCGCTCCGGCATCGTCGCCGGCGACGCCAGGCTGATGGCGACGTTCCGCGCCTATCGCAACTATGCCGGGCCCCAGGTGCCGATGCCGATCATGGCCGCCTCCGCCGCCGCCTGGAGCGACGAGGCGCATGTCGAGGCCAACCGCGCGCTTTTCCGGGAGCGCTTCCGCCTGGCCGAGCGCATGCTGGGCAATCGCGCGGGCTTCCGCGTGCCCGAGGGCGGGTTCTTCCTGTGGCTCGACGTCGGCAACGGCGAGGAAACGGCGCTCAGGCTGTGGCGCGAGGCGGGGGTAAGGACGCTGCCCGGCGCCTATATGGGCCGCGAAAGTGAACGCGGAAATTCCCGCACAAACCCTGGCTTTTCCTACCTGCGGGTGGCGCTCGTAAACGATTTGTCAACCATTTCCACGGCCCTTGAAAGGATGGTCGAAGTTCTAGGGACGGAAGGCTGATGGGCGGCGTCTACCAACCGCGCTCGCGCGGGGCGGCGATGAGCGATGCGCTCACCGAGGCGCGCATCGCGCTCGCCCGGCTGCTGCAGCTGGCGATCCTGCGCGGCGCCGGCCTGCTGGTCCTGCTGGCGACGCTCGCCGTGGGCGTGGCGCTCGCGACCTATTCCTCCAGCGATCCGAGCTTGAACAACGCGACGGGCAAGGCGGTCTCGAACTGGCTGGGCCCGTTGGGCGCGACAGCGGCCGACGTGCTGCTGCAGGCCTTCGGCATCGCGGCTTTCGCCTTCGTGGCGCCGCTCGCGGTCTGGGGCGCGCGCGCGCTGGTCGGCAAAGGATTGAAGCACGCGGTGTGGCGCGCCGTCGCCTGGCCGTTCGGCACCGTGCTGGTCGCGGCGGGTCTCGGCTGGCTGCCGAGCCCCGACGCGCTGCCCGCCGGCATGGGCGGCTGGATCGGCATCGCGGCCTATTCGCTTTCGACCCATGCCGCCCAGGTCTATGGACAGAGCTGGATCTCCGTCGTGCTGCCGTTGCTGCTGCTCCTCGCGGGCCTGCCGCTGGCCTTCATCGCGACGGGCTTGCGTTTCAAGGGCGTCGCGCGCGGGCTGGGCACGGGCGCGGCCGCGCTCTACTGGCTGGGCTCCAAGTTCAAGATGCCGGAACGCCAGCCCGAACGTCGCTCCGCGCGCCGCATCGAGCCGCGCGTCTATGACGAGGACGACGACGACGAGGTGGAGCTCGACGAGGCGGAAGACGAAGAGCCTTATGCGCTCGAGGCCGCGCCCGAGCCGATCGCGGCGACGCGGCTGGCCGAGCGCCGCGAGACGCGCATCAAGCGCGACGAGGCGCGCAAGGCCGCGAAGGGCGGCCGGTCCAAGCAGCCTGCGCTCAATCTCTCTTCCGGCGAATACCAGCTGCCGTCGCTCGGCCTGCTCGCCGAGGCTCCGCATGCCAGCGACACCGCCCAGCTCTCCGACGAGGCGCTGGAAGAGAACGCGCGCATGCTGGAAGCCGTGCTCGGCGATTTCGGCGTCAAGGGCCGCATCGTCGCCGTCCGCCCCGGCCCGGTCGTGACGCTCTACGAGTTCGAGCCGGCGGCGGGCGTGAAGTCCTCGCGCGTGATCAGCCTGGCCGACGACGTCGCGCGCTCGATGTCGGCGGTGGCGGCGCGCATCGCGACCATCCCTGGCCGCAACGTCATCGGCATCGAGCTGCCCAACATCCATCGCGAGACGGTCTATCTGCGCGAGATGCTGTCCAGCACCGAATACGAGAAGGCGCGCGCGCCGCTGACCCTGGCGCTGGGCAAGTCCATCGGCGGCGAGCCCATCATCGCCGACCTCGCCAAGATGCCGCATCTGCTGATCGCGGGCACCACCGGCTCGGGCAAGTCGGTCGGCATCAATACGATGATCCTGTCCCTGCTCTACCGGCTGCCGCCCGAGCATTGCCGGCTGATCATGATCGATCCCAAGATGCTGGAACTCTCCGTATACGAAGGGATTCCGCATCTGCTCGCGCCCGTGGTGACCGAGCCGCGCAAGGCGGTGGTCGCGCTCAAATGGGCGGTGCGCGAGATGGAAGAGCGCTATCGCAAGATGTCCAAGCTGGGCGTGCGCGGCGTCGAGGCCTTCAACGACCGCGTGCGCAAGGCCAAGGACAAGGGCGAGGTCTTGAAGCGCACGGTGCAGACCGGCTTCGACCGCGAGACCGGCAAGCCGATCTACGAGGACGAGACGCTCGAGCTCGAGCCGATGCCGTACATCGTCGTCGTGGTCGACGAGGTCGCCGACCTGATGATGATCTCGGGAAAAGAGATCGAAGGCGCCGTCCAGCGCCTGGCGCAGATGGCGCGCGCCGCGGGCATCCACCTGATCGCGGCGACCCAGCGCCCGTCGGTCGACGTCATCACCGGCACGATCAAGGCGAACTTCCCGACCCGCATCTCGTTCCAGGTCACGAGCAAGATCGACAGCCGCACCATCCTGGGCGAACAGGGCGCCGAGCAGCTGCTCGGCCAGGGCGACATGCTCTACATGATGGCGGGCGGACGCATCCGGCGCATCCACGGCCCCTTCGTCACCGATCACGAGGTCGAGGACGTGGTCAGGTTCCTCAAGAGCCAGGGCACACCGGAATATCTCGACGCGGTGACCGAAGAGCCCGACGAGCCCGGCGACGATCCCTACGCGCTGATGGGCGCGGGCGGCGGCAACTCGAACGAAGGCGACGACCTCTACGACAAGGCGCTGGCCGTCGTCGCGCGCGAGCGCCGTGCCACGACCAGCTACATCCAGCGGCGTCTGCAGATCGGCTACAACCGCGCCGCCTCGCTGATCGAGCGCATGGAAGAGGACGGCGTGATCTCGCGGCCCAACCACAAGGGCATCCGCGAGGTGCTGCTGCCCGAGCACGAGCAGCGTTAGGCGAGCTCCGCCACCGCCCGTTTCAGCGCCCCGTCGTAGTAGTCCGCGAGCCGCTCCAGCTCCGACGCGCAGTCGCCCTCGAACACCGGTCCGTGCATGACCGCGAGCCGCTTGGGCGCGAGCGCCGCGAGCCTGCGGATCGTGCGGCCGGTGTTCGGGGTCAGCGCGGTGGCGTGGAACGCGTCCTCGGCACCGATCGCGGCCGCCACGATGGTCTCGCGCGTGAGCGCGGCGTAGGGCCCCGTCTGGGTGAACAGGTCGCCGCACAAGAGCGTGGCCGTCGTCTCCTCGAACATCAATCCGGATTCCCAAGCATGCGGCACGTGCGGCGTGTCGAGCCAGCGCACGCGCTTGCCGCCCAGGTCGAGCACTTCGCCGTCGGCGAGCACGCGCGGCGGCCGGTCGGCGAGATCGTTCAGCGACACCATGCAGGCGACGGCGCCATGCACGACCCGCGCGTTGGGCGCGGCGGCGAGCCAGTCGTTCATCGATCCGCTCTCGTCCGATTCCACATGGCCGAACGAAATCCAGCGCAGCCGCTGGAGCGGCACGACGCTCGCCGCCGCTGCGGACACGAGCGGAAACAAGCCGCGCCCGCCGCAATGGAACAGCAGCGGCTCGTCCGCCGCGATCAGGTACTGGTTGAAGCCGAAACCGGCCGGCGGCGCCTCGGCGATGAAAGTCGAGAGCTTGTGAATGCCCGGCGCGATCTCGTGGACCTCGGTGCGCATGTGGTGCTCCCTTTGCGGCAAGATGGTAGGCTATGTGATGCCCAGCCCGAAAGCCCAGCTCGACACCTTCCTCGACCGCTTCACGCCCGAGCTCGCGAAGAGCACCAGGGGCGTGCTGGCGGCGATGCGCAAGCGCTGTCCCGGCGCGGTCGAGCTCGTCTACGACAACTACAACGCGCTGGCGATCGGCTTCGCGGACGGCGAGCGGGTGAAGGACGTGTGGTTCTCCATCGCGGTCTATCCGAAATGGGCGAGCCTGCTCTCTTCAAGACCTTGCCGCTCAAGGACCTTAAGAAACTGCTCAAGGGCGCGGGCTCGACGACGCGCCACATCGTGCTCGAGGACGGCGCCGGCACGCTCGGGCCGTGCAGGCCTTCCTAGTCCGCCCGCGCCTGCCTATATAGACAAGGCAACGCGGAGGGACCGATGTCCTATATCCAGAACTCGCTCGGCCAGAACGAGCGCCTCATCCGGGAAGCGCACTACCACTGGTCCTATGCGCTGGGCGCGATCCTGCTGTCCTGCACCGTCATCGGCCTGATTGTCGCCATCCCGATGTTCGTGCGCCTGGCCACGACCGAGATCGCGGTCACCTCGCACCGCCTGATCAAGAAGACGGGCCTGGTCGCGCTTCACACCGAGGAGCTCTCGATCAACAACATCGAGGGCGTGCGCGTCGACCAGAGTTTCTGGGGCCGCGTGCTGGGCTATGGCCACCTGCGCATCGAGGGCACCGGCGTCGACAAGGTCGAGCTGCCGCCGATCGCCGATCCGGTCGCGTTCCGTGCCGCGATCGAGACGGCGAAGGATGCTGCGCCGAAATAGGTCCGGCCGAACGCGCGCCCCGGCCGCGGCGGCGTCAGATGAAATCGCCGGTCGTGATCGTTCCCGTATAGTTGGTGATGTCGAAGATATAGTCGGTGCCTGCGTCGTAGGTCGCGTTGCCGTCGCCGTCGATCATCAGCAGCGTGTGGCCGTTGAGGTCGCCGCCCGTCACGGTGATGACCGTCGCGCCGGCGACATGCATCGCGGCCAGCGCGGCGACGTCGCCGTCGAAGCTCGCGGCGCTGACCGCGCCCGATGCCGCGAAGACGCCGGTGACGGAATTGCCCAGGTAGAAAACGTCGGTGCCCGCGGTGTAGTCGGTGATGGTGTCGTGCCAGATGCTGCTCGACATCGCGCCGCTCGCATAGCGGAAGGTGTCCTCGCCGCCGCCGCCGGTGATCGTATCGGCGAGCTGGCCGGAGATGAAGGTGTCCTCGCCGTCGCCCGCGATGATGATGAAATGGCCGTCGCTTTCGGCCGAGCCGTCGAAGATCAGCGAGTCGCCGGGGACCTGCGTGCTCGCATCGATCGTCATCGTCGAGCCCGAAGCCACCGTCCCGTCGGCGGTGGTGATGTTGTAGGCATTGCCGCCGGCAAGGTTCAGGTAAGTGATGTTCTGCAGGGTCGTGGCGCCCAGCACCAGCGCGTTGGCGCCGCTGTAGTCGCCGTCGAGGTTGACCGTGTCGATGCCGCCGCCGCCATCGATGCTGTCGGAAGCGGTCAGGTTGGCGCCCATGTTGAAGGTATCGCCGAAGGCGCCGCCCACGATCGTGTCGGTCTCGGCGCCGGCGTTGAAGATGAAATTGCAGTCGCTCTCGGCCGAGCCGTCGAATTTCAGCGTGTCGGTCGACAGCAGGGCCGTCGAATCCACCGTCAGCGACGGGTTGAGGAACGAATCCACCGTCGCGTCGTCGGTGGTGAGATCATAGCTGTGGCCGCCCTCGAGCGTCAGCGTGTCGACGCCGGTCATGGTGGTGGCGCCGAAGACCAGCGCATGGGTGCCGGTATAGTCGCCGTCGAGCTGGACCTCGTCGAAGCCGCCTTTGGCATCGATCGTGTCGGCGGCAGTCAGGTTGCCGAACATGTAGATGTGGTTCGAGCCGCTGAGGCTGAACAGGGTGTGGATCGTGTCGTTGCCGCCGCCGGTCATGTTGAAATAGTTGTTCTGGCCCTGGCCGCCGATCAGCACGTCGTCGCCCGCGCCGTCGAAGAAGCTCAAATCCGCGTCGTGCTCGTGGCTGGCGTCGAACCTCAGCGAGCCCAGCGCGCCGACCGTGCTGCCGTCGATGGTGGCCAGCGTTCCGGACGCGAAATTGCCGTCGTTCGAGACGAAGGCATAGCCGTAGTCGCCGATGAACTGCAGGCTGTGGATGTTCTGGATGCTGGCCGCCTTGAAGATGAAGCCGCCCGAGTAATCGCCTTCGAAGACGACGGTGTTGCCGTCCGGCGACGTGCTTCCGCCGCCGTCGATGCGGTCGTTCACCGCGAAGTCGGCGCCGACCTTGAAGGTGTCGTTCTGCGCGCCGCCGATCAGGTGATAGCTGCCGGCGCCGAGGTCGAACTCGAAGCTGCCGTCGGTCTCGGCCGAGCCGTCGAAGTTGAGCAGGTCGCCGCCGAAGGAGAACGTGGCGTCGACCTTGAAGGTGACGCCCGCCGCCACCACGCCATCGTCGGTGGTGATGTCGTAGATGCCGCCGCCGTCCAGATCCATCTCCTCGAAGTTGGACAGCATGTCGGCGGTGATGTTCAGCGCATGGTCGAAGGCATAGCGGAAGTTGGGCGTGGCGCTGGCGTCGAGCTCGACGATGTCGTAGCCGCTGCCGCCGTCGAACTTGTCGCCGCTGTCGAACTGGCCGCAGGCGTCGAAGTAGTCGTCGCCGCCGTTGCCCATGCCGGTGTCGTGGCCGCCCAATTCGAACGAGAAGGTGTCGGCGCCGGCGCCGCCCTTGAAGGTGTCGTAGCCGGCGCTGTCATTGAAGGTAAAGCTGCCGTCGGTCTCGGCCGAGCCGTCGAACTTCACCGAGTCGATATAGCTCAAGAACGTGCCGTCGATGATCATATTGGCGCCGCTCGACACCGTGGCATCGTTGCTGGTGAGGTCGTAGCTGAAGCCGCGATCGAGCTCGAGCAGCTCGACGCCGGTCATGGTGGTCGCGCTGAAGGTGACGGCATGGATGCCTTCATAGGCACCCGCCAGCTCGACCACGTCGAAGACGCCGTTGCCGACGATGTTGTCGGCCGCGGTCAGCGCCGCGCCCATATAGACCGCGTTGATGCCGGCGCCGAGCGTCACGGTGTCGTTGCCGCCCAGGCTCAGGTCGACATAGTCGCCGACCTGGCCGCCGGTGATCGTGTCGTTGCCCGCGCCCGCGAAGATCGCGAAGCCGCCGTCGGTCTCGGCCGAGCCGTCGAAGATGAGCGGGCTGCCCGCGCCCAGCGCCGAGCCGTCGACATAGAGCGTTTCGGTCGCCGCCACCGTCGCGTCCTCGGTGACGAGGGTGTAGCTGTGCCCCGCGCCCAGCACCAGGTAATCGACGTTCGTCATGATGGCGTTGACGCCGAAGATGACTGCATCGTCGCCCATGCCGTCCATGAAGAGCGTATCGAAACCGGTGCCGCCGTCGATGTTGTCGACATGGCCGAAGGTGCCGAGCGTGCTGCCCACGTAGATCCAGTCGTCGCCGCCGCCGGCATGGAGCGTGTCGGTGCCGCCGGTGTCGAGATGGAAGACGTCGGACAGCGCGCCGCCCGTGATCGTGTCGTCGCCATGGCCCGCGAAGATGTTGAAGCGCCCGTCGGTCTCGGCCGAGCCGTCGAAGGTGAGGCTGTCGCCCGCGCCCAGCGACGTCGCGTTGACGGAGAGCTTGCCGCCCGCAGCCACGGTGGCGTCGTCGGTGGTCAGGTCGTAGCTGTGGCCGGAAGCGAGATAAAGGTGCTCGACGTTCACCATCGTATCGGCGGCGAAGGTCAGCGCGTTCGCGCCGGTATAGTCGCCGTTCAGGTTGACGCGATCGCTGCCGGTGCCGCCGTCGATCTTGTCCGCCGCCGTCAGCGTGCTGCCCATCCAGAAGATGTCGTTGCCGTCGCCGCCATCGACGGTGTCGTTGCCGCCCAGGCTCAGGTTGAAGACGTCGTCGCCCGTTGTGCCCGAAAGGTTGTCGTCGCCCGCAAGCCCTCTGATCACCGCCGACATGCCGCTTCCCCCGAATGAATCCGATCCGTCGAAAGCCTAGCACGGCGGCCCGATTTCGTAGAGGATTGCCGCGGGATTTTCGGGGGAACAACCATGACGAGACCGATCGCCGGCCTTCTCGCTGCAGCATTGCTTGCGACATCGGCGATGGCCGCGACCGCAACGTTCACGTCGCCGGCCCACGCCGCCGACGCCGCGCACGGCAAGACGATCTTCCAGCGCTGCGCCATCTGTCATCGAACCGACAAGGACGGCGGCAACGGCCTCGGCCCCAACCTGTTCGGCGTCGTGAACCGCAAAGCCGCCTCGGTCGCCGGCTTCAGCTATTCGGCGGCGCTCAAGAATTCGGGCCTGACCTGGACGCCGGCGAACCTCACCAAATGGGTCGCGCATCCGTCGGCGCTGGTGCCCGGCAACCGCATGGCCTTCGCGGGCTTAAGCGACCCCGCGCAGCAGGCGGATGTGGTGGCGTACCTCGCGACGCTGAAGTAGCAACAGGAACGGCTGGAGATAGGGGCTCGTCGTGCGAGCCCTTCGAAGAAGCCGTGACCGGCACACCGAGCATATGCGCCATCGCAAACATGCGCGTCGCGTCGAGGCGCGCGATACCGGCTTCATACTTCAGAACCTGCTTGGAAGTGATCCCGATGCGCTCACCAAGCGCAGCACGCGTCATGCCGCTCGCGAGGCGAAGTGTTTGCAGCCGATAGCCCACATGGATGTCGATATCGGTGAGGCTTTCGGCGATCTTCTTTGGCGCGCCTCCGGCGCGCCGATTCGATTCCGGACCTCTTGCATAACTACTCCCGGTATGCAGTAATAAAAAAGCACTTTTTAGGATTCCCGTAAATCGAATCCGATCTACAGACTGCCGGTACGCAGCCAAATTCGCACGCTCGGCGATTGTTTCGCCCATGATCACAGCGCGCCAAGTTCGAGCTGCCGCGCCCTGCTGGGTTGGACGCAGAAAATGCTGTCCGAGAAATCGGGCGTCTCGCTGCCGGTTCTGGCGCGCTTCGAGCGCGGCGAAGCGGACACGCGGGGCAACGCGCTTATCCTATTGGAGAAAGCCATTCGTAGAGGCGGGGTCGAGCTGATCAACGCCGACGATCGCAAAGGCGAAGGCGTGCGGGTCGCGAGAGAGAAGGGCTAGCCGACACCGTTCTCGCCGACGTGAATCCGCAGAACATCCGTATACGGATTCGTTGCCGGAAGCACTGCAACACAATGCGCGGTTTATTTACACGGTTACTAACTGTAAAAATATCAGAATTACACTGTAAATCCCGACTTCTCTCTTACGGCTGTAACTCAGCTGCATTAGCGTTCCCCCGCACCGGATTTTGACCGGTTTTCTCTGGCCGAGAGGCCGTCCACGGGGGACACATGCGATCGCACCGCATTCTGCATACCCTTTCGTTTGTCGTATCCGCGACCCTGATCCTGGCGCTGTCGACCTTGCCGTCGAACGCCCTGCCGGCTTTCGCGCAACAGACGGGGCTGCGCTGCCAAGCCTGCCACGTCGGTGGAATCGGGCCGCAGCTCACCGTCTTTGGCCGCAGCTTCAAGATGGGCGGCTATACCCAGCGCGCCGGAGACGGCTTCACGCCGCCGGTCTCGGCGATGCTCGTCGCCTCCTTCGTCAACGAGGCCAAGGACGAGCCGGCGCCGCCGGCGCCGCATTATGGCGTCAACGACAATGCGACGCTCGACGAGGCGAGCCTCTTCATCGCCGGCGGGATCGGCGATCACTTCGGCGCCTTCTCGCAGTTCACCTATGACGGCATCGGCCGCGCCTTCGGCTGGGACAATCTCGACGTCCGCGCGGTGGATCATGTCACCCTCGGCGGCGACGACGTGCTCGTGGGCTTGAGCCTCAACAACAATCCCGGCATCCAGGACGCCTTCAACACGCTTCCGGCCTGGGGCTTTCCCTACACCAATAGCGACCTCGCCCCCGGGCCCGCCGCCGCGACGATGTTCGACGGCGGTTTCGAGATGGCCGTGCTCGGCACCACGGCCTATGCGCAATGGAACAACGGCCTCTATACGGAAGCCGGGTTCTACTTCACGCCCGGAACGCATTTCCTGAGCGCGCTCGGCGCCGACGAAGGGCCGGGCCAGATCGACGGCGTCGCGCCGTATCTGCGCGTCGCCTGGCAGAAGGATTTCGCCGATGCCGGCAATCTCGAGCTCGGCGCGTTCGGCTTCTTCCCGAGCTTCTATCCCGACGGCGACAAGAGCACGGGCCGGACCGACGACTATTCGGATTTCGGGGTCGATGCGTCCTATCAGTTCCTGGGCGACGAGACCAACGTCTACACGCTCAACGCGCGCTACATGCACGAGGAGCAGGACCTGAACGCCACGCATCTTCTGGGCGGCTCGGCGCGCGCGAACGACACGCTCGACGATTTCAGGATCGACGCGTCGTATTACTGGCACGATTGGGTGGGCGCGACGGTGCAGCTGTTCGACACCTGGGGTTCGCGCGACGCGCTGCTCTATGGCGACAACCGCACCTTCTCGCCGGACAGCCAGGGGGTGCGCTTCCAGATCGACGCCACACCTTGGGGCAACGACGTCTCGCCGCTCGGTCCGCGCTTCAACATGCGCGTGGGCGTGCAGTACACGCTCTACACCAAGTTCAACGGCGCCGGCAGCAACTACGACGGCACCGGACGAAACGCGTCGGACAACAACACGCTGCGTATCTTCACCTGGTTCGCGCTCTAGGCAGAAACACCGGGGGACAGGTCAGGCTGTCCCCCAATCTGCCCCTGCGGCGGGTTGCCGCATCTAGCTCACTTTGCTGCGCCGCAACCAAAAAATCCCCGGTTTCGCGCCTGTGGGCAACCCAGCCATTCCGCCGCGACAGTTCGTTGACAGGCAGTCAGTCCCGGTCCTAGTTTTTGCGCCGCACAAAAGAGGGCGGGGGCTCAACGAGGTTGCGGACCGGTAATCCCGGACGCGAAAAAGCCGCCCATCAGGGAATGCCTATCCGGAACGCCCACAGGGAAACACCCATCAGGGGATCTCAGCAGCCATGAAGGTTCTCGTGCCCGTCAAGCGGGTGATCGACTACAACGTCAAGGTCCGGGTCAAAGCGGACCAGACCGGCGTGGACTTGGCCAACGTCAAGATGTCCATGAACCCGTTCGACGAGATCAGCGTCGAGGAAGCCGTCCGCCTGAAGGAGAAGGGCGAGGCGACCGAGGTGATCGCGGTCTCCATCGGCCCGGCGCAGGCGTCCGAGACCATCCGCACCGCGCTCGCCATGGGCGCCGACCGCGGCATCCTGGTGAAGACCGACGGCGAGGTCGAGCCGCTGGCGGTGGCGAAGATCCTGAAGGCGATCTGCGAGGCGGAGCAGCCGCAGCTCGTCATCACCGGCAAGCAGGCCATCGACGACGACAGCAACCAGACCGGCCAGATGCTCGCCGCGCTTCTTGGATGGCCCCAGGCCACCTTCGCGCACAAGCTGGAGCTCGGTGATGGGAAGGCCGACGTCGAACGCGAAATCGACGGCGGCCTTCAGACCGTCGAGGTCAAGCTTCCGGCCGTGATGACGACCGATCTGCGCCTCAACGAGCCGCGCTATGCATCGCTCCCCAACATCATGAAGGCGAAGAAGAAGCCGATCGACGAGAAGTCGCCTGCCGATTACGGCGTCGACGTCGCGCCGCGCCTCAAGACTTTGAAGGTCACCGAGCCCGAGAAGCGTAAAGCGGGCGTCAAGGTGAAGACCGTCGCCGAGCTGATCGACAAGCTCAAGAACGAAGCGGGAGTGATCTGACGATGGCCACGCTCGTTATCGCCGAACACGACAACAAGGTGCTGAAGGACGCGACCGCGAAGGTCGTCACCGCGGCCACGCAGGTGGGCGGCCCGGTGCACGTCCTCATCGCGGGCCAGGGCTGCGATGCGGTCGCGGACGCCGCGTCGAAGCTCGCCGGCGTGGAGAAGGTGCTCATCGCCGACGACGCGCTCTATGCCAAGATGGTCGCCGAGACGATGGAGACGCTGATCCTCTCGCTCGCGGGCAACTACGATGCGATCCTCGCGCCCGCGACCACCAACGGCAAGAACTACATGCCGCGCGTCGCCGCCAAGCTCGACGTGCCGCAGGTCTCCGAGATCCTGAGCGTCGTGTCGCCGGACACGTTCGTGCGTCCGATCTATGCGGGCAATGCGCTCGCCACGGTGCAGGCGCCGGAAGGCAAGAAGGTCATCACCGTCCGCACGACGACGTTCAAGGCGGCGGGCGAGGGCGGCAGCGCCACGGTCGAGAAGATCGGCGCCGCGTCCGATCCGGGCCTGTCGAAGTTCGTCGGCGAGGAGCTGTCGAAGTCCGAGCGCCCCGAGCTGACGTCCGCCAAGATCGTCATCTCCGGCGGCCGCGGCATGCAGTCGGGCGAGAACTTCCACATGCTCGATTCTATCGCGGACAAGCTCCACGCTGCCGTCGGCGCCTCGCGCGCGGCGGTCGATGCGGGCTTTGTGCCGAACGACTATCA
>JAFBAL010000043.1 GCA_019247845.1 Alphaproteobacteria bacterium | reverse complement strand
CCGCCTCGCCTACATGATCAAGAGCGAACGCCTCGAGCACCACAACGCCTTCGCCCAGGTGTTCGCCGAGGGCGACGGCCGCTGCCGGTTCCTGTGGGTGACGGACGTCCTGCCGGGCGAGATCGCGCCCTATATCAGCGGCCAGATGGACGCCGGCGTGGAGGCGATGAAGAAACAGTTCGGGGGCTAAAGCTTGCGCTCGCCCTGTGCCGTGTGGAAGACGCCGAGGATGACGATCGCGTCAGCCGAGACCTCGTAGACGATCATAGGGATATCGAACGACGCTCTTCTCGCGCGTGCCGGGCGAATGCCCGCGGCGTCCCATGAACGGCCGGTGCCGCAACAGGTCGAATTCGGCTTCCAGACGGTCGCCGACCTCGGTTGCGACGCGCGTATTTCGCGCCCTGATGTAATCGTCGATCGCGTGGAGTTGTTCGCGCGCGCGGCGCGTGACCCGGAGCCTCAGCGCCGGAAGCGACGCCACGTCTCGGCCATCTCTTCGTCGGTCGCGAATTGCCCTCGCGGGCTTCCTGCTTCGCGGCCTCGATCTCGATCAATTGATCGGCGGTCGGCACCCACGAAGCCGGATGGTCCGCCATCTCGAGCATGATCTCGGCCAGCTCATTCTGGCGGTCTTCCGGCAGCGCGCGGATCTTGGCGACGGCCTTTTCCAATAGAGCGTTCATTCTGCCACTATAGCACGGCTCGACAGTTCAGCCGAGATCGCCGTCCCCGGTGGCCAGATCCTCGACCTCTTCGCCCTCGATATAGGGGTCCTCGTCGGGGCCGAGCGCATCGCTGGGGCTGGGGACGTCGAAGCCGGACGGCGGCAGGGCCTCCAGGAAGCCCGAGGCTTTGAGCTCGTCGACACCCGGCAGGTGGCTGACGCTCTCCAGCCCGAACTGGACCAGGAAGGCCTCGGTGGTGCCATAGGTGACCGGGCGGCCGGGCGTGCGCTTGCGGCCGCGGATCTTGACCCAGCCGATCTCCATCAGCGCGTCGATAGTGCCCTTCGAGAGCGCCACGCCGCGGATGTCTTCGATTTCGGCCCGGGTAACCGGCTGGTGATAGGCCACGATAGCAAGCGTCTCAAGCGCGGCGCGCGACAGGCGCTTCTGCTCGGGCTTTTCCTTGCGCAGCAGGAAGGCCAGGTCCGGCGCGGTGCGGAACTGCCATTTTCCGGCGACACACAAAAGGGTTACACCGCGCTTCTCATATTGAGCCTGAAGCTCGCTCAGCAGGCCCGCCACGTCCGCACCCTCGGGCATGGATGTTGCCAGCGCCTTCTCGTCCAGCGGCTCCTCGGCCGCGAAAAGCAGCGCCTCGGCCATGCGCAGGTGCTCGGCATTGATGCCCTGTGCTGCGGCCGCCTGGGCATTCTCCCGGCCCTCATCCCCGCTGGTGTTATCGGTGCTCATCTCGTCTTCGATTCTTTCGATCAGGCGGGCGACGTGTCTCATGCGAGGGCCTCTTGAGAGGGAGTGCTGCGGTCCTTCACGAATATCTCGTCGAAGGGCTTGAGCTGCCGTATCTCGACCCGGCCGTCGCGGGCCAGTTCTAGGCAGGCGAGCAAGGTGCTCGCAAGCGCCGAGCGGCGCCTCTGCCCCCCCATCCAGTCCATGGGCAGGAGCCGGGCCAGCGAGGCCCATTCGGGCAGCTTGCCCAGCATGCGCTCGATCCGCTCGCGCGCCTCTTCGATCAGGAGCACCTGGATCTCTTTGGGCTTGTAGGCCTTGCCGCCCATCTTGCGCACGCGCTCATGCGCATAGGCCGTGAGCAGGTCGTAGAGCGTGTCGGTATGGGTGCGCAGCTTCACCACCTTCACCGGCTCGGGCATGCCGCGCCCGAACACATCGCGGCCCAGCCGGTCGCGGCCCATCAGGCTGGTCGAGGCCCGGCGCATCGCCTCCAGCCGCTGAAGGCGCCAGCGCAGCCGCGCGGCCATCTCGTCGGCCGTAGGCTCGCCGTCGACGCTGGGCGGCTGCGGCAGGACGAGCTTGGACTTGAGGAACGCCAGCCACGCCGCCATCACCAGGTAGTCGGCCGAAAGCTCGAGGTTCTTGCCGCGCGCGGACTCGATGAATTCGAGATACTGGTCGGCGAGCTTGAGGACCGAGATCTTGGCGATGTCGACCTTCTGGCTGCGCGCCAGGTTGAGGAGCATATGCAGCGGCCCCTCGAAGCCGTCGACCATCACCACCAACTCTTCTTCGGCCGTGGCGCCGAAGGTGTCGAAGACTTCGCCGATCTCGCTCATGCCGAAGCCCCAAGCAGAGAATGGAGGCGCGCGGCCGCGGCCCCGGGATCGAAGGCCGTCGGTTCGGACAGATGCGCGAGCGCGGCCTCGGCCCGCTTCAGGGCCTGTCCGTCCAGCGGCTTGGCTTCTTCGGCCACTTCCCGCATCTCCTCCATCTTCCCGTTGCAGTGAAGCACGACATCGCAGCCGGCGAACAGGGAAGCTTTTACACGCACGGAAATCGGCCCGGAAAGCGCATTCATCGACACGTCGTCGCTCATCAACAGCCCGTCGAAGCCCATCTCGCCCCGAATCACGTCGCGAATCAGCTTCGGGCTGGTCGTAGCCGGGCGCTGCGGATCGATCGCCTCATAGACCACATGCGCCGTCATCGCCACCGGGCAATGGGCGAGGCTGCGGAAGGTGACGAAGTCGGTGGCGCTGAGCTCTTCGGCGCCGGTAGCCACGCGCGGCAGCGCCAGGTGGCTGTCGGCCGCGGCGCGGCCATGGCCGGGGATGTGCTTCATCACCGGCAGCACGCCACCCTCCATCAGGCCCTCGATGGCGGCGCGGCCAAGGTCGATGATGGTGGCCGGATCGCGGGCGAAGGCGCGGTCACCGATGATGTTGTCGGCGCCCTCGACCGGCACGTCGAGCAGCGGCAGGCAATCGACGTTCAGTCCCACCTCGGCAAGATCGTGGGCGATGAGGCGCGCGTTC
Organism: Alphaproteobacteria bacterium; assembly: GCA_019247845.1. Taxonomy (GTDB): domain Bacteria; phylum Pseudomonadota; class Alphaproteobacteria; order Micropepsales; family Micropepsaceae; genus Rhizomicrobium. The sequence goes on along the minus strand of JAFBAL010000043.1, from coordinate 40,210 downwards.
AGATAGACCGCCTCGCGCGCGGCCTCGGCATTCTCGCCGTAGAGCGCGCCGAACCGCGCGGCCGGCGGACGCTCGCGCCAGTGCGGCGGACGCAGGCGCGCGACGCGGCCGCCTTCCTGGTCGATCAGGATGGGCGCCTTGCCGTCGTTCACCGTCTCGCGCAGAGAGGTCGTCAGGGCGCGCAGCTGGTCGCGATCGACGATGTTGCGCGCGAAGACGATGAAGCCCCAAGGACGCGTCTTCCGGAAGAACGCGCGTTCGTCGGCGGAGAGCTCGGCTCCCGCGCAGCCATAGATCGCACGCGTGCGCATCCTATTCCCCCACTCGCCGCCAATTCTCCAACTGGCGCTCTACTTCGCCGGGAAGCACGCGCCGCCTTCCGCGGTCAGCTTGCTGCACAGCGCCGCCGCCGCGTCCTTGCTCGCGAAGGAACCGACGCGCAGGCGGTACCAGGTTCCCTTAGGGCCCAGATCGACCTGCTTGACGCTCTTGGCGTAGCCCGAGAGCGTGCCCGCGTGCTTGCCGTGATAGGTGCTCCAGGCGGCGTCGGCCTCGGCCTCGGATTTGTAAGCGCCGATCTGCAGCACATAGGCGCCGGCAGCCGCGGGTGCGGCAGCCGTTTCGACAGGCTTCGGCGCGACCTCCGCCGGCTTGGGCGCAGCTTCCACCGGCTTCGGCGCGGCCTCGACCGGCTTGGACGCCACGGCGCCGGGGTTCGGCGCGGCTTCCACCGGCTTCGCGGCAGGCGGCGGCGGAGCCGCCTCCGGCGACACGGCCTGCGGCGTGACGGTCGTCCTGATCTCGGGCGGCGGCGCTTTCGCAACCGGCTTCGGCGAAGCGGCAGGCGGCGCCGCGGCCTCTTCCTGCGGCACGACCTGGGTTTCGATCGGCGCCTGGGAGGGCGGCGGCGCGGGCGTGCGGTCGGCCTCCTCGTCGGCCGGCGCGGGCTGCTGGTAGATCTTCAAGCTCTTGTACGGCGTCGACTGACCGTCCTCGGTGGCCGCGACTTTCGCGGGCCCCTTCTCGGCGGCGATGATCCGGGGCGCGTCGGAGCGGCCGCGTGCCACGCCCTGCGTATAGGCGAGCCACACCACCCCTCCGAACGCCGCCAGCACGAAGAGCGCGATGACGATCAGGAGCGGCAGGCGCGAGCCTTCCGTATCGTCGTCGTCCTCCGCGCCGTCGAAGATGTGGACGTCGTCGTTGGGCGGCTCATAGGTACCGCGCGAGCTGTTGGCCATGGAGAGCTTTTCCGAATCTGGCATCGTGAATTTAGCACCATGCCGCGCCTAAATCATGGCGCGGCAAAGGCGATTTCCTTACCCGATATCCGGGCATGTTCGGCAAGCGCGAAGCTGTCGGTCATGCCCGCGATATAGTCGCGCACCACCCCGCCCGTGACCGCGTCGCCCGGCGCGCCGCAGGCCTTGGCCCAGTCGGGCGGCAACAGAGACGGATCGGCGCTGAAGGCCGCGAACAGCTGAGCCACGACGTCCTTGGCGCGGTCCATCACCGTCATGACGCGCGGGTGGCGGTACATATGGGCGAAGAGGAACGTTTTGAGCGCCTTGAGCGCCGCATCCATGTCCGGCGAGAACAGGGCGAGCGCATGGCCCTGGCCTCGCACCGCGCCGGCATCGACGGGACCGGCCGCCGCGAGTCTGCGTTGTGTCTCGGCGAGCAGGTCGTTCACCAGCCGCCCCATCAGCACGCGCACCATCTCGCCGATGAAGCGGCCGAGCTCGAGCGTGCCGCCGTGCCTCTCCACCACGCGCCGGCTCGCCTCGCCGGCGAGCGGCGCCTCGCGCAGATCCTCGACCGCGAAGAGCCCGGCACGCAGCCCGTCGTCGATGTCGTGATTCACATAGGCGATGTCGTCGGAGAGCGCCGCGATCTGCGCTTCCAGGCTCGGCCATGTGGAAAGCTCCAGCGGCCAGCGGCGGTCGAAACTCGCGATCGGCGCGGAGACGGGCGCGGTGAGCGGGCCGTTGTGCTTGACCAGGCCTTCCAGCGTCTCCCAGGTCAGATTGAGCCCGTCGAAATCGGCGTAGCGGTGCTCGAGCTTGGTCACCAGCCTGAGCGCGTGCGCGTTGTGATCGAAGCCGCCGATGGAGGCGGTGGCCGCGTTCAGCGCGTCCTCGCCCGCGTGGCCGAACGGCGTGTGGCCCAGATCGTGGGCGAGCGCCAACGTCTCGGCCAGGTCCTCGTCCAGCGCCAGCACGCGCGCCAGCGAGCGCGCCATCTGCGCCACCTCGAGCGAATGGGTGAGCCGGGTGCGGTAATAGTCGCCCTCGTGCTGCACGAAGACCTGGGTCTTGTGCTTCAGGCGCCGGAAGCCGGTCGAATGGATGATGCGGTCGCGGTCGCGCTGATAGCAGCTGCGGGTGCGGCTCTCGCCCTCGGGATACAGCCGGCCGCGGCTTTCCGTCCAGCGGCAGGCGAACGGCGCCAGGTCCGAAGGCGGCTGGAAAAGCGGGCCGATGAGGCGGCCGGGCGGTTGGTCAAAATCTTGCCGCATGACGGTAACCATAACTTATAGCCTGAGATCGGGAGGGACCCATGCTGAAATTGATCGGGCTTGCATCCGTGCTCGCCATTCTGCTGGCCGGCGCCGCCTATACCAAGCCCAGCCGCGACGACCTGCACGAAGCCGCCACGACCTATGCCGACAACTCCACCTTCATGGGCTCGGTCGCGACCCGCGTCACCGGCGTATTTGGCAACGACACCTACGATGACTACATATTCTTCACCCGCTACCGGGTGTATGTAGGAAAGACCCCGAAGGTCGACTGCTACGGCGCTTTCGGGAAGACGTCGTGCTCCGTGCCGAAGGCGCCCGACAATACCGCCGAGGAATGATGACCGTCGAAACCGCCTTGCCAGACGAAAATCTGCCAGTGACCGTTTCCGCCCGCGCCGCCAAGCGCATCGCGAAGATACTGGAAAACGAAAGCGCGGGCGCGATGCTGCGCGTGGCGGTCACCGGGGGCGGCTGCTCGGGCTTCCAGTACAATTTCGCCATAGACGACGCGCGCCTGGACGACGACCTGGTGGTGGAGCGCGACGGGGCCACCGTGCTGATCGACCCCGTGTCGCTGGATTTCCTCAAAGGCGCCGAGATCGACTTCGTCGACGACCTGATCGGCCAGTCCTTCAAGGTCAACAACCCGAACGCCACCGCGTCGTGCGGCTGCGGGACGAGCTTCTCGGTCTGACTATCGCCGCGCCGGTTGCGCGTAGACCGGCTTGGGATCGGCGATCTCGACGCCGTGGCCCGGGCACTTGCTCGGCTTTTTCGGGCAATAGATGTAGGACGCGCTGGCGGTGAAGTCTGCGCTGTAGCCCACGATCGCGAACAACCCCGCGCCATTGATGGCGTTCGGCGACGCGTTGGGGAAGCCCGGGACCGTGATCGATCTGAACGAAGCGTCGCGGCTGTCGTAGGTGAACGCGGAATAGTCGAAGTTGGCGTCCTCCCAATAGCCCGTCACCATCCCCTTGCTGTTGAGGCCTTCGAGCAGCGTGCCGTTCACGGCGTTCTGGTCCGGGAAGTCGATCACGTCCGCGGTGCCGCCATGCAGCAGGAAGCCGTGATAGCTGCCGCCGCCCGTGCCTTGAAAGTATCCCGCCACGTCGCCGGCATCGGTCGTGGCTCGCGGGCGCAGCTTGCGGGTGGCGAAGCCCAGGTCGATCTGGGTCTTGACCTTGGCGTTCCTTCCCAGGAAGCCGGAGATCGTGAGGTCGTCGTTCCAATTTTCGGCGGTGAAGGTTCCGCGCGGGCTGATGCCGCCGGCGATGCCGTTGAGGTCCGAACGATGACGAGAGATCGTCTTGATCGATCCGTCGGCGAAACGTTCGAACTCGACGTAGCCCGACTTCGTCTGGGCGTCCTCGGCAAAGCCCACGACATTGCCGGCGTTGTCGATATCGCGGGCCTGGGTTCCCGTGTGACCGGGCAGATCGAAGGTCGTGTATTGACCGTCGAGCGACCCGAAGAACGCATGATAGGTCCCGCCCGAATCCCGATAGGCGCCCACGATGACGTTCTGGTCGTTGATGCCGTTCACATAGGTCACGATGCTTCCCGGCACGTCTGGAACCGGGATCAGGGTTGCCGCGCAAGCCGGTGCGGCCGCCGCGAGCGCGGCGACAAAGGTTACGACACGCATGCGTTCCCCTTTTCAACTGTCCAGCGAATTGCGCGGACGCTACCGAGGCGGCCCCGCGCAGGCAATCAACCTAAGATCGGAGGCGCCATGGAAAGCGAGGTCAGCGACTGTGTCGCGCCGCACGCACGGGCTCGCCGTCGGCCACGTCTGCTGCCCGCGGGACATTGCCGGGCTTTCGGGCAATAGACGAACGAGCCGAGCGCCGAGGTCATCGCGATCAGCCCTTTCTCGTTGATGCCCCAGGCCTGCGAATACGGTGTTCCCGGCGGATGCAGCGCGGTGAAGGTCGCCGTGCCCATGTCATAGCGGAACGCGTGATACCGGCGGTGCTGGTCGAGCCAATAGCCGGTTACGATGCCCGCATCGTTGATGCCGTTGAGCCTGGTGCCGTGGTCGTTCGCGGCGGGGAAATCGAGCTGCGTCGCCGTGCCGTCCTTCAGGATGAAACCGTGATCGGTGAAGCCAGGCTGGCCCGGGTCGTAGAAATAGCCGACGACGACGTTCGAGGCGTTGACGGCGTGCGGCTCGGGCAAATACAGCGGCGTGTCCAGCGTTGCCGCGTATCTGGCCTTCTGTCCGGTAAAGGCGATGTCGTCGTGGTCGACGATGGCGGTGCCGACGAAAACGCCCTGATTGTTCAAGCCGAAAAGGACGGCCTCTTTCATCACCTGATGGCCGTCCTTGATCGCTGCGGTGCGGCCGTCGGCGAAACGCTCGAAGGCGTAGAACTCGCCACTGCCCTGGTTGGTGAAGTCGCCCACGATCGTGCCGGCATTGTTGATGGCGCGCGCAAGGGTGAACCCGGTCCCCACATCGAAGGTGGTGAAGGCTCCGCCGAGATCGGCCGCGAAGCCGTGCGTGGCGGTGCCTGTCCCGGTATACCAGCCCACGAGCTGGTTCTTGCCGTTGATCCCCAACAACGTGGTCGAATGACCGCCGGGCACCTCTCCGATCGCGAAATAGGTTCCGGCAGAGGCCGCCGATGTCAGGAACAGGACCGCGAGCGCCGAGCACGTCGATCGCATGGTTGGCGGCTCCATCAGGGCGTGCAGAGCCTCTCAACCGATCCTAGAAAAGTCAATGACCCATTGCGGGTCGGTATCGTCACATATCCGTAGCATGCGAAAGCGGTCGCATGCCCTGTAGGTTTATGGCAAAAACGCCCGCGTCCTGAACCACTCGGAGAGCCTTATGCCCGCCCTGCGCACGATCGCCTTGAGCCTTGCCTTCGCCGCCGCCTCGACCGTCGCGGTCGCCGATGCCAACGCCGACTATCTCGCCGCCAACGCCAAGAAGCCGGGCGTGACGACCACGGCCAGCGGCCTGCAATATCGCGTCGTCAAGTCCGGCGGCCACGGCATCAAGCCCCGCCGCACCGACTGCGTCAGCGTCTATTACAAAGGCACCTTCACCGACGGCCGCACCTTCGACGAGAGCCACGGCACCCCGGTCGCCTTCCCGGTCAACCGCGTGATCCCGGGCTGGACCGAGGCGCTGCAGCTGATGCGTACCGGCGACGAGTTCGAGCTGGCGATCCCTTCCGATCTCGCTTACGGCCCGACCGGCACGCCCGGCGGCCCGATCCCGCCGAACACGCCGCTCGTCTTCGACGTGACGCTGCTCAAGGTCGCGCCCGTGAAGGACGGCCATTGCCCGTTCTGAGCGATCCCGGCTGATCAGATTGGGGGGCGCGCCTCGCGCAGGCGCGCCTTCAGCTGGAGAAGCTCGGCCAGCAGCACTTCGAGCTTCGCCCGCTCTTCCTTCGCAAGCGACGACGCCATCGGCTCTTCGGCAATGGTTTCCAGCTCCGGTTCGAGCTCTTGCTCATCCTCGGCCCGCGCGGGATGCGCGCGCTCGACGATGGCCAGCGCCGCGCGGGCATAGCGCGGCTCCTCGAAGGTCTCCACCGGTGCGACCTTTTCGGCGAAGGCCTGGCGACCGAGCTCGGCGACGTAACGCTGGCCCTTGTCGCGCATGACCTTCTGCGCGCCCTTGATGGTGAAGCCCTCGCGATAGAGAAGCGTGCGGATGCCGCGCAGCAGATCGACGTCCTCGGGACGGTAGTAGCGCCGTCCGCCGGCGCGCTTGATCGGGCGGACCTGCGCGAAGCGGCTCTCCCAGAAGCGCAGCACGTGCTGCGGCATGTCGAGCTCGAGCGCGACCTCGCTGATGGTGCGGAACGCCTCGGGCGATTTCTCGGACGCAACGACGCTTTGGGCGTTCGCGAGCATCGCCATCAGTCGTCACCCTCGCCCACCGCGGGCGGCGTCTGGCCGTTGATCACCGCCTTGAGCACATGGCTCGGACGGAACACCAGCACCCGTCGCGGTGCGATCGGCACCTCGTCGCCGGTCTTGGGGTTGCGGCCCATGCGCTGCGACTTCTGCCTCACCGCGAAGGTGCCGAAGGACGACAGCTTCACCGTCTCGCCGCGCGACAGCGCCGCGCACAGCTCTTCCAGGATGTCCTCGACCATCTGCGCGGATTCGTTGCGCGACAGGCCGACGGCCTGGAACACGGCCTCGGTCAGATCGGCGCGGGTGAGCGTGTTGGCGGACATGTTGGCGGGCGACTCCCCTTTTCACGAGAACGTTAGGGGGAAGGGAATTTGCCGTCAACGTCAAAGGGTTGGGAGGCGAAGTGAAAGTGTGGGCAGCCCCCGCTACCAGCGGACCAGGCCGGCGCCCCAGGTGAAGCCGCCGCCCATGGCTTCGAGCAGCACCAAATCGCCCGGCTTGATGCGCCCGTCCTTGACCGCCTGATGCAGCGCCAGCGGCACCGACGCCGACGACGTATTGCCATGCACCGCCACCGTCGAGATGACCTTCTTCGGGTCGATCCCCAGCTTGCGCGCCGTGCCGTCCAGGATGCGCTGGTTGGCCTGGTGCGGCACGAACCAGTCGATGTCGGCGACGGTGAGCCCGGCCTCGAAGGCCGAGGCCTCGATGGCGGCGCAGATATTGGTCACCGCGTGGCGGAAGACCTCCTTGCCCTGCATGCGCAGGTGGCCGGTGGTGCGCGTCGAGCTCGGCCCGCCGTCGACATAGAGCAGGTCGTGCAGGCGGCCGTCCGAGAACAGCTTGGTGTTGAGCACGCCGCGGTCGGCGTTCGTGCCCTCGCCGTCATGGGCCTGCAGCACCATGGCGCCGGCGCCGTCGCCGAAGAGCACGCAGGTCGTGCGGTCCGTCCAATCGAGCAACCGCGACATGGTCTCGGCGCCGATCAGCAGCACGGTCCTGGCCTGCCCCGCCTTGATGAAGTTGTCGGCGACCGACAGCCCGTAGATGAAGCCCGAGCACACCGCCTGGACGTCGAAGGCGGCGCCGCGATGCATGCCCAGCCGCGCCTGCACGGTCGTGGCCGTGGCGGGGAAGGTCTCGTCCGGTGTCGTGGTGGCGACGACGATGAGGTCGAGCTCGCCGGCGTCGATGGCGGCATCCTTCAACGCCTCGCGCGCCGCTTCGACCGCGAGATGCGAGGTCGTCTCGCCGTCGCGCACGATGCGGCGCTCGCGGATGCCGGTACGCTCCTGGATCCACTCGTCGCTGGTGTCGACGCCGCGCTTGGCGATGTCGGCGTTGGTGACGACATTGTCGGGCAGGTACGAACCCAGGCCGATGACTTGCGAACGGATCACGAAGCGGCTGCCTCCGGCAGCGCCTGGGGCGCGAGATGCGCGCGGTCGGCGACGATGCGCTGGATCACGCCGGCATCGGCCATGTCGATGGCCATGTCGAGGGCGCTGGCGAAGCCCAGCGCATCCGTGCCGCCATGGCTCTTCACCACGATCCCGTTCAGCCCCAGGAAAATGCCGCCGTTCGAGGCGCGCGGATCGAGCTTGCGCTTCAGCGCCTTCAGCGCCCCGGCCGCGAACAGCCCGCCGATACGGCCGAGCAGCGAGCGCGTGAGCGCCGCGCGCAGGAAGCCCACCACCAGCTTGGCGGTTCCTTCCGCGGTCTTGAGCGCGATGTTGCCCGAGAAGCCGTCGGTGACGACGACGTCGACCGTGCCGAGCGCGATGTCGTCGCCCTCGACGAAGCCGTGGAACTCGATCGGCAAGGTCGCGCCGCGCAGGGCTTGGGCCGCGGACTTCACCGCGTCGTGGCCCTTCATATCTTCGGAGCCGACATTGAGGATGCCGACGCTCGGCCGCTCCAGCCCCAGGACCGCGCGGGCGAAAGCTTCTCCCATCACCGCGAAATCGACGAGCTGGTCTGCGTCCGACGAGACGTTGGCGCCGACGTCGAGCACGACGCTCTGCCCGCGCTTGGTCGGCCACAAGGCCGCGATGGCGGGCCGCGACAGGCCTTCGAGCACGCCCAGCTGGAACATCGACATCGCCATCAAGGCGCCGGTATTGCCGGCGCTGACCGCGACCTCGGCCTCCTTGGCCTTGACGGCTTCGATGGCGCGCCACATCGAGGTGTTGCGGCCGCGGCGGAGCACGAGGCTCGGCTTGTCCTCCATCTTCACCTGTTCGGGCGCATGGCGGATCTCGACACGCTCGAGCATCTTCGCGCGCTTGGCGAAGAGAGGCTTCAGCACGTTCTCATCGCCATGCAGCAGGAACTTCGCGGCCGGATGGCGCAGCACCGAGCGCGCAAGCGCGGCGACGACCACGCCGGGCCCGGCATCGCCGCCCATCGCGTCCACGGAAACTGTCAGCTCACGCGCCAAATCGTTGCCTCTTGACGGCCGACGATTATGTCACAACGCACAGCCTTTGCGCCTTAGGCTTTCGCCTTGACCACTTCGCGGTCCTTGTAGTGGCCGCAAGCGCCGCAGACGTGGTGCGGGCGCTTCTGCTCGCCGCAGTTGGGGCACTCGGCATAGGCGGCTGGGGCCAGGCGATGGTGCGCACGGCGCATGTTCCGCTTCGACGGCGAGGTTTTTCGTTTGGGGACCGCCATGGCGGAAACTCCTTGAGTGCCCCGGCGAATCCGGACCTGCGCGCGGCCGCGCGCGTCAGACCTTCCGTCGGAGCGGGCAAAAACAAGGGGCGGAGTGAACAGGAAACGGCGTCTGGATTCAAGCGGCAAAAACCCAGGGATTCCCTGGATTCTTGAAATTCGCCAAGCCGCGCGGCGCAACTTAATGACAAACCGACCCTAGCGATTGGGCCCCTGAAGGACAAAGGAGCCGGTTGCTCCTCCCGCTCCGGCCGGCAGGGCCGATTCGATCGCGGCGACGATGTCGTGATCGTTCCTGGAGAATCGGCTGAAGGAGACGAGCCGCGAGCCCGAAACGACCTCGTCGTTTTCAGAGGCATTGGGGCTGAACGGCATCCTGTAGGGTTCCGAGCGCCATAGCGTGGCGGCGGAGGTCCGCAGCCGCTCCAATATGCCCGGTTCCGGCGGATCGAGATGGCTGACCGTTCTTTTCCAATTTCCGGCATCGTCCACGAGCGTTTCGCTCTTGACGATCTCGTCCGTGTCGAGATCGACCACCCATATTTCCACCCGACTCGCGAACTCGCCGGTAAAGCCATAGACGATCGCTCGCCGGGGCAGCGGAACCGGCAGCGTCTTGCGGATGTACTCCGTGCCATTGGTGCAGCGGCGGCAATTCTCGTCGAGCGTGGCGGACCAGTCTTTGGTGAGCGCGGGCGCGGACGGCGCATCGTCGGCGCTGCGGTTCCGAGCGCATCCCCGCCACAAGAAGCGCTGCAGCGACAGCAAGCGCCGGCTTCATTTGCGGTCCTTCAGCGCCTTGAGCGCCGCGAAGGGATGCTCGGGCCGGTCCTCGTCCGGGGGCGGTTCGAACTCGACGCCGGGGGCGCGGGGATATGGGTCGATGGCCAGCGCCAGCTCTTCCAGAACCGGCACGGCCAGGTCGTAGCGCAGGCTGGCGATCTCCTCGCGGCCGTCTTCGTCGACGGGAGCGATGTCGACCTCCAACGCGGGCTTCACCTGGGTCAGGAACAGGTCGCGGTGGAAGCTGCGCGCGATATGGCTCTTCACCGGCTCGAGCGTGACGACGCAAGCCTGCACGATGTCGGCGTCGAGCTCGGCATCGAAGGCGAAGCGCGTCGGCGTCAGCTTCTTCAGGCCGACCTTGGCGCGGAAGCTCTCGACCGCCTCGACACCCGCCCAGAGCGCGATGCGTGCCAGATCGTCCTTCGACGGCGCGATGACCACCTCGTCGCCGGCCTGGCCGAGGCGTCCGAGCTCGAAGTTCTGGGTGATCGGAAAATCGCTCATGGAAGAGAACCGAAATCGATGCGGCCCTGGGAAAGGTCCTGGGCCTCGAGGTGCGCGCGCGCGTTCTTCGCATAACGCGCGATCCGTGCTTCGTGCCCGGCCTGTGCGCCGCGATAGAGATTGCGCGCGACGGCGCTTTCCATCGCAGCCGCATCGGTCGCGGCGCGATAGGCGCTCAGGCGGCCATAGAAGGCATTGGCAAGCGTCTTGATGCGCCGCCCCATGCCCATGTCGCCCGTCCCCAAATCGCGCAGGCCTTCGTCGAAGCCGACGAAAATGGTGTTGGTCAGGTCCTGTGACAAATCGTTCAGATTGGCGGCGCTCAGGCGCTCGAGCACGAGCCAGGCATGCAGCGCCAGCAGGTCGAAGCGCCCGTCGATCGTGTCCGGGACCGCGAAATCCGTGTAGAAAACCGGCTCGCGCGCGCGCCCCACGATCCCCGCATAGAGGTCGGCGGCGGCTTGGCGGCGGGCCCTGGACTTGCTCAAGATGTTCAGCATGATGACGACCTGTTGGCGCCTGCTTCTTGCAACGGCGCGCCCCGGAGGCTAGCACATCTGTCCTCCGGGAAGAGGTTTGGGAATTCGGCCATGAAAGCGTCTGTACTCTGCGTTCTTCTGGGCGCGCTTCTGATGGGCTGCACGCCCGTCGTGAGCCAGCGCGGCTATCTGCAGGACCTGGACAACGAGGCCGGCATCGACCCCACGAACGACACCAAGACCACCATCCAGCAGCGGCTCGGCTATCCCTCGACCGAAGCGACCTTCGGCTCGGATGCCTGGTACTACATCTCGAGCGTCGAAAAGCAAATCGCCTTCTTCACGCCCACCATCGAGTCGCGCGCGATCCTGGCGATCTATTTCGACAAGGACGGCAAGGTCACCGACATCAAGCACTACACGCTCCAGGACGGCCACGTCGTCGCCTTCGAGTCGCGCGAGACGCCGACCCGCGGCAAGGAGCTGACCTTCCTGCAGCAGCTCTTCAACGCCACGCCGGGCGTGCCGATCGGCCAGACGCGCACCCCCGGCAGCAACGGCCCCGGACCTGGCGGCCCGTAAGCCGGCTGAAAGAACCGGCCTGAAAGAAGCCCGGCCTAAAAGACAGGGGCGCGACCGGTTTCCCGATCGCGCCCTTTTCGTTTGGCCAGCCGATAAATCAGATCGCGTGCGCCAAGGTGGCGAGCAGCAGCAGCGCCACGATGTTGGTGATCTTGATCATCGGGTTGACGGCCGGACCGGCGGTGTCCTTGTACGGATCGCCGACCGTGTCGCCGGTCACCGCGGCCTTGTGCGCCTCGGAACCCTTGCCTCCGAAGTTGCCGTCCTCGATGTACTTCTTGGCGTTGTCCCACGCGCCGCCGCCCGAGGTCATCGAGATGGCGACGAACAGGCCCGTCACGATCACGCCGAGCAGCATCGCGCCCAGCGCATTGAAGGCCTGGATCTTGCCCGCGACGAAGTAGACGACGACGAACAGGACGATCGGCGACAGCACCGGCAGCATCGAGGGGATGACCATCTCGCGGATGGCGGCCTTGGTCAGCATGTCGACGGCCTTGCCGTAGTCCGGCTTCTGCGTGCCCTGCATGATGCCCGGCATGGCCTTGAACTGGCGGCGGACTTCCTCCACCACCGCGCCGGCGGCGCGGCCGACGGCCGTCATCGCGATGCCGCCGAACAGGTAGGGCAGCAGGCCGCCGAAGAACAGGCCGACCACGACCCAGGGATCGGCGAGCGAGAACACCGGCACATCGAGACCCGCGAAGTAGGTGTACACATCCGAGTGGGCGATGAAGTACTTCAGGTCTTCGACGTAAGCCGCGAACAGCACCAGCGCGCCCAGGCCCGCCGAACCGATGGCATAGCCCTTGGTGACGGCCTTGGTGGTGTTGCCGACGGCGTCGAGCGCGTCGGTGGTCTTGCGCACGTCGCCTTCCAGGCCCGACATCTCGGCGATGCCGCCGGCGTTGTCGGTCACCGGACCGAAGGCGTCGAGCGCCACGACCATGCCCGCCAGCGACAGCATGGTCGACACCGCGATGGCGATGCCGAACAGGCCGGCCAGCAGATAGGTCACCACGATGCCGATGCAGATCACGACCGCCGGCATCGCGGTCGATTCCATCGAGACCGCGAGGCCCTGGATGACGTTGGTGCCGTGGCCGGTGACCGAGGACTTCGCCACCGACTGCACCGGGCGGAAGTTCGTGCCGGTGTAGTACTCGGTGATCCAGATGATCAGGCCGGTGACGACGAGGCCCGTCACGCCGCATTCGAAGAGGCTGATGCCCGTGAACTCGAGGCCGCCGCTCGTCGTCAGCGTCGCGTGGATGCCGCCGGGGATGATCCACTCGGTCAGCGGCCACAAGCCGATGAGCGAAAGGACGCCGGTCGCGATCACGCCCTTGTACAGCGCGCCCATGATGTTGTTCGAGCTGCCCAGCGACACGAAGAAGGTGCCGATGATCGAGGTCAGGATGCACATGCCGGCGATCGCCAGCGGATAGAGCATCAGCGCCATCTTCACCGAGCCGACGAAATAGATCGAAGCGAGCACCATCGTGGCGACGGTGGTCACCGCGAAGGTCTCGAACAGGTCGGCCGCCATGCCGGCGCAGTCGCCGACGTTGTCGCCCACGTTGTCGGCGATGGTCGCCGGGTTGCGCGGGTCGTCCTCGGGGATGCCGGCCTCGACCTTGCCGACCATGTCGCCGCCGACGTCCGCACCCTTGGTGAAGATGCCGCCGCCGAGACGGGCGAAGATCGAGATCAGCGAGGCGCCGAAGCCGAGCGCGACCAGCGAGTCGACGATCACGCGGCCCTGGTGGTCGTCGTTGGGATCCAGATGCAGGCCGCTCGTCAGGAACGCGTAGTAGCCCGCGACGCCGATGAGGCCGAGCCCCACCACCAGCATGCCGGTCACCGCGCCCGAGCGGAACGCGACGGACAGACCTTGCGCCAGGCCGGAGCGCGCCGCTTCGGTGGTGCGCACATTGGCGCGGACCGAGACGTTCATGCCGACATAGCCGGCCAGGCCCGACAGCGCGGCGCCGATCAGGTAGCCCACGGCCTCCTGCCAGCCCAGGAAATAGAAGGCGAGCGCGAAGATCACCACGCCCACGATGGCTATCGTGGTGTACTGGCGGTTCAGGTAGGCGCGCGCGCCCTCCTGGATCGCGCCCGCGATCTCCTGCATGCGCGCGTTGCCCGCGCTCATGCTCAACACGGACCGGATGGTCCACGCGCCGTAGACGAGCGCGAGAACGCCCGCCACCAGCACCAATTCAAGCTCCAAGCTCATGGAAAAGCTCCCTACACAGCGGATTGTAAGATACCGACCCCGGACGGCGCGCAAATGCCGCCAAATACTCTCTGGGGCCCCATGGCCGGCCGGAATGACCTACCGCTTCAAGGGCGGCGAACCTATGCCAAAAGCGCGCGCGGGAGGCAATAAGCCAGATTGGCGCGAATCAGCGGCCATAGAGCGTGTAGTCCACCTCCCAGATACCGAGACGGGCCTGCGGATCGGCGCCCTTGGCGAAGACGAAGGTCTGCACCGTGTGCCGCCCCGGCGTCAGGGAGGCATGCTCGCGGTAATTCGGAAAGGCAAGCAGGCCATCGACCGGACAGACGGGCTTTGCCGGCTGGCCGTCGACCAGGGTGCAAATGCTGTAGTTGGTCGTGTGGGAAGTCGTCACCAGGGATTCCGCCGACAGCAGGCATCCGGCCGCGCTGGTGCAGTTCAGGCTCCGGGGCCGGGTGATTGCCGTGTAGCCGGCGCTCACGGGCCTGTTTCCGCGGCCGCCTTGGGCCACGAAGCTCAGCACGCCGCCATCGGCCCGCACTGTCTCGCCGGCCCCCTCCGCAACCGCCTCTTGCGGCAAGACCAGCATCGCGAGCGCCGCGCAGACGGCCAGACCGTTCGGTCCCTTCGATTTCATGCGTGCCCCCAAAGCGCCTCGACGAACTGGCGAGCGGTCACTCTAGCGCAATCGGGCGCCTGCCGCAGCTGCAAGCGGCCGGACGTTGCGCGACAGCGCTACCTTCACCGCGACGCCCAGGGCATTGTAGTCGTAGGGCTTGCGGATGATCGGGAACTCGTGGCCCACGCGCTCGGCGGCGCTGCTGTAACCGGTGGCGAGCAGCACCGGCAGGCTCTGATAGCGCTCGCGCAACTCGCGGGCGAGCGCGAGCCCGTCCATGTCGCCGGGCATGACGATGTCGCTGAACACCAGGACCACGTCGTCGTTGCGCTCGAGCACGTCGAAGGCCGAAGCCGGCCGGTCGGCGCGCACTACGTTATAGCCGAGCTGCTCGAGCAGCATGGTCGACACGTCGCCGACCTGCGGATTGTCCTCGACGACGAGGATGGTTCCCTTGCCGCGGATCGTCTCGCTCGTCGGCTTGGATTTGACGAGCGGCACGGTGGCGGTGTGCGAGCGCGGCAGATAGAGCGTGACCGTGGTGCCCTGCCCGGTCTCGCTGGCGATATGGACGTCGCCGCCCGACTGGCGGGCGAAGCCGTAGACCTGGCTCAGTCCCAGCCCCGTGCCCTTGCCGACTTCCTTGGTGGTGAAGAACGGCTCGAACACCTTGGCCAGCACCTCGGGCGGGATGCCCGTGCCGGTGTCGGTCAGCGACAGCGCCACGAAATCGCCGGCGAGCGCGACCACGCCCTGCCCGTCCAACGAGACATTCTCGGCGCGCATGCTGAGCGCGCCGCCGCTCGGCATCGCGTCTCGCGCGTTGACCGCGATGTTGACCAGCGCGAGCTCGAACTCGCTGGGATCGATCTCGACCGGCCACACCTCCGGCGCGACCGTCACCTCGAGCTTGATCGCGCCGCCGACGGAGCTTGCCAGCAGCTCGCGCATCGCGCTCAGGCGCTCGGCGAGGTCGATGCTGACGCGCTCGAGCTGCTGGCGGCGCGCGAAGGTGAGAAGCTGGCGCGTGAGGTTGGCGCCGCTCGCCGCGGCCTGTTCGATGGCGTCGAGCGCGCGCAGGTCCTTGGGCTCCTTCGCGCGCAGGCGCATGAGCTGAACCTGGCCTTTGACGATCATGAGCAGGTTGTTGAAGTCGTGCGCCACGCCGCCGGTCAGGTGGCCGATGGCCTCCATCTTCTGGGACTGGGCGAGCTGGGCCTGGGCGCGCTCGAGCTGAATCTGCGCCTCGCGCCGCTCGGTCATGTCGCGCGTGATCTTGGCGAAGCCGAGCAGGTGCCCTTCCTCGTCGCGCACCGCGTCGAGCACCGCCAGCGCCCAGAAGCGGCTTCCATCCTTGCGCAGCCGCCAGCCTTCGCTTTCGAAGCGGCCGTGCTCGCGCGCGGTGCGCAGCGCGTTCATGGGAATGCCGGCCTTGCGATCGTCGGCTGCGAAGAACTCCGAATAGTTTCGGCCCACGATCTCGCTCGCCTTATAGCCCTTGATGCGCTCGGCGCCCGCATTCCAGCTCACCACGGTGCCTTCGGTATCGAGCATGTAGATCGCGTAGTCGGTGACGCTCTGCACCAGCAGGCGGAAGTTGCGCTCGGTGTTGCGCAGCTGGGTCAGCGCCTGCTCGGTCTCGGCCTCGCGATGCGAGGCGTTGGCCTCGGACGCGGCCGCGTCGCCGCGCAGGATCACCTCGAGGTTCTTGCGGCGCTCGATCTCGAGCTGGGCGGCGCGGTAGAGGCGCGCGTTGTCGATGGCGATGGCGGCATGGGCGGCGATGCCCTGCGCTAGCTTCTCGTGCTCGGCGCTGAAGCGGCCCACCTCGGGATGGCCGAAGAACAAGCCGCCGACCACCTCGCCCGAGCGCGACACGACAGGCACGGCGAGATAGGAGTGGACCGGCAGATGCCCCTCTGGCATGCCCTTGCGCGGAGCGTTCTGGCCGTAGCGCGGGTCCTTCTGGATGTCGTCGGAACGCACCACGCCCTCGCCCGCGAAAGTCGGCGCGAAGACCTTGGTGTTGCGCGGCATCGGGAATTTCGAGAACGCTTCCTTCGGCACGCCCGAAAGCGTGTAGAGCATATAGCTCTCGCCGGCATCGTTAAGCACATTGTAGAAGAACGAACCGAACGCCGCGCCGGTCAGCTCCGTCGCCGCGTCGGTGACGAGTTGCACCGCGCGCTCCAAGTCCAGCTCGGAGGCGATTTCCTTGCCGACCCTGAGCAGTATCTCCAGTCGTCTGGCTTCTTCCCCACTCCCACCCTCGGAAGACATTTATGCCGCTAGCCCTTGGTTACAGCCCATCGCAAAGGATAAATGCGCGAAGCCGAAGCCGGTTCCATCTTTCAATGCGGCCGGCGCTGCGTCACCTGCACCGAGAACGCCGCGCCCTTCCCGAGCGTGCAGCGCAGCAAGGGAGAGCTCGCGAACTCGGGCGCAAACGCGCCTTCCGCGGATTCGTCGGGCTCGAGGCCGCGCACGGGCGTGCAGCCCACCAGATAGAGCCGGTCGGCCGGCCACATCTCGATCCGGTAGACGTCGCCCTCGGAAGGGCGGAGCCGGCCATCCGGGCCGGGCTCGGCGCCGACGAACTTGCCGCTCGCGCCCTTTCCCGGCCGCCACTTCTGCAGCTCGCGAATGGACCCGTCGAACTTCAAGCCGTTGCCGGATTGCAGGAGATGGCTGCCGTCGTCCTGATCCGTGATCGCCTGCGTACTGACGTTTTCGATCTCGCCCTTGCCTTGCGGGTCGAAGCGGACGCGCCATATGCCAGCTCCATTGAGGACCAGGACGCCGCTCTGCTTCCTGTCTTCGAGGAACGTCGTGTCGCGGTTGCCGGCGACTTCGATGGTGGCGATGCAGCACAGCTTGCGCAGCTTGCCGCCGAAATACATGTAGGGGATGATCTGCGGCCTGCCCCGCTCGGCGATCTGCTCGAAGATCACGGGCCCGACGATGGTCCAGATTTGCCACTCGGAGGGCAGCGGCGGGGAACCGATGAACTTCTCTCCCAGACCGTCGCGGCGGTAGAAGGCGGCGTCGACCGGGGACGTATGCTGCCTGCAATCCTGCTTGCGCGCCTTGCGCATGAACTGTATCGCGAGATCGGCGGCGACGCCGTTGCCGTCCAAATCGATCGCGTCGACGCGGACGATGCAGGTCCTGTCCGGCGAGAAGTTCAGCGACAGCAGATGGGCGCCGACCCTCGCGCGGTTGGCTCCGTCGCCCAGCGCATAGGCCATGGCTTTCTCGGCGGTCGACGACGCGAAGTCGCCCGTCAGATCCGCCGCGCGCCGGATGTTGTCCAAAAGGCCGAGGAACGTCGCGATGGTGGCCGAAGCGGCGCCGAGCAGCAGCCAGCCGCGCTTCGGCAACTGGGCGAAGAGCCCCTTCGACGCCTTGTCCTCCTTCGAAGCGTTACCTTCCCCGACCGCCATGGCCCCACCCCCACCTTCGGTAGAGAAGCATAACCTTTCGTATCGTGGCATACCAAGCTCGCAACACGGAGAACGCACATGCGCGCTATAGAGATCGTCGCCGGCCTGATCCTCGCGGCCGTCCTGTTCGTGGCGCTGAAGCTGCTCGGTCTGATGCTCAAGGTGGCGCTGATCGCGGCGGTCCTTGGCTTCGCCATAGGCATCGTCCTGACGCGCGTGTTCCGCTCGCGCGGCGGCTGAGCGGCGGTCCGGCCGCGCAACGTACTGCTTACTTGCGGTAAGTGGTGCATTGGACTATAAAGGGCTATGCAGGGCCCGCCGGTCACCGTTGTCGAGACGCTCGAGTTCCTGCAGCGAGCGCACAAGCTCATGAATAAGGACGAACGCGCGGCATTGGTGGACCACTTGGCACGCCATCCCGACGGCGGCGATCTCATCAAAGGCGCCGGCGGTGTCCGGAAATTGCGCTGGGCACTGGCAGGCCGAGGCAAAAGCGGTGGAGCGCGCGTGATCTATTTCTTCCACAACGCCGATATGCCGCTCTATGTACTCTCCGTTTACGCCAAGAACCGGCAGGCAGACATCAGCGATGCCGATCGTAACGATTTCAAGGGGATGGCCAAGCTGCTGGTTGAGGCATATCAAGGGTCACGATATGAGTAAGTCTGTCGCCGACAGCATCCGCCGCGGAATGGAACAAGCGCTTGCCCATGCGAGAGGGGAAGCGAACCCGTCGCAATACCGCGTTCACATCCCGCGCGAGATCGACGTGCGCGCGATCCGCGAGAAGCTGGGCCTTACGCAGGAAGAGTTCGCGCGGCGCTTCGGCTTCAGCGTGAACACGCTGCGCCATTGGGAGCACGGCCGACGCGTGCCCGAGGGACCGACGCGCGCCTATCTGCTGGTGATCGACCGCGCGCCAAAGGCCGTAGAAAAGGCGCTCCGTGCGGCGTGACGCAGCGGCCTACCGCGCCACGATCTCGTGCGCCTGGATCCTGCCGCTGATCGCGCCGCCGCCGAAGGCCTCGGCCAGCGCCGCCGCGGCCGCATCGGTCGCGACGTCGAGATCGCCCTGCGCTTCTATCTCGCCGCGCATCGGGGTGCCCTGGCAATAGGCGATCGCGACGTCGCGCGCGCCGGGCGCCGTGCTGACCTTCGCGATGGTCGAGATGTCGATGTCCTTGAAACCTGCCGCGCCGAGGTCGGCCTCGATCCGCGCCACGTCGTGATAGCCGTGCGGCGTACGCGCCAGGAACCGCGCCGTGTCGTGCGGAAACAGGCGTGCCGCGGCCTCGACGACCACGCGCGCGAAATCGTTGACCTCGATCCTGTCCCAGACGTTGAACGCGAAGACGCCGCCCGGCTTCAGCACGCGCCGTGCCTCGCGGAAGCCCGCGACGCGGTCGGGAAAGAACATCGCGCCGAACTCGCACAGCACCGCATCGAAGCTCGCATCGGCGAAAGGCAGCGCGAGCGCGTCGGCCTGCCGCCAGGCGATGCGCGCGTCGGGCGGCTGGCGCGCCGTCGCGCGGTCGAGCATCGCCTGGTTCAGGTCGGTGACGGTATAGCGTGCGTCTGCGTCGAGCAGCGGCGCGAGCGCCCGCGTGACCACGCCGCTTCCCGCCGCCGTCTCGAGCACATGCATCGGACGCGCCTGCGCCACGCGCCGCGCGAGCGACTGCGCATAGCCCTCGAAGATCAGCGGGACCAGGTAAGCGTCGTAGATCTCGGGGATCGATCCGGCGAAAGCGGCGTCCTTGGACATCGTTGCACCTCTATGCTGGACCACATCCATACCGCGCGCGCAGGGTAACATGCGCCGTAGCGCCTTACGACTTGTGAGCGGCTTAAGTTCCCGGTTATTTCTACTATGGGTCGCAACTGGGGGATGAACGATGACGCCGGGGCCGTGGAATTCGCTCGAGATCGCGAAGATGGCTGTGAGCCTGCTCACGCCGGTGACCGTCGCGCTGCTCGGGATATACATCAATCGCGCATTGAAACGCTTCGAGCTGGCACAGTGGCGGAGCCAGAAACTGGTGGAAAAGAGATTGCAAATATACGACAGCATCGCGCCCGACCTGAACGACCTTCTATGCTATTTCACCTATCGCGGCGCATGGCGCGATTTCGATCCGCCACAGATCGTCGCGCTCAAGCGGAAGATCGACAAGAGCGTCAACCTCGCAGTGCCGCTTTTCTCCGAGGACTTCCATCAGGCCTGCACGGAATTCCTGGGACTGTGCTTCAAGACGTTCACGGGTTGGGGAAAGGACGCAAAACTCAAGACGAAATACCACCGCAGGCGAGAGAGCCGGACGGACTGGCGAAACGAATGGGCGAACTGCTTCGCAAACGACGACGAGGCGATCGAGCCGAGCCAGATTGCCGCGTCCTACAAGCATGTCATGGCGGTATTCGCGAGGGACATCGGCGTGAACAACGCCCTCACGCCGCCCGCACAGGACAGCCTGCCTTTTAACGTCGGCTGAGCCGCCCTACACCAACCTGCTCTGATGCACCGCCGCCGCGATGAAGCTCGCGAACAGCGGGTGCGGATCGAACGGCCGCGACTTGAGCTCGGGGTGGAACTGCACGCCGATGAACCACGGGTGGTCCGGGATCTCCATGATCTCGGGCAGCTTGCCGTCGGGCGACCAGCCGGAGACGACGAGCCCGTGCTCGGCCAGCGTCTTGGTATAGCGCGTATTGACCTCGAAGCGGTGGCGGTGGCGCTCGCTGATCTCGGTCGCGCCCCCGTAAGCGTCGGACACGCGGCTGCCGGGCGTCAGCATCGCCGTATAGGCGCCGAGCCGCATCGTGCCGCCGAGGTCGTCGCCCTCTTTCCGGGTCTCGACCTGGTTGCCCTTGACCCATTCGGTCATTAGATGGATGACGGGATGACGCGGCTCGCCGTTCTCCATCGTGCCCGCGCCCTCGAAGCCCGCGAGATCGCGCGACGCCTCGATCACCGCCATGTGCAGCCCATAGCAGATGCCGAAGAACGGCACCTTGCGCTCGCGCGCGAACTTGACCGCGGCGATCTTGCCCTCGACCCCGCGCTCGCCGAAACCGCCCGGCACCAGGATGCCGTCGACGTCCTCGAGGAACGAGGCCGCGTCGTCGCGCTCGAATATCTCGCTGTCGATCCAGTCCATCCGTACACGGACGTTATTGGCGATGCCGCCATGGGTCAAGGCTTCGCTCAACGACTTGTAGCTGTCCTTGACTTGCATGTACTTGCCGACGACGGCGATGTGCACCTCGCCTTGAGGATTGCGCACATGCTCGACGACGCCGTTCCAGCGCGCGAGATCCGGCGGCGGCGCGTCGGCGATGCCGAACACCTTGAGCACCTGGGTGTCGAAGCCCTGATTGTGATAGGCGACCGGCGCCTCGTAGATGGTGGTGAGGTCGAGCGCCGGGATGACGCGCTCCGGATAGACGTTGCAGAACAGCGCGATCTTGCGGCGCTCGTCCTCGGGGATCGGCTTCTCGGCGCGGCACAACAGGATGTCCGGCTGGATGCCGATGGCGCGCAGCTCCTTGACCGAATGCTGCGTCGGCTTGGTCTTGAGCTCGCCTGCGGCGCCGATATAGGGCACCAGGGTCAGGTGCACGAAGCAGGACTGATCGGGACCGAGCTCGTTGCCGAGCTGGCGGATGGCTTCGAAGAACGGCAGACCCTCGATGTCGCCGACCGTGCCGCCGATCTCCACCAGCAGGAAGTCTAGGTCGTCGGTGCCGGCGAGCACGAACTCCTTGATCATGTCGGTGACGTGCGGGATCACCTGAACCGTGCGGCCGAGATAAAGGCCCTTGCGCTCCTTCTCGATCACCTGGGAATAGATGCGTCCCGACGTGACGTTGTCCTTCTTCGACGCGGAAACGCCGGTGAAGCGCTCGTAGTGGCCGAGGTCGAGGTCGGTCTCGGCCCCGTCGTCGGTGACGTAGACCTCGCCGTGCTGAAACGGCGACATGGTCCCCGGATCGACGTTGAGATAGGGGTCGAGCTTGCGCAGACGCACGCGATAGCCGCGAGCCTGCAGAAGTGCCCCGAGAGATGCGGAGGCGAGACCTTTTCCCAAGGAGGAGACCACGCCGCCGGTGATGAAGATCAACCGCGCCATGGAAGGCCACCATGTCCGAAGTGACCCTCGCACTCAAGCGCAAAAACAAGCTTTCGCGACGATGGCGAAAGTCTTGTGTGGACAAAGGCTTCGAGGGTTAACCGCGAACGGTCGCAGGGCGTCCCCCGTCTGCCGCCGCAGCCGGACGACGAATCACGCGGACACCGTCTCCGACGGCCAGGATTCGGTCTGCGGCATGGGCAGCGCGGCCGAGTCCTCCATCGCGGTTTTCCAGTTGGGCGCCGGAAAGTTGAACTCCTCGGTGAACCACGGCATCGCCTTCTTCTGGAAGACCACGTCGCGCATGAAATCGACCACGGCGCGCACCGACCACTTCTTCGCCACTTCGCGCTGGAAGCTCATATAGACCGGCGCCGGCAGGTGCAGGCCGACGTTGAGCGGCACGAAATTGTCGTCGGTCACGGTGATGTAGGTCGGCAGAAGCGCGATACCCACGCCCTGACGCACGGCCTCGGCCAGCGGCGCGCTCTGGTTGGTGAGCAGCGGCGCGGTCTGCATCGGGGCGCCTTTCAGCCAATGCGACCATGGCCCCTTGTCGATGCGATAGGCGGTCATCTCGAGCATGCGGTGGTCGGCCAGGTCTTCGATGGTCTTGGGCATCGCATGGCGCTCGAGATAGGCGCGCGAGCAGAACGGGATGAAATGCAGCGTTCCGATCCGGATCGAGACCGGATCGACCTCGACCGGCTCGTAATAATGGATCTGGACGTCGAAGGCTTCGTTCTTGCCGGCGGTGGAATCCTGGGCCACGAACATCTTCATCTCGATATTGGGGTGCAGCTCGTAGAAGCGCCCCAGGAACCTCGGCATCCAATAGGTGGCGAGCCCGTCGCCCATCACCATGCGGCAGTCGCCTTCGATGCGGCCCTGGCCGGCGCTGGCGCTGCGCGAGGCGCGGTTGAGCGAATAGCCCGCGGCCGACACGTCGTTGAGGATGCGCCGGCCGTGGTGGGTAAGCCTGGGACCGGTGCGGTCGCGGTCGAAGAGCCGGATGCCCAGCCGCTTCTCCAGCCGCGACAGGCGGCGGCTCGCGGTGGGCTGGCTGAGCCCCAGCCGGATCGCCGCGCGGTTCACGCTGCCGGTCTGAACGACAGCGAGGAATATACGAAAATCGTCCCAGGCCAGCCCCTTCGGAAGGTCCTCTTCCGACGAATTTGCATAATGCAATTCATTCTCTTCGGTATGTGTGCCGCGCTGCATGATGCGAGCCTTCCTCATCGCGAACCTGGTTTTACACGCCTTAAGGGCGAGTAGCAAACAAGTTCGTCTTTTGATGGGGCATCTTCATGGACGAAAACGCGTTTCCGATCAACGCCATGAGTCCGTCTCCTGGCATGAGAGAATTTACCGCTACGCACGCTGACGGCGACGTCATCGTCGTCCGGATGACCCAGGCGGGCGAAGTCCCGACCTTACATGCCCTCACCGTTTTGGAGATAGGCCCCTCGGTCGCCTCCCTGGAGACCATGCACGGGGTGTATAAGCACAACCCTGAGTGCCTCTGGACCATCCTGCGCCGTCCCGCTTCCGGAGAGCCCGACCGGCTGGCCGGCTACTTCGGCTTCCTGCACCTGAATGCGGCGGGACTGGCCGCCCTCGAAGCCCGGACCTTGAGCGGGCGCGAGCCGGACCTCGCCTTGATCGCCGCCGCCGGCGAGCGCCCGGCCGCACTCTATGTCTGGGCGGGAATCGCGCGGAAGGTCCGCGTGCTGGCCGAGATGCTGGTCGCCCAGGCTCTGGGCGCCGAGCGCTATGGCGGCCTGCCCGTCTATGCGACGGCAGGCACTTTGGGCGGCCTCAAATGGCTCAACCACCTGGGCGAAGCCGATCGCGGGCCGGCCGAGAACGCGCTCGGCAACGTCTTCCGCGTCGACCTCACCCGCGCCGTGGCCCAGCGCAGGGCATCGAATTCGGGGGCGTGACGGAGATCACAGTCGGGGCAATTACCAAAAGGCATGATCGGACCATGATCGAGGAAGAAGAAGAACTGTCCGACTACCGCGTCGTCCTTTCTTGCATCCGCAAGCGGCTCGCGCGGTACGGCATGACCGAAGCGCTGGAACGGCTCGAGCGGCTGGACGACGCCATCGTCCAGGCCATCACGGACCGGGGGCTCAGGCCGATTTCGACGCTCTTGAACTGACGAAGGTCAGTGCGGAGCCGGGACGGCGGGCGCCTGCGACGGCTTGGGCGCCGCAGGTGCGGGCGTCTTGACGGGCTGGATGATCGACGACGTGGGCGACGATTCCAGGATCGAGCGCTCGTCTCGGCCGCGCAGCCCGATCAGGTTCAGACCGAGGCAGGTCAGGAAGAACAACACCGCCAGGATGCCGGTCGTGCGCGTCAGCGTGTCGGCCGCGCCGCGCGGCGAGAACAGCCCGCCCAAGCCCGAGCCGCCGCCGCCCATGCCCAGCGCGCCGCCTTCCGAGCGTTGCAGCAGGATCACCACCACGAGGGCGATCGAGACGAACAATTCGACGAGGATGAGCAGGGTCTGCATGACGGGCTCCGGATGAGGCCGCGGGGTTTAGAGGAAATCGCCCGCAAAAGCTAGGAGGCCGGGTGCCCGCCTTCAAGGCAGGCTCGCAATCAGGTTTTCCCGGCTCGAAGCCAGGCTAGGACGCCAGCTTTTCGGCGTTCCGGGCGCGGATAAGCGCCACCGTGGCGTCGATCTCGCCGAGCTGCTCCTGGGCCGGGGTGTCGGGGCGGAAGACCTGGTTCAGGCTCAGCGCCGCATGGCCGAGAAGGTGCATCGAGGCGTTGCGGTCGACGCCCAGCTCAAGGCCCTCGACCGCCGCGAGGATGGAGTCGCACCACGCCCCCGCCTGCTCGAAATCGGTATCGCGCGAGCGCTTGGCGATCGAGCGCACCAGGCCCGCGATGCGGGCAAGCTCGGCCTCGCAGCCCGCGCCGCGCCCGGGCATCTGGTCCTGCATCAGCCGCCACTGGATGCAGACCTGGAAGGCGTCGCGGCGCAGCTTCTCGGCGTTGAGCACGTCCTTGGCCGCACGCAGCTCCTCTTCGAGGCGCTGGGCCGCCTGCTCCATAGACAGCCGGTCCTTGGCCTTCATCTTGAGCGAGTTGGGCGGCTCGAAGAGTTCGGCGTTGGAGGGGCGCGACTGATCGCGCCGGCGGTCGGGGCCGACATAGTCGGTGGTGACGACGAAGCCCTTGCGGCGCTGGATATGGGTCTCGATGCGGCTGCCGAGCAGCGCGGTCGAGAACGGCCGGAGCAGCAGGTCGTCGGCGCCCGAATTGACCACGCGCGCGATGAGGTCCGCGCTCTTCTCCCAAGCCGTGGCGATGATCACGATGAACGGGTTGGCCCCCTCGCTGCCCTGGCGCAGCGTCTGGATCATCTCGCAGAGTTCGGTGTCGGCGCCCTGCACCTCGCAGATCGCCAGGTCCGGCGGCCTGCGGTTGAGATATTCCGCGAAGCCCTTGATCGTGCCGACGGTCTCGATCTTGCGGAAGCCCAGCGTATAGAGCACCGCGCGCGTCGCCATGCGGTTGGCGGAGACGGGGTCGTACACCAACGCTTCGGATGTGTCGTAGGTCAGCCGCGTCATCACCGGCGGGGCCATTCCTTTCCAGCCGGTAAGGAATGCCATGCCGGGTATTAAGGAACGGTGGCTTGAGTTGGTTAAGAACGCTCTGCTTTCAGGGACGGTCTGCTCTCAGGAACGCTCCGCCGCCGCCGCGATGAGCGCGAGGAAGTCCTGCGCTTTCAAGCTGGCGCCGCCGACCAGCGCGCCGTCGACATCGGCGAGCCCAAGAATCTCCTTCGCATTGGACGGCTTGACCGAGCCGCCATAAAGAATGCGCGTTCCCGCGCCCACGATCTTTCGGATATGCGCGTGGACTTCAGCGATCTCGGCGCTGGTCGGCGTCTTGCCGGTGCCGATCGCCCAGATGGGCTCATAGGCGATGACGGTGTTCTGCGGCGTCGCGCCGTCGGGCACGCTTGCGCCAAGCTGGCGCGACACGACGTCGAGCGTATGGCCGTCCATGCGCTCCCGCTCGGTCTCGCCGATGCAGACGATGGCGGTGAGACCGGCGCGCCACGCGGCTCTTGCCTTTGCGGCGACGTCGGCGTCGCTTTCGTGGTGATACTGGCGGCGCTCGGAATGTCCGACGATCACCCAGGTGGCGCCGGCGTCTTTCAGCATCTCCGCGCTGACGTCGCCGGTGAAGGCGCCCGAAGCCTGCGCATGGCAGTCCTGTCCGCCCAAGGGGAACGCGCCCTTGGCCGCCCAATGCGCCCGCGCGATCAGGGTCGCGGGCGGGCAGACGAGCACGTCGGCATGCGGAGGATCGGCGGCGAGGCCTGCGCGCAGCGCCTCGATCTCGGCAAAAGCCGCCTGCCCGAGCCCGTTCATCTTCCAATTGCCGGCGATCAGTTGGCGCATATCGTTTCCTCTAACGCAGAATCTCGACCAGGAGCACCCAGGCATTGATCACGGTCGCGATCAGCGACGCAATGATGCCCGGCACCATCCAGGCGATGGCATCGGGCGCGCCGGTCCAGACGAAGATGCCCGACACCACGATCGGCAGCGCCGAGACCTGGGTGAGCACGCAGCGCACCGCCATTGAGCGCCGCGGCAGCTTGCTTGCGCCCAGGACGGTGCGCAGCTGGATGACCATCGGCACCAGCCACATCACCAGCCCCGTCGCTACCAGCTCGACCGAGAGCTGCTGGGCAGGCTGATGGGGGACCAGCATGTAGCTGGAGGTCACCAGCACGCCGGTCGGCGCCACCAGCGTTTCGGCGGCACGCCCCGGAAGCCAGGGATAGGAGATGATCTTCGCCAGGTTGATCGAGATCGCCACGATGACGAGTCCCGCCAGGGCCGCGGACGCGCCGACCTCGGCGGCGAAAAAATCCGTCCATTCCGGCATTTTCTGTCCCTTGCCCCGCTTGGTCCCCCTCCCTATCATCCGCCGCCTTTCATCGCCACAGCCACGGCCGCAATCAGGGAACTTTCGGGGATTTCATGCTTCAGCAAATGCGAGGATTCGCCAAGTCGTGGATCGCCTCGGTCTTTCTGCTTCTCGTCGTGGGCAGCTTCACGCTCTGGGGCGTCGCGGACGTCTTCCGCGGCAGCACCGACACCAACGTCGTGTCGATGAGCCCGAGCCCGATCTCCTACGACCAGTTCACGCGCGACCTGAAGAACGTGCTGCGCAACGAAAGCCAGCGCCAGCAGCGCGAGATCACCACTGAAGAGGCGCGCAAGACCGGCATGGGCGATGCGGTGCTGCAGCAGATGATCGACCGCGCTGCGCTCGACAAGGTGACGAGCGACCTGGGCCTCACCGTCGGCGACGAGGACGTCGCCGCCCGCGTGCGCCAGATCAACATCTTCTTCGGGCCGCTCGGCACCTTCGACAAGGAGACCTTCGACCGCACGCTCCAGCAGCGCGGCTACTCCGAGCCGGAATTCGTCGAATCGATGCGCAACGACATGTCTCGCGCACAGCTGATGGCGGCGGCCGAAGGCGGCTATGCCGTGCCGCCCGGCTATGCGCATGCGCTGTTCGCCTTCTCGACCGAGCTGCGGGCTGCGGACTACGTCGTGCTCACGCCGCAGTCGCTTCCCCCGATCGCGCCGCCGAGCGATGCGGTGCTGTCCGACTACATCAAGACCCATCCCGACCGGTTCAGCACGCCGGAATATCGCGACGTCACGATCGCCACGGCCGGGGTTGAGGACTTCACGCCGGGCATCAAGCCGACGGATGCGCAGCTCCACGCCCAGTACGACGCCAAGAAGTCGGTCTATGTCGTGCCCGAGAAGCGCGACGTGCAGCAGATCACCTTCCCGAACGAGGCTGCCGCCAAGGCCGCCCGCGGCAAGCTCGACAGCGGCACCGACTTCACCACCGCGGCGTCGCTGGCCGGACAGACGGTCGACGACCGCGGAACCGTCACGCAGGACGATCTCGGCTCGCTGGGCGCCGCGGTCTTCGCGCTGCCCGAGGGCGGCACGACGCAGCCGCTCAAGAACTTCGCGACCTGGGTGATCCTGAAAGTGACCAAGATCACGCCGGGCAAGTCGACCTCCTTCGACGAAGCCAAGCCAGAGCTCGAGAAGCAGGTTGTCGACCAGATCGCGCAAGGCAAGCTCGTCGACATCGAGAACGCCTATGGCGAGGCCAACGGCGACGGCCTCGATATCCAGGACTCGGCCAAGAAGGCGGGCATGCACATCATCCGCGTGCATGCGGTCGACGCGCACGGCCTGACGCCCGACGGGACCAAAGCCGCGATGCCGTCCGATCCCGAGCTTCTCAAGCAGATTGCCGATGCCGAGATCGGCGAGCCGACGGACTCCGTCCACACCCCCAACGGCCATCTCTATGCGGTGACGGTGCTGGGCGTGACGCCGCCCAAGCTCAAGCCGCTCGACGTCGCACGCGCGGCCGCGACGGCGGCGTGGACGGCCGAGCAGAACGCCAAGCGCCTGCAGACGCGCGCCGCCGAGCTCACCGCCAAGGCCAACAAGGACGGGAACCTGACCGAGGTCGCCAAGGAAGCCGGCGCGCCGGTGCTCACCGGCCAGGCGCTCAACCGCGAGAAGCCGCCGGCGGTGTTCTCGGCCGCGCTGCTCGACAAGGTCTTCGCCGCGCGTCCGGGCACGGCCGTCTATGGACCGGCGGGCGGCGCGGGCGGCGTGGTCATCGCGCGCGTCACGGGCGTCGTCCATCCGGCGCTTTCGCCCATGGACCAGCGCTATCAGCAGGGCATCCGCCAGCTCAGCCAGCAGCTGGGCGAGGACACGGTCAGCTCGCTCGCCCAGGCCCAGCGCGCCAAGATGGACGTGAAGGTCAACCAGACGATGCTCAACCGGGCGCTCGGCGCGGGCGAAGGCTCGTGAGCGACCGATGGCGCCGCTGCCCGATTTCGCCGCCTTCGCGCGGGCCTATGACGCAGGTCGGCCCCAGGCGGTGTACACGCGCCTGATCGCCGACCTGGAGACCCCGGTCTCGGCGTTCCTCAAGCTCGGCGAAGGACGCGACAACGCCTTCCTGTTCGAAAGCGTGCAAGGCGGCGAGGCACGCGGGCGCTATTCGATCATCGGGCTCAAGCCCGACCTGATCTGGCGCTGCCGCGACGGAAAGGCCGAGATCAACCGCAATGCGCGCGCCGACGCCGACGCTTTCGTCGCCGAGACGCTCGCCCCCCTCGCCGCGCTGCGCAAGCTGGTCGGCGAGACGCGCATGACGCTGCCGGCCGGCCTGCCGCCGATGGCGGTCGGCTTGTTCGGCTATCTGGGCTACGACACGATCCGGCTGATCGAGCGGCTCGGCCCGCCGCCGCCCGATCCCTTGAACCTGCCCGACGCAGTGCTCGTCAGGCCCACGATCCTGGCGATCTTCGACACCGTGCGCGACGAGATCATCATCGTGACGCCGGTGTGGCCCGAACCGGGCCTCGACGCACGCGCCGCCTATGCCCGCGCATCGGAGCGGCTGAACGATGCCGTCGGCGATATCGAGCGGCCCGCAC
Source organism: Alphaproteobacteria bacterium (assembly GCA_019247845.1). Classification (GTDB taxonomy): domain Bacteria; phylum Pseudomonadota; class Alphaproteobacteria; order Micropepsales; family Micropepsaceae; genus Rhizomicrobium. The sequence goes on along the minus strand of JAFBAL010000043.1, from coordinate 10,806 downwards.
CGACCTCGCCGCGGCCGCCCGAGCACCTGCCGGCCGTCACGCAGACGCAATCGAACACCACGCATGACGAATATCTCGCCATCGTCGAGCGCGCGAAGGAATACATCCGCGCCGGCGACGTGTTCCAGGTCGTGCCCAGCCAGCGCTTCCGCCGGCCCTTCGCGCTGCCGCCCTTCGCGCTCTATCGCGCGCTTCGGCGTTTGAACCCGTCGCCGTTCCTTTATCACCTGGCCTTCGGCGATTTCGCGATCGTGGGCTCGAGCCCGGAGATCCTGGTGCGGCTGCGCGACGGCAAGGTCACGATCCGCCCCATCGCCGGCACGCGTCCACGCGGCAAGACGGCGGAGGAAGATGCCGCGCTGGCGCACGAGCTGATGAACGACCCCAAGGAGCGCGCCGAGCACCTGATGCTCGTCGATCTGGGGCGCAACGACGTCGGCCGCGTCGCCAAGGTCGGCGACGTGCGCGTCACCGCGAGCTTCTTCATCGAGCGCTACAGCCATGTGATGCATCTGGTGTCGAATGTCGAAGGCCAAATCCGCGACGGCCTCGACGCCATCGACGCGCTCGCCGCGGGCCTGCCCGCCGGCACGCTGACCGGCGCGCCCAAGATCCGCGCCATGGAGCTGATCGACGAGTTCGAGAAGGAGAAGCGCGGCGCTGTCTATGCCGGCGCTGTCGGATATTTCGCGGCCGACGGCTCGATGGACACCTGCATCGTGCTGCGCACCGCGCTCGTCAAGGACGGCACGATGTACGTCCAGGCCGGCGGCGGCGTCGTCGCCGACAGCGAGCCCGAGGCCGAGTACCAGGAGACCGTCAACAAGGCCAAGGCGCTGATGGCCGCCGCCGACGAGGCGGTGCGCTATGCCTCAGCGGGTGGCAAGGGTCAGTGAATCTTCCGTCTTGCGCCGCATCGCCGCGCGCAAGGTGACCAGCGCAAAACCCTTCTCATGCGCTGTCCAGTAAGCGACCGCATCGAGCGTGATCTCGTGCGGATGGCCGATGGCGATGGCGGCACCTTGCGCGCGCGCCTTGGCCTCGAGCACGCGCAGCTGCGCATCGACCCCGTCGATGGTCACGACGTCGTCCAGGAACACGTCGCGCGAACCGGTCTGAACGCCGCGGGCCCGGGCCGCCGCCACGACTTGCGTATCGACCGTGGTGCGCGAATCCAGGAAGAACAGATGGCGCGGCGCCAAGTGCTGCATCACGGGATCGAGCGCCGCACGGTCGGCGGTGAAGCGGCTGCCCTCGTGGTTGTTGACGCCGATGCGTCCGGGCACGCGCGCGAGCGCCCGATCGAGCCTGCGCCCGATCTCGTCCGGCGGAAGATCGAGCGTCAGCGCCAGGGGGCCGAGCCTGGTTTCCGTGACGGCCTGCATCGGCATGTGCAGCAGCACCTCGTGCCCTTCGCGCGCCGCCATGCGCGCCAGCCCGGGCGTGTCGGGTGGATCGGGCAGGAAGGCCAGCGCCACCTGCCGCGGCAGCGCGATGGCACGGCGGGTATGGACCGCGTCTGCGCCGAGGTCGTCGATGACGATGGCGATGATGGGATGCGGCGGCGGCGCAGCGGCCGCGCCGTGCGCTGCCGCAACGGGCGTTGCCGTTGCAGCGGAGGATGCCGTTGCACCGGGCGTCGCCTTCGTTGCCGCGGGCACGGACAGCTCGACGCTCGCCCGCGCGGCAACCGGCGGCGACGGGCTCAGCAAGTGCCGCGCGCCGATGAGCCCGGCGAAGACCAGTGCCAGCCAGAACGCGCCGTCGGCCACGCGCAGGACGTCGCGCGACGGGCCGCGGCGCTTTCGGCGTCGAATCGGCTTCAGCCGGAGCATCACATCCTTAGCGACGCTCCGGCCGCCCCTGTCAACGTCTACGGCGCCCGCACGGCGCGCAGCGACACGCCGTCGAGACCGCAGAACGCGTCGTTTGGATGATCCGCATCCTTGAAGTCGACGGTCGTCTGCTTGCCCGTCGCGGTGAAGAAGATGCCGGCGCGGCCCCAGGTGATCTCAGTCGGGGTCTTGTCGGTGCTCATGACCTTGAAGAAGCCCTGCGGCACGCCGTCGAGCGTCACGGTGACGGTGCTGTTGTGACCGAAGCCGCGGGCGGGATCGTACAGCGTGCCGACTCTGAACCAGAGGAAGTAGCTCTTGCCCGCTTGCGTCTTGAAAGTCTGCTCGATGCCGGAATGCGTGTTGCGGCCGCCCGCCAGGTCGATGAACTGATCGCCGGTCTTGGCCTGCAGCGACAAGTCGTCGAGCGAGAAATCCGCGCCGACCAGCGCGACGCTGCCGGTGCCCACCACGGTCCACGGGCCGATGCCGTCGCCCGGATTGAAGGTCTGCTCGCTGCCCGGCGGCACGACAGGCGCCTCGAACGAAGCGTCCTGGATCTTGGACGCGAAAGCGCCCGACGTTGGGGATGCCAGAATGCAGGCTGAAATACCAAGATATGCAAATCTCATCTTACCCTCCGTTTTTCCCGGAGGGATTTGCTCGCGCGCCCACCTGCAAAGCAAATCACGAGCACGTGCAAATCACATCACGAGATTGTATAGAGCGGCATGCTTCTGCTCATCGATAACTACGACAGCTTCACGTACAACCTGTTCCACTATCTGGGGGAGCTGGGCGCCGACGTCGTCGTCAAGCGCAACGACGAGCTTTCCGCGGCCGATGCGCTCGGCATGGGCGCGGAGGCGATCGTGCTTTCGCCCGGCCCTTGCACGCCGCGCGAGGCCGGGATTTGCCTGGATGTCATAAAACTGGCGAACGGCCGCATGCCGATCCTGGGCGTGTGCCTGGGCCATCAGGCGATCGGCGAGGCCTATGGGGCCGAGATCGTGCGCGCGCCCGCGCCGATGCACGGCAAGGTCAGTCGCGTACAGCATAAAGGAAAAGGCGTGTTCCGCGGGCTCAACAACGATTTTCTCGCGACGCGCTACCACTCGCTCACCATCGCGCCCGAAAGCATGCCCGACAGCCTGGAGGTCATCGCCAGCAGCGACGACGGCGTCATCCAGGGCGTGATGCACGAGCGCCATCCCGTGCACGGCGTCCAATTCCATCCCGAGAGCATCGCGTCGGAGAACGGCCACGCGCTGCTGGCCAATTTCCTCAAGCTCGCGCGCGGCGAATGAACTCCCTGCTCAAGCATGTCGTGGACGGCGGAACGCTCGATGCCGAAGACTCGGCGCGCGCCTTCGACGCGATCATGACCGGACAGGTCGCGGAAGACGACCTCGCCCAATTCCTGCTCGTGCAGGCGCAGCGCGGGCCCACAGTCGACGAGATCGTGGGTGCCGCTCGCACCATGCGCGCCCATATGAAGAGCATTCAGGCGCCGCCGGGCGCGATCGATCTTTGCGGTACGGGCGGCGACGGACACGGCACGCTCAACATCTCGACCGCGGTGTCGTTCGTGGTGGCGGGGTGCGGCGTGGCCGTGGCCAAGCACGGCAATCGCAGCGCCACCTCGCGCTCCGGCGCCGCCGACGTGCTGGAAGCGCTGGGCGTGCGCATCGACCACGCGCCGCACGAGGCGCAGGCGCATCTGGCCGCAACCGGGCTCTGCTTCCTGTTCGCGCCCAACTATCACCCGGCGATGAAGCACGTGGCCGCGGCGCGCAAGCGACTGGGACGGCGGACGATCTTCAACCTGCTCGGCCCGATCTCGAACCCGGCCGGGGTCAGGCGTCAATTGATCGGCGTCTTCGCGCGCGAATGGATCGCGCCGCTGGCCCAGGTGCTCGCGCTGCTCGGCACCGAGACCGCCTGGATCGTGCACGGCAGTGACGGACTCGATGAGCTTTCCACGACGGGTCCGACCGACGTCGCCGTTCTCACCGGTGGCGCGGTGAGCGCATGCAGCGTTGCGCCGGAAGATGCCGGCGTCGCGCGCGCTTCGATCGCAGATCTCAAAGGCGGCGACGCGGCTCACAACGCCGCCGCGATCCTGCGCCTGCTCGACGGCGAGGCAGGCCCGTTCCGCGATATCGTGCTGCTCAATGCGGCGGCGGCGCTCTGCGTGGCGAGCAAGGCGGCCCGGATCGGTGACGGCGTCGCGCTCGCCGCCGCGTCGATTGACGGCGGACAAGCGCGCGCGGTTCTTGCTAAGCTCCGCATATGACCATTCTCGACGACATCGCCGCCTATAAGCGCGAAGAGATCGCGGCCGCGAAGGCGCGCCGCTCCGACCGCCTCAACGACGAGCAGGCCTGGGCCGTGACGCCGCCGCGCGGCTTCCGCGCCGCGCTGATGCGGGCGCAGGCCGACGACCGCTATGGCCTCATCGCCGAGATCAAGAAAGCGAGCCCTTCGAAAGGCCTGATCCGTGCCGATTTCGATCCGCCCGCTCTGGCGCGCGCCTACGAGGCCGGCGGCGCGTCGTGCCTGTCGGTGCTGACCGATGCGCCGTCGTTCCAGGGCGCGCCGGAGTTCCTGACGCAAGCGCGCGAGGCGACCGCGCTGCCCGCGCTGCGCAAGGACTTCATGATCGACCCCTATCAGGTGACCGAAGCGCGGGCCTGGGGCGCGGACTGCATCCTCCTCATCATGGCGATGCTCGACGACGAGACGGCCAAGGACCTGTTCTCGCTGGCCCGCGACTATCACGCGATGGACGTGCTGGTGGAAGTGCACGACGAGTCCGAGCTCGAGCGAGCGGTCGCCCTGGGCTCCGACATGATCGGCATCAACAACCGCGACCTGCACAGCTTCGCGACCGACACCGCGGTGACGATGCGCCTGGCGCCGCTGATCCCCAACGAAACCCTGGTCGTCGCCGAGAGCGGGCTTTCGACGCGCGAGGATCTGGACAGGCTCGCCGAGATCGGCGTCACCACCTTCCTGATCGGCGAGAGCCTGATGCGCAAGGACGACGTGGCGGCCGCGACGCGCGCGCTGATCGGCGCTAAGCTGCATTGATGAGCAGGCTCACCCATCTCGACGCCCAAGGCGCGGCCCGCATGGTCGACGTCTCGGACAAGGACGCGACGGAGCGCGAGGCGACCGCCGAGGCCATCGTCGCGCTCTCGGCCGAGGCATATGCAGCGGTGCGCGAAGGCAATGCCCCCAAGGGCGACGTGCTGGCCGCGGCGCGCATCGCCGGCATCATGGCGGCGAAGAAGACGTCCGAGCTGATCCCGCTCTGCCATCCGCTGGCGCTCAGCAAGGCCGATGTCGATTTCGAATGGCTGGACGAGCGCTGCGGCTTGCGCATCACCGCCGTCGCCAAGACCCGCGGGCCGACCGGCGTGGAGATGGAGGCGCTGGCCGCGGCGACGGTCGCGGCGCTGACCGTCTACGACATGGTCAAGGCGCTGGACAAAGCCACGACCATCGAGAGCGTCCGACTGCTCGCCAAATCGGGCGGCAAGAGCGGCAGCTATCGCGCGCCCAATCCCAAGACACAGATCGCGGCGACCGATGCGACGAACTCCAAGACCAAAATCGCGGCGACGCGCGCCAAGGCGACGCCCCCGCGCCCCAAGACGCTGATGGGCGAAGCGAGCGCGGCCCGCGCGCCTGTCGATCCCAACGCCGAGCGCGAAGCCTTTCGCGCCTTCATGACCTCGCGCCGCTTGCGCGCGACGGAATGGGCGAAGCAGGCCGGCGTGCCGGCCGCGCAAATCTATGCCTATCTCACCGGGCGCTCGCGCAGCCTGGGCGGCGAAACCGCCGAGCGCCTGGCGCGCGCCGCGCGCGTGCGCGTCGAGGACCTGTTCAAATGATCCCCGTCGAGGACGCCATCCGGCGCATCGTCGCGGCTTTCGCGGCCACGGATGCCGAGACCGTGTCCATCGCCGAAGCCGCGGGCCGCGTGCTGGCCGAGGACGCGCGGGCGTGCATGACGCAGCCGCCGGCGCCGGTCTCGTCGATGGACGGCTATGCGGTGCGCTGTGCCGACGTGCCGGGCACCTTGCGCCTGATCGGTTCGTCGCCGGCCGGCCACCCCTTCGGCGGCAAGGTCTCGGCCGGCGAGACGGTGCGCATCTTCACCGGCGGCGTGGTGCCCGAAGGCGCCGACGGCATCGTCATCCAGGAAGATAGCTCGGCCGACGGCGAAAGCGTCGCGATGAAGGTCGCGGCCAAGCCGGGCAAGCACATCCGCGAAGCCGGGATGGACTTCAAGACCGGCGACGTTCTGGTGCGCGCCGGGCGCAGGCTCTCCGCGCGCGACGTGTCGCTGCTGGCGGCAGGCGACCTTGCGCAAGCGAGCGTGCGGCGCAGGCCCGTCGTCGCCATCGCCGCGACCGGCGACGAGCTGTCGCCTCCGGGCGCGCCGCGCGGTGCCGGAGGCATCGTCGCATCGTCTGGGTACGGATTATCGGCGATGGTCGCGCGCTGGGGCGGCGCGCCGCTGGACCTCGGCATCTTTCCCGACCGGATGGACGCCATCGGCAGCATCGCCGAACGCGCCAAAGGCGCCGATGTGATCGTCACGCTCGGCGGCGCCTCGGTCGGCGATCACGACCTGATCCAGAAGGCGCTGGGACCGAAGGGCTTCGCGCTCGATTTCTGGAAGATCGCGATGCGGCCCGGCAAGCCGCTGATCTTCGGCCGGCTCGGGGATACGCCGCTGCTCGGCCTTCCCGGCAACCCGGTCTCGACGCTCGTCTGCGCCCTGCTGTTCCTGAAGCCGGCCGTCGCAGCGCTCCTCGGCGAGACGCAGACCGCGCCGCCCGTCACGGCGCGGCTCGCCCATGCCCTGCCCGCGAACGACGCGCGCCAGGACTATCTGCGCGCGCAGCTTTCGTCGCGCGACGGCGAGCGTTTCGTCGAAGCCTTGCCCGTGCAGGACTCCTCGCATCTGACCGCGCTGGCGCGCGCCGACGCGCTGATCGTGCGCGCGCCGCATGCGCCGGCCGCGGCGCAAGGCGAGCGCGCCCTGATCATCCCGCTCGGCGACTGAACCCCAGATTTTGTACGTTGACGGGTTACGGGAACTAAAGTAGAACGATTCTCCATGTTTCGGATTTGTTCGCCAGAGGGAACTTGCCGAGGCGAAAGAGGGAGACGTGGTCCATGCTGACCCGCAAGCAATACGAGCTTCTGATGTTCATCCACGAGCGGGTGCGCGAAAGCGGCGTGCCGCCGTCCTTCGACGAGATGAAGGACGCGCTCGACCTGAAGTCCAAGTCCGGCATTCACCGGTTGATCACCGCGCTGGAAGAACGCGGCTTCCTGCGCCGCATGGAGAAGCGCGCCCGCGCGCTCGAGATCGTCAAGCTCCCCGACAACGTCGCCGACACGCTGCGGCCCGCCACCACGCGCAGCCAGGCGCAGCGGCTGACCCCGGCCGGCGCGCGCCATGGCGGCATGCGCGCCTCCTCCGACGCGCGCGTGGCAGGCAGCCCGCGCAAGGCGATGGGCGAGGCCGAGGGCGCGGTGAACGTCCCCCTGGTCGGACGCATCGCGGCGGGCACGCCGATCGAGGCGCTGCAGAACAAGATCTCCGACGTGCCCGTGCCCGGCGGCATGATCGGCCGCGGCGACCACTACGCGCTCGAGGTCACCGGCGACTCGATGATCAATGCCGGCATCCTCGACGGCGACACGGTCATCATCCAGGAATCCGACAGCGCCAATACCGGCGAGATCGTCGTGGCCCTGGTCGACGAGGCCGAAGCGACGTTGAAGCGCCTGCGCCGCCGCGGCGACTCCATCGCGCTCGAAGCCGCCAATCCGGCCTATGAGACGCGGCTCTACGGCGCCGACCGCGTGCGCATCCAGGGCAAGCTGGTGGGTTTGATCCGCCGGTATTGAGAGTTGGGCTGCGCTGCGGCCCAGGGCCTCTGTCCGCGCTCGCCTTCGACGGTGCGCACGGTGAGGTCGGGCACGGTGATCGCATAGCCGCCATTGCGCGCGACGTCGAAGCGGTCGATGACGAGCTTCGGCCCTTTGCAGACGCGGTCGGCGGGCGTGCTGCTGATCACGATGGCGGCATTGGCGCAGTCTTCGTCCAGCGCGTCGATGCGCGCCACCGCCGCGACCGTCGTCCCGTCCGGGGCGTGGGCGATGCAGCTATAGGCGTCGCAACGCACGCCCTGCTTCGGAGTCGCCACAGCATCGTCGGCATCGTGTGCGTCGCCGTCGCGCTTCAGCCATTCGTCGGCGGAATAGTCGTCGCGCGCCTTGCGCACCAATCTCAGCACGCCGTCGCTGCCGCGCACCGCCACCGTCGCGGCGTCGCGCGCCACCAGGATGTCCGGCCCGCGCCACATCAGCGCCAGCGCGAAGCCCGCCGCCATCGGCACCAGCCCCAGCCAGCGCCAGCGCCGCCGCCACAGGAACACCCACAACCCGCCGAGCGAGATCAGCACCAGCGCGCTCACCGGCCAGGCCGGCACGGTCGAGATCGCGCCCGGTAGCCCCGACACGAAGCGTCCCATCTTCAGCATGATCTCGATGCCGAAGCCCAGCACCAGAAGCGGATATTTCTCGAGCCCGAACGGCATCGCCATGATCGCCACCGCCGCCGCCGGCATGGCGATGAAGCCCATGATCGGCATGGCCAGCAGGTTGCCCAGCACCGCGTAATGCGTCGCGCGGTCGAAATGGAAGATCGCGTAAGGCGCCGTGGCGATGCTGCCGACGAAGCTCGTCACCGCGATGCCGTGCACGTAACGGCGCGCCTCGGCGAAGCGCTTGGGCCCTTCACGTTCAGCCTGCATCCGGCGCCTGGCTTCCCACTCGGCGACGGCGACGAGGCCGGCGACCGCCGCGAATGACATCTGGAAGCCGGGCTCGGTGATGCTCTCGGGACGCAGCAGCAGCACGATGAAGGCGGCAAGCGCGACCGAGCGCATCGACAGCGCCGGGCGGTCGAGCAGGATCGCCAGCAGCATCGTCGCCAGCATGATGTAGGCGCGCGTCGCCGGCGTCGCGGCTCCGCTGATGACCAGGTAGAAGGTCGCGCCGCCGAGCGCTGCGACCGCGGCCCATTTCTTGATCGGATATCTGAGCGCCATCGCCGGGATCGCGGCCAGGATCGCGCGCACGACCCAGAACAGTCCCAATCCCACCAGCGCCATGTGCAGGCCGGCGATGGCGAGCACATGCGCGAGCCCTGCGTCGCGCAGCGCCGCCTCGTCGGCGTCGGAGACGAGACCGCGCTCGCCGGTGATCAGCGCGGCCGCGATGCCCCCGGTGCTGCCCGGCAGGACGGCGCGGATGCGCCCGGTAAGATGCCAGCGCAAGGTGGCGACCGCGATCGTCACGCGCTCGCGCAAGCTCGGCGACGCCAGCGGCGCGATCGGCCTGGCCTTGCCATAGGCATAACCCACCGCGCCGATGCGATCGAAGAACGCCGCGCGGCCGAAGTCGTATCCGCCGGGCGCAGCCGGTCCGGGCGGCGGCATCAGAACGGCGGTGACGTGGACCCAGGCGCCGGGCACGACGCTGCCGTCCGCCTTGCGCAGCGACAGCCGCACCCGCGCCGGCGTCGTCGCGGGCTGGAAGCGCCGCGCGTGAACCTCGCCCAGCACGATGCGCACGCCCTTGCCGTGGGTCTCGATCTGCTCGACCAGGGCGTCGATGCCGACCGGCCCCGTCTTGCGCGCCAGCACCGGCGCGGCGACCCGCGCCTCGCGGAGCTTGGCATGGGCGAAGCCGAGGCTGACGGCGGCCAGCGCCGCCAGCGCCACGCGCAACATCGTGTTGACCGAGCGCACCGCGACGACCGCGCCCGCGAGCCCGAACAGGCCTAGCGCCGCGCCAAGCCACAAGGGCGGCTCGACCGCCATCCCGAAATACAAGGCTACACCGCTGCCGAAGCCGACGGGCAGCCAGAGCGGCCAGCGCTCGCGCTCCGCGAGCATACCCGCGCCCCAAGCGCGCAACAGCACAAACGGCCGCGGAAACGCGGGCACCGACGCGGCGCGAAGCGGAGCTACCACCATGGGAACGGGCCTGCTAGAAGCCTCGCCGTAACCACAAACCGCCCAACGCCGGCACCCTCTTCTATCATGGCCGAGACCAAGAAACGCGCATTTCATGTCTGAAACCAAGAAACCCGTCCTTCGCTTCGCCCCCTCCCCCACCGGCATGCTGCATATCGGCGGCGCGCGCACCGCGCTGTTCAACTGGCTCTATGCGCGCCACACCGGCGGCACCTTCCTGCTGCGCATCGAGGACACCGACCGCGAGCGCTCGACGCCCGAAGCCGTCGCCGCGATCCTGAACGGCCTGGAATGGCTGGGCCTCGATTGGGACGGCCAGACGACCTATCAGTTCGCGCGCGCCGGCCGCCACCGCGAGATCGCAGAGCACATGCTGGCCCAGGGCCGCGCCTATCGCTGCTTCGCCACGCCGCAAGAGCTGGAGGAGATGCGCGCGCAGCAGAAGGCCGAGGGCAAGCCGCCGCGCTATGACGGCCGCTGGCGCGACCGCGACCCGGGCGAGGCGCCGGCTGGGGCGCCCTACGTGATCCGCCTCAAGGCCGAGCAGACGGGCGAGACCGTGGTCCACGACGTCGTGCAGGGCGACGTCACGTTCCGCAACGACCAGCTCGACGACATGATCCTGCTGCGCAGCGACGGCACGCCGACCTACATGCTCGCGGTCGTGGTCGACGACTACGACATGGGCGTCACGCACGTCATCCGCGGCGACGATCACCTGAACAATGCCGCGCGCCAGCTGCAGATCATCAAGGCGATGGGCTGGCCCGAGCCGACCTATGGCCACGTGCCGCTGATCCACGGGCCCGACGGCACCAAGCTGTCGAAGCGCCACGGCGCGCTCGCGGTCGAGGCTTATCGCGACATGGGCTATCTGCCCGAGACGATGCGCAACTACCTGC
>JAFBAL010000056.1 GCA_019247845.1 Alphaproteobacteria bacterium | reverse complement strand
TCGGCGCCGCCGAGACGGCCGCCGCAGTTGATGCGGATGCCCTGGGCGCCCAGGCGCATCGCCGACTGCACCGCGCGCTTCATCACGCGGCGGAAGGCGACGCGGCGCTCGAGCTGCTGGGCGATGTTCTCGGCCACCAGCTTGGCGTCGATCTCGGGCTTGCGGATCTCGACGATGTTGAGGTGCACCTCGTCCGAGGTGAACTTCTGCACGTCGGCCTTAAGCTTCTCGATGTCGGCGCCCTTCTTGCCGATGACGACGCCGGGACGCGCGGAGTGGATCGTCACGCGGCACTTCTTGTGCGGGCGCTCGATCACGATCTTCGACACGCCGGCGGCCTTCAGCCGCTCGGAGAGATGCGCGCGGATCTTGATGTCCTCCTGCAGCAGCTTGCCGTACTCCTTGCGGCCCGCATACCAGCGCGAGTCCCAGGTACGGTTGATGCCGAGGCGCAGCCCCGTCGGATTGACCTTCTGACCCATTAGGCGGTCTCCTCTGCGCCCTTGGGCGCACTCTTTGGCGCGCGCTTGGGCGCTGCTTTTTTCGACGTCGTGTTCTTCGCGGCCGAGCCCTTCTTGGCGGCAGGCTTCTTGGCCTCTTTCTCTTCGGCCTTCTCTTCGACCACGATGGTGATCTGCGAGAACGGCTTCTCGATGCCGGCGCCGCGGCCGCGGGCGCGGGCGTGGAAGCGCTTCAGCACCATGTTCTTGCCGACCGACGCCTCGGTGATCACGAGATCGTCGACGTCGAGGTCGTGGTTGTTCTCGGCATTGGCGATGGCGCTCTCGAGCACCTTCTTGACCTCGTGCGCGACGCGGCGCGGCGAGAAGGTGAGCTCGTTCAGAGCCGCCTCGGCGCGCTTGCCGCGGATCGACTGCGCGACCAGGTTCAGCTTGCGCGGGCTGGTGCGGATGTTGCGGCCGATGGCCTTGGCCTGGGCGTCCGAAAGGACGCGGGCGCGTGCTTCCTTGCCCATTAGTCCGACCTCTTCGCTTTCTTGTCGCCGGCGCTGGCCGAGTGACCGTGGAAGGTGCGCGTCGGCGAGAACTCGCCGAGCTTGTGGCCGACCATGTCCTCGGTCACGAGCACCGGGATGTGCTTCTTGCCGTTGTAGACGCCGAAGGTGAGGCCGACGAACTGCGGCAGGATCGTCGAGCGGCGCGACCAGGTCTTGATCACGTCCTTGCGGCCCGACGTGCGCCCGGCTTCCGCCTTCTTCAGCAGATAGCCGTCGACGAAAGGGCCTTTCCAGAGAGAGCGAGTCATCGTCTTACCCTTGCGACTTCTTGGCGTGGCGCGAGCGCACGATCATCTTGTTGGTCCGCTTGTTCTTGCGCGTCTTGGCGCCCTTGGTCGGCTTGCCCCACGGCGTCACCGGATGACGGCCGCCCTTGGTGCGGCCTTCGCCGCCGCCGTGCGGATGGTCGATCGGGTTCATCGCGGTGCCGCGGACGGAAGGACGCTTGCCCTTCCAGACGTTGCGGCCGGCCTTGCCGATCACCTCGTTCATATGGTCCGGGTTCGAAACCGCGCCGACGGTGGCGCGGCAGGCGAGCAGGACCTTGCGCACTTCGCCCGAGTTCAGGCGCAGGATCGCATAGCCCGCGTCGCGGCCCAGATACTGCGCATAGGTGCCGGCGGAGCGCGCGACCTGGCCGCCCTTGCCCGGCTTCATCTCGATGTTGTGCACGATGGTGCCGATCGGCAGGGCCGAGAGCGGCATCGAGTTGCCGACCTTGACGTCCGCCTTGTCGCCCGAGATCACCGTGTCGCCCACCGACAGGCGCTGCGGCGCCAGGATATAGGCGAGCTCGCCGTCCTTGTACTTCAGCAACGCGATGAACGAGGTGCGGTTGGGATCGTATTCCAGGCGCTCGACCTTGGCCGGCACGTCGTCCTTGCGGCGCTTGAAGTCGATGATGCGGTAGCGCTGCTTGTGACCGCCGCCCTGCCAGCGCACGGTGACGCGGCCGGTGTTGTTGCGGCCGCCGTGGCGGTGCTGGCCTTCGGTGAGCGACTTGACCGGGCCGCCCTTGTGCAGGCCGGAACGGTCGACGAGCACCAGCTGGCGCTGGCCCGGAGTCGTCGGCTTGTACTGCTTGAGTGCCATCTTACAGACCCGTCGTGATGTCGATCTGCTGGCCCTCTTCGAGGGTCACGATCGCTTTCTTGAAGTCGCTGCGCTTGTAGCCGCGGCCGCGCGCCATTTTGCTCTTGCCCTTCACGGTCACCGTGTTGACGGCCTTGACCTTGACCTTGAACAGCTCCGCGACCGCGGCGGCGATCTTGGGCTTGGTGGCGCCGAGGGTGACGCGGAACACGACTTGGTTGGCCTCGGTCAGCAGCGTCGACTTTTCGGTGATCACCGGCGAGAGGATCACATCGTGCTTGGTGCTGCTCATGATGCTTTCTCCTCGCGGCGCTCTGCGCCGAGGCGCTCCTCGATCATCTTGAGCGCCGCGGTGGTCAGCACCAGCTTCTTGCTCTTCATCACGTCATAGACGTTGAGACCCTTGGCCGGCAGCATCGCGATCTTGGCGAGGTTGCGGGCGCTCATCTCGAAGTTCTTGTCGAACTCGCCGTCGACGACGAGCGCGCTTTCCACGCCCATCTTGCCGAACTGCGCCGCCAGGTCCTTGGTCTTGACGCCCTTGGACTTGGCCTCGTCGAGCACGACGATGGCGCCGTCCTTGGCCTTGGCCGACAGGGCGTGCTTGAGGCCCAGCGCCTTGACCTTCTTGGGCAGGTCGAACTCGTGGCTGTGCACGACCGGCCCCATCGCCTTGGCGCCGCCGACGAAGAGCGGAGCCGAGCGCTGGCCGTGACGGGCGCCGCCCGAGCCCTTCTGCGGGCCGTGCTTCTTCTTCGTGCGGTCGACTTCCGCGCGGGTCAGGATCTTGTGGTTGCCGCCGCGGCGCTTGGCGAGCTGCCAGACCACGACGCGCTGGATCAGGTCGGCGCGCGGCTCGAGGCCGAAGATCGCGTCGTTGAGCTCGACCTCGCCGGCCGCGCTGTTGTCCAGCTTGAGGACCTTCGTCTTCACGGTCAGCCCTCCACCTTCTGCTCGGCCGCGGCCGGAGCCGCCGCTTCGCGCTTCCTCACCGAGCCGGGCATCGGAACCTTGTCGTTCGGACGCTTGACGGCATCGCGCACCATCACCCAGCCGCCCTTGTGGCCCGGAACCGCGCCCTTGATCATGATCAGGCCGCGCTCGACGTCGACCTTGGCGACTTCGAGGTTCTGCGTCGTCACGTTGTCGACGCCGTAATGGCCGTGCATCTTCTTGTTCTTGAAGGTCTTGCCGGGGTCCTGACGGCCGCCGGTGCCGCCCAGCGAGCGGTGCGAGATCGACACGCCGTGCGACGCTTCGAGACCGCGGAAGTTCCAGCGCTTCATCGCGCCGGTGAACCCGCGGCCGATGGTGACGCCGGTGACGTCGACCTTCTGGCCCTCGACGAAATGATCCGCCAGGATCAGGTCGCCGACGTCGAGCAGGTTCGCAGCATCGACACGAAACTCGGCTACCTTCTTGCGCGGCTCGGCCTGAGCCTTCGCGAAGTTGCCGCGATCGGCCTTGGTCATGCGCTTCGCCTTGGCGAAGCCCGAGCCAAGCTGGACCGCGGTGTAGCCGTCGGTCTCGTCGGTGCGCCTGCTCAAGACCTGACAGCCGTCGAGCTTCAGGACCGTGACAGGCACGTGCCGGCCGTCCGCCAGGAATAGGCGGGTCATGCCGACCTTCTGTGTGATGACGCCCGTGCGCATCGTTTGCCTTGCGCTCCTTAAAGCTTGATCTCGACGTCGACGCCGGCCGCGAGGTCGAGCTTCATCAGCGCGTCGACCGTCTGCGGGGTGGGATCGATGATGTCGAGGAGACGTTTGTGGGTGCGGATCTCGAACTGCTCGCGGCTCTTCTTGTCCACGTGCGGCGAGCGGTTGACGGTGAAGCGCTCGATGCCGGTGGGCAGCGGAATGGGGCCGCGGACCTGGGCACCCGTGCGCTTCGCCGTGTTGACGATTTCCCGCGTCGAATTATCGAGGATGCGGTGATCGAAGGCCTTGAGCCTGATCCGGATGTTTTGACCTTGCATGTTCTAGTCCTTCGTTCCGCAAGCCGACTTATTTGATGATCGACGCGACGACGCCCGATCCGACGGTGCGTCCGCCTTCGCGGATGGCGAAGCGCAGCTTCTCTTCCATGGCGATGGGGACGATGAGCTCGACCTCGATCGAGACGTTGTCGCCCGGCATCACCATCTCGGTGCCTTCG
>JAFBAL010000030.1 GCA_019247845.1 Alphaproteobacteria bacterium | reverse complement strand
GATCTTCTTCCCCGGCGACGGCACGCTGCTCAGCGCGCAGGCCCGCCAGCAGGTGCGCGCCGTCGTGGCTCAGTTCAAGCAGCGCGGCGGGCAGGGCTATGTTCGCGTCGTCGGACATTCCTCCAGCCGCACCACCAACATGCCGGTGGAAAAGCATCTCGAGGTGATCTTCAACAAGAGCCAGGACCGCGCCAACGCGGTGGCAAAGGAAGTCATCAGGGAAGGCATACCGGCCAACCGCGTGCTCGTGGAGGCGGTCGGCGACAGCCAGCCCGTCTATTACGAGTCCATGCCGAAGGGCGAGGACGGCAACCGCCGCGCGGAAATCTTCCTGCAGAGTTGATGACGGCCTTGCAGCGCCACGCTGTCATGGCCGGCGAATGCGGGCCACCCGGCTGGGTTCTGCATCGTCGCGAAGGACCGCGGCTCTTGTGCTAACGTCCGGGCGGTGTCATCTGGGCGGTCCGCATTCGCGGGCCGTGACAACTGGGCAATGCGCTTGATATGACCGCTCCGCTCCGCATCGCGATCGCAGGCCTGGGCACCGTCGGAGGCGGCGTGCTCAAGGCGCTGCACGCGCGCGGCGCAGAGCTCGCCGAGCGCGCGGAGCGCAGGCTCGATGTGGTGGCCGTGTCGGCGCGCGACAGGACCAAAGAGCGCGCCACCGACGTCTCGCGCATCGCCTGGGAAGAGGAAGCCGCGCGGCTGGCGCACAGCGAGGCCGACGTCGTCGTCGAGCTGATCGGCGGCGAAAGCGGCCCGGCGCTCGAGCTGATCGAGGCCGCGCTGGCCAACGGCAAGCACGTCGTCACCGCCAACAAGGCGCTGCTCGCCCATCACGGCGCGCGGCTCGCGGGGCTGGCCGAGAAGAAGGGCCTGGCGCTCAAGTTCGAGGCTGCCGCCGCGGGCGGCATCCCCATCGTCAAGGCGCTGCGCGAGAGCCTGATCGCGCATGGCGTAAACTCCGTACGCGGAATATTGAACGGCACCTGCAATTTCATCCTCACCAACATGGAGAAGACCGAGCGCTCCTTCGTCGAGGTGCTGACGGAGGCGCAGGCGCTGGGCTATGCCGAGGCCGATCCGACGCTCGACGTCGGCGGCGGCGACACCGCGCACAAGCTTGCGCTGCTCGCCAGCCTCGCTTTCGGCAACGCGCCCGATCTCGACAACATGCTGGTCGAGGGCATCGAGAACATCTCGTCCGCCGACATCGCCTATGCGCAGGAGTTCGGCTACCGCATCAAGCTTCTGGGCGTCGCGCGCCGCGCCGGCGACGGCATCGAGCAGCGCGTCCAGCCCGCGATGGTGCGCGTCGGCTCGCCTTTGGGCGACGTCGACGGCGCCTTCAACGCGGTCGCGGTGGACGCGGGCGCGGCCGGTCCGTTCTTCTTCGAGGGCCGCGGCGCGGGCGAGGGGCCGACGGCCTCGGCCGTCGTGGCCGACCTGGTCGATATCGCGCTCGGCTCCTTCGAGCCCGCTTTCGGCAAGCCCGCCCATACCCTGGTGCCGCTGGTCCCGGCCTCGCCCGAGGCGACGACCAGCGCCTATTACCTGCGCTTCGACGTGCTCGACATTCCCGGCGTCGTGGCCGAGATCGCAGGACACCTGGCCGAGGCCAGGGTCTCGATCGAGAGCATGCTTCAGCGCGGCCGCAATCCCGGCGAGCCGGTGTCGATCGTCATGATCACCCACGAAACTCCACAGGTTGCGGTTGCACGCGCCTTGAAGGCCATCGCCACCTCCGACAAGGTCGTGGGGCCGCCGCGCATGATTCCCATGGAAACCGGCTAAAGGTCTTTAGGTCATGTCCAATCCGCTAGATCGTTCCTTCGCGCTCGAGGCCGTGCGCGTCACCGAGGCCGCGGCCATCAACGCCGCCCGCCAGATCGGCCGCGGCGACGAGAAGGCCGCCGACCAGGCCGCCGTCGAAGCGATGCGTGCCGCCTTCAACATCCTGCCCATCGAAGGCACGGTGGTGATCGGCGAGGGCGAGCGCGACGAGGCGCCGATGCTCTATATCGGCGAGAAGGTCGGCTACGGCGGCTTGAAGGTCGACATCGCTCTCGATCCGCTCGAAGGCACCACGCTCACCGCCAAGGCGCTGCCCAACGCGCTGGCGGTGATGGCGATGGCCGAGCCCGGCACGCTGCTCAACGCCCCCGACACCTATATGGACAAGATCGCGATCGGGCCCGGCTATGCCGACGGCGTGATCGACCTCGACGCCGACCCGGCCGACAACATCGTCTCGCTCGCCAAGGCCAAGGGCGTTGCGCCGCACGAGATCACTGCGCTGGTGCTCGACCGTCCGCGGCACGAGAAGATCATCGCGTCCTGCCGCAAGGTCGGCGCCTCGGTGCAGCTGATCACCGACGGCGACGTCGCCGGCGTCATCGCCACGACCAATCCCGACACCGGCATCGACATCTATATCGGCCAGGGCGGCGCGCCCGAGGGCGTGCTGGCCGCCGCGGCCCTGCGCTGCGTCGGCGGCCAGATCCAGACCCGCCTCGTCTTCAAGAAGGACGACGAGAGGCGCCGCGCCGAAAAGCTCGGCATCACCGACTTCAACAAGAAGTACACGCTGATGGACCTGGCGTCGGGCGACGTCGTGTTCTCGGCGACCGGCGTCACCGACGGCTCGATGCTGGCCGGCGTGAAGTTCGCCCGCGACCACATCACCACCCAGAGCATCGTGATGCGCTCGGCCACGGGAACGGTGCGCTGGATCACGCAGCGCCGGCGCCGCGAGGATGTTCGCTAGCGCGCCGTCATTGGAGACGCGGGCGGCGTTCGGCGCGGCACCGTCTTTCTCCGGCCGGCGCTGGCTTCTGAAGCAGGCCGACGAAGAGCGGACGCGCGCGCTGGCCCGCGCGAACGACCTGCCGCTGGTGCTGGCCGGGCTGCTGGTCGCGCGCGGCATGACGGCGGAGGACCTCAATCCCACCATCAAGCGCCTCTTGCCCGAGCCGTTCCTGTTCAAGGACATGGAGAAGGCGGTGGCGCGCGCCAAGCTCGCGGTCGAGCGCGGCGAGGCGATAGCGATCTTCGGCGACTACGACGTCGACGGCTCGTGCTCGGCGGCGCTGCTGCACGACGTCTTCGCGGGGCTAGGCGTTCCGACGCGCATCTATATCCCCGACCGCATGACCGAGGGCTACGGCCCGTCGGCGAAGGCGCTGCTGGCGCTGAAAGACGACGGCGCGAGCCTGGTGATCACCGTCGATTGCGGTGCCGGCGCGCACGACGCGCTCGCCGCGGCGCGCGATGCGGGTCTCGACGTGATCGTGCTCGACCATCACGCGGTGCATGTGCCGCCGCCGGCGCTCGCCCATGTCAACCCCAACCAGCCGGGCGACACCTCGGGGCAGGGGCATATCGCCGCCGTCGGCGTGACGTTCCTCTTCGCGGTGGCGCTCGTGCGCGCGCTGCGGGGCGCGCGCGCGGTGCCGGATCTGATGGAGGTGCTCGATCTCGTGGCGCTGGCGACGGTGTGCGACGTGGTGCCCCTGACCGGCGTCAACCGCGCCTTCGTGCGCGCCGGGCTCGCGCAGCTCGGCAGCCTGAAGCGTCCCGGCCTTGCCGCGCTCGCAGGCGTCGCGAAGTCGTCGTCGCCGTTCACCGCCTATCATTGCGGCTATGTCTTCGGGCCGCGGATCAACGCAGGCGGCCGCGTCGGACGCTCGAGCCTGGGCGTCGACCTGCTCACCACGCGCGATGCCGCCCTGGCAGGCGAGTTCGCCTTGGCGCTCGACGTCCACAACCAGGAGCGCCAGGCGATCGAGAAGGCGATCCTCGACGAAGCGGTCGCCTTCGCGGCGACCAAGGTCAACCAGCCCTATCTCTTCGCCGCCAAGGACGGCTGGCACGCGGGGGTCGTGGGCATCGTCGCGGGCCGGCTGAAGGACCGCTTCGGCAAGCCGAGCTTCGTGGCGGGCTTCGAGGGCGGCATGGGCCGCGGCTCGGCGCGCTCGGTGCCTGGCCTCGACATCGGCCAGGTGGTGCGCGATGCGAAGGACGCGGGCGTCGTCGAAAGCGGCGGCGGTCACGCGATGGCGGCCGGCTTCTCGCTGATGGCCGAACAGCGCGACGCCTTCGAGGCGTTCCTCGCCCGGCGCTTCGAGAGCGGGGGGCCTGCGGGCGCGCTCGACCTCGAGATCGACGCGCTGGTCTCGCCCGCCGGCGCGACCGAGACGCTGGTGCGCGACATCGCCCATGCCGGTCCGTTCGGCGCCGGCAATCCCGAGCCCGTCTTCGCTTTTCCGGACGTCCGCGTGGTCCATGCCGACGTGGTGGGCAGGGACCACGTCAAGCTGCGCCTCGAGGGCGGGCTGGACGCCATCGCTTTCCGCACGGCGGACACGGCGCTGGGCAAGGCGCTGCTGGCCTCGCGCGGCCGCACGATCCATGCCGCCGGACGGCTTCGGACCGACGAATGGAACGGGCGGGTGAGGGTGCAATTGCACCTGGAAGATGCGGCCCCGGCAGGCGCCTGACGGGCGGCGCGCCCGGCCCCCGCAAGGGTTTGACTAGCAGCCCGGAGGCCGCTAAACCCCGCCGACCCGCGCCCTTCGTCTATCGGTTAGGACTCAAGATTTTCAATCTTGCAAGAGGGGTTCGACTCCCCTAGGGCGCGCCAAGGACATCCCGCTTTGACCGGCAAACTGACGATCTGGACCTTGGATTGGGTGCCCGAAGGCCCGCGCGGCTTCGTGCGCGACCTTCGCTTGCGCTGGGCGGCGGAGGAGGCGGGGCTTTCCTACGACGTGCGCACCGTCCCGTTCGAGGATCGCGAGACCAACCACCTCGACCGCCAGCCTTTCGGTCAGGTGCCGTACCTCGCCGACGGCGATCTCGCGCTCTTCGAGAGCGGCGCCTGTCTCATTCATCTGGCGCGCAGAAGCGAAAACCTGATGCCGCGCGACGCGGGCGGCGAGGCGCAAACGCTGCAATGGGTCATCGCCGCGCTGAATTCCATCGAGATGGTTTCGGTGCCGTGGTGGTTCCTGAAGATGTCCGGCCAGGCCGACAATGCGCTCGCCGGCTGGATGGAAAAGCGGCTCGCCCAGGTCGAGACGGTGCTCGGCCAACGCGAATGGCTCGTGGGCGGGCGCTTCACCGTGGCCGATCTGATCATGGCGGACGTGCTGCGCGTGCCCGACGTGCGCGCCCGCGGCGGACGCCCCGCGAGCGAAGCCTATGTCGCGCGGCTCACGGCGCGTCCGGCCTTCCGCAAAGCCCACGCAGACCAGATCGCGCATTTCGCGGCGGCCGACAAGGCGCGCGCGAAGCCTTAAGGCCGTTGCATCCGATGCCGCTCCAGGGTCTCGGTCGTGGTCCGGGTTTCCGTGCGGCCGTCGGCGCCCTGGATCGCGAGCTTCGTCACGCGCGTGCTGCGCTGGGCCACGCCCGCGGTATCGCGACGACGTCGGCTTCGGCGCGTTTGCGACGCACCGTCTCCGGATCGACCGCCGTCGTGCCCTCGCGAACATCGGGCGAATCCAGATCGAACGCCTCGACGGTCTCAAGCACCGATTGCGGATCGCATTCGATGCGGAACGCGTTCCAGGTGAAGAACCAGTGGCCGCAGGAGGCGCGGCTCAGCTTTGCGTCCTTGAGCCAAGTGTCGACGCGGGCGTCGAGCTCGGCTGCGTCGAGCAGCCGCGCTTCGCCCGCGACGGGCTTGAAGACCCGGAAGGGGAATTGCCAGTCGGCGGCGCATTCGTCCGGCGAGGCGGACTTGGGAAGGTCGTATTCCAGCTCCAGCCCGTCCGCGCGCAGGGCGACGACGCGCACGACGACGGTGTCCCTGTCGCTGGAGTTTCCGGACGAGCCGAACGGCCCCTGCATCTCGGATTCCTAGGTGCGCACGATTTCGTAGATGTCGCCGGCCCGGGGCGTCCACGGCGATGCCGCGGCGCCGGCCGCCGGGACGATCGACAGCAGCGCTGCCGTCAGCGCGGTGAACCCGGGCAACCTCATGCGGCGCAGCTTACGCTTTCTGCCACACGCCCGTGAAGACCGGCTTGCCGCCGACCATGTGACCGGCGGCGTCGATCATGCGCAGGCCGTTCGCATTCGCCTGGATCTCCGCGCGGTGCAGATCGGAGCCGTTCATGCTGTGCCGCGCCTGCCATTCCACGCCCGACGCCTTCTCGAAGATCGCCGCGAGCCGCGGTGCCGCCCCCTCCGCGCGCAGCGACAGGCGCATCGGGCGGTAACCCTGGCCCGCGAGCTCCGCGGATGTCCGGTCGTAGTCGGCGGTCGAGAGCGAGGAGAACACCTGCTGCGTCGAGGCGTCGCCGCGTTCCCAGATCGCGGCATAGTGCGAGCGCGCGTCGAGATGGACGAGGCGCATGCCGCGCGCGGCATAGTCCTTGTTCGCGGCGTCGAAATCGGCCTGGGACATGCCGTGGCGCGTGTGCCATTCCGGGCCGCTGGCCAGCTGCCATATCGCCGAGAAGCACGGCCCGCGGCCGGTCTTGAACACGCTGACGCGCTTCAGGCGCCAGCCGCGCATGCGATAGGAATGGTTGGTCATGCGATAGGTGGTCTCGTCCATCGTGTCCTTGGCGAACCACGCGGTGTCCGGCGAGGCGATCGACAGGATCGCCTTGTGCGGCTGATGCCCGGCTTCGTCGTGGTGAATGAGCTGCACCAGGAAGCGTTGCGCGCTCTGGCCGGGCATGTGGATGCGCGGTTGCGGCACGCTCCCGCGCTGCATCGCCGAAGCCAGGTTCGTCTCGACCGTGCTGACTGCAAACGCGGATGCGAGGCTGATCGCCGCGCGGCGCGAAATGGACATGATGGGACCCCACACTCATTCTTAATTGTGACTAACGATATACCAGCGGTGCATGACATGTGCCATCGCGTATGCGCGTGACGCTTCGATGAATGAGACTATCAACGCTGACGTGCGGTTTTGTCCGCTTGGAATATTTTCGCCTTTAGGACGAGGCGACTCTCGCGGCGGTGTTGCACCCCGGAGCCGCGCAGCTTTAAGGTTGCGCGATGTGGAAGTTGATCGCGTCGATTTCGCTCGTTCTCTGCGCGCAGGCGCGGGAAGGTCTTTGCGCGCAGGCGCGGGCGGCCGTCGTTCTTTCGCCCGCCGACGATCTCAGGCTTGCGGTTGAGGCTCATCCGCAAGCCACGACCTTCCGCCTCAAGCCCGGGCTCTATCGCCTGCAAAGCGTTGCGCCCAAGGACCGCGACGTCTTCATCGGCGACGACGGCGCGGTGATGAGCGGGGCCAGGCTGCTCGAGACTTTCGAGCGCGACGGCGATCTCTACGTCGCGCGCGACCAGCCGGTCGATCCCAATGCGATGGTGCATGGAGAATGCCGGCGCAACTTCCCGCGCTGCGGCCATCCGCAGGACCTCTATTTCGACGGCAAGCCGCTGCGCGCGGTGGCGAAGAAATCCGAACTCGGTCCGGGCAGGTTCTTCTACGACTATCGTCACGCGGCGGTGTATTTCGCCGACGACCCGGCGGGCCGCACCGTCGAGCTTAGCGTCACGCCCTTCGCCTTCGGCGGCCACGGCCGCGACGTCACGATAGAGAACGTGACGGTCGAGAAGTACGCCTGCGCCGACCAGCAGGGCGCGATCGGCGACCAGGGGCAGGGACACAGCTGGACCATCCGCGACAGCGAGGTGCGGCTGAACCACGGCGTCGGCATCATCATGCCGCCCGGCAGCAGCGTGCTGCACGACTTCGTGCACGACAACGGCGAGATGGGCATCGGTGACGGTGGGGGCAGCGGCGCGATCCAGGACAGCGAGATCGCCTCCAATGTCTGGAACGGCACCGACTGCAACTGGGAATGCGGCGGCGTGAAATGGTCCGGAGTCACCGAGTGGATCGTGACCGGCAACGACGTCCACGACAATCAGGGCCCGGGACTATGGGCCGACATCGACTCGCAGCAGATGCTGATCGACGGCAACCGCATCGAGCGCAACCTGCTCGCCGGCGTGTCGATCGAGATCAGCAACAATGCGATCGTCTCGAACAACGTCTTCACGGGCAACGGCGCGCGGAGGTTCCATTGGGGCTGGTACGGGCAGGTGCAGATCCAGAACTCGCACGCCGTTCAGGTCGAGGACAACACGCTGGTCCTCGATCCGCGCCGCGGCGGCAACGGCATCGTCGTCATCCAGCAGGATCGCGGCGCCAGGCACATGCCCAAGGACAACAGGATCACCGGCAACGACGTCACGCTCGCGGCCGGCGACGGCGTGGTGGCGGGCTGGTTCGCCGACTATCGCCCGAACGCCTTCGCGGCCTCGAACGTCTTCGACGACAACCGCTACCACGTCGCCGCGCCGGACGGCATGTTCTGGGCGCCGAACGAATGGACGACCTTCGCCGCCTGGCAGGCGACGGGACAGGACGTCCACTCGGCGGTGGACGGCGCGCCTTAGGCCGGCGGAACGCCAGTCGCGATCCCCAGCCAGCCGATCGCCAGTCAACCGATCGCCCGTCAGCGGATCGGCCTCAGCCGGTCTGCCACGGCCACTCGCCCTGCTGGGCGGCACCCGCGAACGCGCCGAAGAACATTGCGAGAAGCGATTTCATGACGGCCTCCTTCGAATGCGGCCATTCTGAACCCGCCGCCCGCGCGGGCGTCGTCACGAACGCGCGACGCACGCATTCGTGACGGCCGCGACAGTCCCGGCGCGTAATCCTGCTGCCCGAGAAGTCCACGGGACGAAGGCAGGCCGGAACGTTGCCGTCCGTCGACACGGTGGTCCGCACGCGGATGCGGTGCTGACAGGGGCTTGCCCGCGGCGGCGCGGTGCGCGAACCTCGCCGGCAGAACAGGGAGAACATCATGACGACGCCGACGCGTTTCTGGCTTGCCGTTGCCGCAACGATCTTGGCACCAGGCGCCGCGCTCGCCGCGCACGGCAAGGCGGGGCTGTGGGAGATCACCTCGACGACCAGCGGCATGAGCGCGCAGCTTCCGCCCGAGGTGCAGGCGCGGATGAAGGCGCACGGCATCCAGATGCCCGCATCGAACACCTTCACGGTGCAGCATTGCATGACGGCGGAAGAGGTCGCGATGGACAAGCCGCCGCCGATGGGCCGCGGCGCGCAGTCCTGCAAGGTGCAGAACATGAAGATCGCCGGCCAGTCGGTCAGCGCCGACATGGTCTGCAACGGCGAGCGCATGCAGGGCACGGGCCACTTCGCCATGACATATGACGCGCCGGAGCACTATGCCGGCAAGATGTCGTTCAACATGAACGCGAACGGGCATCCGATGGCGATGACGAGCACCATGGAAGGCCGCTGGATCGCGGCCTCCTGCGGTGCGGTCAAGCATTGAGGCCTGCCGGCGATCTTGCAGCTGGTGAAGTTCACCGAAGCGCCAAGCGCGGAATTTGCCGTCTGGAGTTGTTGCATGAACGCCGCGATCGGCGATGAAACGGCAGGTCTGGCGGCGATGCTGGCTGAGGCGCGGCGCGTGGTGGTGTTCACCGGCGCCGGCATCTCGACCGAGTCCGGCATCCCCGACTTCCGCTCGCCTGGCGGCATCTGGACGCGCATGGCGCCGATCGACTTCCAGGATTTCGTGGCCTCGGCCGAGATGCGCCGCGAGGCTTGGCGGCGGCGCTTCGCGATGGAGGAGAGCTTCGCCGCGGCGCGCCCGAACGCGGGACACATGGCGGTCGCGTCGCTGGTCGCGCGGGGCAAGGCGAGTCACGTCATCACCCAGAACATCGACAACCTGCATCAGGATTCGGGCGTGCCCGACGACAAGGTGATCGAGATCCACGGCAACACGCGCTATGCCAAGTGCCTGGACTGCGGCACGCGCATGGAGCTCGCGCCCATCCGCGCGCATTTCGAGGCCCATGGCGATCCGCCCGACTGCGCCGCGTGCGGCGGCATCGTCAAGACCGCGACGATCTCGTTCGGCCAGGCGATGCCGGAGCTCGAGATGGCGCGCGCGCAGGCGGCGACCTTGGCCGCCGACCTGTTCCTGGTGCTCGGCTCGTCGCTCGTCGTCTATCCGGCCGCGGGCTTCCCGTTGATGGCCAGGCGCAACGGCGCGCGCCTCGTCATCGTCAACCGCGAGCCGACCGACCAGGACGAGATCGCGAGCCTCGTCATCCGCCGCTCGATCGGCGAGACGATGGCGGCCGCGGTCGCTCAGTAGTCGTAGGCCACGACGTCCTTGAGGCCCGAGCGGCCATAGACCTTGCGCAGGGTCGAGTTGTAGGCGAAGGCGGCCATGTTCACGCCCGCAACGGTACCGGTCAGCGTTCCATCGGGCGCATAGAGATAGAGGTTGCCCGAGCCGGTCGTCGATTGCGGCTGACTGACCAGGAACAGGTGGTTCGCCGCGTCGAACAGCACAGTGGCTTGGTGCTGGCTTCCCGTCGCGTTCGGCAGCGGGATCGTCTGCAGCGTATGGGTCGCGAGGTTGTAGAACTCGACGCTGAAATCGCTCGAGGTTGTCGTGCACAGCACTTGGTCGAACGGGTCGCCCGCGATCGACAGCACCGCGCCGTGCCGAAGCTTGACCAGCGGGTCGACGGCGCCGGTCGCGAGGTTCGCGGTCCACAGCTGGGCCCTGCAGCTCTCGCAGCCCTTCCAGCTCGACAGGACCGCGTGCCCGCTCGACGCGTCGTATTCGAGGATCGAGCCGGTGTTGAAGCGGCTGGGCAGGTCGAAGCGCGGCGTGAAGGTGTTGGCGGTCACGTCGCTGCCGAACAGCGAGACCTTCGGACTGGCATGGCCGCGCTCGGCGAGGAATACGGTGGTGGACGTCGTAATATCGTGGCCGACGCCGACGAGGTTGAGGCGGCGGTTGCCCGGCGGCGTCCAGGTGCCGGTGATCGCGTTGCCGCTCAAGGGCGCGAGCGTCTGGTAGATGTTCTCCTTGACCAGGCCGGTGCGGCGGTTGGTCTTCTCGGTCACGAACAGGCCGGTGTGGTCGCCGGTGACGGTCAGCGGCACGTCGTCTTCGCCATTGCTGTGACGGCGGTGCTTGATGAAGGAGATCATGTCGCCGGTCGACAGGTTGAACGTCTCCAGCGCGGTCTCGAAGTCGTTGTCGCCGAGCTTGACGAACTCGCCCAGCATGCCCTCGGTGCCGGTGGGATCGACGGCGACGTTGAGGATCTCGCCGTTCAGCGCGCCGTGGAAGACGAGGGGGTCGGCCGCCGCCGGCGCCGTTGCAACCGCAAGACCCACCGCCGCCGCAACCGCCGTTCCAGCAAGAGCCGCCGCGGCAACCCGCGCCGCCGACGAAATTCCCGCGACCGTCAACGCCGAACGCACCATGATCCGCTCTCCTAGTAGCTGAACCCTTGAAGCTCGCTTTCGTCCTGCGACGATATCACGAAGCCGGTGCGCGTCGACGGGTTGATCTCGATCGGGTTCGACGAGGCGGGCAGGTGCAGGTTGTCGATCGACTTCACCCAGTTGCCCGCCGGATCGTAGATCTGGATCGAGCTGTTCGGCCCCGTGCTCGAGATCGGCTGGCCGATGAAGAACAGCTTGGCGACCGGATCATAGGCGACCGAGGTGCCGCTGTTGGCCTGGCTCTGCGCTCCTTTCAACACGACCTTGAATCCCTCGTGGGTGGTATAGTTGTGGAAGCCGATGGAGAAGTCGATCTCGGTCGTGTCGCAGACGATGGTGTCGGCGGTGTCGACCGCGATGCCGTTGACGAGGCCGAAGCCCGGCACGTTCGAATGGTCGACCTGGCCCGTGTCCATGTGGATGAAGGCATAATGCCCGACGCAGCTGGGACAGCCCGTCGATGCCGCGACGATCACCAGGTTCTGGTTCGGGTCATAGGTCATCACCGGAGAGTCGTTGAAGTCGTAGAGCGGGTCCTTGATCTTGAAATGCGGGCTCGAGGTGTTGGCCGCGAGGTCGGTGGTGAAGACATAGGTGTGGTCGTCGCCGCCGTTGCGGAACGCCATGATCGCGGCCTGGCTCGAGCCCAAGGGGCTGTCGAAGCCGTTGACGATGTCGTTGACGCCCATCTTGGGCGGCGTCCACTTGCCGTTCAGCTTGCCCTTCTCGAGCGGGATCATCGTCTTGTAGCTGCGCTTGTCGACGAAGAGGTCGCTGACCTGCTCGTATTCGACCAGCGCGGTGCCGTCGCCGGTCGCGCCCAGCACGACATAGTCGTTCTTGGTGTGCTCGATGGTCTTCACCGTCTTGACGATGGCGCCGGTCGTCTGGTCGAATGTCTCGACCGCGACGGTGTTGAAGCCGCCGCCGCCCGGCACGTATTCGGTGAGCACGCCCATCGTGCCGTTCGGATCGATGGCGTAGCCCAGGATGATGCCGCCCAGCGCGCTGTGGACGTTGGCCGCGGCACCCGCCGGGCCGGCGATCAAAAGCGCCGCGCTCAAGGCCCCAAAAACCGTTTTCATCGTCTCGTTTCCCACCGTTTCCGGGCGGGACTATAGCCAAAAACCCCACGGAATTATGGGTTTACTGCATACGATTATCGTTCTGTTCAGTCCTTTCGCGCTCTAATATAAGCCGAATCATCCCCCCATCCGGAGTTAAGGCCTTGCGCGCATTCGACGAAGACGACGACAACGACAACGAGAAGAAGGCCGCGCCCGAGCCGCAGTCCTCGCCCGTCGCCAACGCGCTGTTCAAGTCGCGCACCGTGCTGATCTTCGGCGAGGTCGACATGAAGATGGCCGAGCGCGTGTCCGCGCAGCTCCTCGCCTATGCCGCCGAAGGCGACGGCGACATCCGCGTCATCGTCAACTCGCCCGGCGGCCACGTCGAGAGCGGCGACACGATCCACGACATGATCCGCTTCGTAGGTCCCCGCGTGAAGATGATCGGCACCGGTTGGGTGGCGAGCGCCGGCGCGCATATCTTCCTCGGCGCCAAGCGCGAGAACCGCTTCTGCCTGCCGTTCACGCGCTTCCTGCTGCACCAGCCCCTGGGGGGCGTGCGCGGCCAGGCCAGCGACATCAACATCGAGGCCGAAGAGATCCTCAAGATGCGCGAGCGGCTGAACCGCGAGATCGCGACCGAGACCGGCCAGCCCTTCGAGAAGGTCGTCGCCGACACCGAGCGCAACTACTGGCTCGGCGCCGAGGACGCGGTGAAGTACGGCCTGGTGAGCAAGGTGATCAGCAGCGCGAGTGAAGTTTAATTCCGGTTCGAAGTAGCGGCTAGAGATAGGGGCTCGCGTGCCGTGGAGGCGCGCGAGCCTTTTTTGTTTTAAGCGTCGCCGGCCTCTACCTCCGACCGTTCGTCTTCAGGCTGAACACCGTCCCGCCGTTCGCCGTGCCGCCGCCGCGATAGGTCGCGCCGTAGAGCACGCCGGTGTCGTCCATGACCAGGCCGCCGATCGGCGTCGCGCCGTCGGTGCCGCCCTGGAACCTGTGCAGCACCGTCGTCGTGCCGTCCGGCGCCATCGCGAACACCGCGCCGCAGCAGTCGTTGCCGGCGTCGCGTCCGTGCGCGAGCCTGCTCGTCGTGCCGTAGAGGTTGCCCTGCGCATCGACGATCGGCGTCGCCGACGGGTTCAAGCCCTCCTTGAACCACTTGAACTCGTGCAGGATCGTCTTGTGGCCTTTGGGCGTGACCCTGAAAACGCTGCCCTTGCCGTTGATCGTCACGCCGTAGAGATTGCCGGATGCGTCCGCCGCGAGGCCATAGGCCGGCCGGTTCGGACCTTTGCCGAAGACGGCGAGCACGGTCTCTTGTCCGTCCGGCGCGATCCTGTAGACGGTGCCGTGGTCGCGGACGCCGCCGCCCATCGTCGTGCCGTAGAGATTGCCGGCGGCATCCCCGATCACGCCGCCGAAGGGGCCCGCGCCGTCGCCATCGATGCCGCGGAACCGATAGACTTGGGAATAGCTGCCGTCGGCCGCGATCTTGAAGACCGTGCCGCAACCGAACCTGCAGGCCGGGTCGCCGCCGCGGGCGGTCGTGCCGTAGAGATTGCCGCCCGCGTCGCGCCACGGCGTGCTCACCGGGAACGAGCCGTCGCCGTCGCGGCCGTCGCCGAAGCGATGCAGCACGCCGAACGTCCCGTCCGCCGCGACCTTGAACACGGTGCCGCCGACGAAGGGGCGGCTGTCCACCAAGGGACCGCCCACGGATGCCGTGCCGTAGAGGTTGCCCTGCGCGTCCCTCGCCAGCCCGGTGTCCGGATTGGCGCCGTCGCCCGCGCCGGTGAAGTCGTGCAGCACGTGCAAGGCGCCGTCGCGGTCGAGCCTGAACACGCTGCCCCTGCCATAGGCGCCGCCCAGTCGCGTGGTGCCGTAGACGTTGCCTTGCGCGTCGCGCACCAGCGGACCGTTGGGCTCGGCGTTCTGGGTGAAGCCGTAGAGCACGCGCTCGCCGGCCGATGCGGGCATGGCGAGCAGGCAGGCCGCGGCGCAGATCGCGTAAAGAGCTTTCATCGCGTTCCTCCTACCGCTTGATCTCGAACACCACGCCGCGGGTGTAGGTCGTGCCGTAGAGGTTGCCCTCGGCGTCCATCGACAGCGCGGCGCCCGGGTCCTTGCCGTCGTCGCCGTCATAGGAGAAGGCGTGCAGCGCGGTCAGCTTGCCCTTCGGGCTCAGCTTGAACACGGTGCCGCTGCTTTCGGCGCCGCCGGCTTCAGTGAGGCCGAAGAGCGCGCCGGTCTTGGCGTCGCGCAGCAGCATGCCGAACGGCCGCTCGGGGCCCTGGTTGCGGCCGTCGAAGGCGTGGACCAGGCTCACCTTGCCGCTCGCGCCGTTGAACTTGAACACGGTGCCGGAATAGGCGGCGCCGCAATAGTTCGCGACGCCGTAATAGTCGCCTTTGCCGTCGGGGGTGAGGCCGCCCCAGATCTGGCAGCCTTCCGCGATCTTGAACGCGTGCAGCGTCTTGAACGTGCCGTCCGCGGCGATGCGCCAGATCGTGCCGGTGTCGTAGATGCCGCCCATGAAAGCGGTGCCCGTCAGGCTGCCGTCGGCGCCGAGCACCACGCCGCCGTTCGGCCAGCGTCCGTCGAGTCCGCGGAAATCGTGCAGCACGCTCGTCGTGCCGTCGGCCGCGATCTTGAAGACATAGCCCATGCCGTGCTGCCCGCCGGCGCTCGAGGTGCCGTAGAGGTTGCCTTGGGCGTCGCGCACCAGCAGCGGCGTGTTCCAGCCTCCGCCGCCGTCGTCGAAGAAGTGCAGCGTCGTCTCCTGGCCATGGTCGAGCTTGTAGACCAGCGTGCCGGGATGCGTGTTGCTGCCGGCCGAGGCGATGCCGTAGAGGACGCCGTTCTCGTCCTGAAGCAGCGGCGAGGAGGGATAGCCCGGACCGTCGGCGCCGAACTCGTAGAGCGTCGTGGTCTTGTGGCGGCCGTCGAGGCGGATGATCGCGCCGCGCTTGTTCGCGCCGCCGGAACGAAGCGGCACGAGGATCTGCCCCGTGCCGTCCGGCTGCGCGGCCGCGGGCTGCCCCGGGCCCGTCGCATAGAGGATGCGGAAGTCGCGCGCCTGCGCCGCGCCGCCAAGGGCAATCAGCGACGCGGCGAGGGCGAGCGCGGTTCTCATGGCTTGATCGCGAAGATCGTGCCGTCGCTGGACGCGCCGCCCGCCTTGGTGACGCCGAACAGCGTGCCGTGGTTGTTCATCGCCAGCCCGCCGTACGGGACATAGCCGTCGTTGCCGCCGTCGAAGTAATGCAGCACGGTCATCTTGCCGTCGGGCGCGAGCTTGTAGACCGTGCCGCAGCCGAAGCCCTGCTGCTCGCAATGGTGCCCGCCGCCGATGGCGGTGCCGTAGAGATTGCCCGCCGTGTCCAGCATCGGCGTGCCCACCGGCTTCTGGCCGTCCTTGTTGGGATCGAAGGTGTGCAGCGTCGAGCGGATGCCGTCCGGCGTGACCTTGAAGACCGTGCCGACGCCGTTGTTGGTGACGCCGTAGACGTTGCCGGCATCGTCGACGACCGGCGCGTCGCTCGGGAAGCTGTCGGCATAGGCGAAGGAGGCGAGCACGCTTTCGCGCCCGCTCGTGTCGATCTTGTAGAGCGCGCCATAGTCCGAGGCGCCGCCATGCACGGTCAGGCCGTAGAGGTTGCCGCTCCTGTCCATCGCGAGCCCGCCCACCGGCGACACGCCGTCGCCGTCGTTGCCGTGGAACGCGTGCAGCACGCTGAAGGTGCCGTCGGGCGCGATCTTGTACACCGTGCCGAACGGCCCGCCGATATAGCTGGTATAGGTCGTGCCGTAGAGGTTGCCGTGCTTGTCGCGCAGCAGCCGGCCGATGGGATACATGCCCTCGCTGCCGCCCTTGAAGGCGTGCAGGACCGTCATCGTGCCGTCGGGCGCGCGCTTGAACACCTCGCCCATGTTGAACGCGCCGCCGCCGCGCTGGGTGACGCCGTAAAGGTTGCCGTCCGCGTCGGCGATCAGCCCGCCGTTCGGGTAGGCGCCGTCGCCCTTGCCCGCGAAGTCGTGCAGCACGGTGTAATTGCCGTCGCGGTCGAAGCTGTAGAGCTGGCCTAAGCCGTGCGCGCCGCCAAAGCTCACTGCGCCGTAGAGCGTGCCGCTCTTGGCGAGCACCAGGTCGCCGAACGGAACGCGCGCGTCGAAGGAATACAGCACGTGCTCTCCGGCGAGGGCGGGGGATGCCAAGCCGACCGCGGCGAGCAAGCTGAAGCCGAACGATATCGAGGGAAGAAGACGCATGTTTCTACTCCAATCCGTAAGCGGTGAGGGTGTGGCCGTCCGCGACATACAGACGTCCGTTCGAGATCGTGGGCGCGGCGAAGACCGAGCCGGCGGTCGAGGCCTGCCAAAGCAGCGCGCTGGTCCTGGCGTCATAGGCCGAGATCGTGCTGCTCATGCTGCCGACATAGACCACGCCGCTCGCGACGGCGGGGGTCGACTGCATCGAGGTGCCGACCCAGTCGGCGCTGTCGAGCGCGCCGGTCGCGGCGTCGAAGTCCCAAAGGATCTGGTCGGTCGTCGCCATGTGGATGTGGCCCTTGGCGAGCGCCATCGCGCTGTCGTTCTCGCCCATGCCCACCAACCAGCGCGCTGCGCCCGTCGCCGCGTCGAAGGCGTAGAGGCCGCGGCGCGTCACGCCATAGACGGTGCCGCCGTCATAGACGGTCCCGCCGACGTAATAGCTGGCCTCGATCGTTGCGCTCCATTTCAGCGCGCCGCTTCCGGCATCGAAGGCGTCGAGCGTGCCGCTGCTGTCGGCGAAATAGGCCATGCCGCCGCCGACCGACGGCGCGGCCGCGATGCCGTGCAGGCCGGTCGCATAGCTCCAGCGCACCACGCCGGTCTTGGCGTTGACGGCGTAATAGTGGCCGTCGTCGTTGCCGAAATAGACCGTGCCGCCTTTGACCGCGGGCGCGGATTCGATGCCGCCGTTGCCCGCGATCATCGACCAGAGCAGCCTGCCGCTTTCGGCGTCGAGCGCGATCATGCGGTTGTTCGCCGGAACATAGACCGTGCCGTCCGCGACGGCCGGCGGGGCGAGAGACGTGCCGCCCAGCGGCACCTGCCAGATCGAGGCGCCGGTCGCGGCGTCGAAGGCATAGAGGCTGTCGTTCGCGGCGACATAGGCGACGCCGTTCGCCACCATGGCAGGCGTGTTGGCGGCGAGCGCGACGCTCCATGCCGGCTTGAGGTTCTTGACCGTCTTGCGCGTCAGCACGGTCTCGTGGGTGTTTTCGCGGCGGCCTTTGGCGTCGAAACCCAGCTGAGGCCAGTCGCCGCCGGCGGCGAATGCGCCGCTCGCACAGAGCGTCGCGGCGGCGAGGATGGGAAAGAGTTTCATCATTTCGCCCCCGTCGAGATCTCGAAGACGGCTCCGTGCGCGTCGTCGCCGCCCCACATCGTGGTGCCGTAATAGTTGCCGTGGCCGTCGCTCACCACGCTGCCGGTCGGGATCAGCCCGTCGCTGCCGCCGAAGCCGTGGAGATCGGTGAAGGTCCTGTCGGGGGCGAGCATGAAGAACATGCCGCAGCCGCCCGCCGTGAAGCAGCCGCCGGTCTGGTTGCCGCCGCCGAGCGGCGTGGTGCCGAAAAGGTTGCCCTTGCGGTCGATCAGCATGGGCGCGGCGGTGCTGCCCATCTCGACGCCCGGGCGATAAACGATCGAGCCTTCGCCTTTGGGCGTCACCATGAAGATGTCGCTGACGACCGCGTTCGACTGCATCGTCGTGGTGCCGAAGAGGTTGCCGTGGCGGTCGAGCGTCGGCCCTTGCATCGGATTGGCGTAGCCGCTCGTGAAGCCGAACAGCACGCTCACCGCGGCGTCGGGGGCGAGCTTGTAGACCGTGCCCTTGTCGTTGGCGCCGCCCTTGTAGGTGGTCCCGAACAGGTTGCCGGCGCCGTCCTCGGCCAGCGTGCCGTTCGGGTTCAGCCCGTCGCCGGCGCCGCCGGCGAAGCTGTGCAGCACGGTCTCGGTGCCGTCGGGCGCGATGCGATAGACGACGCCGCCGTCGGACGCGCCGCCCAGGTTCGTCGTGCCGATCATGTTGCCCTGGCCGTCGAAATGCACGTCCGAAGCCGGCGCATAGCCGTCGCCGCCGACGCCGAAAGAGTGCAGGATCTTCATCTTGCCGCCGCGCTTCATGCGGAAGAGCGTGCCGCCATTGGCGACGCCGCCTTCGCGCGTCGTGCCGTAGAGCGCGCCGTCCGGCCCGACGACGAGCGGGGTCGGCGAGGGCGTGGCGCCGTCGTGCCCGCCCTTGAAGTCGTGCAGCACGCGGAACGTGCCGTCGGGCGCGACGCGGAACACGACGCCGAGATTGTGCGCTCCGCCGACCGGCGCGGTGCCGTAGAGATTGCCGTCGCCGTCCATCACCAAGCCGCTCTGCGGATGATCGCCGTCCGTCAGGTTGAAGGAGTGCAATGTCCGATATTCGGCTGCCGCGGTCGCCGCGGTGGCGAACAGACCGCCCGCGAATAGCCCCGCGCACAGGCATCGTGCCGTGTCGCTCGTCATCCTGTACCCCGATCCAGCCCCGGCCCGGTGTTGATCACCAGTGCCGCGCGAATATGGGCACGACACCCGTGAAGGCCGAGTTAACAAAAGGTTTCGACCTAAAGTGGGGCTGTCCCGTGAAGGGACCCAACGCCGTTATATGTCGACCGTGCCGGCGTAGTTGGACAGCGCCTCGAGCTGCAGGCAACCGACCTCGCGCAGGAGGCAGGCGAGCGGCGGCGCCGCGCCCTCGCAGGCCCTGATCAGGCGCACGAACTGCACGCGGTTGATGTGCTGGATCTTGTCGAACGCTTCCTCGGCATCGTCGCCGCGCCCGGCGTCGCGCATGATCCGGTAGAAGTTCGCTTTCGGCAGGCGCGGATAGTCGCGGTGCCCGAGCAGCAGATAGGACAGCACCAGCACGCCGTCCTCGAGGCTCACATCGGGATAGAGCATGCGGTTCGTCGCGCGGCGGATCGGCGAGCGCTTGACCGCGATCGGTCCCGAGCCGCTTTCGGCCCGCATCGCCAGGCTCAGGCCCAGCGGCTCCGGACTTGCAAAACCCCAGCGCGCAAAGATGCGCAGCGGATCGCCGAGCTGGTACCCGGCCAGCACCTCGCCTGAAAACGTTCCCTCGACCCCGACCCCGCCGCCGCCGCTGAGGTACGTGCCCGTCGAGCCGTGGTTGACGAGATCCACGACCGGCATCAGCACCGTGCGGCCGTTGTAGTTCGCGGCGCGCGAGGCGAAGAAGCGTTCCTGCACCGCCTTGTCGTTCGGCTCGGCAAGCCATCCGTCGACGTTCAGGGGCTTGTCGAGCACGGCGCGCAGCTCGGGCGGCGCGGCGGCGAACATCTCGAGCAGCTCGGCGAGCTCGCCCCGGCTCGGGCCCCAGGAGAACTCCTGCTCGTAGGCCTCGATGAAGGCCTTCTCGCGCGCGCTCAATCCCGATCCCGGACCTATCCGGAGCGCGCCATTCTCGAAGACGACGTGGTCGGTGCCGACGAGAAGGTGATCGGGCGCTCCCACCCGCGCCGGCTTCGCGGGGTCGACGGGGAACAGGCCGCGCCCGAAGCGGCCCTGCTTGATGCAGATATTGTCGGCTATGCCGCCGAGCGCGCGGAACTCGTCGAGCATGTCTTCGAAGGACAACGCCATGACGCCTCTCAAACCTCTCTGACGCCGACGCTACAGGACAGCGCCTCGAGCTGGTAGCGCGCCATATCGCGCAGGAGGCGCGCCAGCTCGGGCGACGCGTCCTCGGACGCCGCGATGAGCTTGTAGAACTGCAGGCGGTTGACGTGCTGGATCTTGTCGAATGTCTCTTCCGCCTCGCTACGGCCGGCGTCGCGCAGGATGCGGTAGAAATTCCCCTTGGCGAGGCGCGGATAGTTCATGTGCCCCAGCATCAGATAGGACAGCTTGAGCACGCCGTTCTCGTTGCGGACGTCGGGATAGAACGGCCGCCGCGCGGGATCGAGCTGCACCTCGCCGCGCTCGACGACGATCGGGCCCGAGCGCGTATCGACGCGCATCGCAAGGCTCAGCGCCATCGGCTCGCCGCTGCAGGCGAAGCCCCATTTGTTGAAGAGGCGCAAAGGATCGCAGATCTCGTACGCCGCCAGAAGCTCGCCGGCGAACCGGCCGCTCAGCGTGATGCCGTTCTCGGTCTCGTAGCGGCCGGCATGGCCGTGATTGACCAGCTCCATCATCGGCATCAGGACCGCGCGGCCCCGATAGCGGATCGCGCGCGAACCGATGAAGCGGTCCTGGACCGTTTTCGGCGTCGGCTCGACCAGCCATGCGTCGGTATTGAAAGGCTGCGCCAGTAGGGCGCGCAGCGGCGCCGGCGCCTCCCGGAACAGCCCGAGCAGGTGTTCGGTATGGCGGCGCCCCGGGCCCCACGAGAACTCCTGCTCGTAGGCCTCGACGAAGGCCTTCGCGCGGGCGCCCATCGCCACGCCCGGCGCGATGCGCAACGCGCCGTTCTCGAAGGCGACGTTCACGGTCTCGACGAGCAGAGCCTCCGGCACGTGGAGCCGCACCGGCCGCTCGGGATCGGCGGCGAACAGCCCGCGCCCGAACCGGCCTTCCTTCAACGCGATGTTGTCCGCCACGCCGCCGAGCGCGCGGAACTCGTCCAGCATGTCTTCGAAGGAAAGCGGCATGCGCCTTCTATACCTCGCGCGCGCCGATGCTGCACGACATCGCTTCGAGCTGGAGGCGGACGACGCTGCGCAGCAGGCGGCCGAGCGCGGGGTCTGCATCCTCGGACACGGCGGCGAGCTTGAGGAACTGGGTTCGGTTGACGTGCTGGATGCGGTCGAACGTTTCGTCGGCGTCGGGACGGCCGGCGTCGCGCATGATGCGGCGGAAGATGCCGCGCGCGAGCCTGGGATATTTCTTGTGACCGAGCATCATGTAGGACAGAACGAGCTTGCCGCCCTCGGTCTTCACCTCGGGGAAGAAGGGCACCTTGTCGGGCGCGAGATCGACCGCGGCGCGCTCGATCACGATCTCGCCGACCTTGTCCTGGATTCCCATGGCGAGGCTCATCGCCACCGGCTCCGCGCCGGCGAAGCCCCATTTCGCGAACATGTTCCAGGGATCGCAGACCTGATACTCGGCCAGAATCTCGTCTTCGAAAACCCCGCTCAATCCGACGCCGTCGCCGACCTCGTAGGGGGTGGTGTGGCCGTGATTGGCGAGCTCGACCACGGGCATGACCGTCCAGCGATCTTTATAGCGGATGACGCGCGTGCCGAGATAGCGCTGCTGCACGGCGTGCGGCGTCGGTTCGACGAGCCACAGATAGGCGTTGAACGGCGTGTCGAGAAGCGCGCGCAGCCCGGGCGGCGCAGCATGGATCAGCTTAAGGAGCTCTTCGGCCTCGGCATGGCCGGTGCCCCAGGAGAAATCGCGCTGGTAGGCCTCGTGGAAGCGCCGCTCGCGCTCGCCGACCGGCGCGTCGGGGGCGACGCGGAACTCGCCGTCGACGAAGCCTAGGTGGCGGAGGTCGAGCAGTAGATTGTCCGGCACGCGCAGCCGGACGGGCTTGGCAGGATCGATCGCAAACAGCCCGCGGCCATAGGGGCCCTGCCTGAGGCAGAGGTTCTCGGCCGTCCCGCCCAGCGCGCGGAGCTCGCTCAGCATCTCGTCCCAGGAAAGCGCCATGCGCACCCGTTGCAACCCTCGCGACGGTAATATCACGCAACGGAAACCTCGTCCCCCGGTCTTTGGTCGCGAAGTTTATCGGTTGTAACAAAATGTGATCGCTACCAAGACTTGAACCGGGCTCGGGCGGTCGCCACCTCCAACGCAGGTGTTGTGCGTGAAGGAAGGCCGGGATTTCGATGACGCCATGCAGATGTACAGGACGGGCTTTGGGGGGCTGCGATTTATTCCGGCCTTTTTCGCGCGCGATCAAAGGGTTGAGCGAGGTTTTTCGGAATTGAATTGGAAATAATCGATGTCGCCTACAGATGTACGGAAGTGCTCAGTCGTCTCCGGAATCCTGCGCCTCGGCCGCGGTGATCGGCGGATAGTCCTTCGCCGCGAATGCTTTGCCGCGCTTCACGGTGAGCGTCACCGCCTCCAGGTTGGCGATGTCGGCCAGCGGGTCCTTGGCCGCGAAGACGATGTTGGCGAGCTTGCCGCTCTCGAGCGTGCCCATCTCCTTGTCGCGGCCGATGGTGCGCGACGCGACCTGTGTCGCCGCGCGGATCGCCTCCATGGGCGTGAAGCCCGCGCCGCGCACGAGCAGCGCGAGCTCGCCCTGCAGCGCGGACCGGCGCTCCTTCCACGGCGTGTCGGAGTCGGTGCCGGCGCTGACGTCCACGCCCGCGCGGTGCGCCTTGGCGGTCAGCGTTTGCGCCATCGCCAATGTGCAGTACGGGGGCGGGTTCGCGTCCTTCATGTGGTCGAGCAGCTCGTAGACCGTGAGCGTCGCGTCCAGGATCGTGCCCTTCGCTTTCATATCCGCAAGCAGCGCGTCGATCGACGGATCGCCGAGCCGCGCCGCCTCGACCGCGGCGCGGTGGTGATAGGCGGGCGGCATCGTCGCGGAGGCCTGATAGCCCAGCATGCAGGCATGGCTCATCACGTCGACGCCGGCATCGGTCACCTCGCGCGGGCTTGCGGGAAAGACGGCGGCATGCGCCCAGACCAGCAGGTGCTGGCGATGCGCTTCCTGCGTGATCGCTGCGACGAGCGGCGCGGGCAGGTCGGCATAGATCTTGATCGCGGTGGCGCCGGTGCCTTTCGCCTCGGCGACGGCGAGCGCCAGGTCGGTCGCGGGCGTCACCGCGCGCATCCACGGCGTCTCGCCGGGCGTGAAGCCGCCTTGCGTCGAGTCGACGGTGCGCGGATCGTGGAAGAACTCCGGCCCCGCCATCAGGCTCGCATAATAGACGTCGGGTCCCGGCACATGGCCGATGCGCGCCTCGCGCGCCAGGAAGCCCAGCTCGCGCGTGTCGCCCGCCATGTCGCGCACCGCGGTGACGCCGCTATAGACGTCGCGGCGCAGGGTGGCTTGCGCAAAGGCGATGTCGGGCGAGGTCGCCAGATGCACATGCGTGTTGATCAGGCCGGGCAGCGCGAAGGCGCCGCGCATGTCGACGATATCGCCGCTGCTTTCGGCGTTAGCGGATTCGGCGCTGCCGGCCTTGGCGGTGCCGGATTTCACCGCGGGGGTGATGGCCGTGATGCGCTCGCCGTCGACGACGATCGCCATGTCTTGGCGCGCGGCGGCGCCGGTGCCGTCGATCAGCGTGACGTGGTTATAGGTGGTCGCCTGCGCCGCAGTCGCGGCAAGCAGCGCAACGAGAGCGAGGCTAACCGTTCTTCTCGGCATCGCGCAGGATCTCCGCAACCGTCTCCTTGCCTTCGTCGCTGTGCAGCCAGCCTTCGGCGGCGTGCTGGGTCTCGAACTGGCTCGCCGCGCGATGCGGCTTGTTGCGGCCCGGCACGGGGACCAGGACCTCGAAGGTGCCGGCGAAACGCGTATCCTTGGTCTCGGCCACGTAAGCGGGCGGCAGCTTCTTGTTCTTGTTCTTCACGACGGACTCCAGGGGGAACGCGGGGGATGGGGCCGGGCTCGATATCACCTTTCCCAGGGCTTGCGCACGTCCTCTTTTGTCGCGCGCTTCTTGCGGCCGATGCCCAGATGCTCGCGCCACAGCTTGGCCGGGATCTCCTCGACCTGGCCAGGCTCGAGCTGGCCCAGGTGGAAGGGCCCGAACTGCACGCGGATGAGGCGGGCCACCTTCAGCCCGATCTTCTCCATCACGCGCTTGACCTCGCGGTTCTTGCCTTCCTTCAAGGAAACCAGTGCCCAGCTGTAGATGCCCTTGGAGCGCTCCAGATCGGCGATGACGGGGCCGTATTTCACGCCGTCGATGGTGATGCCGGTCGCGAGCTTGTCGAGCTCGGCCTGGGTCGCCTTGCCGAAGAGCCGCGCGCGGTACTTGCGCGTCCAGCCGCCGGCGGGAAGCTCGAGGCGCCGCGCCAGCTCGCCGTCATTGGTGAGCAGCAGCAGGCCTTCCGAGTTGAAGTCCAGCCGCCCGATCGACACCACCCGCGGCAGCGACCGGGGCAGGTTGGCGAAGACCGTCGGGCGGCCTTGCGGGTCCTTGTGGGTGGTGACGAAGCCGGAGGGCTTGTGATAGCGCCACAGCCGCGCGGGTTCGGGCTCGGCCAGCGGCTTGCCGTCGACCGTCACGACGTCGTTCTCGCCGACCTTGGTGGCGGGCGTGGCGACCGTCTCGCCGTTCATCGCCACGCGGCCCTCGGCGATGAGCTTCTCGGCGTCGCGCCGCGAGCAGATGCCCGCCCGGGCGATGACTTTTGCTATACGTTCTTCTTCCAAGGGAACCCGCTGATGACCGACGAGGAAGCCATAGCACTCGCGCTGACCGAGGCGGAAGCGGCGGCTCGGCGCGGCGAGGTGCCGGTGGGAGCGGTGCTCGTGGGCGCGGACGGGGCGGTCCTGGCGCGCGACGGCAACCGCATCGTCGAGCGGCGCGACCCGACCGCCCATGCGGAGCTTCTGGTGCTGCGCGCCGGGGCCGAAAAGCTCAACAATGAGAGGCTTTTAGGCAGCACTCTTTATGTGTCTCTGGAGCCCTGCGCCATGTGTGTTGGCGCCGTCAGCTTGGCCCGGGTGGCGCGGCTGGTCTTCGCGGCGGACGATCCCAAGGGCGGCGCGGTGCTGCACGGCCCGCGCTTCTTCGAGCAGCCGACCTGCCACCACCGGCCCGAGATCGCGCGCGCCGGCGACGCGGCCGCGGCGGGCGAGATTCTCAAGGCCTTCTTCAGGGCCAGGAGGTCGCGGTGAGGTCGGCAGGCGCGTCAAGGCAAGGTGATCGCGTTGATCTGCTCCGATCCCGCCGGCAGCCGGATCACCAGCCCGTCATGCGCCAGCTCCACGCCGCTGGGCCGCACGTCCGACACGCCGCGCAGGAACAGGTCTTCCGCGAAGCCGTTGGGCAGCATCGGGATCAGGTGGGTGAAGACCAGCAGCCGGACATGCGCGCGGTTGGCCTCCTTGGCCGCGTCGACCGGGGCGGTGTGATAGGGCGGGATGTCGTGGAAGATCTTCGCCTGGCGCGGATGACCCGCGGCCTGGAGCGCGTCGCCCATCACGCCGACCATCTCGGGCGAAAGGCCTTCGTGGACGAGCAGGTCGGCCTGGGTAGCGGCCCTGACCACGGCGTCGTCGGGCGCGGTGTCGCCGCTGACCACGATGCTGCGGCCCTTGTAATCGAAGCGGTAGCCATAGGCCGGGTTGGCCGGCTCGTGGCGGACCTTGAAGGCGGTGATCTTCAGGCCGCGGTCGTCCAGGATCACGCCGGGCTGGACGGCATGCGGCACCATCGCGACCGCGTCGGGCGGCAGCATGTCGGCGCCGTGATGCTTGGTGCGGTACGAGGCGTCGAGCGCATAGGCCTGGTTGAAGCCGCCGACGACCTGGTCGACACCCGGCGGGCCGTAGACCGCGAGCGGCCGGTTGCGGCCGGCGACCCAGGTCTGCAGCCTGATCTCGCCCAGCTCGCCGATATGGTCGGAGTGGAAATGGGTGACGAGCACGCCCTGCACCTTCTCCAGCGGCACGCGCCAGAGCATCAGGTTGCGCGCGCTGTCGATGCCGGCATCGACCAGATAGAGCCCGTCGCCGGCCGCGATCATCGTGCACGGCCCGCCGCGCGCCTTGTCGGGCAGGGGAGAGCCGGTGCCGCAGAACAGGACGGCGAGCTCGTCGTTGCCTGCCAACACGGGCTGAGGTCTGGCGGTCTCGCGGAAGGCGATGGTGCGGAACAGCCAGGCTTCGACCGGCGGCGCGGTGAGCGCGAACCAGCCGGCGGCGATGACGGCGGCCACAAGGCTTGCGATGACGGCGAGGCGTTTCATCGGCGGTTCAATCCCGTCGCTCGTTGCGTCGGCGGCTCGATTCCTCGCGGCTCATCGGCGTTTCAATCCCCGCTGCTGCATGCGCCACAGAAGCGCGTCGAGCCGGTCCTGGCCGAAGAACGGCTCGCCTTCGAAGGCGCAGGTCGGAACGCCCCAATGACCGCAAGCCTGATGCGCGCGCTGGTTCTCCTGGACGATCTCTTCGTAGCGCGGATCGACGATGCGCGCGTCGAGCGCCGCGAGATCGAGGCCGGCGCGCTTTGCGGCGTCGGCCAGATGCGGGCCTTCGTGCCAGTTGTCGGTCTTGCCGGACCAGATGAGCGCGCTCACCTCCGACAGGAACGGCAGGCCGCGTCCGGCTTCGGCGGCCGCGCAGCCGAGCCGCGTGAGACGGTGGATATGGGGCTGGTTCGGTACAGCCGCGCGCGTCGCCGGATCGACCACGACGGGATCGGGGCGCGGCCAGCGATAGGGCAGGCCGAGCTGCTCGGCGATGCGCATCGTGTCGCGCAAGAGATAGGGGATCCAGAGCGGGTTCTGCTTCTCGAAGAAGTCGCCCTGGCGCACCGCGAGCGGATAGACCGGGCGGACGTTGATGGCGAGATCGTAGTCGCGCTCCATTTCGGCGAGGCGCGGCGTGGCGAGATAGGAATAGGGACTGCGGAAGGACCAGAAGAGATCGAACGACGGCGTCATGTCATGCCCCCGACCGCGTCATTTCACGCCCCGGAAATAGGCCACGCAGGCGTTCGCCAGCTCGGCGATGGCGCGCGCGTCGCCGATGCGCGTCGGCGCCTTATGGTTGAGCACGCCCGCGATCAGGAAGCCGTAGACCATCTGCGTCATCACGCGAACGGCAAGATCGCCCCTGCGCCGGTCGAGCGCGCGCTCCAAGGCGGCGGCGAACTCGTCGCGCACGGCGAAGATCGTGTCGCTGCCCTTCTCGAAGCCGCGTTCGAGGATGGCGCGGAACAGGCCGCGATGGGCGCGCATCTGGGCCGCGGAGCCCATGACGAAGCCGCGGATGATCTCTTCCGGCGGGCCGGAGGCGACGACGTTCATGCGCGCCCGGACTTCGCCGGTGAAGGTTTCGGCGATGGCTTGGAACAGCGCGTCCTTGTCCTTGAAGCGGAAATAGACCGCGCCGACCGAGACGCCGGCTTCCTCGGCGATGTCGGAGAGCTTGGCGCCGTCATAGCCTTGCTCGGCGAAGACCTTCTCCGCCGCGGAAAGCAGCTTGCCGCGCGTCGCCTTGGAGCGCGCCTGTTGCGCGGGGAGGGACCATTTGTCGACGGCGCGGCTTTGGGAGGCGGTTGATTTGGGGCGCGGCATGGCGTAAATCTGAATTGCAATTCAGATATAGAGCGGGCGGCCCGTCATGTCAAACATCGTTCCTACGCCGGATCAGCTGAAGGCCTTTGCCGAGAACGGGCCCGAGGGTCCGATCGTGATGGTCAACCTGCTCAAGTATCGCGACCGCGAGGCCTATATGCGCTACGGCGCGGTGGCGATGAAATGCGTGGCGGCGCGCGGCGGCTCCATCGCGTGGATGGGC
>JAFBAL010000039.1 GCA_019247845.1 Alphaproteobacteria bacterium | reverse complement strand
CTTCTACGAGCGCCTCATCACCGCCGGAAAGCCAAAGATGGTCGCAATCATCGCCGTGGCCAGAAAGCTCCTGACCATCCTCAACGCTATCCTCAGAGACAAAAACCCATGGCAAACCGCTTGACGTCGAAGACAGTCGCTTCCCTCACATCGACGCTATCGCGCCGATGCTCGCCGGGAATGACATCGTGGCTGATCCGCCGGAACGCAATTCGCCTTTCCTACTCCGCCGCGACGCGCTCGGCTTCGGCGAGAGTCACCGACACCAGCTGGCTCACGCCGCGTTCGGCCATGGTCACGCCGAACAGGCGGTGCATGCGCGACATGGTCAGCGCGTGGTGGGTGATGACCAGGAAGCGCGTATCGGCCAGCTCGACCATCTGGTCGAGCATGTTGCAGAAGCGCTCGACATTGGCGTCGTCGAGCGGCGCGTCCACTTCGTCCAGCACGCAGACGGGCGCCGGGTTGGCCAGGAACACCGCGAAGATCAGCGCCATCGCGGTCAGCGCCTGCTCGCCGCCCGACAGCAGCGAGAGCTGCTGCAGGCGCTTGCCCGGCGGGCGGGCATAGATTTCCAGGCCGGCCTCGAGCGGGTCTTCGGACTCCGTGAAAGTGAGCTTTGCCTCGCCGCCCTCGAACAGCTTGGTGAACAGCTCCTGGAAGTTCCTGTTCACCTTCTCGAAGCTTTCGAGCAGCCGCTCGCGGCCTTCGCGGTTGAGCGTGGCGATGCCGCGGCGCAGCCGGTCGATGGCGCCGACGAGATCGTCGCGATCGGTGGTGAGGCCGGTCAGCCGCTGCTCCTGCTCGGCCGCCTCTTCCTCGGCGCGCAGGTTCACGCCGCCGAGCTGCTCGCGCTCCTGCTTCAGCTTC
Organism: Alphaproteobacteria bacterium; assembly: GCA_019247845.1. Taxonomy (GTDB): domain Bacteria; phylum Pseudomonadota; class Alphaproteobacteria; order Micropepsales; family Micropepsaceae; genus Rhizomicrobium. Next base: position 118,295 of record JAFBAL010000039.1, on the reverse strand, counting down.
TCGACGCGCTTCTCGGCCTGGTCGAGCGGCGGCAGCTCCTGCTCGTCCTTGAGCTCGGCACGTTCGGCCAGCTCGTCGGGGCCGATCTCGAGCTCGTCGTGGATGCGCTGGCGCAGCTCGGTCATGCGACCGGTCTCTGCCTCCAAGGTCGCCTCGGCGCGGGCACGTTCCTCGCGCGAGACGGAGAACGCGGCTTCGGCGGCCTTGGCCACCTTGTCGGCTTCGGCAAGTGCGGTCTCGGCGCTGGCGCGCGCATCGGCGGCTTCCGCGCGCGCCGCGTCGGCCGCGCCGATGGCGTCGAGCAGGGCGCCGCGCTTCTCGGCGATCGCGGCCGGAATGGCCTCGGCTTGCGTCAGCAGCGCGTTCAGCTCGTCGCGGCGGCGCGCAAGCTCGCCCATCTGCCGGGACGCGGCCTCGCGGCGCGTCTGCCAGCGCGTGCTCTCTTCGGCGATTGCCGAGAGACGGCGCTGGCGCTGCTCGCGGTCGCGCTTCAAGCCTTCGACGGTGGCGCGCGCTTCGCTGCTGGTTGCGCGCGCGTCGGAGGTCTGCTGGCGCGTCTCGGCGACCGATTGGTTGAGCGCCTGGCCGTCGCCCAGCTCCTTGAGCTTTTCGGATGCCTGCTGTTCCGCCTCGCGGGCCGCGTCGCGCGATGCGGTCAGGCGGCGGATCTCGGCTTCGAGCGAGGCGAGACGCGACGCGCGTTCGGCGGCCGCGCGTGCGGTGCGGGCAGCGTCGTCCTGCGCTTCGATCAGGCCGCGTTCGGTGCGGCGGTCTTCGTGCTCGGCCGCGAGTTCGGCTTCGCGCGCTGCGTCGGCGGCTTCCTTGGCGGCCGTATACGCCGCGAAAGCCTCGGCGCGCAGATCCTTGGCCGCGGCGATGTCGGTTTCGAGCGCTGCCAAGCGATTGCGCTGCGTCAGGCGCGCCGCGGCGGGCGAGGGCGCGTCGGCCGAAGCCGCGTAGCCGTCCCAGCGCCACAAGTCGCCGCGCGCCGAAACAAGGCGCTGGCCGGGATGGAGCTGGTTCTGCAGCTCGGCGCCGCGGTCCGGAAACACCACGCCCGTCATGAGCAGGCGGCGGTCGAGCGCCGGCGGCGCCGAGACGAATTCCTTCAGCGGCTTCGACTCGTCGGGCAGCGGCAGCAGCGTCTCGAACTGGCCGAGGTCGCGCCAGTGATGCGGGGCTGCCTCGTCGAGCGGCGCCTGGAGATCGTCGCCCAAGGCGGCCGCGAGCGCGCCTTCATAGCCGGGCAGGACCGTCACGGCGTCGACCATCGGCGGCCACAGACCCTGGCCCTCGGGCTGCAGCAGGTCGGCGAGCGCCTTGGCTTCCGCCGACAGCATCTGCACCGCGCGCTCGGCGTCTTCTAGCGGCGCCTTCGCGGCCGCTTCGGCGCGCTCGGCGTCTTCCAGTGCTGCGCGCGCGCCGGTCAGCGCCAGGCGCGCGGTCTCGGCCAAGGTGCGCGCTTCTTCGGTCGCGGTTTGCGCCAGCAGCACGTCGGGCAAGTCGGTCACGCCGGCCATCGCCTGTTCCAGGCGCGCTTCGGCTTCGGCGAGTTGATGGCCGCTGGTCTCGGCGAGCGCGGACGCGACTTCGCGCGCGCGTTCGTGGCTCTGACGCGCCGCGTTCCATTCGGCGAGCTCCGCGGTCAGCCGCTCGAGCAGGCGTTCGCTGTCGTCGAGCGCATCGGCAAGCGCGATGGCCTGCGCATCCGCTTCGGCCAGCTCGTCGGCGGCACGCGACGCGGCAGCTTCGAGCCCGGACGCCTCGCCGGCCAAGGTCTCGATGGCGCTGGCGGCGTCGTTGTCGTGCGCGCGTTCGCGCTCGTTGTCCTGGTCGGTCTGGACGATGCGCAGGCGCAGGCTCTCGGCGGTGTCGCGCGCGCGCTGTTCCTCGGCATCCAGCGCATCGCGCTCGACGACCAGGCGATGCAGCGCCGCGGATTTCTCCGCTTCCGTCTGTCGCAGCGGCGGCAGCACGCTCGCGGCTTCGGCCTGCGCGGCGCCGGCATGCGAGGCGTGCTCGCCGGCGACGGTGACGGCGGCGGAGGCCGCTGCCAGTGCTTCTTCCGCGGCGCGCGAACGCAGCTCGGCCGCGGTCCAGCGCAGGTAATGCGCCAGCGCTTCGGCCTTGCGGATATGGCCGGAGAGGTTGCGATAGCGCGCGGCCTGGCGCGCCTGGCGCTTCAGGCTGGCGAGCTGGCCCTCGACCTCGCGGATGATGTCCTCGAGCCGGCCCATGTTGGTCTCGGCCGCCTTCAAGCGCAGCTCGGCTTCGTGGCGACGCTGGTGCAGGCCCGCGATGCCGGCGGCTTCTTCCAGGATGGCGCGGCGGGCGAGCGGCTTGGCGCCGACCAGCATGCCGATCTGGCCCTGGCGCACGAAGGCGGTGGAGGCCGCGCCCGACGACGCGTCGGCGAAGAAGATCTGCACGTCGCGCTGGCGCACCTCGCGGCCGTTGATCTTGTAGACCGAGCCCGCCTCGCGCTCGATCTTGCGCGAGACTTCGATCTGCTCGTACTCGTTATAGGGCGCATTGGCGCTGCGGTCGGAATTGTCAACGAACAGCGTCACCTCGGCGACGTTGCGCGACGGACGCCCCGCGGACCCTGCGAAGATCACGTCGTCCATCTCGCTGCCGCGCACCGAGGTCGGGCGCGTCTCGCCCATCACCCAGCGCAGCGCGTCGAACAGGTTCGACTTGCCGCAGCCGTTGGGGCCGACGATCGCCGTCAGCCCCGGCTCGATGAACAGCTCCGTCGGCTCGACGAACGATTTGAAGCCGGAAAGTCTAAGCCGCGAAAACTTCACTGGACGCGCGCCGCCTTGCGCTGTGTTGCGGCCCGGCCGTCACTTCTTGAGCAGCGGATCGAGCACGCTTTGAAGGTCGGCCGGAGTGCCCATCTCGCCGGACTGGTGCACGACGCCGTTGATGACGAACGTCGGCGTTCCGGTGATGTTGTAACGGGTCTGCCCATCCATCGCGACCTTGTTGATACGCTCAGCCATCGCCTTGTCCGCGATGCAGCTGTCTACCTTCTCGGGAGTCATTCCGGCGAGTCGGCCCATGCTGACAAGCGCGCCATGCAGGTCCTGAACGCCATACTCCCAGTCCCACTTGGCCTGATTCCGGAACAGCAGGTCAATGAACTCGAAATAGTTATCCGCAGGCAAACAGCGCGCCATCGCCTCGGCCGCGCCGTCGGTGGGGTGCAGCGGGAAGACGCGGAAGACGTAGAAGACCTTTCCGGTCTGGATGTAGTTCTGCTTGAGGAACGGGACGACGGTCTCGTTGAAATGGGCGCAATGCGGGCAAGTGGGGGCCGCGTATTCGATCATCACCACCTTGGCCTTCGGGTTGCCCATGGTGCGGTCGTCTGCTGCGATGGTGTAGCCCGGCCCGGTCGAGGCCGTGGCATCGGGGATCGCGCCGGAGGTCGTCTGGCTGGGGAAGAACTTATAGTAGCCGACAGCCGCGGCGATGATGATCACGACGGCGACGAGGGCGATGATGAGCTGATTGCGGTTCACCTGGGTCCACTCCTGCAAGCGGACGACTTGTGGCAGAGCCGCCGGAATCCTTCAATCCTGGGCCTTGTTAATGGGCGGGCGGCGCGCCTTGGCCAGCCGGACCAGAGCGTCCTTTAACCCTTCCGGCCCCTGATATTGCAGGGCCGGATCGGTCGGCAGCACGGGGGCCTTGGGCTTGCGGCGGACCGGCGGGGGCGGCGGCGGCTTCACGCTGCCTTGCACGAATCGCAGCCGCGCCACGGCCGGGCGGCCCAGATAGGCGTTGATGCGCTCGCAGAGCGGCCGGGTCTCGTGCTGCAGGAAGACCGCGGCGCCCGGCTCGGCCTTGAGGGTCAGCACCCCTCCGGACGGCCCCTCGGTCAGCTTGAGCGGCCGGGTCAGCCGGGCTGTGTCGGGGCCGGCGATCTCTTCCCAATGCAGCAGGAGGGTCGGATCGGCAAAGCCGGCACGGTCGAAGGCCGCCTGGCCGGACGGGCGGACCTCGTCGCCGAGCGCGGTCGCGCGGCCCCGCCGCTTGGGCAGGGGCAACGGAAGCTGTTTGTCTTTCGCCTTCGACGCCATAGCGTGCCGATTATGCCATCGCCGAAGCGAAATGCGCGAATCACCCAGGACGATCCAACGGGCAATCCCGCGGAGGGCTCAGCCACCGCCGTTGCTGCCATGGGCAGTCCCGCCAGCCGCCTTCTCGCCTGGTACGACGTCCACCGTCGCGTGCTGCCGTGGCGGGTGCCCGCAGGGAAGCGCGCCGACCCCTACCAGGTCTGGCTGAGCGAGATCATGCTGCAGCAGACGACCGTCCAGGCGGTCGCGGGCTATTACCGCAAGTTCCTGGAGCGCTGGCCGACTGTCGAGGCGCTGGCGGTAGCACCGCTCGACGACGTGCTCGCGGCCTGGGCGGGACTGGGCTACTACGCCCGCGCCCGCAACCTGCACAAAGCGGCGCAGGTGGTGGCGAGCGAGCTCGGCGGCAAGTTTCCGCAAAGCCACGACGGGTTGCGCGCGCTGCCCGGCATCGGCGACTACACCGCGGGCGCCATCGCCGCCATCGCCTTCGATCTGCCCTATGCCGCGATGGACGCGAACGCCGAGCGCGTCGTGGCGCGGCTGTTCGCGATCCGGGAGCCGCTGGCGAAGGTGAAGACGCGGCTGCGCGGTCTCGGCCAATCGCTGGTGCCCGGGACGCGTGCCGGCGATTTCGCGCAAGCAATGATGGACCTGGGCTCGGCGATCTGCCCGCCCAAGAAACCAGCCTGCATGGGCTGCCCGCTGTTCGAGGACTGCCAGGCGCGCAAGCTCGGCATCCAGGAACAGCTTCCGATCAAAGGCGAAAAGGCGCTGCGTCCGTTGAAGCGGGGCGCCGCCTTCGTCGCGCGCGATGCCGACGGCGCGGTGCTTCTCGTCAGGCGCCCGGAAAGCGGGTTGCTCGGCGGCATGCAGCAGCCGCCGCTCGGCCCCTGGGCCGAAGATTTCCCGTCGCGCGACGAAGCGATGGCGCAGGCGCCGTTCAAGGCGGACTGGAAGAAGCGCCTGGGCATCGTCCGCCACGGCTTCACGCATTTCGAGCTGGAGATCGAGGTCTACGAGACCGTCGTCGCCAAGCATCCGGAGGCGGAAGGCAGATGGGTGCGCGACCTCGCCAACGCGGCGCTGCCGACGGTGATGAAGAAGATCGTGGGCGACGACACTGTGCTCTAGTTCGGCACCAAGTCCACGTGGCAGTCGCGGAACTCGCCGGTCTTCTTGTCGATCTCGACGGTGATCTCGCTCTGGCGGTAGCTCCACCACGCTTTCCACGTGCCGCCTTCGAGGCGCGCCTCCCAGGCGTCGGGCGAGCTGGTGCCGGGGCCGCAATCCTGCTGCGCCAGCAATATCGCCTGCTGCTCGTTCTGCACCTTGTCGGTCGGCAGGATCTCGTCGGGAAAGGCGAGCATCTGGCAGCCGGCCGCGAGCGGCGCGACCGCAAGCAGCACTGGGACGACAAACCGCCGAGCCGCCCGCATCCTCACACCAGGCCCGCGCGCAGCTGCTGGCGCAGCACGTCGATGGAGATGAGTTGGCCGTTGTGCTCGAACTGCCAGAAGGCCCAGCCGTTGCAGGCGTCGAGGCCCTGCACATGCGCACCGATCTGGTGGATCGAGCCGGTGGCGTTGTTGCAGACCAGCGTGCCGTCGGCGCGCACCTTCGCCGTCTGATGCTTCTGATGGCCGCGCAGCACGGTGCCGGGCGGCAGAAGCCCGCGCTCGACCACCCAGCCGAAGGGGATGCGCGGCTCGGCGCGCTTGGACCTGGTGACTTCGACCGCCTCGCCGTCGGCGGGCACCACCTCGGCGATGCGCCGGCGCGCGACGTTCACATAGTCGCCGTCGCGCTCGATGCCGATGAAGCGCCGCCCCAGCCGCTTGGCGACCGCGCCGGTGGTTCCGGAGCCGAAGAAGGGATCGAGCACCACGTCGCCGGGCTTCGTCGACGACACGATCACGCGGTGCAGCAGGCTCTCGGGCTTCTGCGTCGAATGCGCCTTGCCGCCGTCGTCGTCCTTGAGGCGCTCGCTGCCGGAGCAGATCGGCAGGGTCCAGTCCGAGCGCATCTGCACATCGTCGTTCATCGCCTTCATGGCTTCGTAGTTGAAGGTATAGGCCGTCTTCTCGGTCTTGGCCGCCCAGATCATCGTCTCGTGCGCATTGGTGAAGCGCCGGCCGCGAAAGTTCGGCATCGGGTTGGTCTTGCGCCACACCACGTCGTTCAATATCCAGAAGCCCAGGTCCTGCAGGATCGCGCCCACGCGATAGATGTTGTGGTAAGAGCCGATCACCCAGATGGCCCCGCTGTCCTTCAGCACGCGCCGCGCCGCGCCGAGCCAGGCATGCGTGAAGCGGTCGTATTCGGCGAAGCTCGCGAAGCGGTCCCAGCTGTCGTCGACGGCATCGACCTTGGAGTTGTCCGGCCGGCGCAGCTCGTTCCTGAGCTGCAGGTTATAGGGTGGGTCGGCGAAGATCAGGTCCGCGCAAGCCTCCGGCAGGTCGCGCATCGCCTCGACGCAGTCGCCTTGGATGATCCGATTAAGCTCCATGTCCCGCCCGTTTTTGTCCACAGGCGGGTGACACTGATTCGTCGGAGTCCACAGGTCAAGAGTGTTGTAGAGTCAAAGCGTTACGCTTGAGTCCTCAAGATTCCCACCATACAAGATGTTGTGGACGGGTGAGAACGAACGGCGGTGGTGGCGGGTCACGCCGTGCCGCCCGAGCGCGATCAGGTGCTCCTCGGTGCCGTAGCCCTTGTTGCTCGCCCAGCCGTAATGCGGGTGTTCGTCGTGCAGCGCCGCCATCATCCGGTCGCGCGTGACCTTGGCCACGATCGAGGCCGCGGCGATGGAGAGCGAGCGCGCGTCGCCGTCGACCAGCGTGTCGCAGGGGCAGGGCAGCGCCGGGGCGTCGTTGCCGTCGACCAGCGCGAAGGCGGCCGCGACCGAGAGCGCGCGAACGGCGCGGGCCATCGCCAGGTGCGTCGCCTGGCGGATGTTGATCAGGTCGATCTCGTCGACGCTGGCCTCGCCGATGCCGACCGCGATGGCGCGCTCGAAGATCAGGGGGAACAGCGCCTCGCGCGTCTCGTGGCTGAGCTGTTTGGAATCGTTCAGCCCCTTGGGGATGCGGCCGCGCTCCAGGATCACCGCCGCCGCGACGACCGGCCCGGCCAGCGGCCCGCGTCCGGCCTCGTCCACGCCGGCGATGGGGCCGGGCGCGGTCTTGAGGTACTGCGACTCGTAACGGTAGTGCGGCATCGGCGCTTTATAGCGCGCGCGCCGTCAGGATCGCGCCGAAAACGAACTCGACGCCGGCCACCCACAGGATAACGCCGCCCGGAACCGCGGAGCCCAGGATCTGCCACACGCCCAGCGCCGTCAGCAGGGCACCCAGCACCCAGAACAGGCCGTCGCCATAGACCGTCCGGAACGCGAAGTAGTGCGTGCCCACCGCGATGGCCGCGAAGGGAAAGACGAAGGCGGGCTCGAGCTTGAGGAACAGCCACGATCCGAACAGGCCTGCGATCATCGCGATGGTGCTTTCCAGCGCGGTCATGCCCAGCCCGTTTCCGGCCTCTTCCTTCGCGCGGCGGAAGACCGCGCGGCAGATGAGCATCGAGACCGGGAAGATGAACATGCCGCCGACGAACAACACGAAGAAGGCGTGCGCCGTGTCGCTGTTCCGCAGCGCGAAGAAGGCGCCCAGCCACACCAGCGCCGAGACGATGGCGCCGGGGCCGCCGCCGACATAGGCGCGGCGCATGTCGCGCTGGGCTTCGGAAACGGTCATGCGGATTACCCTTTGGGCTCGAACCAGAGCGGGATGTCGTAGTCGATGGTGAGCTCTTCGCCAACCTGGATATCGCGCAAGGCGACGATGCTCATCTCGCTCTCGTCATAGTGGCGCAGCAGGCGAACGTTGGACGGCCGCGCATGGTTGTAGAGGCCGAGATAGCCAAGCCCTATGGCGCATTCCTGGCCCACCGGGAAGCCCGGCACGTCCTCGCCCCAGGCGAAGGCATAGTCGGAAAGGCCGGGGGCTTCCGAGGTCCCCATCGAGATCGGCAGAACCGGCGAGCGCTCGACGGTCTCGCCGCCTGCGATCGCGTCGGTCGCGATCACGCCGCGGCCTTTGCCGGGGATGCTGCGGTAGGCGATTTTGCGCATCAGGCGTCGCGCAAGCGCTGTTCGAAGGCGAAGGTCAGCGTGAGCGCGCCCGCCGCGAACGCCACCGCACCCAGCTCTGCGGCCGGAACGAAGGGCAGGACCGCCGCTGCCGCCACTGCCGCGGCAAGCATCGTGACACGCTCGCGCCACCACGCCTTGCGCTCGATCCCAGCCAGGATGCGCGCCGAGAAGCCGTCGTCGGCGACGTCGTCGAGCGGCTCGGACAAGAGGATGTCGAGGTCGTCGGTCATGGCTCAAGCATCGCCTTCAGTTTCTCGCGTCCGCGCAGCACGTGAGATTTCACCGTGCCGAGCGGCATGTCCAGTATCCCGGCCGCCTCGCCATGCGAATAGCCGAGCGCGTAGCACAAAGTAAGCGCCGCCCGCTCCTCGGCCGACAGCCGCGCCATGCCGCGTTCCACGTCGAGCCTCGTCTCGGCCGCGGGCCGGGGGTCGACGAAGGCCGTATCCTCGATCTCGCCCAGCGGCTCTTCCTTGCGCCTGCGCCGTTCCATCAGGAAACGCGACCAGGCGATGCCGAAGAGCCAGGACACGAACGACCCTCGGCCCTCGAACTGCGCGAGCTTGCGATGCGCCTCGAGGAAGGTCTCCTGCGCCAGGTCGTCCGCCAGCGCCGCGTCGCCGCGCGTCAGCCGGCGCAGGAAGGCGCGCAGGCGGGACTGATGCTCGCGCACCAGCCTGCCGAAGCTCTCTGCGTCCGCGCTCATGACGACGGACCATGGTGCCTCACTTGTCGCGCGGCCTGTCGAAGATGCCGCCCAGCAGCCGCGCGAGCCCGACCATGAACGGGAATATGCCGACCGCCGGCAGCCAGCTCGGCATGCGGCCGTGCTCGTCGAACGGCGCGCCGCCGCCCGTCATCGCCCAGAAGAACACCGCCAGCGCCAGCCCCATGCACATCAGGAAGATGCCGGACTGGATCGGGCTGCGGTAACGGTAGTCGTCGCCGTGGCGTGCGTACATTTCGGGCGGCACGGATTGTCCTTTTTCGGCGAGGGTTTCGATCATGCGGTGGCGGCTGGCCTGAGAGCGGTAGGAGAAGAAGCTGCTCACGAAGACGATCAGCACGACCGCACCCCAGAAGATCAGCGAACTCATTCCGCCGACGAACTCGAGCATGTCATTTCCCTCCCTTAAGGGCATCCAGCCCCGCCCCGCCGGAATGCCGGACGTAGGCGAAAGCCAGCACGGCCGCGCCCCAAAGCACAAGCATGGCGTCGAAACCTGGGAAAACCGGCATGCGTCAAGCCCTTTCGGCCCGTTTCAAAGGGTGGATGCGGCCAAAGGGCGGTTTGGATGCGGGAAGGTGCGAAATTTTTTGCCAAGCCGTGGGAAAGAGAGCGAGCGGCCGGATCGGATTTCCGTCGGCGCGGGAGCCTGTTTTCGCCGACCGCGCGGCGGCGTTTCCGCTAGTCTGGAGGCGGAGGGAATCGCGTGACCATCTTCGAACACGTGATGGTGCTGCTGTCGCTGATCCTGTCCTTGGGGATCGCGAGCCTGCTGATCGGCGTGGCGCGCCTGGCGCAGGAATGGCGGCGCGTCGTGTTCTCCTGGCCGCATGCGCTGTGGACGGTGCTGATCTTCTTCAACCAGATCCTGTTCTGGCTCTATGCCTTCACCTTCCGCCATCTGCCGCAGACGAGCCTGGTCGGCGTGGCGCTGGCGCTCGGGCTGGTCATCTCGGTCTTCCTGCAGGGCGCGCTGGTGACGCCCTACATCCACGACGAAGGGCCGATCGACCTGAAGGCCTTTCACCAGAGCCACCGCTTCCAATATCTGGGTGCGATCGTCGTCTATGAGCTCCTGGTGCTTGCCTATTCGGCGCATATCTCGACCTTGATGACGATCTCGGTGCTGTCTTTCGTCGTTCCGGCCTATCTGATCGTGACGGCGTTGCCGGAGATCTTCTTCCGCGCGCCCTGGGTGCAGGTCGCCTGCGCGCTCTTGCAGCTCGCCTCGGCGCTGACGGCCTTCGCGCAGCTCGTCGCCTCGTTCAATCGCGGCGCGTAGCCACGATCCCCTGGCTGCCTTTCGCGATGCCCTGCATGCCGGTGACGGCGAGCCCGGCACGCTCCAGCGCATCGCAGGCCGCGGCGATCTCGTTGCCGGAACGGCTCAAGGGGTTGGGCAGCCACTTCGGCGCCTTGCGTCCATGCGTGCGCAGCACCGGCACCAGCCGGCCGCCCGGCGCGAGGCGGTCGCGCACGCGCGTGAGCGCCGCGTCGGGATCGGCCCAGAACTGGAAGGAGTGCAACGCCGCGATCGCGTCGAACGGACCGCGGGGCAGGGCGGTGTCGTCGCCTTGGGCGATGTCGAGCGCGATCTTCTTGCGGTATTGCTTGAGGCGCCTGGTCGCCGTCTCGACCATCAGCTCGGACGGACCGACGCCCGCCGCACGCTCGAGATTCAGCGTCCGGCAGGCGAGCTTGAGCAGGTGGCCGGTGCCGAAGCCGATCTCGAGCAGGCTCTTCGGGTTCGCGGCCTTGAGCTGGTCGATGCTCCAGCGATAGGCGGGCCCGTTCAGCCGGGCCATCAGCCAGCCGAAGACGCTCCCCATCCTCCCGCTCGGCCGCATGGCTTGCGGCAGATTCTTCTGCGCCATGAGACGAGGCCATCAGCGCCTCAAAGCAGCGCCAGCTGCTCGCCCGGGCGCGGCGGGCGCTTGAACTTGGTGACGTCGAGCGGCGCGCGGGGCTGGTTGAGCCCGAAGCGCTTCACCGCCATGTGGAAGCGCCGCGCGAGCATCTCGGCGTAAGGACCGGTGCCGCGCATGCGCGTCGACCACTGGCTGTCGTAGTCCTTGCCGCCGCGCATCTGACGCACCAGCGACATCACGTGCTTGGCGCGGTCGGGCACGTTGCCTTCGAGCCATTCGCGGAACAGGTCCTTGATCTCCAGCGGCAGGCGCAGCAGCACGTAGCCGGCCGAGCGCGCGCCCATCTCGGTCGCCGCGCGCAGCACCGCCTCCATCTCGCCGTCGTTGAGCGCGGGGATGGCGGGCGCGAACATCACCGCGGTCGGAATGCCGGCGTCGCTCAAGCCTTTGATCGCCTGCAGCCGGCGGCTCGGCGTGCCGGCGCGCGGCTCCATCATGCGCGCGAGCTTGCGGTCGAGCGTGGTGATGGACAGCGCCGCCTTGGCGAGGCCCATCCCGGCCATCTCCGAAAGGATGTCGACGTCGCGCAGGATGAGCGGCGATTTGGTGACGATGCCGACCGGATGGCGGAACTCGCGCAGCACCTCGAGGATGGAGCGCGTGATGCGCATCTTCTTTTCGATCGGCTGATAGGGATCGGTGTTGGTGCCCATCGCGATGGTGCGCGGCACGTAGCCCGGCGCCGACAGCTCCTTGGCCAGCAGCTCGGCGGCATTGGGCTTGGCGAAAAGACGCGACTCGAAATCGATGCCCGGCGACATGCCGAGATAGGCATGGGTGGGCCGCGCGAAGCAGTAGATGCAGCCGTGCTCGCAGCCGCGATAGGGATTGATCGAGCGGTCGAAGGAGATGTCGGGCGACTGGTTGCGCGCGATGATCGTGCGCGTCGCGTCGCGGATCACCTCGGTGCGCAGCGGCGGCGGCGACAGATCGTCGTCGCGCCAGCCGTCGTCCCAGCCGTCGTCGGTCGCACGCGCGTGGGCCGACGGAGCGGGGGAGGGCCGCTGTTCGGGAGCGATGCTCCAGCCGTCGTCGACCAGCACGCGCGTCTGGCGCTCATAGCGCCCCACGACATTGGACAGGGCACCGCGCCCTCTGGCGCGCTCGGGATCGATAGTGCGTTCTAGGACCGTCGTCATAAATAGGAATATACGACGGGAAAGAGAACAAATCAAGTACAGATATCATCTCTTGCTTCGGGCGTTTGAGATTTAGGATAGGCTCAAATTGGGGAGGATTCTGAGCCTCTCAAGGAAGCCGGGAGATGAGGCAATCTAAAGCGGAGTTTCCGACGTTCAAAGTCGACAAGCAGAAGGTCGTCGAGACGATCTTGTTTCTACTTGAGAACTTTGTTGGCTTTTCGCAATACGATGTCGTTAAGACGCTCTTTCTTGCCGACAGGTCGCACCTTCAGAAATATGGCCGGCCGATCACGTTCGACACTTATTTCGCATGGAGAATGGACCGGTTCCGTCCTTTGCATACGATATTTTGAAGCCAGATTTCGACTTCAAGAAGGAATTCGGGGAAGAGCGGCCCTGGATTTCAGTTCCGGACGCCCAAAAGCCCCAGATCAACAAGTTCGTCGGAGTCAAACGACAGTCGAAGCAGCGGCTGCTATCCGAGACGGATAAGGAGACGCTCAGAGAAGCCGGCGACACAATCCAGTTTTTGGATTTCGATCAGGTATTTCGGTTGACCCATGAGGACCCCGCCTACAGAGAGGCCTGGGAGCGGCGTGGCGTCCATAAAAGAGCACAAATGAAGTTCCAACTGTTGGGCGCGAGCGATAAGCAGCTCGAGGATTTGATCTATATGTCAAATCACGCCGAATAAATGCTGGAAGTTGGAAAGGTTATTGGGATTTTGGACTGAGGATGTTCTCAATCCCCGGTTTGGATGGCGGAAATTACAAATACCACTTTTGCGTCGATGCTCGTATTGGATCGCATCTTTTCGTTTGCAGTACAGGCTACCCATTCGATTTCGCGCTGCAGGCTCAGTGCTTGGGACTTTCCGAAGTTATGAGTTATGTCTCCCTTTCGCGGGTGATAGTTCGAAAGTCTGTTCCCAAGAAGCATCGGGTCGCTTGTACCGTATCTGATGATTACCTTCGCGACTTGTTGGATTACATACCCAAGGCGAAAACGCTGTCCGAAAACGATAAGCTGTCGGTTACGCTAGGAATTGCCGATCATCTCAATTCACGAGCGAGAATGCCATAATCAGCGGCCGAGCGTGGGAGCGGCAATTACCGGAAACGTCCACACCGCATGCTCGCCCGGTCCCACGACCAGGCTCGATCGGCCGATCCGCTCCACATGCGCCTCTGTCGCCGGCGCGTTCAGATCGAAGACGATCCGGCGCAAGCCCGCCTGATCGAGCGGCACGGCATCGAGGATGATCGTCGTGCTGCCGTCCGACGCCTCGACGCGGTCTTCGGCTTTGCGGATGCTGAGCCCGCCCGCGGTGAACATCGCCAGTGCCTGCTTGAGGTCCTCCACGGGGCAGGCGATCTCGACGAGGGTGACGTCGCGCATCAGCTTCTGCGCGTAGTCGTCGGACTGGTTGCGCTCGCGGCTGATGTCGCCGGGATAGGCCGCCGGTTCCTTGGCCGTGCGGCTGTCCTCGAAATAGCTCGGCACGTATTCCATCGCCCAGATCGAGAACGATTTCGGATCGTCGGGCGTCGACACGTAGTCGAACCACGGGATCTTGTCCGCTCCGTATTGCCGGGTGCGCCGTGCCGCGTCTGGATGCGCGATGCCCTGGCGGACGAGCGAGCGCGTGATCGCGACGACGCCGCCGGCCTTGTCCGGCGAGATCGCGAGCCCGGTGGCGCCTGGGCCGCTGCCCGGACCTTTGAGATCGTCGGGGCCGAAGAACTCGAGATAGGTCTGCTTGCCCGAAAGGTAGCGGCCTCGCCAGGTTTCGCCGCCATCCACTGTCGTGGTGCGCACGGCGAAGACGCCGAACTTCGGGAGATAGTCCGAATGCTCGATCGCGTCCGCGGTCTGCGCGTCGAGCACCGCGAAGCTGTGATTGAAGAAGGCGACGGGCGGCCGCTGCGGCGATGCAGCGACCGCGCTTCCACACGCTCCCAGCAGAAACAGGAGAGCGAGTGTCCGCCGCATCGCTAATCCGTCAGCCCGAACACCGTCACCGTCTGGTACGCCGGCACGTAGACGCGGCCGTTGGCGACCAGCGGCGACAGATAGGCGCGGCTGCCGTTGGACCAGGTGCCCGCATTGGAGCGGAACAGCGGCGTGCCGAGCGTCTCGGCGTTATAGGCCTCGATCTGCACGGTCGAGGCGCGGCGGATCAGCCACACCACGCCCGTATGCGCGGTCTGGCCGTTCGACGAGACGACCGGGAACGAGCCGCCGAAGCCGCCGCCCGCATTGCCGTTGATCGTGTTGGAGAGCGACGGCGTCGCGCCCGTGTTCACGACATAGCCGTGCAGGTTGTCGCTGTTGCCCTGGTAGAAGACGACGCCGAAGCCAGCCGAGTTGCGGTAGTAGGCCGCGCCGCACCAGCACCCGCCCTGCTGCACCTTCTGCAGCACCGCGCCGCCATGGCCCTCGAGCCCGCCCATGTTGTCGGCGTTGAGCAGGTACACCATGCCGGACTTGCCGGAGCCCAGGATCATAGCCGGCGCCTGCTGGCCGTCGACCTTGGGGATCAGCATCGCGCCGCCCGAGCCGAAATCGGCGTCGGAGTTGTTGAGCTGCTGCCATTCGGCCGGCGTGAAGGTGCTGTCGATCTTCAGGTCCGGCGTGAAGCCCAGCACGCTCTCGCCATAGCCGAGATGTCCTTTGGTCGCGCTGTAATAGCCGTTGCCGGTGATCGCATAGACGCGGCCGTCGGGCCCGATCGCGGGCGAATAGCCGGCCATCCAGATGCTCGACAGCTCATAGCCCGCCTGCGCCTTGATGGTGTTGAACTTGCTCGTGAGGTTCAGGTTCTCGTCGTAGCGCAGCATCCAGCCCGAGATCTGGCCGGCGTTGTTGTCGCAATGCGAGCCGACGCCCATATAGATCGAGCCGTCGTGGTACTGAAGGCTGGCGCGGTTCCACTGGTTCTGCGGATCGAAATGGATCTTGCCGCCGGTGGCGAGCTTGCCCTGGGGGCGGATCTCGCGGGCGCGGACCAGGTCCTTGCCGGTACCGAGGTCGAGCTTGTGGATCTTGGTGTGGAACGACAGATGCGCGGGCTCGCTCGCCGACACCACGAAGATCGCGGCCTGGTTCTGCGCGGTGCGCACGATCACCGGCGTCGACGAGATGCCGTATTCCGGCTGGATGTCGCCGCAGCCGACGTCGTTCGTCGCTTGCGGCGTGCCCAGGCTGCGCTTCCACAGGATGGAATAGTTCTGCGCGTCGTAGGCATAGACCGTGTTGTGCCCGGTCGCGACGATCAGCACGTCGTGCACCGAATTGTCGGGCATGGTGAAGCCCGACACCAGCAGCGGCTGGGCGAAGACGTTGCCGTCGACGTTCAGGGTGGTGATCTGGCCGAAGCTCGCGCTGCCCACCGTCGCGGGCGTCAGGTCGGTCTCGGCCTGGTTCCAGCCGGTCGGATAGGAGTCGTAGTGATAGAGCGTCGCGTCGATGCCGGCCCCGGTGTAGCGGCGCTGAAGACCGCGCTGCCAGTTCGGGTGCAGCCCGGTCTGCGGCAGCGCCGGACCGTTCACCTTGTAGCGGCCGACATGGGAGGTCTTGTGCTGCATGACGCCGTTCTGCGCCGTGGAGTCTTCGGGCAGGGGATAGGCCGCGATCTGAAACGCGGCGACGCCGACCGCGACGCCAAGGAACCACCGACGCATGGAACACCTCCGAGGGGATTGGACACCCAAACTAGGGTTGTTCGCCGCCGCAGGAAAGCGTCAATTCGCGTATGAGGTTTACCGCCGGTCACCAAGCCTGTAGCGTTTGTCCTATATGGGGATATCGATTGTGACGGTTCGGCGAATAGTCTGCGCGGCATTGTTGGCGGCCATGCCTGCGGCTGCGCTCGCCGCGGAAGTTCCCGAGACCGTCGTCGTCACCGCGGCCCCGCCCGATCCGGTCGGCAACGAAGCGTTCTCCTTCGTGCGCGTCACGCCCAAGCAGTTGCGCGCTTCGCACCAGCTCGATGCCGCGCTGAAGGAGGTGCCCGGCCTGTCGCTGTTCCGCCGGGACAGCTCGATCTCCGCCAACCCCACCGTGCAGGGCGCGACCTTGCGCTCGCTGGCGCCGTCGGGCGCGGGCAGGGCGCTCGTCACCCTCGACGGCGTGCCGCAGAACGATCCCTTCGGCAACTGGGTGATCTGGTCGTCGCTGCCGGGGGAAGAGATCGGCAAGGGCCAGGTCGTGCGCGGCGCGGGCGCGGGGCCCTATGGCGCGGGTGCGCTCACCGGCGTCATCGCTTTGGACGAGGCTGTGGGCGACGGCCTGATCGCGGCCGACGTCTCCGGCGGCTCGAGCGGACAGCGCCGCGCCGCGGCCTCGGGCGGGGTGAGCATCGACCGCTTCGACCTCTTTGCGAGCGCTTCGGAAGAGGCGTCGGACGGCTTCATTCCGGTGTCGCGCGCGCAACGCGGTCCGGCCGACGATCCCTTGACGCTCGATGCGCGCAACGCGGCGCTGCGCATCCAGACTTTTGCCGAGGGCGACACGCTGATCTCGGCCCGCCTCGGCGCCTATCAGGAGCACCGCCATTCGGGGCTGGTCGGCGCGGAATCTTCTACCGACGGCACGACCGCGAGCCTGACGGTGGCGCATCCCGAAAAGGGCGACGCGCTCGGCTGGCGCGCGCAGGTGTGGATGCGCGACGTCGGGCTGACCAATACCTCGGTCGCGATCAACACGGGCCGCGCCAGCACCACCGTCACCAACAACCAGTACGCGGTGCCGGCGACGGGATGGGGTGGCAACGCGGCGCTGCGCGGGCAATGGTCTTGGCTGAATTGGGAGACCGGCATCGACGCGCGCTTCGCCGAAGGTGAATCGCGCGAGCTGTTCTCGACCGGCCTCGCGTCGCGGCGCATCTCGGGCGGACGCAGCTCGGTCGCGGGTTTGTATGTCGAGGGCGCGGCGCGTCCCGACAAGTGGCTCTTCACCTTCGGCGCGCGCGTCGACGAATGGGAGACCGCGAACGGCCATCTGACCGAAAGCGTCGCCGCCACGGGCCAGGTGACCAAGCAGGCCGTCTACCCCAACCGCAGCGGCACCCTGCCGACGGCGCGCGCGGGCGTGCGCTATCAGGTCGGCGACGATCTCTATCTGCGCGGCGCGGCCTATGAAGGTTTCCGCGCGCCGTCCCTGAACGAGCTCTATCGTCCGTTCCGCGTCGGCCAGGTCACCACGCTCGCCAATGCGGCGCTGGTGCCCGAGGAACTCTACGGCGCCGAGCTCGGCCTCGGCAGCGATGCCGGCTCGTTCACCTGGCAGGCGACCGTCTTCTACAACCAGCTGCACGACGCGATCGGCAACGTCACGATCGGCACCAACCTGCAGCAGCGCCGGAACCTCGGCAACATCGACGCTTTCGGCGTCGAGGCCGATGCCGGTTACGTGTTGAACGATTGGGCGTCGCTCCACGCAGCCTTCGATGCGGTCGACGCGCATGTGCAGTCCACCGGCTTGCGTCCGGCGCAGGCACCGCGTTGGACGGTGACCGGCGGCGTGACGGTCACGCCGTTCAAGCCGCTCAGCCTCGACGTCAACCTGCGCTACGAGAGCCTGCGCTTCTCCGACGACCTGAACACGCAGGCGTTGGCGCTCGATGCGGCGACGACGGTCGATGCACGCGTCTCCTGGGCGTTCACCGATACGCTGTCGGCCTATGTCTACGGCGACAACCTGTTCAACGCGCGCGTCGGCTCCACGGCGCAGATCCAGAACCTGCTCGACGGCACGACGGGCGTGGTGGTGAACTATGCCGCGCCGCGCATCGTGGGCATCGGGCTCTCGTCCGCGAAATAGCTATTCGAGCGTCCCGTCGAGGAAGTCGAACACCGCCGCCTTGAACAGCGCATGCGGAATCGCCGAGAAATGGTCGCAGCCGGGAAGCGTCACCGCCTTGGCGCCGGGGATGAGGGCCGCAAGCGCGCGCGGGTCGCCGGCGAGGTCGTCGCGACTGCCGGCCACGACCAGCGTCTCGACGGCAAGCTTCGATATTTCGTCGCGCGTGAACGGTGCATCGTTGGAGCGCGTCAATGCCGCCAATGCCAACCGGTCCTCGCCCTGCTCGTCGGCGAAGCGGCGGAAGCTGCGCAGCATCGGATCGGCGATCGCGTCGGGATCGGCGGCTTCCATCGCTTCGGCCATCGGATAACCAGGCGCACGCGGCTCGAACAGCTTGATGCCGATGCCGCCCAAGGTCACCAACGGGAAACGCTTCGGATATTCCAGCGCGCAGGCGAGCGCGATGCGCGCGCCCATCGAGAAGCCGACCAGGTCGGCGCGCTCGCTCCCCAGATGGTCGAGGAGCGCGACGATATCGCCGACCATCTTCGCGCGCGTATAGGCGGACGGATCGTGCGGCTTGGCGCTGTCGCCATGGCCGCGGCAGTCGAGCGCCGCCATGTGGATGCGCTTGCGCTCGAAGGCGCCGTACCAGCCTAAGCGCCGCCAGTTCTCGTTCCGGTTCGAGGTGAAGCTGTGGATCAGGATCACCGGCCGGCCTTCGCCCGGGAAATGGTCGTAGGCCAGCGTCAACCCGTCGGAGGCGAACGTCGGCATCAGCGCCCCGCCGCGCACGCGACGCGCGCCATCAACGGTCCACCATCCGCATCACGTCGCCGCCCGCTCCCTTGGGTGCTGAGACCTCGACCATGCGGTCGGGTACGTCGTCGTATTCCAGCTTTAGCGCCTTCGAGATCACCGCGTGGAAATCGTAAAGCGCGGTGACATAGGTGAATTCCAGGATCTCCTCGTCGGAGAGATGCGCCTTCAACGCCTCGAACACGCCGTCGGCGGTGCGCCCGCCGTCGTGGACCAGCGCGTCGGTATAGGCGAGCAGCGCACGCTCGACAGGCGAGTAGCACTCGGCGGTCTGCCAGGCGGCGATGTTGGCGATCTTGTCTTCGCTCAGGCCCACGCCGCGCGCGGCCTTGCAGTGCTGCGAATAGACGAACTGGCTGCCGCGCGCCCAGCCCGCGCGCAGCTGGCCGAGCTCGCGGTATTTCGGATCGAGCTTGCGGTTCGGGCTGCGATAGAGCTGGAAGCCCGCCACCGCGTGGTCGAACACGTCCGGCACCAACGCGAAGACCGTCCACCAATTGCCCGGCGTGCCCGTCTCGGTGCCCGGCTCGACGACCGGATCGCGCTCGCCGAACAGCATCTTGTAGATCGTCTTGGCGAGCGGATGCGCCGCGTCGCGGCCGACCTGTCTCAGTCTGGGCATGTGTCGTCCTTCAAGGCGGTTGCGAGCACGAGATATTCGGGAAGGCCCACGATCTCGTTGTATTCGGTGAAGCTGACGCGCTCGCCGGTCGTGCGCGCATGCAGCAGAGCTGCGTATACGCCCTCCAGCCGCCGCGCGACCGCGAGCAAGGCCGAGATCGGATAGAGCACGATCTTGTAGCCGAGCTCGCCCAGCTCCTTCGGCGACAGCATCGGCGTCTTGCCGTCCTCGACCAGGTTCACCACAAGCGGCACGCCTTCGAAGGTGCGCGCCACGAGCGCGAGCTCTCTCTCGTCGCGCGGCGCCTCGATGAAGAGGATGTCGGCGCCGGCTTTCAGGAACGCCTCGCCGCGGCGCAGCGCCTCGTCCATGTCATGGGTCGCGCGCGCATCGGTGCGCGCCATGATCTTGAAGGCGGTGCTCGAGCGCGCGCCGGCGGCGGCGCGGATGCGCTGGGCGGCATCGCCCAGCGCCACGACCTCCTTGCCGTCCATGTGCCCGCAGCGCTTGGGCGAGACCTGGTCCTCGAGCTGGATGCATTGCGCGCCTGCCTTCTCATAGGCCGCGGTCAGGCGCGCGGTGTTGAGCGGGCCGCCATGGCCGTTGTCGCCGTCGGCGATCAGCGGCACGGGTGCTGAGGCCGCCGCCAGCACGCGCGTGCGCTCCACCATCTCGGCCGCGCCGACGAGACCGATGTCCGGCACGCCATAGGCGGTGCCCGCCACGCCGAAGCCGGTCATGTAGATCGCCTTGGCGCCGGCCCGCGCGGCCACGCGCGCCGACAAGGCATCGAAAGCGCCCGGCACGATCACCGGGCCTGGGCGCGCGAGCAGGGATTCGAAGTCGAGGGCTTGGGGATCGTCGTCCATGCCGCGACTGTAGCCTCAACCAAACACCTTTGCATTCAAGACGTTAGGGAAACAAATGCGATTGTGACCCGCCGTGGCCCGCGGACGGCGACATTCCCGCGGCGGCTGGCCCGGGCGGCTACGGCAATTGTTCGCGACCGTTGCTCCCGTGTCATTGGTGTTTCTTAAGGCGAACGCCATATTAAGGACGGTCTATCCATAAGGTTTTCCCACATGGTCGGTTTCCTCGGCTGGCTCAAGAGCATCGCAGTCGGCACGTTCAACGCCATCGCCAAGGTTGCGTTCTTCCTGATCCTGATCTTCTTCCTGCTGTTCCTGATCGGGCTGTCCACGGGCGACGGGCTGCCGGGCAAGATGGTCTTGGCGCTCGACTTGCGCCGGCCGATCGCGGACTCCGCGCCGGTGCAATACACCTTCGGAACCAGGCCGGTGACGGTGATGGACATCGTGCTCGGCCTCGACGCAGCAGCGCGCGACGACCGCATCAAGGGCGTGGTGCTGCGTCTGGGCAGCGCCAATATCCCGATCGCGCAGGCCGAGGAGATCGGCGCCGCGCTGCGCCGCTTCAAGGCTTCGGGCAAGTTCGTCATCGCGCACAGCCAGGGCTTCGAGGCGCCGGGCCTGGGCGACTATCTCACCGCCACCGCCGCCGACGAGATCTGGATGCAGCCCAAGACGCCGTTCGGCGCCGCGGGCGAGGGCGGCGGCGAGATATTCCTGAAAGGCCTGTTCGAGAAGATCCAGGCCGAGCCGCAGATCGCCAAGCGCGCCGACTACAAGAGCGCCGCCGACATGTACATGGAAAAGAACATGACGCCGGCGGACCGCGAGCAGATCACCGCGCTGATGCAGTCCTGGTACAACACCGCGACCTCGGGCGCCGCCATCGCGCGCAAGCTGACGCAGCAGGCGCTGGCCGCGGCCTTCGATGCCAGCCCGCAATTCACCGACGACGCCAAGAAGGCGGGCCTCATCGACAAGGTCGGTTACGACGACGACGCGATGCAGGCCGCGCTGGACAAGGCGGGCGACGGCGCCAAGGCGGTGCCGATGCCGGAGTTCGTCAAGGCCGAGGAAGACCTGAACGAGATGGGCGAGGGCGAGCATATCGCGCTGATCGAAGGCACGGGCGAGATCGTCGAGGGCTCCACCGGCGGCAGCGGGCTGTTCGGCGGCGATGCGGTGATGGCGGGCGACGACGTCGCGCGCGCCATCCGCGACGCATCCAAAGACAAGACCATCCGCGCCATCGTGCTGCGCGTCGACTCTCCCGGCGGCTCGGTCACGGCCTCCGACCAGATCCTGGATGCCGTGCACAAGGCGCAGGCAAAAGGCATTCCGGTCGTGGTCAGCATGGGCTCGGTCGCGGCCTCGGGCGGCTATTTCATCTCGACCTCGGCCGACAGGATCGTCGCCGAGCCCGGCACGATCACGGGCTCGATCGGCGTGCTCACCGGCAAGATCGCCTTCGGCAAGACCGCGCAGCTTCTGGGCATCGGCACCGACGAGGTCGGCGTGGGCCGCAACGCGCTGATGGATTCCTCCATCACGCCGTATACGGACGAACAGTGGAAGAACCTGAACGACCAGGCCGACGCGATCTATGCCGATTTCAAGGACAAGGTCGCCAAGGGCCGCAAGCTCACCCCCGACCGCGTGCAGGAAATCGCGCGCGGCCGGGTATGGAGCGGCGCCGACGCCAAGGAGCGCGGGCTGGTCGACACGCTGGGCGGCTTCTGGACCGCGGCCGATACCGCCAAGAAGCTCGCCAAGATCGACGGCAACCAGCGCGTCGTGTTCAAGCGCTTTCCGCGCCAGAAGTCGTTCTTCCAGGCGCTGGACGAGACCTTCGGCGATTCCTCGGCGGGAGCGCGCGCGGTGCAGGGCTGGGTCACGCTGATGAACTCGCCGGCGGTGCGCACGGTGATCGGCGTCGCGGGCGAGATGCCGCGCGGCGGCGTCGAGATGCGGGCGACGAACCTTCCGCATTGAGGTGGCGCGCGTTGAAGCGGACACATCGATGAACGCACGGGACGCGGCGGCCTCGGACGCGATCGGCCGCGACGCCGCGCTCTATCCCTTCGCGCTCGATCCGGCGCGCGACGCGCTGATGCTCGTGCCGATGACGCTCGGCGACTACCGCGCCGCGAGCTTCCTGGACGAGCGCCTGGGAAAGCGTGGGCCCTGGACGCCGGCTGCCGATGTCGCGCGCGCGATGACGGGCGCGCGCGATGTCCGTCCGCTGCACTTCATCTTCCATGCCGGCCATGTCGGCTCGACCTTGCTCAGCCGGCTGATCGACGAGGCGGACGGCGTGCTGCCGCTGCGCGAGCCGCTGCCGCTGCGCGTCATCGCCGGGCAGTTCTCGCAGGCGCGGCTCGAGCTTCTCCTGCGGTTGTGGGAGCGCGGCTTCCACGACACGCGCGCGGTGGTGCTCAAGGCCACCAGCGCGACCCAGCGCCTCGCCACCACGCTGATGGCGATGCGCGGCGGCGCGAAAGCGGTGATGCTCAACGTCTCGGCCGAAAGCTATCTCGCCATCATGCTGGCGGGCGAGAACTCGGCGACCGACCTCAACGCGCAAGGGGCGGAGCGCTTCCACCGCTTGAGCGCGCTCATCGGCGAGGCGCCGCCGCGGCCGGCGGATCTGGGCGAGCTGATCGCGATGAGCTGGCTTGCCGAACGCCTGACGCAGCTTCAGGCGCAGCGTGCGCTCGGCGCGCGCGTGCTCGCGGTGGATTTCGACGCCATGCTGGCGGCGCTGCCGGAGACGCTTGCGCGCGTGCTCGCGCATCTCGGCATCGCTTGCGCGCCGGAGCGCGTCGCCGCGATCGCGAACGGTCCGACCGTAACGCGCTATTCCAAAGCGCCGCAGAACGGTTATTCGCCAACATTTCGTGCCGAGCTTCTCGCCGAATCGCGGCGCGGCTACGCGAAGGAGATTCGCGCGTCGCTGGACTGGCTCGAGCGCCTCGTAGTTTCGCGCCCCTCGCTTGCCGCGGTGCTGTGACGCAGAATCGGCGGTGCTTTCAACTGCCGTTGGGTCAATTAACCGGCGGTTTCCGCAAGGCTCCGGAAAACCTGACGAATCCGTCATTTCCGGTTTGACGGCTGCAACCTCTGGGCGTTTCCACGCCGCGCCACGTGGGAAATGATCGTTCACCAGCCAAAGAGTTGTGATCGGAAGCTGCTTTCAAATCGTCCTGCTCTTGGATTAGAATTATTCAAGGTCAGGGGACGTACCGAGGACGGGGCAACATCCGTCAAAGAAGGAGTTTTGAACGTGCGCAAGTTTGCTTTGATGCTTGTTTCGACGGCGGGGCTCATGGTGCTGGGCAATGTGGCCGCGCTGGCCGACGGCGCGCAGGCCACGACCGATCCGACGCAGGCGGCGGCCGCGACGACCGGGGACCCGGACAAGATCGTCTGCCGCAGCATGGATCCGCCGACGGGCAGCCGTCTCGGCTCGCGCCGCGAGTGCAAGACGCAGAAGGAATGGGATGACATCCAGCGCCAGGCGCGTCAGCAGACCGAACATCAGCAGAGCAACGGCTACCACGCGGGCATCCCCGGGGGCTGATCGCTCGATTGCGTGAATGAATTGCCGGCGCCCCAAAAGCGCCGGCAATTGCTTTGCGCGTATCGCCGCGCACACCACTTTCCGGACCATCGGGACGATCATCGGGGCTCGGGGGCATGCAGGCCGGAAAGTCCTCATCCGACATCGATGCGAAGATCGGCGCGCTGGTCCAGGCGGCGCATCTGCGCATGCGCGAGCGCCGGCTCGACGAAGCCGCGCAGAGCTGGCGCGAGGTGCTCGCGCTCAAGCCCGACCATCCTCAGGCGCTGCTGCATCTGGGCCAGCACAGCCTGTTCCGCAAGGACCTCGGCGAAGCCGGCCGTTTCTTCGCGCTGGCCGAGACCGCCGATCCGAAGAACGCGCTGATCCCGCTCAATGCCGCGTTCGTGCATCGCGCCAGGGCCGATGCCAGGGCCGAGATGGCGGCGCTCAACCGCAGCCTCACGATCGACGCCTATTTTTTTCCCGCGCTGCTGGCCAAGGCGATGCTGCTCGAGCGCGTCGGCGAGACGCGCCGCGCGGCCCAGGTGTTCAAGGACGTCTTGACCATCGCGCCGCCGGCCGACCAGCTGACGCCCGAGCTGCGCCAGGCGCTCGAGCACGCGCGCGCCGCGGTCGAGGACAACAGGAAGGCGCTCGACGCCCATCTGGCCGCGGCGCTCGCCGGCATCCGCGCGCGTCACGCGGGCGCGCCGCTCGCGCGCTTCGACGAGTGCAAGGACATCGCGATCGGCCGCGCCGAGGCCAAGGTGCAGCAGCCGACCTTGCTGCTGGTGCCGCGGCTGCCGGCGATCCCGTTCTACGACAATGCCGACTTTCCCTGGCTCGAGCGGCTCGAAGCCGCGACGCCGGCCATCCGCGACGAGCTGCGCGCGCTGGTGAACGAAGGCGGGCAGGGTTTCAAGCCCTATGTCGACCATCCCGACGGCGGGCCGCTCAACCAATGGGCCGGCCTCAACCGCTCGATGGACTGGAGCGCGCTCTTCCTGTGGAAGGACGGCGAGAGGCTGGACGAGAACTGCCGGCGCGCGCCGAGGACCGCCGAGGCGCTGGCCGCGGCGCAGATGGCGGACATCGACGGATATGCGCCGACAGCGTTCTTCTCGGTGCTGCAGCCCAAGTCGCGCATCCCGCCGCATACCGGCGTGACCAATGCGCGGCTGATCTGTCATCTGCCCCTGATCGTGCCCGAGGGCTGCGCTTTCCGCGTCGGCAACGAGACGCGGCCCTGGCGCGAGGGCGAGGCCTGGGTGTTCGACGATACGATCGAGCATGCCGCCTGGAACGACAGCGACGAGATCCGCATCATCCTGATCCTGGACGTCTGGAACCCGCTGCTCAGCGCGGCCGAGCGCGAGCTGGTCGCAGGCCTGCTCAATGCGACGCGCAGCTTCTATGGCGAGCTGCCGTCGGCGTCGTTCTAAGCCGCCGGTCCGAGCCGCCGCTCCAGGCCGCCGCCCGATTCGTTCGAGACGGCCCTCTCAAGCCGATCCATAGCCGAATTTCTCGACCCAGGGCCGCAAGGTGGACTGGACGGGAGCGAGCTGCGCGCGGTAGTGGCGCCACTGCCCGACGCCGTCGCGATTGAGGCCCTTGATGACCTGGACCGAGCTCGGCGTGGCGATGGTGCGGGTCTTGGCCTTCTGCGCGAAATCGCGCACCTCGTCGCTCCATGCAAGGCCCAGGAAATCGACGATGCGGCCGAGCTCGCCGTCGAAATCGTCGATCAGCGCTTCGTGGCGCGTCTCCAGCCAGCCCAGGCCGAGCTTGGCGCGGCAGACCGACGCCAGCGTCATGGTCGCGGCGTAGAACCGTGCGGCGCCGCGCAGGTCCAGCATCTCGTACATCGACGGATTGAGCTGGAAATAGCGGCGGAAGCAGCTGAGCACGACGTCGCGCGGATCGCGCAGCGCGAAGAGGATCTTGGCATCCGGGAACAGCTTGGCGATCAGCGGCAGCTTGGTGGCGCCCAGCGGCCGCTTGTCGACGAACACCTTGCCGTCGAGGGCGCCGGCGCCGTATTGCGCCACGCGGCGCCAGTAGTCTTCGCGCAACGGGGCGAGCGCCGCGTCGTCGGCCGCAGCCAGGCGGTCGGCGCCCTTGTCGTCGGCGAAGTATTCGCGGGTGGAGGCGATGAAGGTCTCCTTCTCCTCGAGCGCCACGACGCCGGGATGGGAGGAGAGGATGTTCTCGAGCAAGGTCGTGCCCGAGCGGGGGAAGCCGATCAGGAAGACGTGGCCGGCGAGCTTGGGCCCTTCGGTCTGGGCCGTGCCGCGGCCCGCCGCCGACCATGCCTCCTTGGGCGCGCGGTCGAGATATTCGCCCAGCCACTGAACGAAGGAGATCGCGGTCTCGCGCCCGGCCGAGGCGTATTGATCGGCGAACAGCCGGCGGCGCTGCGCATTGGCCTCGGAATAGTCGCGAAAGGCCTCGTCGTAGCGGCCGCGCGCATGCGCGAGGTCGCCTTGAAGCGTGAGCATGGTGCTGCGCTCGATGGGCGGAAAGGCGGGATCGGCGAGCGCGCTCGCGATCAGGCTTTGCGCGTTGTCCAGCGCGCCGGTGGCGATGGCCACGTCGGCCAGGGTAGTGAGCGCCTGGTACTGCCTGGGATCGGCGGCCAGCGCCTGCTCGGCAAGGCGGGACGCTTCCTGCCAATGACCGCGGCGCGCCTCCAGGCCCGCCAGGTCGGACAGGGGCGCGGCGTTCGCGGGATCCAGCTCCAGCACGCGCTTGAGCGCGGCTTCCGAGCCGGACAGGTCGCCGGTGGCGTCCAGCGCCGTGGCCAAGCCGTATTGCGCGGCCAGGAAGCGGGGGCTGAGCGCGATGGCGGTCTCGAATTCCACCACGGCGTCGCTCCAGCGCCCGAGCTTGCCCAGGCAGTAGCCCAGCGCGTTGTGCAGGGTGGCGTGGCCGGGGGCGATCCCGATCGCCTGCTGCAGATCGGCGGTGGCCTCGCGCAGCTGGTTGTTCTGCTCGAACCCATAGGCGCGGACCCTAAGCAGCATGGGATGGGTGATGCCGTTGGCGAGAGCGGCCCGCGCCATGTCGATGGCGGGCGCGAGCTTGCCGCCCTGGAACAGCTGGGTCACCTGGGCGACGATGCGGTCTCCGGCCTGGCGCGCCTCTTCGAGGCGGGTTTCTTCGAGCGTTGTCATGGACTTCGCTTTAGCAGAGCAGGGGTTAAAGAGAAAGCAGCGGCGGTGCCGCGCAGAGCCGTGAAACCGCCGGCAAGAAAGAAGAAGAGGGCACAAAGAAAAAGCGGCGGCCTTTTGGGCCGCCGCCTTTCCGTCTTCATGCCGTTGCCGGCTTAGTACTTCACCGTCACGCCAAGGAAGATCGTACGGCCGAGGCTGTCGTAAACCTGCGGGTACGTGTTGCCGTTGCCGAACGGCGGGGACGAAACGCCCAGCGAGTTCGAGTCGAGGATCGGCGGGTCCTTGTCGAAGAGGTTCTGGATACCAGCGTGGATGCTGATGCCCTCGCGGACGGTGTAGTCGCCAGCGAGATCCAGATAGTCGTACGACGCGATCTTCTCATCCGAGAGGTCGCAGAAGCCCGACAGGCCGGTCGCCGCGAAGCAGCCGGGGTTCGGACCGCCGAGAGCTTCGTCGATCCGGTTGCCGTCGAACTTCACGCCGCTCATGTGGCGCCATTCGACCGACAGGTCGAAGTCCCACGGAGCAGTCCAGGTCACGCGCAGCTTGTGCCTCCACTTCGGGATCGGCGTGCCGCAGGTGAGACCGAACAGACCGGCGCAGTCGTAGTAGCCGAGCACCTTGCGCGGCTTGATCGTGTCGTCGCCGACGCAGTCTTCCGTCGGGTTACAGATCTTGTTCGTGAACCCATCGAACGGCGTCTGGCGGAACTGATCCGTCCAGGTGCCGAGGAAGTTGAAGTTCAACGAACCGTTGGCGCCCATGCCCCAGTCGTCCAGGCCGGTGGTGTAGTTGGCCTCGACGTCCACGCCCTTCGTCTTGATCGCACCGGTGTTGCGGTTGATCGAGGTGACGAAGCCGGCGCCGGCGCCCGTGCCGAACAGCACGCCCTGGGTACCGCGGTGGATCAGGTCGCACATGGCCGCAAGGTCCTGCGTCATGCACAGCTTGAGCACGCTCTTCTGCGGGATGACACCGATGGCGCCTTCCAGGTCGATATCGAAGTAGTCGATCGTCGCCGTGAAGCCGTCGATGAAGGTCGGCGTCAACACGATGCCGAACTCCTTGGTGTCCGAGGTCTCGGGAACCAGGCTGAAGTTACCGCCGAACAGGCCGCCGCACTGGCCGGACACGCACTGCGGAGTCTTCGTGTACTGGTTCGCAGTCATGCCGGTCTTTTCGCAGTTCGCCAGAGTGGCGAACTTGTTCGTATGTGTCGGATCGGAACCACCGCACGGGTCGGAACCGCCCCACAGACCGAGCGACTGCGGCGTGAAGAGCTCGATGACGTTCGGCGCACGCACCGCACGCTGGAAGCTCGCACGCAGACGGAAGTCGTCGATCGGCTGCCATTCCGCACCGTACTTGTACGAGTTCACCGCACCGGCGATGCTGTACGACGAGTAACGGTAGCCGGCGTTGGCCGACAGGTCTTCGAAGAACGGCATGTCCTGCGCGATCGGGATCCGGATTTCGCCGAAGCCTTCCTCGAGGTTGTAGCCGCCGTTCGTGCCCTTCGTCGGGCCGCCCTGACCGGCGAGGTCACCGCTCGAGAACTCGAGGTCGGTGCGCAGGTTCAGGTTCTCCTGACGATACTCGGTGCCGATCGCGAGCGCGACGGGGCTCTTCGCCCAGGGGGACTGGATGCCCCACGCGCCGAGGTCGCCGGTCAAGCTGGCGCCAGCGACCCATTCCTGGGTCGAGCCTTCCTTCATGCCCGGGACGCCCAGGTAGTTGGTCGCCGCCGGAGTCACGCCGTTCGGAACCCAGATGTTCCACGGCACGCAATCCGGATCGGAGCCGTCGACCTTCGACTGGCACTCGCCCGTGGCCGGATCGACCAGCAGCGAGCGCTGGATGCGAACGATCGACAGGTCGTTCAGGTACTCTTCCTGATAGACCGTCGTGCCGTACTGCGCGAACGCGTCGTAGGCCCAGCCGCCGCCCAGATCGCCCTTCGCACCGACCACCATGCGGTAGGAGGTGTGACGCAGATCGTCCTGACGGTTGCCGCCTTCGACGTTGCGACGGCCGATGAACATGCTCGCGAAGCCCGGGTTCTGCACGTTCTTGGCGTCGGTGCAGAGGTCCTTGACTTCTTCGGCGGTGAGCAGCGGGTTGTCGCAGTTGGTCAGCAGCTCCGTGCCGTAGAACGCGCCCGAAGGAGCGATCTGCGCCACGGTGTGGTCGTCCATGAACATCAGCGAGGTGTACAGGTCCAGGGCCTTGTTGAACTCGTAGTGGCCCATCGCGCCCATCGTGTAGCGCTCGTCGGGGCGCTGCAGGTAGTTGAGGGGAGCGAAGTTGAACTTGCCGGCGTTCGAGAAGTGGTCGAAGCCACCGGTCAGCGGGTTGACGGTACAGCTGGTCGTCGTGCCCAGGCCGCAATCCGCGCTGCTGTCAAGGCTCGAGAAGCGGCCACCGGCCGTGTTCCCGTCGATGGTCAGAGCCGCGGTGGACGAACCGGCGCAGACGAAGCCGTGCTTCGCGCCGCTGCGGCCGTTGAACGTGGTCGCCGTGCCGCAGTCGGAGAAGTCGCGGCTGTTTTCCCAGACCGAGTTCAGGTGACGGAAGCCGGCATAGGCGGTCAGGTTGCCCTTGCCGTCGGCGCTGTTGACGCCGAGGATGCCGTTCAGGTCCCAGGTGTCGCCGTCGAAGACGCTGTCCGGCGCCTGCGGGATCGTGCCGGGCAGCGAGCCGCCGAGGCCGTTCGCCACGATGGAGCGGGCATAGTCGTTGTTGTTGTCGTGCTGATAGCCGGTCCACTGGCCGTCGAACTCGAAGCCCTCGAAGTCCTTGCGCATGACGAAGTTCACGACGCCGGCGATGGCGTCCGAGCCGTACACGGCCGACGCACCACCCGTCACGACTTCGACATGGTCGATCAGAGCCGCGGGGATCTGGTTCAAGTCGGGCGAGGGCAGCGACGGGTCGCCAGGCATCAGGCGCTTGCCGTCGACGAGCACCAGGGTACGGGCGCTGCCGAGGTTGCGCAGATTGACCGTGGCGGTACCGGGCGAGCCGTTCGACTCGTTCGAACCGAAGTCGGCGAAGGCCGACGGCAGGTTGTTCAGAAGGGTTTCGACGTTGGTCGTACCCTCGTACTTGATTTCCTGATTGTTGACCGCGGTGACCGGGCTGGCGGCATAGACGCCAACCTGCGGGATGCGCGAACCCGTCACGACAACGGTTTCGACCGGTTGGTCTTCCGCCATTGCCGCCGTAGTCAGGCTCATCGCCGTCGCCGTCGCTGCTCCGAGGAGCAGAGCCGTCTTCAGGCTGCTTTTAGTTTGGATTTGAAACACTTGGGAACCCCCTTGGTTCTGTCGTAACGACGTCGCTCGCGGGCTTTAATTGGAACCATGTGGCGCCAATGCTTCGAGCCACAGCTAATGGCGCGAATTTCACCCGTTCGAAGGCAGGTTACGAGTCTGAGAGCTTGGGGTCAAAACGGAATCACCTGCGCGGAAGATTCGCGGCGAGACTGTGGTATTTTGGCGTCAATTCCCCTTACGGCAACAACTTCATGATTGGTTGCATGAAGCTTCTGAAACTAAATTATATTTGTGCTGATGTTTACGGTGACATTGTTGTCAAGATCGCGTCCGAACGCGGGCGCTTCCATGGCGCGATCTCGACTCGAAAAGCGCTGAAACGGCGGGCAAATGTGTCTTTTCGACCGCAGCTTTTCGATTGAGGCCGCCCGCGTTGGTGCTATGCGTTGCAAATGGCGCCGCAAATCACCCCTGATTCCCTCAAGCGAGTCGGGCTCGCGCTCCAGGAGGCCGAAAGGCTCCGCCGGGCGGGGCGGCTGGCCGAGGCCGAGGCCAAGTGCCGCGATGTCTTAAACGCCGAGCCTAACGCCGTGCAGGCCATGAACTTTCTGGCTTTGCTGTTGCGCGACCGGGGGGCGACGGCCGAGGCGCTGCCGTGGCTGCGCCGGGCGGTTGAGACGGCACCGAACGAGGCCTCGCTGCGGAACAACCTGGGGAACCTGCTGCGCCTGGCGGGTGATCGGGCCGGCGCGGAGGATTCGCTGCGCCGCGCGCTTGCGCTCAAGCCCGACTATGCTGACGCCAGCTACAATTTGGGCATCGTGCTCCACGAGCTCGGCCGGCCCGACGAGGCGCTCGCCGCCCAGCGCCGCGCGGTGGCGCTCCGGCCGGACTATGTCCAGGCACTGACGCAGCTCGGCGTGCTGCTGCGCGAGCGACAGGAATTCGATGCGGCGCTCGTCCCGCTGCAGCAGGCGGCCGCGCTCAAGCCCGGCTACTTCGACGCGCAGTACTATCTCGGCTGCACCTTCACCGCGCTCGGCCGCTATGGCGAAGCGCAGGCCGCGCTCGATGCGGCGCTCGGGCTTCGGCCGAAAAGCCGCGAGGCGCTTTTCGCGCTCGGCAACATGCTGGAGCGCGCCGCACGCAGCGACGACGCGATCGCCGCTTACGGGCGCGCGATCGAAGCCGCTCCCGATTTCGTCGAGGCGCATCGCCGCCTCAACGCGCTCGCCTGGGAGATGGGAAAGGGCGAGCTGACCCTGAAGTCCTATGCCTTCGCGCGCACGCGCATCGGCGAGACGCCCGATCTTCTTTTCGCCGAAGCCGATCAGCGATTGCGCCAGGGGCAGGCCGAAGCGGCCGAGCGGCTGCTGCGCCGCGCGCACGGCATCGCGCCGGCGCGTCACGATATCGCCAACGTGCTCGCGCGCGCGCTCGTCTCGCAGCGCCGCTTCGACGAAGGCATCGCGCTGCTCGAGGAGATCGTGAAGAGCGATCCGCAAACCGTTGACAACTATCGTGTGCTCGCCAGCGCGCTGCTGCAGAACCGCCAGCCGCGCGAGGCGGCGTCCTTGCTCGAGCGCGCGCTTGCGCTCAGCCCTCATGACCAGGCGAACCTCGCCTTCCTGACGCTCGCCTATCGCGAGCTCGGCGACAGCCGGCTCGATGCGCTGGCCGACATCGAGAGGCTCGTGCGCGTCTACGACCTGCCGCCGCCGTCGGGCTTCGGCGACGTCGCCTCGTTCAACCGTGCGCTCGGCGAAGACCTCGTCGCGCTTCACACCCGCAACACCGCGCCGCTCGACCAGACCCTGCGCGGCGGCTCGCAAACGCCCGGCTACCTTTTCGACAATCGCAGCAAGGCGCTCGACGGCGTGCGTGAGAAAATCCTTGAAGCGGTCGGCGACTATATCGGCGCGCTGCCCGACGCCCCCGGCCATCCGATCGGCGGACGCAAGGCGGACGACTACGACCTCGTCGGCGCGTGGTCGTGTCGTCTCAGGTCGAGTGGCTTCCATGCCAACCATTTCCATCCGCAGGGCTGGATCAGCTCCGCCTATTACGTGTCGCTGCCCGGCGCCGTCGACGACGGCGAGCAGGGCTGGCTCAAGTTCGGCGAATCCAATATCGCGCTGTCGGAGCGTGACCGGCCTGAGCGGCTGGTCAAGCCGGGGGTCGGCAAGCTGGTGCTGTTCCCGTCCTACTTCTGGCATGGCACGGTGCCGTTCGTGTCGGACGAGATGCGCCTGACCGTGGCCTTCGACGTGGTGCCGCAAAAAGTAAAAGGTCCGCGCGGGACCGCCGGCAGTTGACGTTAATTCCGAAAACCAGCAGAAGCTTCGAACCTCATGAACGACAAGCAGAAACCGAAACCGCAAGCGCCCGTGGATAGCCTGAGCTTCGAGCTCGCGCTCAAGGAGCTCGAGGACATCGTCGCGCGGCTGGAGCAGGGCGAGGTCGACCTCGAGGACTCCATCGCCCTCTACGAGCGCGGCCAGGCGCTCAAGGCGCATTGCGAAGCCAAGCTGAAAGCGGCGGAGGGGCGGTTGGAGAAGATCGTCCTTAACGCCGGCAGTCCGGCCGGGACCGAGTCCATGGATACGGTTTAACGCGCGGAATTCCGGCCTTTGTCCCGGGTATCCCTTCGTCGTCCTTGATTTATTCGGGGAAAGGGCCGACTTTTGCGCAGTGCAGCACGTTATTGATCGCGGGGACGCGCTTAATCCATTTGCGCGGTGTGGGTAGCATATGACAGTTCCTTCCAAGACGCCTTTGCTGGATCGCGTTCGCGAGCCGAACGAACTGCGCCAGTTGCCGAAGAGCGAGCTCAAGCAGTTCGCAGAGGAGCTCCGCACCGAGCTGGTCGACGTGGTGTCGGTCACGGGCGGTCATCTGGGCGCCGGCCTCGGCGTGGTCGAGCTGACCACGGCGCTGCACTACGTCTTCAATGCTCCGGACGACAAGATCATCTGGGACGTCGGCCATCAGGCCTATCCGCACAAGATCATCACCAACCGCCGCGAACGCATGCGCTCGCTGCGTTCGGGCGGCGGGCTGTCCGGCTTCACCAAGCGCGCCGAGAGCGAGTACGACCCGTTCGGCGCCGCCCATTCCTCGACCTCGATCTCGGCGGGCCTCGGCTTCGCCGTCGCGCGCGACATGAAGGGCAAGAAGAACCATGTGGTCGCCGTCATCGGCGACGGCGCGATGAGCGCGGGCATGGCCTATGAGGCGATGAACAATGCCGGCGCGATGGACGCGCGGTTGATCGTCATCCTCAACGACAACGACATGTCGATCGCCCCGCCGGTCGGCGCGATGAGCGCCTATCTGGCGCGGCTGGTCTCCAGCCGCCACTATCTGAGCTTAAGGGAGATTGGGAAGAAGATTGCCCATCTCCTTCCGCGGCCTATGGAAAAGGGTGTCGAGCGAGCCGAGGAATTCGCCCGCGGCATGGTCACCGGCGGCACGCTGTTCGAGGAGCTGGGCTTCTATTACGTGGGCCCGATCGACGGCCACAACCTCGACCATCTGATCCCGGTTCTGGAGAACGTCCGCGACGCCGAGAACGGCCCGATCCTGGTCCATGTCGTGACCAAGAAAGGCAAGGGCTATGCCCCGGCCGAGGCCAGCGCCGACAAGTATCACGGCGTCACCAAGTTCAACGTGCTGACCGGCGAGCAGAAGAAATCCAACTCCAAGGCGCCGGCCTATCAAAAGGTCTTCGGCGAGGCGTTGATCGCCGAAGCCAAGAAGGACGAGCGCATCGTCGCGATCACGGCCGCGATGCCGTCGGGCACGGGCGTCGACCTGTTCGCCAAGGCGTTCCCCAAGCGCACCTTCGACGTGGGCATCGCCGAGCAGCATGCGGTGACCTTCGCGGCCGGCCTTGCGGCCGACGGCATGAAGCCGTTCTGCGCCATCTATTCGACCTTCCTGCAGCGCGCCTACGACCAGGTCGTGCACGACGTCGCGATCCAGTCGCTTCCCGTCCGCTTCGCCATGGACCGCGCCGGGCTCGTCGGCGCCGATGGGCCGACGCATGCGGGCTCGTTCGACATCGCCTATCTGGGCACGCTGCCGAACTTCGTGCTGATGGCCGCCGGCGACGAGGCCGACATGGTGCACATGGTGGCGACGCAGGTCGCCATCGACGACCGGCCGAGCGCGCTGCGCTATCCGCGCGGCGAAGGCACCGGCGTGGAGCGTCCGCTCGAAGGCGTGGCGCTCGAGATCGGCAAGGGCCGCGTGCTGCGCGAAGGCACCTCCATCGCCGTCCTGTCCTATGGCACGCGCCTGTCCGAGGCGCTGGCCGCCGCCGACAAGCTCGCGGGCTATGGCCTGTCGGCCACCGTCGCCGATGCGCGGTTCGCAAAGCCGCTCGACAAGGACCTGGTGAACCGCCTGGCGCGCGAGCACGAAGTGCTGATCACCATCGAAGAGGGCGCCGTCGGCGGTTTCGCGAGCCATGTGCTGCAGCACCTGGCGCTCGAGGGCGCGCTCGACAAGGGCCTCAAGATCCGCCCGATGGTGCTGCCCGACCGCTTCATCGACCAGGACAGTCCGGAGAAGATGTACGAGGCTGCCGGCCTCGACGCCGCCAGCATCGTGGCGACCGCTTTGGGTGCGCTCGGACGCGAGCAGGAAGCCGCTGCCGCCAGGGCAGTGATCGGCTGACCCGCGTCCCACGCCGTATTGCGCGGGAGATGGAGAAGGAACGCATTCGCACGAAGCACGGTGCGTGGCTCGCATTGGGCCTCGGCACGCTCACGCTCATTTTCATGGCGGGCGGGGCTACGTCCGGCATCCTCGCCCCGACCGGCGATCCGACGACGCCGCGCTTTCATCAGACTGCCGTGCTGCTTGCCGACAACCGCGTCCTCATCGCCGGCGGAATGCGCGCCAACGGGGCGATCGAAGCGAGCGCGGAGCTCTATGATCCCGCGTCGGGTCGCTTTTCATCCATAGCATCCATGCACGCGCCGCGCGTCGGCGCCGCAAGCGCGCTGCTGACCGACGGCAAGGTGCTGATCGCCGGCGGCTGGGACGGCTCGCCGGGCTGTCTTGCGGCCGCCGAGGTTTACGACACGGCCGGACGCGTTTTCCGCGCCACCGGCGCCATGCGCACGCCACGCTGCGGCGCGCTCGCTTTCGCGCTGAAGAACGGCAAGGTCCTGATCGCCGGCGGCAGCCTGACGACCGACGATGCGCAGCAGGCGAGCGCGGAATTGTACGATCCCAAGACCGGGACCTTCTCGCCCACGGGTTCCATGCATGTCGCGCGTTCGTCGTTTGCGGGCGCGGTTTTGGACGATGGAAAGGTCCTGGTCATGGGCGGATGGAGCGCCGGCACCCATCCAGGCCGCACCGTCGAGGCGAGCGCGGAAATCTACGATCCCGCGACCGGGCGTTTCGCGCGCACCGGGAGCATGACGGCGGCGCGCTACAAGATGGGCGCGGTAAAGCTCGCGAACGGCCGCGTGTTCGTCGTCGGCGGATCGGACAATCGCGATTGGCAGGGCACGCTGAGCTCGACCGAGATCTACGATCCGCAAAGCGGCAAGTTCACCCGCGGCGCCGGCATGACGTTCCGGCGCTTCAAGCTTCCCGACGGCGTCGTGCGGCTCGGCGACGGCCGGGTGCTGGTCACGGGCGGCGCGGAGCGCGCGGAGATCTACGATCCTGCCGCGAACACCTTCACGCCGGCGGGCGGCGCGGCGCTCGACGGATTCTATTTCTCGACGGCGACGAAACTCGCGAGCGGCCGGGTGCTCGTCGTCGGCGGCTATGGCGAAGATCCCGGCGCAGGCGCAGTCCGCCATGCTTGGCTCTACAGCCCCTGAAGACGCTTAAACCTGTTCCGAACCGGTTAAGGGGTTCGTAGCGCACCGCGGCTTACACTCGCCTCGCTGATCGGGCGGAGCGCTATCGTGTTCGGGAAACGCAAGTCGGTCGAAGCCGCCGTCAGGTCCGACGACCGCAGGCGCATCTTCGACGAAGCCGATTTCGCGCGGCACGGCGAGCTGTTCCGCGCCACCGGTCTCGGCATCGACGATCCGCGCAACGTCGTGGAGACCAGGGCCGACTTCGACAGGTTGATCGCGCAGTCGCTCCAGGCGCAGGAGCTCCGCCGCCAGGGCATCGAGGCCGAGCTTCTGGCCAGGCACGGCTGCAACAACATCCGCCCGTTCTTCCTGTTCTCCGAAGGCGTCTACAAGACCCAGGCCGGCGACTGGCTGATCCGCGTGATGCGGCTCATGCCCTATGACGACTGGAACATCACCTATCTGCCGATGGACGCGAAGACGGCCGCGGCGCTGCAGCTGCCGCTGCACCCGCAATGCTCGATCGGCCCGATCGAGGAGCTGATCAACAGCCGGATATCGGCGCTGTGGGACCAGTTCCGCGAAGCCCTCGGCCGCTCGCGCGTCGAGTTCGAGCGGACGCAGGACATCGAGATCCTCGCCCGCTTCAACGGCGGCGTCGACCGGATGCGCGCCGGCATCCTCGCCTGGGCCGGCGAGATCTCGCCCATGGTGATCGCGCTCATCGCGGACGTGCAGAAGAAGGCGTAAGCGCCCTATCGCCGGGCGGCCCTGCGCGCTATAACCGACAAATGACCAGGAAGCGCCCGCACCCCCCCAAAGGCATGTCCGAGCCGGAAGCCGTGTACCGGCACGAGGGGGAGGAAGACATGACCGAAGCCCAATGGATGGCTTGGGAGGAGCGCAACAGGGACGCCCTGATTGCCAGTCTGCGGGAGGCAGAGGCGCAAATCGCGCGCGGCGAAGGCCATACGCTCGAAGAAGTCATGGCCCGGGTGCAAGCAACCATCAAACGCGTCGCCAAGAAGCCTTGATCGGCCGTGGCGCGGCTGGTTGTTTCTCCCGAAGCCGAAAACGACATCGACGCGATCGCTGCCTTTATCGCCCAATGCGACGGCGCAACACGGGCTATGATCGTCGCCAATCGCATTCGGCAGACGATGGAGAATCTGGCCTTCATGCCGGGAGTGGGCGGCAAAAGGCATTATCTCGACAAGCTGTGGCGCGCGTTTCCCGTTTCGCCATGGACGATCTATTACAAGCTGCAGCCCGATGGCGACGGGATCGAAGTCCTTCGTGTCGTCGACGGCCGCCGCGATCTTCCCGCTCTATTCAAAGGCAAGTCCCGCCGCCGTCCCCGCCGCGACGGTTGACGACCGCGCCCCGTCTCTGCGAATGACGCTCCCATGCCGCCGTCCCCCTCCAGCCGCGCCGACGTGTTCCTGGTCGAGCACGGCTATGCGCGCACGCGCGCCGAGGCGCAGGAGGCCATCGCCGCCGGCAAGGTGTCCGACGGCGGCCGGCCTGTGCTCAAGGCCTCGCAGCCGCTCAACGAGACCGCGCGCATCCGCTACGAGCGCGCCCATCCCTTCGTGTCGCGCGGGGCGTTGAAGCTCGCGGCGGCGCTCAGCCGTTTCGGCGTTTCGCCGCGCGGCCGCGTGTGCCTCGACCTGGGCGCCTCGACCGGCGGTTTCACCGAAGTGCTTCTGCTGCACGGCGCCGCGAAAGTATTCGCGGTCGATGTCGGCCACGGCCAGCTCGATCCCAAGCTCGCCGCCGATCCGCGCGTGGTGTCGATCGAGCGCACCAATGCGCGCGAGCTGAAGCGCCTGGCCGAGGCGACCGAGGCCGTCGTCGCCGATCTGAGCTTCATCTCGCTCAAGCTCGCGCTGCCGCCGGCGCTCGACTTGGCCGCGTCCGGCGCGTGGCTGATCGCGCTGGTGAAGCCGCAATTCGAAGCCGGCCGCGAGCATGTCGGCAAGGGCGGCGTGGTGCGGGACGAGGCCGTGCAGCAGGCCGTGCTCGCCGACATCGCGGCGTGGATGCCGTGGGAGGTGACCGGCACGATGGAGAGCCCCGTCAAAGGCGGCGACGGCAACCGCGAATTCCTGATCGCGGCGCGCAAGCCATGAGCGCCCCGGACACGCGAACCGCGGGCCCGCTCTGCGTCCATTTCGGCACCTGTGGCGGCTGCGCGTACCAGGACAGGGCGGACGCGGCCTATCGCGCGCTGAAGCGCGACGCGGTCGTGCGCGCACTGGAGCGACACGGCGTCGAGGCGAAG
This sequence comes from Alphaproteobacteria bacterium, assembly GCA_019247845.1. GTDB lineage: Bacteria > Pseudomonadota > Alphaproteobacteria > Micropepsales > Micropepsaceae > Rhizomicrobium. Next base: position 80,023 of record JAFBAL010000039.1, on the reverse strand, counting down.
GTCGGCGCGATCGTCACCGTGCCGCCCGGCACGCGGCGGCGCTGCGTCTTCAAGATCAAGAACGGCGAGGTCGGGTTCCACGCGCGCGCCAGCCACGCCATCGTCGACATGCGCGAGTGCCGCGTGCTGACGCCGGGCCTTATGGCATTGGCGCAGCGCCTGCGCGACATCGCGCCCGAGATCGGCACCGCGGAAGTGCACGCGACCGAGACCGGCAACGGCTTCGATCTTCTGCTGCGCTGGCAGCGCAAATCCTCGCCCGCGCTCGTCGCGTTCTTCGCGGGCTGGGCGGCGAAGGCGAAGGTAGCGCGCGTGGTTTCGGGCAACGACGTGCTCGTCGAGAGGACCGCGCCCATGTCGCGCATCGCCGACGTCGCGGTGCGCCTTCCGCCGGCTGCGTTCCTCCAGCCGACGCGCGAGGGCGAGGCGCTGCTGCAGGATGCGGTCACGTCTGCGCTCAAAGGCGCCAAGAACGTGGTCGACCTGTTCGCGGGCTGCGGCACGTTCAGTTTCGCCCAGGGCCGGCAGTCCAAGGTGCATGCGGTCGAGCTCGACGGCGCGATGCTCAAAGCGCTCGGCGATGCGGCGCGCGGCGCCAAGGGCCTCAAGCCCATCGCCACGGAGAAACGCGACCTGTTCAAGCGGCCGCTGCTGGCGAAGGAGCTGGCCGCGTTCGACGCCGCGGTGCTCGACCCGCCGCGAGCCGGCGCGGCGGCGCAGACGGCGGGGCTCGCGAAATCCAAGCTGGCCAGGATCGTCTATGTTTCCTGCGACGCGGCGAGCTTCGCCCGCGACGCGCGCATGCTGGTGGACGGCGGCTGGCAAATGGGCGAGGTTACGCCCGTGGACCAGTTCCTGTGGTCGGAGCATATCGAGCTTGTGGCATCTTTCGCGCGCCGGTGAGCGTGGACTTGAATGGGGAATTGAGCGGGGGCTCATGCGTCTTTTCGTCTGGATCGCGGCGGCCGCCGCAGCGCTGTTCCTGGCGCCGGTGGCGCAGGCCGCGGGTGCCTTTGCCGATTGGGGCGCGGTCGTCGTCGCCGGCGACTGGCACGCCCATTCCGGCGCGCCGAGCGAGGTCTTCGACAATGCGCGCCGCGACATCACCGGCAGCCTGGTCGCGATCGGCTTTTCGCCCGACAACATCTTCCAATTCTCGGTGCGGCCCGAGAACTATCCCTCGCAGGCCCCGCGCAAATCCGACGCGCAGACCATCGCCACCTCGCTATGGGATCTCTCCAACCGCACCAGCGGGGGGTGCCTGGCCTATTTCACCTCGCACGGCACCCCGAACGGCTTCGTGCTGAACGAAGAGATCCTCACCCCCGCCAAGATGAACGGCATGATCTCCAACGCCTGCGGCGACCGGCAGACGGTGGTGATCGTCTCGTCCTGCTTTTCCGGCCAGTTCGTGCGCTCGCTCGCGGCGCCGAACCGCATGATCCTGACGGCGGCCAGGCCGGACCGCACCTCGTTCGGCTGCGGCGAGAGCGACCGCTATACCTTCTTCGACACCTGCGTGATCCAGAACCTGCAGGGCTCGGGCGATTTCCCCGATCTCGCCAGGAACGTCATCGCCTGCGTCGCGGCGCGCGAGAAGAAGGACCGGGTCTCGCCGCCGTCCGAGCCTCAGCTGTCGATCGGCGCGGATGTGGCGACGACGCTGCCCAGGTGGAAGTGACGCGCTTCGGCATCACCTGAGACCACGGCGTGAACGCCTCGGGCCGCACCTCGAACAGCATGCGCTGATGCTCGCGCTCCAGTTTCATGATGGTCGTTCGCTCCGGCTCCCACCACAGCGCGAACATCCGCCCGCGGGCACGAAGCGACGGTTGGCCCAGATGCGGGTGCAGCACGACCTCGGGCAGAGCGAGGCCGAAGCGCTCGATGTCGGAAAAGCTTGCCACTAGCCGTTTTGCGCCCGATGACGCAGCGCGTGATCGGCCAGCACGATCGCCATCATCGCCTCGCCCACCGGCACCGCGCGGATGCCGACGCAAGGATCGTGGCGGCCCTTGGTCATGATCTCGGTCTCGCGTCCCGCGACGTCGATCGTGCGCCGCGGCGACAGGATCGACGAGGTCGGCTTGACGGCGAAGCGCGCGACGATGGGCTGGCCGGTCGAGATGCCGCCGAGGATCCCGCCGGCGTGGTTGGAGAGGAATTCGGGCTTGCCGCGAGCGCCCCGCTTTGCCGATCCGCGGCGCATCTCGTCGGCATTCTCTTCGCCCGACAGCAGCGCGGCTGCGAAGCCGTCGCCGATCTCCACGCCTTTGACCGCGTTGATGCTCATCATCGCCGAGGCGATGTCGGCGTCGAGCTTGCCATAGATCGGCGCACCGAGGCCCGCGGGAATGCCGTCCGCCACCACCTCGATCACCGCGCCGATGGAGGAGCCGGCCTTGCGCACGCCTTCGAGATAGTCCGTCCACGGAGCGACGCTCGCCGCATCGGGGCAGAAGAACGGGTTGCGCGCGACCTGCTGCCATTTCCAGCGCTTGCGCTCGATGCCGTGCGGCCCGATCTGCACCAGCGCGCCGCGCACTTCGACGCCGCGATGGAGCGAGGCCAGCACCTTGCGCGCCACGGCGCCTGCGGCGACGCGGCTCGCGGTCTCGCGCGCGCTCGAGCGGCCCCCGCCGCGATAGTCGCGCACGCCGTATTTGGCCCAATAGGTGTAGTCCGCATGTCCGGGACGGAACTTGTCGCGGATGTCGGTGTAGTCCTTCGAGCGCGCGTCGACGTTCTCGATCAGAAGCGCGATCGGCGTCCCGGTGGTGACCTGGCGTTTCATGCGCTCGTCCTGGAACACGCCGGAGAGGATGCGCACCGTGTCGGGCTCGCGCCGTTGCGTCACGAACTTCGAACTGCCGGGACGGCGGCGGTCGAGCTCGGCCTGGATGTCGGCTTCGGCGAGCGGGATGCCCGGCGGGCAGCCGTCGATGACGCAGCCGATCGCCGGCCCGTGGCTCTCGCCGAAGGTCGTCACGCGGAACAGGCGGCCGAAAGAGTTGTGCGACATGCTACGCGTCCAGGGATGTTTCGTGCGACATGCTATTCGCCGAAGTAAGCCTCGCTGCCGCCCGACAATCGCATGATTCCGGCATTGGGTGGGTGGTAATCGAGCGTCTGCTCGCGCGTGAGGCCCAGCACATGCATGCGCATGACACGCGCCGGCCCGGCATGGGTGGCGAGGACCGTGTCGCGCGCGAGCCCGTCCAGGAAGCTTGCGACGCGGGCGAGCAGCATCGCCATGCTCTCGCCGCCCGGTCGCGCATAGTCCCAGTACTGCGCGCCCAGATGGCCGATCTCACCAGGCAGCTTCCAGGTGTCGTCGCCCATGTCGATCTCCATCAGCCGGCGGTCGCAGCGATAGGAGAGGGGGTCGAGCCCCGCCGCTTCGCGCAGCAATTCCATCGTCGTGGCCGCGCGGTGCAGGGGACTCGAGATGAAATCGAGCGCGGCGAGGTCGGGCGCCAATTCGTGCAGCAGCCGCCCGTTTTCGCGCGCCTGTTCGCGGCCGCGCGGCGTGAGCGGGGAGTCGTCCTGCGCCGCGACGCGGCCCTCGACGTTGTGCGCGCATTCGCCGTGGCGCACGACGTAGAGGGTGACAGGGCTCATCGTTCTCTCTTGTCATGGACCGCGACTGCGGGCCATCCAGGTGTGCGGCCAGCGTAACGTCGAAGGGCGGGACGACGTCAACTGGGCGGCCCGTATTTGCGGGCCGTGACAGCTAGGGCTCGTCCCAGCGCTTGATCTTGTGACCGCGCACGCGGAACACCGTGCCCTGCGGCTCGTCGAGGTCGGACATCTCCTGCGGCGTCAGCCCTTGGAACAGGCCGCGCAGGATGCGCGTGAAGGCGCCGTGGCTGATCGCGAAGGTGTCGCGCTTGAGGCTTCCGATCCAGCTTTCGGCGCGTTTGGTCACGTCGGCATAGCTCTCGCCGCCCGGCACGCGATAATTCCATTTGTCCTTGTTGCGCTTGTCGTAGAAAGCGGGATCGAGCGCGCGCGCCTCGTCATGGGTGAGGCCGTCCCACTTGCCCAGATCGATCTCGGTGATGCGCTTCTCGATGCGATAGCCCGTCGCCGGCAGGCCCAGATGCTCGCGCACGATGCGCATGGTGAGCCGCGCCCGCTCCATCGGGCTCACGACATAGGCGAGCGATGCGGGATCGTCGGCATGTTCCTTGAGGATCTTGGCCAGACGCTTGGCCTGTTTGTGGCCCTGCTTGGTAAGCGGCGTGTCGATGGTGTGGCCCTGGAAGCGGCCCTCGACATTGGCCTCGGTCTCGCCGTGACGGGCGAAGTAAAGGGTGAGGCCTTGCGGAAGCTCCAGCACTATTTCACGGGATATTGTTTGTTGTAGAGCGTCAGCGACCAGGTGTCGCCGTCATGGCTCATCGTCGTAGTCCCCGGCGTGCCGGAACTCTTATACGCGACGGCGACGGCGCCGCAGTCGCTCGACGGCGTCAGCGTCGACACGCTCACCTTGGCGCCGGCCTCGTCGGGGCCGTAGATCGCCGAGAGCGCGTTCTTGATGCTGTTCGCGACCGTGTCGCGCGAGGGCAGCGACGCGGGGCAGGACGCAAGCGAGCCGCCGTTGTCCGGCGACGCCTGCTGCTGCGAGGGCTGCGCCTCCTTGTCCTGCACGAAGGGCGAGTTCTGCTGCTGCTGCTGTTGTTGCGCCTGCTGCTGCGCATCCTTGCGGCCGCAGCCCGCAACCGCGAGCGCCGCCAGCGAAACGATCAGTATACGGCGCATCATTCCGACTTTCCGACATTGATGTCGGGCGCATCCTCGGCCTTCATGCCGACCAGGTGATAGCCCGCATCGACATGCATGTTCTCGCCCGTCACCGCGCTTCCCAGGTCGGAGAGCAGGAACAGCGCCGCGTTGCCGACCTCTTCGATCGTGACGTTGCGGCGCAGTGGCGAGTTGTGCTCGTTCCATTTCAAGATATAGCGGAAGTCGCCGACGCCCGAGGCGGCCAGGGTCTTGATCGGCCCGGCCGAGATCGAGTTGACGCGGATCGCACGCTTGCCGAGATCCTCGGCCATGTAGCGCACGCTGGCCTCGAGCGCCGCCTTGGCCACGCCCATGACGTTGTAATGCGGCATGACCTTCTCGGCGCCGTAGTAGGACAGCGTCACCATCGAGCCGCCGTTCGGCATCATCTTCTCGGCCCGCTGCGCCACCGCCGTGAACGAGTAGCACGAGATGTCCATCGTCATGCGGAAGTTCTCGGCCGTCGTGTCGACATAGCGGCCCTTGAGCTGGTCCTTGTCGGAATAGGCGATGGCGTGGACGACGAAGTCGATCGTGTCCCAGACCTTCTTCAGCTCCTCGAACATGCCGTCGAGCGAGCCCTGGTTCGAGACGTCGCAATCGATCAGCGCCTTGGGGCCGAGCGGCGTCACCAGCGGCACCACGCGCTTCTTGAACGCATCGCCCTGATAGGTGAAGGCGAGCTCGGCGCCGGCATTGTGCAAGGCTTCCGCGATGCCCCAGGCGATGGAGCGGTCGTTGGCCACGCCCATGACCAGGCCGCGCTTGCCCTGCATCAGGCCGCTGCTAGTGGACATAAGGGGATGACTCCTGGATCGCCGGGCGGAAGGGCTTCGGCTAAGGCGGTTTGGGATCAAAATCAAGCGTTTCGGCTAACGTGACGGAAGCGTCACATTTATCGTTGACGACCGGGGGGCTCCTGCCCACATCTTAGCGTGGAAAGAGGCGGGGAACGGCCATGGGGAAGGCGATCCGCTGGGCACTGCCGGTCGTGGCGGTCCTGGTCTGCGCGGCGCTGGGGTGCCGCGCCTGGCGCCAGCACGAGAACGCGGCCGCGCTCGCCATCCACACCCCGAACGGCGTCCAGGAAGCGATGTTCGTCCCTGCCGGCGGCATCGGTCAGTGGATCGAGATCCGGGGCGAGGACCGCAACCCCGTGATCCTGTTCCTGCATGGCGGGCCGGGCGCTTCCGTGACGGCGCTCTCCAGCCTCTTCCGGTCCTGGGAGAAGCGGTTCACCGTCGTGATGTGGGACCAGCGTTGCGCCGGCAAGACCTTCGCGCGCAATGGCGCCGACAGCTGCAAGGGCATGAGCGTCGAAAGCGTGGCGCGCGAAGGCAACCAGGTCGCGGAGTTCCTGCGGCGCCATCTGCACCGGGACAGGATCGTCTTGCTCGGCCACAGCTGGGGAACCATGATCGGCCTACGGATGATCCACGACCGGCCCGACCTCTATTCGGCCTATGTCGGCACGGGGCAGGTGGTGTCGATCGCGGAGAAGGAGCCCGTCATCTATCATGACGCGCTCGCGCGTCTGCGCGCCGCGCATGACGAGGACGGCGTGACGGCGCTGCAGGCGATCGGCCCGCCGCCGTACAAGACGTTCCAGGACGAGGCGGTCGAGCGCGACTGGTCCGAGCGCCATGACATCCCGTCCGAGCGCGACCTGCGCAGCAACATGACGCCGCTGGTCCTGTTCGCGCCGGGCTGGTCGATCTGGGACACCTATCAGACGTTCGAACGCGCGCAGCACTACGCGGAAGCCGCGACCTTCGACGCCGACAAGAGCTACGACGCGCGCAAGCTGGGTCCGGATTTCGCGGTGCCCGTCTATGTCTTCAACGGCGAGCGCGACACGATCACGCCGACGGCGCTGGCGCGGCGCTGGTACGACGGCATCCGTGCGCCGAGGAAGGACTTCGTGGTATTGAAGGGCGGGCATTCGTCCGTCCTCACCGCGCCGGACGCGTTCTTGGACGCGCTCGTCACCCATCTGCAACCGGGAGCAACGCATGGATAAGATCGAGACCCAGGGCTTCGACAAGGCGCGTCTGGACGTCGTGGGCCCCTTGCTGCAGGGCGTCGTCGATGCCAGCGACCTGTCGGGCGTGGTCGCGATGGTGTGGCGCAGGGGCGAGATCGTGCGCCTCGACACCGTCGGCCGGCGCGACATCGCGAACAACCTGCCGATGCAGCGCGACACGCTGTTCCGCATCGCCTCGATGAGCAAGCCCGTCACCTCGGTCGCGACGATGATGCTGCTGGAAGAGGGCAAGCTCGCGCTCGAAGACCCGATCGCGAAATGGCTGCCGGAATTCGAAACCATGCGCGTGCTGAAGAGTCCCACCGGTGCGCTCGACGACACGGCACCCAGCCCGCGCGCGATCACGGTGGAGGACCTGCTCACCCACCGCGCCGGTCTCGCCTATGGCTTCACCTCGAGCGGACCCGTCGCCAAGGCGCATGAGGAAGCGCTGGGCTCGCCGTTGGACGTGCCTTACACGCCCGACGACTGGCTGCGCCGGCTGGCGAGCCTGCCGCTCACCTACGCGCCCGGCACGCAGCTGCACTACAGCCACGCGACCGACGTGCTCGGCTTCCTGGTCGGCCGCGTCGCGGGAATGGATTTCCGCGAGTTCCTGATGCAGCGCCTCTTCAGCCCGCTCGGCATGAAGGACACCGACTTCCACGTGCCGCCGTCGAAGCGCAGTCGCCAGGCCGTGCTGTATCAACGCGACGCGACGAGCGGGAAGCTGCATCGCTTCGCCATGCCGAACCACGACGATCCGCCGGCCTTTGCGGGCGGCGGCGGCGGGTTGATCTCGTGCCTCGACGACTATCTCAGCTTCGCGCGGATGATGCTGAACAAGGGCGAGCTCGACGGCCGGCGCTATCTGAAGCGCGAGACGGTCGAGACGATGTGCACCAACCGCCTGACCGAAGCGCAGCGCCAGGTCCCGTTCCTGGGCTTGCCGTTCTGGACCGGCATGGGCTTCGGGCTGGGCGTCTCGGTCGTCATGGACGCGCAGAAGCACGAATGGATGGGCGCCGCCTCGGACGGCACCTTCGGCTGGCCGGGCGCCTTCGGCACCTGGTGGCAAGCCGACCCGGCGAAGGAGATGATCCTGATCTTCCTAATCCAGGACTATGTGCCGCTCACCTCCGACATCGCCGGCCGCGCCGTCACCGGCGCGCGGGTGGCCTGCCCGATGTGGCAGAAGATGGTGTACGGGGCGTTGTCGGAATAAACCCGCACAGGCCGCGCCGCACTCCTGCGGGCAGCCATGCGCGGGCGAAGAGCGATCGCGCGGGCGACGACCCCGGGAAGCGCTGTTGACCCTCCGACAGCCCGCATCCTCCAGCGCTCAGCAGGTGGCGACGAGGTTGAACTTGAAGTCCGCCGGAACCAGGTTGACCGTGCTGAAGGTATAGATCCGCACCTGGTTGGGCGCGTTGTCGTTGCGCGCCGCGACCACATAGCCCGGCAGCACCGTGCTGCGCCCGGTATGCGCGGCCAGCGTTGCGTTCGCGGCGCAGCCCGATACGTCGTTGTCGAACTGGACGCGATAGATGCCGGTTCCGACGTGGAACACCGTGACGACGTCTCTGCTGGGGCCGAGCGAGCCGTCGGCGTTGACGATCGCAAAGCCGCCGGCCGATGCCGGTGGCTGGGCCACGGCCGTGCCTGCTGCCAATAGAAGACCTGTCGCCGCCGCGAGCGCGCGGCAGCGTGCATTGATGAACATAGACACCTCCACTTTCGGTTTTGGGCTCGCCATCGGCCGGTCGGCCGATGCGTTGCCGCTCACATAACGCAGAGGTTGACTATTGGGTTTCGTCTACTGATGCGAGAACACGCTTAACGTACGTTAGCCATGTCAGCGCAGCCGCGCGCGCGGGTCGTAGGTGTTGCTCCAGCCCTCGACGAAGCTCCTGAGCGCCTCGTCGGGCTTGTCGGGCAGGGTGACGACCAGCTTTACGTACAGGTCGCCGGCCGCCTCGGCGCCGCTGGCGGGAATGCCCTTGCCCTTCAGGCGCAGGGTCGAGCCGGTGTTCGAGCCCGCGGGCACGGAAAGCGTCACGGCGCCGGTCAGCGTGGGCACCGGCACCTTTCCGCCTACCACCGCCTCTTGAAGCGTGACGGGAAGATCCATGCGCAAGTCCCGGCCATCTCTTGTGAAATAGGGGTGGGCAGCGACCGAGACCTGGATCATCACGTCCCCCGGCGGGCCGCCCTTGCGCCCCGCGCCGCCGCGGCCCTTGAGCCGGATCTGCTGGCCGTCGCGCAGGCCCACGGGGATCCTGACGTCGATCTGCTCGCCGTTGGGCAGCTGCACCCGCCGCTCCGCGCCGCGCGCCGCCTCCTCGAAGCTGACGGTGATGGCGACCGAGAAGTCCTGTCCCTGGCGCGGCTGCCCACGGCCGCGGCCGCCCAAGCCGCCCAGCAGGTCGCTGAACAGGTCCTCGGCGCTGAAGCCTTGCTGGCCGCCATGCTCGTTGTTCTGGTCGGTCCAGGCGAAGTGGAAGTCGCCCGGGCCGCCGCCCTGCCGTGCGCCGCCTCCGAAGGGGCCGCCGCCGCCGCGGAAACCGTGCGCGCCCGGATCGAAGCCGCGCGGATTGCCGCCCGCGTCGATCTCGCCGGCGTCGAACTTGGCGCGCTTGTCCTTGTCGCCGACGATGTCGTAGGCGGCGCTGATCTCCTGGAACTTCTTATGCGCCGCGGCGTCGCCGCCCTTGGTATCGGGGTGGTGCTTCTTGGCGAGCGAACGGAAAGCCTTCTTGATCTCGGCCTCGCTCGCTTTCTTGCTAACCCCCAGGACGTCGTACGGATCGCGCATGATTCACCCAATATAGGCAGGAACGCGCGATTTTCTATGGCGGCGGCAAGGTCGCGAGGCGTTGCTTTGCCGCGTCGTAGCCGGCATCGGCGGAGGCCTGGTAGAGCTTGCGGGCAAGGCCCAGGTCCTTCGCCACGCCGTTGCCCTGCTCGTACATCTGCGCCAGCTCGAAGGCCGCGACGGGATGGCCGGCGTCGGCGGCCCCGGCAAGCCAGGGCAGCGCCGCCTTGGGGTCGGGCGGCCCGGCCTCGCCCTTGAGCAGCATCTCGCCCAGGTCGGCCGCGGCGGTCGCGAGCCCGCCGGAGGCGGCGCGGGCATACATCTCCTCGGCCGCCTTGGGATCCTTTGCGACGCCTTCGCCCTTGCGCAGCATCAAGGCCACGTTGCGCATCGCCGCCAGATCGCGGTCGTCGATGGAAGCGAAGAGGTCATAGGCCTTGGCATAGTCCTTGGCGTCATAGGCCGCGACGCCGGCATCGAAGGTCGCCTTGGTGGCGGCCACGTCCTGCGCCGAGGAGGCACAGGCGGCGAGGGCGAAGAAGGCGGCGAGAAGGACGACGGTTCTCATGCGGCTCAAGCTATACAAGGACGGCTGAAGCGCGCCAGCCCCCGGCTTTTTCCGGCTGCCCCCGCATGATAGCATCGCGGCATGGCGCAACTTCTCGTCCGCAACGTTCCCGACCACATCGCCGCCGCGCTCGAAAAGCGGGCGGCGGAGCATGGCCGCAGCGCCGAGGCGGAGCATCGTGCAATCCTGGAAACGGCGCTGAAGCATCGCTCGGAGGATTTCTGGGACGCGGCCAGAAAGCTCAGGGAAGAGTTGAAAGGGCGAACCTTCACGCCATCTGAGGATTTGATCCGGGAAGATCGCGACACCCGATGATCGTGGTCGATGCGTCTGTCGCGGTCAAATGGGTCGTTCAGGAGCCCGACAGCGCAGCTGCTGAAGCATTGCGCTTTGCCGGCGAGTTGATTGCGCCCGAGAACTGGCTCGTAGAGGCCGCCAACGCGCTCTGGAAATATGTCGTGCGCAGGCAACTCAGCGCGCCGCAGGCGGAGCAACGTTTGCTGGAGCTGCGCGCCGCACCGGTCATCGCGAGCGCCATCGATCCGGACATTCACTCCGCATTGCAGCTCGCAATCGATCTCAACCATCCGATCTACGATTGTCTCTACCTCGCACTCGCAATCCGGCTCGGCACGCACGTCGTGACGGCGGATCGTCGTTTCGCTGCCTTGAGCGGCCGCCGGGCCGACCTTGACGGCCGCGTCAGGTCTCTGACGCTCTGACGCTATCGCCGAGCTTCCGCCCGCAAAACGAAGATGCTATCCGAACCCTCATGAGCGAGATCGGCGGACCTTTGGACGACGGCGGGATTGCGGTCAGGGACGACCCCTTCGTGCTGTTCGACGCCTGGCTGGACGAGGCCAGGAAGACCGAGCCCAATGAGGCCAACGCCATGGCGGTGGCCACCGTCGACGCCTTGGGCCGCCCCAACGTGCGCATGGTGCTTTTGAAGGAGGCCGGGCCGGCCGGCTTCGTCTTTTACACCAATACCGAAAGCGCCAAGGGCAGCGAGCTGGCTGCCAGCCCCTTTGCCGCGATCGTGCTGCACTGGAAGACGCAGCGCCGCCAGGTGCGCGCCCGCGGCGCGGTCACCCCCGTCAGCGACGCCGAGGCCGACGCCTATTTCGCCTCGCGGCCCAAGGACAGCCAGATCGGCGCCTGGGCCTCGGCGCAGTCGCGCCCGATGGAGGGCCGCTTCGTCTTCGAGAGGGAGATCGCGAAGGTCGCGGCCAAGTATGCGCTCACGAAGGTGCCGCGGCCGCCGCATTGGTCGGGCTATCGGATCGCGCCGTTCGAGATCGAGTTCTGGCGCGACCGCCCGTTCCGCCTGCACGACCGGCTGGTCTATCGTCGGGACGCGCCCGATCGGCCCTGGCGCACCGAAAGGCTGTTCCCATGATCGCGATCGACACGCGCGACGCGGCGACCGGCGCCGGGCTGATGCGCCGCGCGGCGCTCGCCTCGCTCGGCGTCTCGCTCTTCCTGGTGGCGATCAAGACCTTCGCCTATTTCACCAGCTGCTCGGTGTCGGTGCTGGCGTCGCTGGCGGACTCCGCGCTCGATCTGTTCACCTCGGTGCTCAATCTCGTCGCGATCCGCTCCGCGCTCACCCCCGCCGATGCCGAGCACCGCTTCGGCCACGGCAAGGCCGAGCCGCTGGCTGGGCTGGCGCAGGGCGCCTTCATCGCGGGCTCGGCGACCTTCCTGATCGTGCAGGCGGGGCTGCGTCTCTTCGATCCCGAGCCGGTGGAGGAAGAGGGCACCGCGCTCCTCATCATGGGCATATCGATCGCCCTCGCGCTCGGGCTCGTGCTCTATCAGCGTTACGTCGTCAACCGTACCGGCTCGATCGCCATCGGCGCGGACCGCATGCATTATCTGGGCGACATCGCGACCAATGCCGGCGTCATCCTGGCGCTCGGCCTGGTGTGGAGCCTGGGCTGGCAGGCGGCCGATCCGATCATCGCCATCGTGGTCGCCTGCGTGCTGATCTGGAGCGCCTGGGGCGTGTTCCGCCAGAGCTACGACCAGCTCATGGACCGCGAGCTGCCCGACGCCGAGCGCGAGAAGATCATCAAGATCGTGCTCGACCACGGCGAGGTGCGCAACATGCACGACCTGCGCACGCGCGCCGCCGGCGTGAACGCCTTCATCCAGTTCCATGTCGAGCTCGATCCGAACATCAGCCTGGTGCGCGCGCACGAGCTTTGCGACGAGGTCGAGCGCTCGCTCTGCGCCGAGTTCCCGCATGCCGAGGTGATCATCCACCAGGACCCTGCCGGCTATGAGATGCCGCCGAGGCTGGCGGTGTCGTGAGGAGGGCGGCGCTCGCGCTGTTCGTCGTACTCGCCGCGAGCCCGGCTTCCGCACAATTGATCCCGACCGGCGCGACCTGCCGCGATATCTGGGATGCGTCGCGCATCCTGGCGCGGCAGTCTGTTTGGCGCGAACAAGAGCAGGATGGCGCCATGCTGCGCTTGTGCACCTTCAAGAACGGCGAGGTCCAGTCGGCAACCATGTTCAAAGTGCCGCGCAAGACGGCGGCGGGCCTCTGCTTGGCGATGTCCGAGGACGTCACGATCCGCAGGCGCAGCAACGGCTCGTATTACGAGCCCTCCGAAGACCCGATCGTTCAAGACGGTTACAGAACCAATCGACGCATGATGCCGGCCGAAAGCGGCGCGTGCCCACGCGCGGATGACCAGCGCTATGTCCTGGCCGACGGCACGCCGGACGGCGTGTTCCTGGCGCTGCTCGACATGTGGAAGACGATGCACGAGACGCCGTCGTCGTTCGACGGGTTCCTGGCGCTTGACGACAAGGATCACTCTGGCGCCCTTTCAGTACGAAAAGACCTCTCGGACGCGAATGTATCGGCGCGTCTGGTGCTCACCGGCATCGTTGCGCGCAGCGCCGATTGGGATTCTTCGCGCGCGGCCTCCTTCAAGCTGGTCATCCACGACAAAGCCGATTGGTACGAGTGGACCGAGATCGGCGTCGACTGGACGCCGCAGGGCTGGCGGATCGTCGAGATAGAATTTCCGGCCATATGACGGCGCGCTGAAACTCCTCTAGACTGCCGCCATGACCTCGAACGAAGAGCAACGCACGCTGATCCTCACCGGCGCCAGCCGCGGCATCGGCCACGCCACCGTCAAGCGCTTCTCGAGCGCGGGCTGGCGCGTGATCACCTGCTCGCGGCATGCCTTCCCCGAGAACTGCCCCTGGGCGGCCGGGCCCGAGGACCACATCCAGGTCGACCTGGCCGATCCCGCCGACACGCTGCGCGCGGTGGGCGAGATGCGCGAGCGGTTGAAGGACGGCAAGCTGCATGCGCTGGTCAACAACGCGGCGATCTCGCCCAAAGGCTCCGGCGGCGACGATGTCGTCGGCGGTGGGGAGGGCGGCGAGGTGCGGCTCGACACGCTGGCCACGACGATGGAGGCGTGGCGGGCGGTGTTCGAGGTGAACTTCTTCTCGACCGTGTGGCTCGCCAAGGGATTGCGCGACGAGCTCGCCCGCGCCCACGGCGCGATCGTCAACGTGACCTCGATCGCGGGCTCGCGCGTGCATCCCTTCGCCGGCAGCGCCTATGCGACGAGCAAGGCGGCGCTGGCCGCGCTGACGCGCGAGATGGCGGCGGACTTCGGGCCGCTCGGCGTGCGGGTCAACGCCATCGCGCCGGGCGAGATCGACACCGCGATCCTCTCGCCCGGCACCGAGAAGCTGATCGAGGCGATCCCGATGCGAAGGCTGGGCCTGCCGGAAGAGGTCGCCAAGGCGATCTATTATCTGTGTACGGAGCAGTCGAGCTATGTCACCGGCGCCGAGCTGCACATCAACGGCGGCCAGCACGTATGATCGTGCGAAGCGGCGGCGGCGCTCAACCTCACGGTGCGGACGACGACGCTTCGGCCGCTTCATGTTCGTTTCGGCCAATAGGTGCTCGTTTCGGCCAATGAAAGCGCGCGCGCGCGGCCTCGCGCGATTCGCGAACTTGCCCTACGCTCCTTCGACGCAACACACGCAACACAGGGGCAGATCATGACACTCGGCACCAAACGCGGCGCTCTTCTCGCCGCATCCGCGCTCGTCCTCTTCGCGGGGCCCGCGACGGCGGCATCTGCTCCGAGTTTGCAGAGCGCGCACGGCGCGACGTCGCACCGCATCGCGCCCGGCGCGTCGGACCGCAAGCTCAGCCTGCTCTGGGACCAGACCAACGCCGACTCCGGATTCGGAACGATCTCGCAGGATCCCGGCAACAGCGCGCTGGCGGCCCAAGCGGCGGACGACTTCACGGTCTCGGACAACGTCGTGTGGAGGGTCAAGGAGGTCGACGTCATCGGCATGACGTTCAACGGCTCGGGCCCGTCGACCGTCGACGTCGTCTTCTACAAGGACAAGCATCACAAGCCGGGCGCGGTGAAGGCGAGCGGCACCTTCGCGGCTCACGGAAACGATTCCGGCTCGTTCGTCGTCGATCTCGGCAACGGCGTGAAGCTGAAGCCCGGGCACTACTGGCTCTCGGTCGTCGCCAAGATGGATCTGGGCACGCAATGGAATTGGCAGAACCAGACCGAAGGCACGCACGAGGGCGATCCCGCGATGTGGCAGAACCCCGGCGGCGGTCTGGGCAACCAGGATTGCACGACCTGGACCGTCGAAAGCGAATGCGGCCAGGGCACGCTCGGCGACCACATGTTCGCGCTCAAGGGCACGGTGAAGGTCAAGATCAAGTAGGGGCTGTTACCGCTCGCCCGCGGGGGGCGGCTGCTTTGCGCCGAGCTTCGGCGCCGATATGCTGCCCCCATGCTCTCCACCCTCACCAAATCCCCCGGCATGCTGTGGGGTCTCGCGGTTCGCGGCGCATCCGCCGCGCGGCTGATCGAGGACAATGCGGCGAAGGCGCTGGCGGCGCCGCACGATTGGGCGTGGCTGCATTTCGCGCTGTCGGATCACCGCGCGCGGCGTTTCATCGAAGGTTTCGACACGGCGCCCGCGGCGGCGCGCGCGCTGCTGCTGTCGGGCGAGACGCGGCCGCAGCTGCATCTGTCGCCCGGCTGCGCCTATGGCGTGATCCCCGACTTCGAGAAGGACTTCGACGAGCGCTCGATCGAGCCGGGCTCGATCGCCTTCTGGCTCGACGCGCGCCATCTCTTCACCACGCGCCACCATCCCATGCGCGTCGTCGACGAGGTGCGCGAGGAGATGCAGGCCGCGCCCGCGGCCGCGCCGGCCGACGTCTTCGTGCGCCTCAACGAGCGTTACGTCGAGATCGCCGAGAAGCGCTTCGCGGTGCTGGCGCGCTGGCTCGACCGTCTCGAGGACCGCGTGCTGGCCGACCGCGGCGAGCTCGACCGCGCCACGCTCGGCCCCGTGCGGCGCGAGATCGCGCGCTTCCATCGCGAGTTCGCGGCCCTGCGCGCGGCCTATCATCGCGCGATGACGGCGACGGGCAAAGGCGGCGAGCGCGGGGACCGCGGCGACAATCCGGTCGCACGGCACCTGCCCGAGCTGCTGCAGACCGCGGACGATTTCGACCGCGACGCCACGAGCCTCGCCGAGCGCGCGCGCCTTCTGTCGGAAGAGATGGACACGCGCATCGCCGCGGCCACCAACCGCTCGCTGCAGACGCTGACCATCATCTCGACGCTGCTTCTGCCGCCGACCTTCATCGTCGGCGCCTTCGGCATGAACCTGCCCGCGATCCCCTGGGCGCAAGGCGCGGGCGGCTTCTGGTGGGCCGTGGGGCTCTGCGTCGCCGTGGTCGGCGCGAGCTGGGCGCTGCTCAAGCGCTACGAGATATTATAGGCGGCGCGCCCGCCCTCGAGCCACGCTTTCAGCTCCGGCGTCAGCCGTTCGCGCGACACGCGCTCGTAGAGCGCCTGGCTCTCGTCGTCGAGCACGTCGCGCCATTCGCCCTGGCGGGCTTTGCGGAAGAAGTCCGCGTTGCTCGCCCATTCGCCGAAATGCGCGCCGGGGGCGGCGCGGTCGGCGTCGCGTTTCATCGAGGTGAAGCGCGCGGCCTCGACCAGCGCGGGCCACCTGGCCTCGTCGACCGCGATGCCCAGCGCCGCGGACAGGCGCCGCATCTCGCCGTCGAGATCGGCCATCAGGTCGGCATAGTGCAGGAACACGATGTTGGGCAGCGCGCGGTGCCGCCAATAGGTGTCGGCGAGATAGAGCACCGAGCCCAGCGGGAAGCCGTCCCACATCCACGGCTTCGGCCCCGTCGTGATCCACATCTTGAAGCGGACGTTCGGATCGGTCGGCAGCTGCAGGCCTTGCGGCAGCCCGGCGCGCTCGGCGGCGTCGCGCCGCGTCGCCTCGGACAGGTTCTTGATGTGGTCCATGCCGGAGAGGAACGCGTCGCGCGGATCGCGGCCGCAGAACACATAGGTCGCGTCGTCGTGATAAGGCAGGCCGTCGAGCGGCGTGTGGGTCTTGACGATGCGGCGGAAGGCCTGGCCCTCGTAATTGGCGAGGATGTCGTCGAGCGGCTCGTTGTTGCGCTCGATCCAGCGCGTGAGCCTGGTCAGCGGTTGCGGGAAGTCGGGCGTCTGATGCACCAGCAGCGCACAGATCATCTGCGTCCAGGTCGTGCCGCATTTGGCGGGCGTCGCCACGACGATGTCGCCGGCGCGGGGCTTGAACGCGTCCCAGCGCCGGCTGTCGTAGATGAAGTCGGTGTAGTCGTGGAGGCGTTCAGGGCGCGGCATGGCGGCGGGCGAGGTTGGGCAGGAACGCGGCCAGGATACCGAGCAACGGCAGGAACGAACAGACGAGATAGACGAATTCGATGCCCTTGAGGTCGGCGAGCCAGCCCAGCGCCGCGGCGCCCAGCCCTCCCATGCCGAAGGACAGTCCGAAGAACAGCCCCGAGATCGTGCCCAGCCGGGCCGGCACCAGCTCCTGGCCATAGACCACGATGGCGGGGAAGGCGCTGGCAAGCGTGAAACCGGCGCAGGCGCTGAACACGCTGGTCCAGAACAAGTTCACATGCGGCATCGCCAAGGTGAATGGCACGGCGCCCAGGACCGAGAACCAGATCAGGTACTTGCGCCCGAAGCGGTCGCCCAGCGGCCCGCCGACGAAGGTGCCCACCGCGACCGAAGCGAGGAAGAGAAAGAGATGCAGCTGCGCGTCGCGCACGCTCAGGTGAAACTTCTCGATCAGATAGAAGGTGAAATAGCTCGACAGGCTGGCGAGATAGACGAACTTCGAGAAGATCAGGATCACCAGGATCGCGAGCGAGCGCACGACCGTCGCGCGCGGCAGCTTCGCGGGGCCCGCCGCGAGGTGGGCGGACTTCGCGCGCGCCGTGCCGTGAGCGCGGTACCACAGCCCGACGCGCCACAACACGAAGATCGCGATCGCGGCCATGCCGGAGAACCACGCGACCGCGCCTTGTCCTTCGGCCGCGACGATGGCGGCGGCGCCGAGCGCGCCCAGGGCGCTGCCCGTGTTGCCGCCGAGCTGGAACATGGCTTGCGCGAAGCCGCGGCGCGCGCCCGCCGCCATGTGGGCGACGCGCGAGCTTTCGGGATGGAACACGCTCGACCCCATGCCGACCATCGCCGCGGCGACGAGCAGCACCGCATAGGAATGCGCGAACGCCAGCAGCACGAGCCCCAGGAACGTCGACACCATCGCGATCGGCAACGCGAAGGGCACCGAGCGGCGGTCGCCGTAGAGCCCGACGAGGGGCTGCAGCAGCGACGAGGTCACCTGAAAGGTCAGGGTGACGAGGCCAATATGGGCGAAGTCGAGGTCCAGCGCCGCCTTCAGGTTCGGATAGATCGCCGGCAGCAACGACTGCATCATGTCGTTCAACATATGGCAGAACGCGATGGCGAAGATGACGGGATAGACGGTGGGGAGGGGCGACGGCGCCGCGGCAGGCCGGGGCGCGGGCGCGACGGATTCGGACATTGCAGATTCGGGCGTGCTGGACTCGGACATGGCACGCCTTCTGCGCCGGTTCGAGGCCGTAATCAATTGTGCTTTTAGGCATGGCGGCCGCGCGCTAGATTGCCGTCCGTTCACCTGGAGAGGCCGTCCATGAAGCGTCTCGCACCGCTGCTTTTCATCCTGCTCTCCGTGCCGGCTTCGGGGCATGTCTTGAGCAACGCACGCATCACGTTGACGCTCGCCGATCCCGCTCACGGCCAGACCTCGACCATGGACCGCGTGGACTCGATCGCGTGGAAATCCAGCACCGGCGACACCGTCGCCGACTACGTCTCCAACGGCGGGGCGGCGAAGTGCGGCGATCCGTCGGAGTTCTTCGGCCAGTCTTACGGCGACGTCGACGGCACCACGCTGCAGATGGTGACGCAGGGCGCGGCGGCGCGCTGGACCAGCGGCGATCAGTTCCACGGCACGTCGCAGACGCGCGGCGGCGACGCCTGCGCCACGCTGAGCGGCCGCACCAGCACGGCCTATACGCTGTTCGCCGCCAAGACCCACAACAACATGATCAAGGTCGTGCGCACCTTCACCTTTTCCAAGGCGGCCCGCGATCAGGCCTTCAACCTGCGCGCCTATGCGCCGCGGCTTTCGCTCAACAGCTACAACAGCGTCATGTACAGCACCTCGGCCAGCACGGCGTTCCGCTTCCCGGTGTCGGATTGTCCGACGGCTTGCGTGAGAGCGGACTGGGACGGACGTTGGTTCGCGGTGGATGGCGGGAACTTCCACGGTATCGGCATGCTCGTGATCCGCGATCCGTCCTCGACTGCGCCCGCCACGCTCGACGGCGACTTCGACAGCTTCTCGAACTCGAACGTCACCTCGATCGTGCTGACGCGGCCGGTCAACGGCTGGCGCGGCACCGTCACCGAAACCGAGTATCTGTGCTTCTACGACCCGGAGACCTGGTCGCTCAGCCGCCAGGGCGACGGCCAGCTGCCCAAGGGCTGCGCGCTGCCGTAACCGCCTTAAGCCTTCGCCGCGCGCCGGAGCGCTTCGGCGATCTTCGGCATCAGCGATTCCGGGTTGTAGGGCTTGCTGACGACGGGCACGCGCGCGAAACGCTCCGGGAACTCGATGTTCTTGCCGTAGCCGGTGGCGAAGACGATCGGCACGCCGATGGCGATCAGCCGGTCGGCGATGGGGAAGCTGGATTCGCTGCCCAGGTTCACGTCGAGGATGGCGAAGTCGACCGGACCCCTTTCGATCTCGCGTAGCGCGGCGCTGACGCTCGGCGCGACGTCGACGCGCGAGGCGCCGAGCGCCTCCAGCGTGCTTTCGGCGTCGAGCGCGATGATCATGTTGTCCTCGACCACCAGCGCGCGTCCGCTCAAGCGCGCGCCGTCGAGCACCGCCACTTCGGGCGGCGTCTCGTGATGCAACGGTTCGGTCGGGATCTTCACGAACGAGGCCGGGATGACGAACTCCGCGCGCACGCCGGCCAGCGCGTATTGGATCTTCGCCTCGCCGTTCAGGTCGTAGGGGATCGAGCGCTCGATGACCGTCGAGCCGAAGCCGCGCCGGCTGGGCGCGCGCACCGGCGGGCCGCCTTCCTCCTGCCAGCCGATGCGCAGCTGGCCGTTGTCGCCGATGCCCCAGCTGACGGTGACGCGTCCCACGCTGTCGGCCAGCGCGCCGTATTTCGCCGAATTGGTCAAAAGCTCGTGCGTCACCAGCGCGAGAGTCGAGAAGGCGCGCGGATCCAGCAGCACGTCGGGCCCGTCGAGCAGCACGCGATCGGCCTTGTTGTTGAGATAGGCCGCGGTCTCGGCGGTGAACAGGGTGCGCAGCGACGCCGGCCCCCAATTGTCGATGGTGATCTGGTCGTGGGCGCGGGCCAGCGCCTGGACCCGCCCGCCGATCACGGACGCGAATTCCTCGAGCGTCGTGGCGCGCTCGCGGCCCTGGCTGATCAGGCCGCGGATCAGTCCCAGGATGTTCCGTACACGGTGGTTCAGCTCGGCGATGAGCAGCTCCTGCCGCTCGTTCGAAGCCTTGCGCTCCAGCGCTGCGCTCTCGGCCAGGCGCAGGATCACCTCAAGAAGCGTGATGCGCAGGCCTTCGGCGAGGCGGATGTCGATCGGCGTCCAGGGCTTGGACTGCGCGCGCACCGTCTCTTCCCAGGCCTCGAAGCTCTTGCGCGGCGTCAGCCTGATGCCGTTGGGACCAAGCTGCGCCGGCTTGGTCGGATCGCCCGCCCAGGCCACGGTGCGCGCGAACTCCTTGCGCAAGAACAGCACATAGTCGCGCGGCACCCGCGACACCGGGATCGCGAGCATGCCCGAGGCGCGCTGCGCATACTCGCCGGCGCCCGCATGGAAGCGCGACAGCGCATGGGTGGCGAAGACGCGCGTGTCGCCTTTCTCGGTCAGCGCATGGACGAGGCCGAGCACCTCCTCGCGCGTCGGCGTCTGGCCCTCGACCGAAAGATGCCCGTTGATCGCGACCGCGACGCCGTCGAAGGGCACGATGCCCGAGAACACCTTGAGCTGCTCGGCCAGGCTCGAGACCGTGAACGATCGCCCGGCCAGCATATTGACGAGCTTGGTCTGGCTTTCCTGCGCGCGGCTCTCCAGCGCGGATTCCGCCTCGCGCTCGCGGCTTTCGAGAAGCAGCGCGAACATTTGCCCGAACAGCTCCGCCGCCGAGCGCCGATCGTAGGAGACATGCAGCTTCGTCATGTGGTGGCAGGCGAACAGCCCCCACAGCTTGCCGTGGCGCAGGATCGACACCGACAGCGACGCGCCGACGCCCATGTTGCTCAGGTATTCGATATGGATCGGCGAGACCGAGCGCACCATGCTCATCGACAGGTCGATGGTCTCCTGTCCGGGCTGCGAGACGATGGGCGAGGGCGTGCCGCCGACGTCGGAGATGATGCGCAGCAGGTTCCGGGTATAGAGGATGCGCGCCTGGCGCGGGATGTCGGATGCGGGATAGTGGAGGCCTAGGAACTTCACCAGGTCGGGCTTGACCGACTCCGCGATCACTTCGCCCGCTTCGTCCTGGTCGAAGCGGTAGATCATCACGCGGTCGAAGCCGATCAGCGCGCGCAGCTGCCGCGCGGCTTCGCTATGGAACTTGTCGAGCGTGGCCGCGCCTTGCACGCGCGCCAGCATGGTGCGCACTTGGCTGATCGGGTCGACGTCCTCGACGGACGCGCTGGGCTCGGCCTCGATGACGATGATCCGGCCGCTGCGGTGCACGGCGACGTCGAACTCGCCCTTGCCGAACTTGAGGCGAAACGCGCGCTCGACGGCGTCCGGGCCGGCGAGCAGCTGCATGCGTCCGCGAATGGTATGCAGCGCGTGTTCCGGGAACACCGAGGCGGCGGCCTGGCCGAGCATGTCGCCGGCCCTCAGCCCGAGAAACTCCTCGACGTTCTCCGAGGCATGCGCGATCGTCCAATCGGGCGCGATGCCGACCAGGAATCCGAAGCGCTGCACATGGCCGAGGAGGTGGATCGGCTCGCGGTCGCAATTGGTCAGGTCGACGGGAGCGGCGACGGTCATGCGGCAGCTGCCATCTGCCGGTCGAAGGACTGCTCGAACAGGCGGAAGACGGATTTCGCCGCCGCGACGGCACGCTCCGGCGCAACGGGCGCGGCCTCGAGCCGCGCGAGGAAGCTCTGCCAGAGCCTCCGGCTCTCGCCATGGCTGAGGAACCGCACGGGCCCGCGCACGCGCGGCAGCAGGAAGCGGGCGCCCAGCCGCGAACCCTCGAGAACGTAAGCCGCGCCCCATAGCGCCGCGTCGCAGCCGAACGCCGGCGCGCGCATCGGCTCCGTGCGCAAGCCGAGCTCGCGAAGGTCGGCCAGCAACGGTGGCGCGCGCCGGCGCTCGGACCAATCGGGCAAGAGGCGCGCGATGTCGTGATCTTCCAGCGCGCGCTCGACCGGGAGCAGGGCATCGGCCTGGGCAACCAGGAACGCGCCATAGCCGCCGGGCGCGTCCAGCCGCATCCCCCCTGCAGCCGCGTCGAGACGGCGGTGCTGCTCCGCGGTCGCCTCTCGCAAAATGTTTCTAAGTGTCATTATCGCTTTCCAACCCAGCGTTTGTTAATGCCGAGAGGGCGGGAAAGTTCCCGTTAAGCCTGGTGGGTTGTAACAAAACGTGATCGCTACCGGGACTTGAACCCGGTTCCGGCCGTCGCCATCTGCACCGCAGGTGATGTGCGCGAAAGGAGGCCGCAATCTTCGCGGCGGCATGCAGATGTACAGAAGGCGCAGAGAAAGCACCTGGTCGCGGCCCGATTTATTCCGGCCTTTTTCGAGCACGACCAATGGGTTGTATGATGTTCCGGGAATTGAATGGGAGAAATCGATGCCGCTTGCAGATGTACGGAAGCGGTGAGGAACAGGGGGGGTCTCCCTCGAAACATGAGGTTCAATTGGGCAAGCGGACAGGAGGCAAGCGCGGCGCACCGTTCGGCAACCGTAACCGGTTGATCCACGGCTGCTACTCGGCCGCCCGCGCCGCCCGCCACGCCAAGGTCATGAAGATGGTCCGCAAGGCCCGCGCGCTCGCGGCCAAGCTCGTGCTTTTCGGCTGTGCCTTGCGGGCGCACGCCGCCAAGCTCGCGCACGCCCACAAGCGGACGCTCGCCGCCAAGCGGGCACGCTACAGTGCTCCCGCACGATTCGGGACGCGGACACGATGGCCGGCATGGAATGCGAACCCTGGTGGAAGGGCGCGGTGGTCTATCAGATCTATCTGCGCAGTTTCGCCGACTCCAATGGCGACGGGCAGGGCGACCTCGAGGGCGCCGCCCAGAAGCTCGACTACATCGCCGCGTTGGGGGCCGACGCGATCTGGTTGTCGCCGATCCATCCTTCGCCCAACCGCGATTGGGGCTACGACGTCTCGGACTACGACGGCGTGCATCCCGATTACGGCACGCTCGACGATTTCGCCGGGTTCCTCGCCGCCGCGCACGACCGCGGCCTCAAGGTCATCCTCGACGAGGTGCTCTGCCACACCTCGGACGAGCATCCCTGGTTCGCCGACAGCCTTCGCCACGGCGCGAAGTCGGAATGGTATGTCTGGGCCGATCCCAAGCTCGACGGCACCGCGCCCAACAACTGGCTCAGCGCCTTCGGCGGGCCGGCCTGGGCGTACCAGCCGGCGCGGCGCCAGCACTATCACCACAAGTTCCTGCGCCAGCAGCCCAAGCTCAACTGGCGCAACGAGGAGGCCAGGCGCGCGGCGCTCGACGTGCTGGACCTGTGGCTCGGGCGCGGCGTCGACGGTTTCCGGCTGGACGTGGCCAATGCCTATCTCCACGACGAGGAGCTCAAGGACAATCCGCCGATCGCGATGGAGCGGCGCACCAATGCGATCTGGAGCCATGCGGCGAACCTGCAGCGCCACATCCACGACTCCAACCTGCATGAGAACATCGAGTCGCTGCGCGAGATCCGCAGCCAGGTCGAGAAGCATGCCGGCCGTTTCGTCTTCGGCGAGTTCTCCGAGGGCTTCGAGCGCTCGGGCGCCTATGCGCCGGACGGGCTGCATGCGAGCTATACCTTCGAGATGCTCCGTGCACGGACGTTATCGCCCGACTTCGTCCTGAAGGAGCTCGACGTGCTGGCGCGGCATCCGTCGCATTGGCCGTGCATGTCGTTCTGCAACCACGACATCGTGCGCACCGTCACGCGCTTCGGCGGCGGGCGCGGCGGCAATCCTGAGCTCGCGAAGCTGATGCTGGCGCTGCTGTTCTCGCTGCGCGGCACCGTGCTGCTCTATCAGGGCGAGGAGCTCGGGCTTCCCGAGGTCGATCTCGAGCGCCATCAGCTGCGCGATCCGGTCGGCGATCTCTACTATCCCGTCGCCAAGGGCCGTGACGGCTGCCGCACGCCGATGCCGTGGGATGCGGATGCGCCGAACCTGGGCTTCACCACCGGCACGCCGTGGCTGCCGCTCGGGCCTGCGCACAAGAGGCTCGCCGTATCCCAACAGGAACGCGATCCGCATTCGGCGCTGGCTTTCGCGCGCGCCTTCCTGGCGAAGCGCAAGACGAGCGCTGCGCTGCGCTGGGGAACGCTCGAGGTCGAGAAGACGCCGGCGCCGGTCCTCGCCTTCACGCGCGCCTACGGCGCCGAGCGCGTCCGCTGCGTCTTCAACATGAGCGCCGAAGCGTCCGTCTTCGAAGGCCGCACGCTCGCGCCTTATGCGGCGGAGGTCGCGCTATGACGCCCGTATCGAGTTATGGGGCGCTATTTCATGGACGAACAGGACGTCACCTTCTGCCACGTCACCTTGTCGAGATGCTTGTACTGGTTGCAGATCGACGTCCCTTGCTGGCCCGAGCCTCTGATCGTCGTTCCTAGGGCCGGCATCGGGTTGGCGCCCGTGATGTCCCAGAACGGATCTTTCGGGTCGCTGGGCCGCACGCCCGTGCAGTCCTTCGCGGCCTCCGTCGAGACGACGCCGCAGAAATTGTAGACGGGCACCGGCCCGGCCCATGCGCCGGCCAGCGTTGCGAACGCCGCTGCCGCGGCGATGACGATCTTTTGCATGACGATCCCCCTGAAGGAGGTTCGACTATAGATAGTTTCAACCCCGGTGAGAACCGTCGAATGCCGCGAGCACCGCGTCGATCGGCAACAGCACGCAGCGGTGGCGGCCGGGATGATCGGTGACGCCGTCGAAGTGGCGATAGCAGTCGAACGGCGCGGGCGGTGCGTCGCCGCCTTCCAGCATGCTCGCGACCGCCGCCCGCAGGCCCGCGATCTCGTCGCGGTTCAGCCCCGTCGCGTCGGCGCCGAGGATCGAGGCCGAGGCCTGGGTCAGCACGCAGGCCTTGGCTTCGAGCGCCAGGCCGGCGATGCGGCCGTCCTCGAGCGCCAGATCGACCGTCACCTTGTCGCCGCAGGCCGGGTTGTGCGCGCTCCCGGTGCGGTGCGGATGAGCCAGGCGTCCGGCGCCCGCGGCATCGGCGGCGAGTCTCAGGAGTGGCTTCTTGTAGAGAGGGTCGCTCATCGGCTCCGGTATGCGTCGAGCGCCTCCCTGGTGTCGAGGTCGATCAGCGGCGCGTCGTCCGCCGCCTCGACCTCGCAGACGAGTTCACCATGGACGGCCATCAGCGCCTTGGCGCCGACGTCGCCGTCGAGAGCGGCGATCTCGGCGAAGAAGCGTCGCGCCCAGAGGACGGGATTTCCGCGCCGGCCGCCGCGGCTCGCCACGCAGATCGCGCGGCCCTCGGCCGGATCGAAGGCGGCGATGAGCTTGTCGACCAGGGCGGCCGAGACCTCGGGCATGTCGCCCAACAGGATCACCGCGCCGTCAGCCGTGTCGGGCAAGGCGTTCACACCGCATTTGAGCGATGTGCTCAAACCCATTGCGAAATCCGGATTCTCGACGAAGGTCACTTGGAGATCCGCCAATGCCGCCTTGACCGTTTCGCCCTCGTTGCCGGTGACGACGACGACCGGATCGGCGGCGCTTTGGACGGCGGCAAGCACGGCGCGGCGCACCAGCGGCTCGCCGCCGACCGGCTCGAGCAGCTTGTTGGTGCCCATCCGCGACGAGCAGCCTGCGGCCAGCACGACGGCGCCGATCAGGGGCAGCTGCGCCGGCCGCTCGTCGCGCGGCTGCGGCCGCGTCGGGATCTCGCTCAGGAGACCGCCCGTGCCCATCGTGGCGATCTCGGCTCGCCCGACGGCAAGGTTGGCCGCGACGCGCCAGAGCACGAAGTCGAAACCGTTCTGCTTCGGCGACCGCGCGCAGCCCGGAAGGCCGATGACCGTGGCGCCGTGGAGCTTTGCGGTCAGCAGCAGGTTGCCGGGATCGACCGGCATGCCGAACGCCTCGATGCGTCCGCCGGCCGCTTCGATCGCCGCCGGGATGACGTCGCGCCGGTCGGTGATCGCGCTGGCGCCGAAGATCAGGATCGGGTCGCAGCCCTCCGCCTGCGCGATCGCGGCGGCGAGCGTTTCGGTCTCGTGCGCGACGCGGCGCTCGAAGGCGATGCTCGACCCGATCCCGGCGAGCCGCCTCTCGGTCACGGCGCGGGTCTTGTCGATAACCTTGGCGTTGCCGCCCGTCGCGATCAGCGCGGCCTTCATCGCGCGGAACGGCGCGACGCACACTATGGGCTCGCGCAGCAGGGCTTCGGCGGCCTCGACCGCGTCGCGCGGCGCGGCGAAGGGGATGATCTTGATCGTCGCCAGCATCTGCCGCTCGGCGGCGCGGGCGAACGGCGGCAAGGTCGCGAGCGTGATCGCTTCGTGCAGGGCGTTGAGCGCATCCACCTTGGCGGCGTCGATCACCGCGACGCCGGCTCTGGCAGCGTACAGGTTGGCGCGGCCGGTGAAGGCGGCACCGATGCGCACATCCCGGCCGGCGGCGGCACGGGCGATGCGCGCCGCGGCCTCGTCCTCGCCCACGTCGCCCGCTTCCAGCCGCGCCGCCATGACGCTCGCGATGCCGTTTGCCGCGAGCACGGCCATGTCGTCAGCCGACAGCACGCGCCCCTTGCGGAAGGGTGCGACGCCATGCGCCAGGATCGCGCCCAGCGCTTCGCTCAACGGGATGGAGCCGAATATCACGCGGCCGATGTTACGCGGCAGCGGCCTCGCGCGGCAAACGCAGGCGTGCGCGCAGGCCGCCTTCGGCGCGGTTCTCCAGCGTGACCGCGCCGCCGTGACCTTCCGCGATCGCCTTGACCAGCGTCAGCCCGAGGCCGGTTCCGCCGGTGTCCTCGTTGCGCGAGCCCTCGAGCCGCACGAAGGGCTCGAACACGCGGCGCTGGTCTGCCTCGGGAATTCCGGGACCGTCGTCCTCGATGAGGATCTCGTAGCTGCCCTGGTGCTCGGCCAGGCGCACGCTGGCCCTGCCGCCATAGGCGACCGCGTTCTCGACGAGGTTGCGCACCGCGCGGCGGATCTCGTTAGGCCGGCAGACCAGCGGCGCCGGCTCTTCCTCGACGTTGCAGCTCACCGGCTCGCCCAAGTCGTCGAGGTCGGCGCAGATGCTCTCCAGCAGCGCCGAGAGATCGACGTTGCGCTTGACCTCGCCGCCGGTGCCGCGCGCCGCCGACAGCACCGCTTCGGTCAGCTCCTGCAGCTCGTCGAGATTGTGCAGCAGCCGGTCGCGCAGCTCGGCGTCGTCGACGAACTCCAGGCTGATGCGCATCGCGGTGATCGGCGTGCGCAGGTCGTGGCCGACGGCGGAGAGCAGCTGGCGCTGGCTTTCCAGCGTGCGGCTGACCTCGTCGGTCATGGCATTGAAGGCGCGCGCGGCGTCGCGCACGTCCTGCGGCCCGCTCTCTTGCAGCCGCGGCGGCGGTCCGCCGCCGGCCGCGATCGAGGCCGCCTTGGCGAGCTCGGACAGAGGCCGCGTCACGCGCCTGGCGACGTAAGCCGCGGCCAGCGATGCCGCCGCGATGGCAACGAGGGCGGCGACGAACAGCTCCGTCGGCCAAGGCGAGCTTTCCGGGCGATAGAAGGTCGCGACCACTTTGGTGTCGCCCAATACCGGTACGACGAAGCGGATCGCCGGACGCGGCGAGCGGATGGCGGTGCGCACCTGCGCCGGCGCCTGCTCGGTCAGCGTGTCGACGAGGACGGGATATCTCGCCTTGTCCGGCGGCAGCAGCGTGTGGACGCGCTGGGCGAGCCGCGACTCCTCTTCGTTCATCGGGTCGATATAGGGATTGCCTTCGCGGATGGAGAAGGTCCACACGCCGGTCGACAGCTTCTCGGCCGCGACCTTTCGCGACTTTTCGGGGATCGCGGCGAGCAGCAAGGCGGTCGATGCGGCGCGGTCGACGACGCGGTCCATCAGCGCCGCCTCGTTCTGCCGCTCGGTGCCCAGACCGAACCAGGCCGCCACCGCGAGGTTGGACAGGAGCACCGCCGCCGCCGTCACGGCCACGAGCTGCATGCCCAGCGTGCGCGGAGGCATCGGCTTCATTCGGTCTCCGGATCCAGCGCGAAGATGTATCCGCCGCCCCACACCGTCTTGATATATCGCGGGTTCTTGGGATCGGGCTCGATCTTCTTGCGCAGGCGACTGACGTGATTGTCGATGGAGCGGTCGAACAGCTCTGCGTCGCGGCCTTTGGTCAGGTCGAGCAGCTGGTTGCGGGTGAGCGCGATCTTGGGCCGCTCGAGCAACGTGGTGAGCAGGCGGAACTCGCCGCTGGACAGCGGCATCGCCACGCCGTTGGCGCCGATCAGCTCGCGCTGGCCGGTATCGAGCGTCCAGTCGCCGAAGCGGATGCGCTCGGCCGCGGGCGGCTTCTGTCGCGGCGGCAGCGCCTGGGTGCGGCGGAGCACGGCCGCGATGCGCGCGATCAGCTCGCGTGGGCTGAAGGGCTTGGCGATATAGTCGTCGGCGCCCATCTCGAGCCCGATGATGCGGTCGACCTCTTCGCCCTTTGCCGTCAGCACGATCACCGGAATCTGGCTCGTCTCGCGGATCGAGCGGCACAGGCTCAATCCGTCTTCCCCCGGCATCATGATATCCAGGACGACGAGATCTATGGCGGAGCTTTTCATCACGCGGCGCGCCGCGGCGGCGTCGGGCGCGGTGGTGACGCGGTAGAAATGCTCGCGCAGATAGCGCGCCAGGGGCTCGCGGATGTCGCGAGCGTCTTCGACCACCAGCACGTGGGGCCGGGTTTCCTCTTTGGTCATGCGAGGCTCATACGACCGGGCTTCCCATTAGAAAACCCCGATCTGCCACAAAATGTCTTGCGTCACGCAGGCTTGATACATTTTGAGATGGTCCCGGTTTGTTCTTTACTTCCGGATGCGTTCATGTTTCATTCTACCCAAGGATTTGGAACGGAGCGGCGATATGACTTCGAAGGCGATGGTGGCGTTGGGGCTGATTCTGGTCACGGGCGGCGCAGCCCGGGCACAGCTCGACGGGCCGTTTCAGGGCCTGTCGCGGGGGCAGCAGAGGACGGCCGAGCGATTCCTCGCCACTTTCGATCTCAATCACGACGGCAAGGTGACCCATGACGAGCTGAACCGAACCGACGGAGCCCGGTTCGCCTCCGTCGCGCACGGCGCGGGCACCATCGGTCCCGGCCAGTTCGCGCAGCTCGACGGTCAGAACGTACAGCAGCACATGGCGCAGATGTTCCGCCGGTTGGACTGGAACGGTGACGGCCGGCTTTCGCTCGACGAATACGCCGGGCCGCAGCGCGTGCGCTTCGAGATGTTCGACCGCGACGGCAGGGGCAGCGAGTCCTGCGCGCCGTCGCCCGTCCAGCATGCATCCCTGGAGCATGCGTCCTTCCGCCCGCGCGGCAGCTCCGGCCGGGCGCGGTTCTGCGCCGACAACGACCTCAACAAGGACGGCAGCGTCAGCCACGCCGAGTTCGACAGCGCCATGGCCAAGCATTTCGCGGCGGCGACCTCCAACGCAAAGGCGATGACGCAGGCGCAGTTCGCCGCAGACCTGACCGCGCGCTATCGCGACGGCAGCGCGCGTTACTTCCAGCGGCTGGACGCCGATCACGACGGCAGGCTGTCGCTCAAGGAATATGCGGCGTCGGACCAGAAGCTGTTCGCACGGCTCGACCGCAACAGGGACGGCACGGTGACGCGCGACGAGCTCTCGGCGCGGAGGAGCACCTCTCACAAGCGCGGTTGACGCAGGACGCTCGTGATTTCGGCCAGGATCGATATCGCGATCTCGGCTGGGCTTTTGGCACCGATATCGAGGCCGACCGGACCATGAATGCGCGCAAGCTCATTGTCGTCGAAGCCCTGCTGCTTGAGGCGCACAAGCCTGGCGGCCTGGTTCTTCTTCGAGCCAAGCGCGCCGACATAGAAGCAGCGCGATTTGAGCGCCGCGGCGAGCGCCGGGTCGTCGACCTTGGGATCGTGGGTGAGGGCGACGAGCGCCGAGCGCGGACCGAGCGGCGCCTTGGTCAGCGCTTCGTCGGGCCAGTCGTGGCTCAGCGCGGTACCGGGAAAGCGCTCCGGCGTCGCGAACGAGGTGCGCGGGTCGATCACGCGCACGCCATAGCCCGCGAGCCTGGCCATCTCGGCCAGGAGTTGCGCGATATGCGCTGCGCCGACGATGACGAGATCGAGGGGCGGGTTGTGGACGGACAGGAACCAGCTTCGGCCTTCGATCTCGACCGTAGCGCTCCGATCGGCGCGGGCCGCGGTCGCGGCCGCGGTTCCGAGCGGCGAAGCATTGCTGGCGGGGTCGACGAGACGTTCCTCGCCGTTGCCGAGATCGACCGCGCGCACCATCGCGCGGCCGTCGTGCCGCGCCTCGTTCAACACGCGCAGCGTTTCCGGTGTCGGCTCGACGAAGATTGCGATGCGTCCGCCGCAGGCCAGTCCCACCGCCCAGGCCTGCTCGTCGCTGACGCCGAACTCCAGATTGCGGGTCCGCCCGTCGGCGATGGCGGCGAGCGCTTCCCCGATCACCGCGCCTTCGACGCAGCCGCCCGACACCGATCCGGCGAAGCGGCCGTCGTCGCGCACCACGAGCTGGCTGCCCGTCGGGCGCGGCGACGAGCCCCAGGTCTTCACCACGGTGCCGAGAGCGGTCTTGTGCCCTTCGGCCAGCCACTGCGCCGCGACGTCGAGCACGTCGTCGCCGTCAACCATGCGACGCCGCCGCCACGGCGCGTCCCGCCATCACGGTGACGAGATGCGCGCGATATTCCGACGAGCCATGGATGTCGGAATTGAGATCGGACGGATCGACGGCGAGGCCGGCGATCGCCTCGGAGGTGAAGCTCTTGGCCAAGGCCGCTTCCATCTCCGGCACGCGGAAGACGCAAGGCCCCGCGCCCGTCACGGCGACACGCACGCCGTCCTTGGTCTTGGCTACGAACACGCCGACCATCGCATAGCGCGACGCTGGGTTCGGGAACTTGGCATAACCGGCGCGTTCGGGCACCGGGAACGAAACCCCGGTGACGATCTCGCCGTCGTCGAGCGCGGTCGCGAACATGCCGGTGAAAAAATCGTCCGCGGCGATGGTCTGCTTCGTCGTCTTGACGGAGGCGCCGAGCGCCAGCACGGCCGCCGGATAATCCGCGGCCGGATCGTTGTTGGCGAGCGAGCCGCCGAGCGTTCCCTTGTGCCTGACCGCCGGATCGCCGATGGAGCCCGCGAGCTCGGCCAGAGCCGGGATGGCGCGCGTGACGGCGTCCGAGGTCGCGACCTCGAAATGCTTCGTGCCGGCGCCGACGACGATCGCGTCCTTCTCCGCGCGGATGAAGGAAAGCTCCTTGATGGCCGATATGTCGATCAGGTCGGAGGGCTGCGCCAGCCGCATCTTCATCGCGGCGATCAGGGTCTGCCCGCCCGCGAGCAGCTTGGCGTCCGCGGATCCGCCGAGCAGCGCCTGGGCCTGCGCGAGCGATGTCGCGCGATGATAGGTGAAAGGATAGGGAATCATGCCGCCTTCCCTTCGGCGTCGCCGGCCGCGCGCTTGGCCGCGTCTTCGATCGCGGAGACGATATTGTGATAGCCCGTGCAGCGACAGATATTGCCTTCCAGCTCGGCGCGGATCGTCGCGCGGTCGAGGTTCGGGATGCGGCGGATCATGTCGACCGCGGTCATGATCATGCCCGGGGTGCAGAAGCCGCATTGCAGGCCGTGGTTTTCGCGGAACGCTTCCTGCACCGGGTGCAGCTTGCCGTCTTTGGCGAGGCCTTCGATGGTGGTGACCTCGCTGCCCGCGGCCTGCACCGCGAACATGGTGCAGGACTTCACCGCGCGCCCGTCGACATGCACGACGCAGGCGCCGCATTGGCTGGTGTCGCAGCCGATATGCGTGCCGGTCAGCCCCAGCTGCTCGCGCAGGAAATAGACCAGCAAGGTGCGGTCCTCGGTCTCCTGCGCGACCTCTTTGCCGTTGACGGTCAACGAAACGACGCTCATGCGCGCACCTCCGAACGAACTCTAGAGCACCGCTCCGAAGATCAGCAACAGGATCACGACCACACCCACCAGGCCCACCATCCAGATCTCCGTAGCCCGTCCTTCGCGCTTCGCATTCGGCGGAGCCGGGGAGAGCGGCTGCGATGGGGAAGGGGCCGCGGGCTCGACCATGGGATCGGGCGCGAACGCGGGCACCGGTGTCGGCGCTTGTGCCGCAGCGGCGATCGCCTGGCTGAAGCGCCCGAAGAAGTCGTCGGCGATCTGCTTGGCCGCGCCGTCGATCAGCCGCTGTCCGATCTGCGCAAGCTTGCCGCCGACCGAAGCCTGCGCGGTATAGACGAGCACCGTGCCGCCGTCGTCCGGCGTCAGTTCGACATCGGCGCCGCCCTTCGCGAAGCCGGCGACGCCGCCTTGGCCTTCGCCGCTGAGCTTGCATCGGTAGGGTGGGTCGAGGTCGCTGAGCGCGACCTTGCCGCGAAACTTCGCTTTCACCGGACCGATCTTGAGCGTCGCCACCGCGATGAAGTCGGTCGGGCTGGTCTTCTCGATCTCCTCGCAGCCCGGGATACAGTATTTGAGGACCTCGGGGTCGTTGAGCGCCGCCCAGACAGCCTCCGCGGGGGCCGGAATGACGTATCGGCCGGTGAAATTCATTCGCAATCCTTCCGCAACTCTTCAAATCCAAAGCCTGTTCAACGGCTTAAGTCTTATACGATGAGACGTCTTGTTCTGCGACGACTGTATGACGGTTTGACTTCACGTTTCCCGGCGATTGTGTTAACCTTATTTTTACCATCGAGCGTGTGGGGCAAACAGGATGGATACGAGCGTACCGGCTTCGCCCGGCATTGGGGAAGCCGCACAAGAAGTTGCCGGTCAGGTCAAGTGGTTCGACCTCACCAAGGGCTATGGTTTCATCAAACCGTCGGGTGGCGTGCAAGGGGACGTGCTTCTGCACCAAACCTGCGTTCGGCAATCGGGCTTCAAGGCGGCCTACGAGGGCGCCAAGGTGGTTTGCGAAGCGGTGCAGGGGCCGCGCGGCCTCCAGGCGCGCCGCCTGATCTCGCTGGACAACTCGACCGCCGCGCCGCCGGCGATGACCGCGCAGCGCGCCGCGCGCTACCTGGCCGAGCCGAAAGGCCCGCCCTTCGACGCCACGGTGAAATGGTTCAACCGCGGCAAGGGCTACGGCTTCGTCTCGCGCGGCCCGGATACGCCCGACATCTTCGTCCATATGGAGACCTTGCGCCGCTACGGCATCCGCGAGCTGGTACAGGGCCAGCGCGTGCGGGTCCGCGCCGGCGACGGTCCCAAGGGCGAGCTTGCCGCGGAAATCACGGTCGTCGACGCCTAGCAACCGCGCGCGCGTTGCGGCACTCTGGGGCTTTCGGGGATGGGACTTTCGGGGATACGCATGCGCGCCGTCCTGCTTTCGCTCGCCTTCGCCGCCGGTCTTGCGACCGCAGCTTGCGCGCTGCCCACCACGACGCTCTCCATCGACACGGCGAGCGGACATCCGAGCTTCAAGGTCGAGATGGCCAACGATCCGGCGTCGCAGGAGCGGGGCCTCATGTACCGCAAGGCGATGGCGGCCGATGCCGGCATGCTCTTCGACTTCCACAAGGAGCAGATGGTCACCTTCTGGATGAAGAACACGATCCTGCCGCTCGACCTCATCTTCATCCGTGCCGACGGCACCATCTCGTCCATCGCCGGCAATGCGGTGCCGTATTCCGAGGCGCCGATCCCGTCGAGCGAGCCCATCCGCGCGGTGCTCGAGATCAATGCCGGCCGCGCCAAGGCGCTCGGCATCGAGCCGGGCGACAGGGTCAAGGCCGCGATCTTCGCCGCGCGGCACTGAGGCGGGCGTCGAACGCCGTTGAAGCCCCGGCCGCGGCGTTGTAAGAGCGGGCACCGTACGGTGACGGTTCCGGGGCGTAGCTCAGCCTGGTAGAGCACTAGCTTTGGGAGCTAGGGGTCGCGAGTTCGAATCCCGCCGCCCCGACCAGCCTTCGCTTCCGCCATGCGGAAGCTGCGGCTCGGCGAGCCGGTTGCCGTGAGCTTCGGCTGGCAGGCCAGCCTTTGGGAGTGAGACATGCGCGCGCGGATCTATGTGCCTGCGAAGAATGCGATGCAGTCGGGCAAGGCCCGCACCAAGTCGTGGGTGCTGGAATACGAGCCGGCGAAACCGCGCGAGATCGATCCGCTGATGGGCTGGACGAGCTCGTCCGACATGCTCCAGCAGGTGCAGCTCGAATTCGCGACGCGCGACGAGGCGGTCGACTATGCCGCGCGCCACGGCATCGACTACCAGGTGTTCGAGCCGCACAGACCGGCGGCGAAGGCGAAGTCCTATGCCGACAATTTCCGTTTCGACCGCAAGGTGCCGTGGTCGCACTAGTCGATCCCGTAGCTCAGCTGGATAGAGCACCTGCCTTCTAAGCAGGGGGTCGCAGGTTCGAATCCTGCCGGGGTCGCCAGCCTTCGCTCGCGAAGCGATGCGAAGGCTGTCGCGCCGTAGAAGCTGTCGCGCCGTAGCCCGAAGGCGGACCGGTTGCCGCGAGCTACGGCTCGGCAAGCCACCCAGGCCAGCCTATGCCAATCAATATCCCGGCGGGGGCGGCGGCGGTCCGTCGCGGAAGCGGCGCGGATGGCGCATGCCGACATTGTTGCCCTTGGCCTGCATGCATTGCGCATAGGCGATGTCGTAGGTGCGCTGCACGCGATGCTGGTCGTAGCCCGCTTCCGAGCTCGAGCCGATAAGCCCGCCGATGATGCCGCCCGCGACCGCGCCCTTGGTGTTGCCGGCGAGCGCGCCGAGGCCGGCGCCCAGCGCCGCACCGATCACGCCGCGCTTGAGCTCGTCGTCGTTGGCCTGCTTGAGCCGTCCGGTCGCGCGGCCGTCGGCATATTGCTCGCAGTAGTCCTCGTCCTGCTGGAACGCGTCCATCGACTTGCCCGGCGCCGGCATCACCGGAACGGTGGGACCGATCGGCTGCGAGGCGCAGCCCGCGAGCAACGTCGCGGTCGAAATCGCGGCCAACGCCGTCATGCGGATCTTCATGAGTGTATGTTCCTTACCGTACGCATCCGAAGTGGGGCCCCCGGATCAAACGCCCGGACCGTGCCGCGGTTCACCTGAACCCCGCATGAACGAAGCGCGCGGTTTGATGAACAAAATGATAGAAGAGTCGCGCCATGTGCGGAAAATTCACGCAAAGACGGGACATCGCGAACGTCGTTCGCCTGAGCGGGGCGTTCGCGCTCGAACCGGTGCGCGACGAGACGGTGACGCCGATGCGCACCGCGCAGGTGATCGCGCTGAACGGCGAGGGCCTGCGCAAATCGGTCGCGATGCGCTGGGGCCTGGTGCCCGCCGGCAGGCGCGACCCCGCCGGCATGCGCGACCCCGCCGACGCGCGCGACGAGGCCAGGCCGCACATCCATGCGCGCGCCGAGACCATCGACACCAAGCCGACCTTCCGCGAGTCCTTCGCCAGGCGCCGCGGCATCGTGCTGACGACGACGTTCAACGAAGCGGAAGAGATCGGCTCGAAGACCGTGCAATACGTGCTGGCCCCGCGCGACGCGGCGCCGGTCGCGATCGCGGTGGTATGGGACCGCCTGCGCGAGCACGACGGACGCTGGCTGCTCACCTTCGCGATGGTGACGGTCGCGGCCAATCCGCTGATCGCCACGATCGCCGACCGGATGCCGGCGCTGATCGAGGCGCAGCATTGGCCGAAGTGGCTGGGCGAGGAGCCGGCAACGGTAGATGAGTTGAAGGCGATGCTTCATCCCTCCACGCGCGAATTCGACATGGCGCGCGCGACCAAGCCGCCGCCCGAGCGCGCCGCCCAGGCCGAGCTGTTCTAGAAAACCGCCGCGGCCAGGGCTATGAAGCCGCCGGGCGAAAGCGCGGCCGTGAGGCCGGACGAAATCGAGGCTGTGGGAATGAAGATCGTCGGCGGCAAATGGTCCAACTGGTCGGGCGGCGTGGTCTGCAAGCCGAAGCGCGTCACAGCCCCGAAGGACGAGGTCGAGCTCGCCGCCGCGATCCGCCAGTCGGACGGGCCGATCCGCTGTCCCGGCAGCGGCCACTCCTTCACGCCGATCAACCACAGCGACGGCACGCTGGTCGATCTCAAGGCGTTCGACGGATTGAAGAGCATCGACGCCGACAGGCAGACCGCGACGCTGGGCGCCGCCACGCCGCTGTGGCGTGTCGGCCCTCTGCTGCATGCGAAGGGCTTCGGACTCAAGAACATGGGCGACATCGACCGCCAGACCCTGGGCGGCGTGGTCGGCACCGGCACGCACGGCACCGGCCGCAGGCTGAAGAACTTCTCGGCAGAGGTCGTCGGCTTCCGCATGGTGCTGGCGAGCGGCGAGGTCGTGAACTGCTCGGCGACCGAGAATGCCGAAATCTTCGACGCCGGCCGCACCTCGCTCGGCGCGCTCGGCGTGATGACCGAGATCACGATGAACGTGCGCCCGGCCTACAAGCTCGTCGAGAGGAATTTCCTGCTGCCGATCGACGACCTGTTCCGCCAGCTCGACGGGCTCGTCGAAAATAATCGACATTTCGAATTCTTCTGGTTTCCCTATGCCGAGGTCGCGATCTGCAAGTCGCTGAACGAGACCGACGCCGACGCGCCCGCGCCGCGGACGCCCGAGCAGATGTACGAGCGGGGCGAGACGGGCACCTCCGACCAGCGCGCATTCGGCATGATCAACGAGGTGCTGCCCTACGCGCCGTTCCTGCTCAAGTCCGCGCACAAGCTGTTCTCGCGGCTGATGCCCGGTCCCGACAAGGTGCGCTGGAGCCACGAGATATTCCCCAGCCCGCGCACCACGCGGTTCAACGAGATGGAATACGCGCTTCCCTACGACAGGGGGCTGAGGGCGCTGCACGAGGTCGTCCAGGCGATCCGCCGCAACCGCATCAACACCGGCTTTCCCATCGAGTTCCGCAGCGTCGCCGCCGACGACGTCTGGATGAGCCCGTTCTTCGGGCGCGAAAGCGCCACAATTGCCGTCCATCAATATCATCGCGTCGACACGGACACGCTGTTCGGCGCCTGCGAGGCGATCTTCCGCCATCACGACGGCAGGCCACATTGGGGGAAGCGGCATGCGCTGACGGCAGTTGAACTGGCGAAAATCTATCCTAGATTCGAGGCATTCCGCGCGGTGCGGCGCCGGGTCGATCCGGCGGGCAAGTTCCTCAACGCGCATTTGGGCGCGATGTTCGCATAAGCGCCCGGCAAAGGTGCGATGATGCGTAAACGGACGAAGCTTGGGATTTGCGCCGCTCTCGGCGCGATGGTCCTTCTGCTTGCGGCCAGCTCGAACCCGATCCTGGCCGCGGTCGTGGGCATGGGGGTCGGCGTGATCGTGTTCGTGTTCACCCATGCCTATCCCAACGACATCGCGCCGCCCTCCGACCGGCGGCACGAGAACACGGTCAGGCGGCGCACCGCCGCCGCCCAGCGCGAGGCGCGATAGGGCCTCGGCCCGGGCCCGGACTTTCTCCTCGAAACCCGCCTTGAAGGCCGCATCGACCGCGCGGACCACGGCACGGGCCCGGCGTATCAGGGCGTTGACCTTCTTGCGCAGCGCGATGCGCTCGGCCGAATAGTGCCCGTGGATCAACCGGTTGCGATTGCCGAACGGCGCGCCGCGCTTGCCTCCTGTCCGCTTGCCCATTTGAACCTCATGTTTCGGGGAAAAACCCCTCCCGTTCCTTTCCGCTTCTGTACATCTGTAGGCAACCAAGCAGGCGCGCGCCTTTCGATGCGTTTCGCGCGTGCCGCATCTGGCGGATATGGGAAGGCCCAGAACCCGTTTCAAGCCCCGGTAGCGACAAATTTTATTGCTATTTTTGGTACCGGCGGAAGAAGCAGCTGGGCGCGCCGGTGTGGCAGGCGGGGCCGGTCTGATCGACCTTCATCAGCAGCGTGTCGCCGTCGCAATCCACCCAGGCTTCGACGAGGTGCTGGACATGGCCCGAGGTCGCGCCCTTGCGCCACACTTCCTGCCGCGAGCGCGACCAATAGGTGACCTCGCCGGTCGAGAGCGTGCGTTCCAGCGTGTCGCGGTTCATCCAGGCGAGCATCAGCACTTCGCCGGTCGCCGCACTTTGCGCGACGACGGGGACGAGGCCGTTCGCGTCGAACGTCACCGCGGCGACGAAAGCGTCGCGGGTGAGGGTGCCGGTCACGACGCAACCTCGGGCCGGTCCTCATCGATCGCGACGCGGATTTCGCGCTGCGGGAGGCCGGCCGCGGTCACGGCGCGGCCTTGAGCCGCGCGAAGGCGGCGTCGATGTCGGCGATGAGGTCGTTGGTGTCCTCGAGACCGGCATGGAAGCGGATCAGCGGGCCGTCATGCTCGAAGCGCTTCGCGGTGCGCTTGAAATGCGAGGGGATCACCAGGCTCTCGTAGCCGCCCCAGGAATAGCCGAGCCCGAAGTGGTGGAAGCCGTCGAAGAAGGCGGTCATCGCCGCCTCGCTCGCGGGCTTGAGCTCGACGCCGAACAGGCCGGACGAGCCCTTGAAGTCGCGCTTCCAAAGCGAATGGCCGGGATCGCTCTGCAGGCCGGGATGCAGCACGCGCACGACCTCGTCGCGGTGCTGCAGCCAGCGCGCGATCTCGAGCGCGCTGGCCTCGTGCTGCTTCAGGCGCAGCGCAAGCGTACGCACGCCGCGCAGCGACAGATAGGTGTCGTCGCCGCCGAGGAACAAGCCGCAATCGCCGTAGAAGTCCTCGAGCCGTTTCGTGTGGCTCTCGTTGGCGGTGATGGTGCCGACCATCACGTCGGCATGGCCGCCGATATACTTGGTCCCCGACATGATCGACAGGTCGACGCCGTGATCGAGCGGGCGGAAGAACACCGGCGTCGCCCAGGTGTTGTCCATCAGCACAGAGACGCCGCGCGCATGCGCCGCTTTGGCGATGGCCGGCACGTCCTGGATCTCGAAGGTCAGCGAGCCCGGGCTCTCGCAATAGATCGCGCGGGTATTGTCCTTGATCAGCGCCGCGATGCCGTCGCCGACGGTCGCGTCGTAATAGGTCGTCTCGATGCCGAAACGCGGCAGGGTCTTGTCGCAGAAGATGCGCGTCGGCCCGTAGCAGGTGTCCGCCATCAGCATGTGATCGCCCGCGTTGCACACGCTCAGGATCGCCGTGGTGATGGCGCTCAAGCCCGAGGGCAGGGCGACGCAGCGCGCGGCGGCGTCGCCCTCCAGCGCCTCGATGGCGCTTTCGAAGCTGCGGCTGGTCGGCGTGCCGCGGCGGCCGTATTTGTACGGCTGGTTCTCGGTCAGCAGCGAATGGATGTCGGGATAGAGAACCGTCGAGGTGCGGTAGACGGGCGTATTCACCGAGCCGAAATGCTCGGCCGTCATGCGCCCGGCAGATACCGCGATGGTCTGAGGTTTCTTGCCTTCGTCCACGATCAGCGATGCTTCCCGATTGCCACCGTCAAAGCTGCGGCTCCACGGCGGGCGGCATCGGCTGCGTCGGCTTGACCTCCAGCGTCGACTTCAGCGGCCGGTTGAACAGCCAGGTGATCACCGACGCGGCCAAGGCGAGACCGGCGCAGAGCAGGAAGAAGTGCACCTTGTCCATGCGGCTGAAATACGAGCCGACATAGCCCTGCAGCAGGTTGCCGGTGAAGCTGGTGATGAACCACAGCCCCATCATCGCCGACAGGATCTGCGGCGGCGCGACGCGCGCGACCAGCGCGAGCCCGATCGGCGAGACGTAGAGCTCGCCCAGCGTGATCAGCACGAAGAAGCCGAGCAGCCACAGCCAGCTCGCATGCCCGCCTTCGCCGGTGAAGTAGGCGGCGACCATCATCACGACGTAGGAGAGCGCGAGCAGGAAATTGCCCTGCGCCATCTTGGTGACGGTGGTGGGTTCCTTGCCCCGCGCGGCGAGCCTCGCCCAGAACATCACCACCAGCGGCGTGAAGGCGAAGATCATGAACGGGTTGAAGGACTGGAACCAGGTGACCGGGATTTCCCAGTTCACCACGCCGGGGATCAGGCGGCGGTCGGTGAACTGCTCGGCCCACAGGCTGATCGTGTTGCCCTGCTGCTCGTAGACGGCCCAGAACAGCGTGGTCGGGAAGCACAGCAGGATCAGCGCGACCACCGCCTTCCAGTCGGCGCCGGTCAGCGGCTTCTTCTCTTCGGTCTTGGACTGAAGCCGCGCGATGCGGTCCTTGGGCAGGGTGCGCAGCGCGAACATGTAGACCAGCAGGCCGATCACCATGCCGACGCCGGCGGCGAAGAAGCCCCATTTGTATCCGATGGCGGGATCCTCGGCGAGGCTGCCGCAGATCAG
This sequence comes from Alphaproteobacteria bacterium, assembly GCA_019247845.1. Lineage (GTDB taxonomy): Bacteria > Pseudomonadota > Alphaproteobacteria > Micropepsales > Micropepsaceae > Rhizomicrobium. Next base: position 39,642 of record JAFBAL010000039.1, on the reverse strand, counting down.
CGGCGAGAAGAACGCGCCGACATTGATGCCGACATAGAAGATCGAATAGGCGCGGTCGATGCGCGCGTCGCCGGGTTGATAGAGGTTGCCGACCTGGGTGGAGATGTTGGGCTTGAAGAAGCCGTTGCCCAGGATGAGCATCAAGAGGCCGACGAACAGAAGCTCGGGCTTCATCAGCGCGAACTCGCCGACGGCCATGATCACGCCGCCCACGATCACGCTGTAGCGCTGGCCCAGCCAGCGGTCGGCGATCATGCCGCCGAAGAACGGGGTGAGGTACACGAAGGCGGTGTAGTTGCCGTAGATGATCGAGGACAGCGGCTGGACGCCGAGCGGCTGGCCGCCGTTGAACAGCGTCTCGAACAGGTGCTTCATCGAGGCGTAGCCGACGACGTCGCCCGCGATCGGCTGCAGCAGCACCACGTTGGTGAGGTAGAGGATCAGGATCGCGCGCATCCCGTAATAGGAGAAGCGCTCGGCCATCTCGGTCGTGAACAGATAGGTCAGGCCCAGCGGGTGGCCGAACAGGGTCCTTTGCCGCGGGGCCGCCGCGCCATCCGTTACCGACATCCTTGAACTCCCACCCTTTGTGACGGCCGGGACTGTGCCCGGTATTTCCGTCTACGGCAATTCGATATAGCGGTCCTCGCGGGAGTAGGGGACGAAGCCGATGCGCTGGTAGAGCGGCAACGCGCGCGGGTGGTCGAGCGTGCAGGTGTTGATCAGCAGGCTCGAGATGGGCTTGCCCCAGGCGAGCTGCACGGCGTGGTAGACGAAGAAATAGCCCAGGCCCCGGCCGACATATTCGGGCATCAATCCGAAATAGGCGAGCTGGCCGGCGGCGGCGTCGCGGAACTCGATCTCGGCCATCCCGGCGGGGCAGCCGTCCGCGTACAGAACATAGAGCTCGACTTTGGGATGGTGGATGATCTCGGCCAGCGCCGCGTCGGAGAGCTTCTTGCGGTCGACCCACCAATAGGGCTTGCCGATGGTGTCGTAGAGATAGCGGTAGAAATGCACCGGCGGGTTATCCGCCTTGAGGATCGCGACCTTGCCCTTGGGCTGCGGCGGCGGCAGGGCCGAGGGCTTGGCGTGCATCTCCAGGAACGTCACCGTCATGGGGATGCGCTTCTTGCCGTCGACCTCCAGGATCGTGACCATGGTTCAGCGCGTCTCCGGCATTGTGATCATGCCCAATCGGTCCCCGGCAGCGTGACCATCGCTTCAGCCCGTCTCGACGGGAACGTCTTGACGCGCGCCCCAATCGGTCCACGAGCCGTCATAGAGCGACACCTCGTCCGCGCCCGCAACCGTCAATGCCAGCATCAGGATCGCCGCCGTCATCCCCGAGCCGCAAGTCGTCACGATGGGCTTCTTCAAGTCGACGTCCGCGGACGCGAAAATCGCGCGCAGTTCGTCGGGCGATTTCAGCGTGCCGTCGGCATCGACCAGCGCCGCATAGTGGACGTTGCGGCTGCCGGGGATGTGGCCGGGGCGCACGCCGGGGCGCGGCTCCTGCTCCTCGCCCCGGAAGCGGGTGGGGCTGCGCGCGTCGACGACCTGGCCGCGGAAGCTCTGCACCTGCGCCAGGTCGCGGATCAACGCGTGGTTCTGCCGCGGCGTGAAGTGGCGCTGATAGGTGGGCGGCGCCATGTCTTCCACCGGGCGGCCCTCGGCGCGCCATTTGGGCAGGCCGCCGTCCAGCACCTTGACGTCGTTGTGGCCCATCATGCGCAGCATCCACCACGCGCGCGGGGAGGAATAGAGCCCGGACGAATCGTAGACCACGATCAGGTTGCCGTCGCCCAGGCCCAGCCTGCGCATGCGGCTGGCGAACTTGGCCGCGGGGGCCAGCATGTGCGGGCGCGGATCGGCGTCGTCCGACAGGTCGTCGATATCGAAGAACACCGCGCGCGGGATATGCGCGGAACGATATTCGGCGCGGGGATCGCGGTCCGCCGACGCCAGGTACCACGACGCGTCCGCGACGCGCACGTCGGGCGCATCCAGGTGGGCGGCCAGCCAGTCGGTGGAGACGAGAGGGGTCATGTTTCGAGCCGGTCCGTGAACACGCGTGTCGTCATCGTTGATAGGGAACCTCGATCGGCGTCCGCGGTTCCGCCAGCCAGCGCGGCACGGGAAGATTTTTGGAGGCGAGGAACGCGGGATTGAACATCTTGCTCTGATAGCGCGTGCCGTAGTCGGCCAGGATCGTGACGACGGTATGACCGGGGCCCAGGTCCTTCGCCAGCCGGATCGCGCCCGCGACGTTGACGCCGGTCGAGCCGCCCATGCACAGGCCTTCGTGCTCCAGCAGGTCGAAGACGATGGGCAGCATCTCCGCGTCGGAAATCCGATAGGCGTCGTCGATCGGCGCGCCGTCGAGATTGGCGGTGACGCGGCCCTGGCCGATGCCTTCGGTGATCGAGCTGCCCTCGGCCCTGAGCTCCCCGGTCTTGATCCAGGAATAGATCGCGGCCCCATGCGGATCGGCGGCGGCGATGCGGACGTCCGGGTTGCGCTGCTTCAGCGCCATCGCGACGCCGGCGAGCGTGCCGCCGCTGCCCACGGCGCAGACGAAGCCGTCGACCTTGCCGTCCGTCTGTCGCCAGATCTCGGGCCCGGTGGTTTCGAGATGCGCCCGGCGGTTGGCGGTATTGTCGAACTGGTTCGCCCAGATCGCGTTCGGCGTCGCTTGCGCGATGCGCCCCGAGAGCTTCACGTAGTTGTTGGGGTCCTTATACGGCACCGCGGGGACTTCGATCAGCTCCGCGCCCATGAGGCGCAGCGCGTCCTTCTTCTCCTCGCTCTGGGTTTCGGGGATGACGATCACCGTGCGGAAGCCCATCGCGTTGCCGACGACGGCCAGGCCGATTCCCGTATTGCCGGCCGTGCCCTCGACGATGGTGCCGCCGGGCGTGAGACGCCCGCGCGCGATCGCGTCCTCGACGATGAAAAGGGCGGCGCGGTCCTTGACCGACTGGCCCGGGTTCATGAACTCGGCCTTGCCCAGGATCTCGCAGCCCGTCGCCTCCGAGGCGCGCTTCAGCCGGATGAGGGGCGTGTTGCCGATGGCGGCGAGAACGTCGTGCCTGATGTCGGGGGCATGCTCGATATCCATAGGCCACCGTAGAAGGCCGTGGGCAGGCCTTCAAGTTTGGGGTCTTCAAGTTTGGGGTCTTCAAGTTTCTGGGGCCTTGCCCTAAACACACCGCATGAAGCTTTGCATCCTGCATCTGGGCTCCGAGAAGACCGGGACGTCCAGCATCCAGAAATACTTCAGCCAGCACCGCGCCGGCGTCCTTGCCGAGGGCGTGTGGTATCCCAAGGCCTTCACCAATCCGAACGGGCACGTGCACATCCGGCTGAGCGACGCCGCGGTACAGGGCACGCTGGAGAAGAACGCGCCCGTCGCGGCCGAATTCCGCGAGGAGATCGAGGCGCGGTCGCGCGAGGCCAGGGCCTGCCTGTTCTCGTCGGAGTTCTTCCACAGCGAATTGCGCGAGAAGGCGCAGGTCGCCCGCCTGCACGCGTTCCTGCGCGGCTTCTTCGACGAGATAAGGCTCGTCTATTACGCGCGCCGCCAGGACCACATGCTGGCCAGCATGCATTCCACCGCGGTGCAGGGCGGCTGGACCACCAACCGCTCGGCGCTCTCGGTCTATGCGACCAAGGGTCACTACTACTTCGACCACAACGCGGTCTGCGACCTGTGGGCCGGCGAGTTCGGGCGCGAGGCGCTCTCGTGCCGCATCTTCGAGCGCGACAAGCTCGTGGGCGGCGACATCGTCGACGACCTGCGCGCCGCGATCGGGCTGCCGCACGACGAAGAGGCGTCCCGGCTGTCGTCGAACGAGTCGCTGTCGTTCGAGACGATCTGCGTGCTCCTGGCGCTGAACGGCTCGCGCCACAAGGACAACAAGGAGCTGCGCAAGCGCTTGATCGCCACCGGCCGCCAGCGCGGCGGCAAGCGCGTGCCCATGCTCACCCGGGACGAGGCCGAGACCTTCCTGGCCAGGTTCGAGTCGTCCAACGCTGCGTTCTTCGCGCGCTATGTCGACCCGAAGCTGGCGGCCGGCTTCGCGCCCGGATTCGATTCGTTCCCGGACGCGATGCCCGAGCCGCCTCCGCCCGAGGAGCTCCTCGGTTTCATCTTTAGCAAAAAAGCAATGAAGGGTTCGCTTCCCAACACACCAACCGACAAGCTATGAACGCTCCGGTAGAGCCAGGGGAACGGCGTTGGCGGCCCAGAGCACCATCGTATTCGCGGATATGGGGGCGGACACGCCCCAGGCGCCGTCGGCCGTCGCGGCCAGCATCGCCCGCCAGGCCCATGAGAGCCTGGCCGCGGGGCAATACGACGTCGCTCTGAAGCCGATGAGCGCGGACGACGTGCGCGAGGCGATCCGCGCCATGCCCGTCGGCCACGGGCGCCTGTCGCTCGACCGCGACCTGGTGCTCATCGATGCAGGCGCCCTGCTGGCGCTGGCGCCCTATAGCGCGCGCGTGGTGCTGACGCGCGATCCGTTCGTCGGCGCCGAGGTGCTGGCAGCCACGCTCGGCCTCGACGTCGACAGCGTGCGTGTGCGCATCCACGACGCGCTGCTGTCGGCCAGCAAGGTCGTATGCCTGGGAAGCGCCGCCTTCGACGCGGTGACGCCGCTGGTCTCGCGCAAGCCCGAGGAGCGCATGTTCCCGCCCACCGCGCTGACGGTGGCCGCGACCGGGGGCGCGATCCTGATCGTCAACAACGAGGACGAGCGCGCCGGCCAGGATCTTGCGGCGTCGCTGAGCGATGCATTCCCCTCCATGGACTTCCGCGCCTTCGATCCCGCCAGCGTGTTCGAGATGCCGTGGCGGGCGGTGATCCAGAACGGCATCGCGCGCTCGAGCCTGCCCGGCGCGCGCTTGAGCGACGCCTGGGCCGGCGCGGTGCCGGTGCTGCAGCTCGCCAACCGGGCGAGCCTGATGGCGCACAATCGGCGGCAGGGATCGCTCACCGACCTGGTGGTCGAGCATGGCCGCAGCGGCTTGCTGTTCTCGAGCACCGACGAGCTTTTCGCCTCGCTGCGCGACGTCCTCCTCGATCCCCTGCCGGGACGTTCGGTCGCGCGCGCCGCCCGGCGCCGGGTCGATCCGCCGGCGCAATGGGACGCACTGCTCAAGGTGATCCTGCAATGAGCGGCACGAAACGCATCGCCTGGCTTTCGCCCTACGGCTCGCGCTCCGACATCGGCGCCTTCTCGCGCGCGCTGCTGCCGCACATGGCCAAGGACGACGGCGCGCCCGCGTTCGATTGCGACCTGTTCGTCAACGCCAACGGGCCGTCCTATGGCGCGCCCGTGCCGATGATGGACGTTCCCAAGGGCGGCGCCATCGGCGAGATCCTGTCGCGCTACGACGCCGCGATCTACAACCTGGGCAACAACGCCCAGAACCACGGCGAGATCGTCGACGCCATGCGCCGCGCGCCCGGCATCGCCGTGCTGCACGATTTCTCCTATCACCACTTCTTCGCGCACAAATGCTTCGAGGAGATCAACTCTCCGCCGGCCTATGCGCGGCTGATCCGCGAATATTACGGCAGCGCGGGCTTCGCCATGGCGCTGCGCTCGGGCGTGATCACGCGCGACGCCACGCTCTATGCGCCGTGGGACGGCGAGAACGTCGCCGACTATCCGCTGATGCAGCCCCTGGCCGAGCTCGCCTCGGCGGTCGTCGTGCATTCGCGCTTCATGGAGGAGCGCGTCGCGGCCTTCTTCAAGGGCCCGATCCTGAGGCTGTTCCTGCCGAGCGACCAGAAGATGGCGCCGTCGGCCGACGACATGGCGCGCTGGCGCTCCGAGACCGCGACCAAGGACCGCTGCCAATTCGCGAGCTTCGGCCATATCGGCCGTCCGAAATGCCTGGACACGATCATCCAGGCCATCGCCGGATCGCCGCTGCTCAAGTCGCGCGCGCAGCTCGTCATCGCGGGTCATCCCGGCGACAAGGAATATGTCCGCGAGCTCGAAGCCATGGTGACCAAGCTCGGCCTCACCAAGCAGGTGACCTTCGAGTTCAGCGTCACCAACGAACGGCTGCTCCAGATCAAGAACGAGAGCGACGTCTTCGTGAATTTGCGCTTCCCCAACACCGAAGGCGCCTCGGGCTCGCTGGTGGAGATGATGAACGCCGGCCGGCCTGTGATCGCCTATCGCGCCGGCTGCTATGCCGAGATCCCGGACGGCGCTGCCGTCCTGATCGAACGCACCGACGGCATCGAGATGGTTGCGCGCGCGATGGAAGAGCTGCTCGCCGATCCGGCGCTGCGCGTCACCATCGGAGCGGCGGGACAGGATCACGTCCGGCCCAAGGACAGCGGGCGTTATGTGCGCCAGCTCAAGGAATTCGTTCTGGAGAGCGGCGAGACGCTGACGCGGCGCGCGCGGTTCCTGGCGCCGGTGCGCGACGCGCGCGCCTGGAGCGCCGCCGAAGTATCGCCGGCCGATGCCGAATGGTTCGCCGAGCTCACCCGCGCGCGCCGCGCGCTGATGCTGCTCGAGCGCGACCGCGGCGCGCATTCGCCCGAGATATTCCTGACCTGGTCGATGGACGAGCTGATCGCCTTTGCCGGGCGCGTGCTTCTGCACGGGGCGAACCAGTCCACCTTCGCGCCGCTCCTGGTGAGCCGCGCGCAGCGGCTCGGACGCTGGTCGTTCTACCGGCTGATCTCGAAGCTCTCGTTCTACCAGTCGCTCTGCCAGAAGCCGGAGATATCGAAGGACGACGCGGCCGCTTATGGCGAGCGCGTCGTCGACGTCGCGTTCTGGGAGATTGCGCTCAACCTCCAGCCCAACATCCTGGTCGGTCTGCTGTATCTATGCGTGCTTGGGCGCGGCTGGGGCCCGGGCGAGCCGGACAACTGGGTCAAGCGCATCCGTCAGGGTACGCCGCCGGCCGCGGTACTGCTCGATTTCATGAACAGCCAGGAATACCGCCAGGCCTTTCCGGACCGGCTGATGGCCGATGTCGAGGATTGGGCGCGGCGCGAGGTGACGCTGTCGTCCGGCCAGCGCTCCGACCAGAAGCGGGCACAGATCGTGTGGCCGGCCGATCAGAGCGTGCGCTTCAACGAAGACAACCCGACGACCGAGGCGCTTCTCGGCCAGCTCTGGCACCGGCGCGACGCGCAGGGACGCTGGAGCGACGGGCGCACCGGCGACCTGCGCTTCCATCTGCCGCCCGCCGCGGCCAAGCATGGCGCGACGCTCGCGCTACGCCTGCGCGTGGCCGGCACTGCGATCACCGGCGGGCGCACGATCGTGGCCAACTGCAACCGCCGGGAGCTCGGCCAGATCCAGCTCGTGAACGACTCGCCGCAGAGCTGGACGATCCAGCTTCCATCGACGGTCCATTCCAAGGACGGGGTGAGCCTGTTCCTGATCTCCGACCAGGACTATTCGCCCGCCGCCAGCGGCCAATCCGCCGACAAGCGCTCGCTCGGCATCATGCTGATAGAAGGCAAGCTGGTGATCGACAAGCCCGAGGACGTGGCGGCGGCCGAGACGGACGAGGCGATCCTGGCCTCGGACGCGGCGGGAGGTTGATTTTACAGTTGAACCATGTTAGATGTTTGATGCGTGATGTTGAGCATCAAGCATGCGAACGACCCTGACAATTGATGACGACGTCCTGATGGCGGCCAAGGGTCTCGCGGATCAGCAAGGCAAGTCCGTCGGCGAGGTCATTTCGGCACTTGCGCGCCAATCACTGCAGGGGAAGCCCATTACAGGCTCGACGCGGAATGGGGTGCCGTTGCTACCTGGGCGCAGCGGCGTGCCGTGTGTGACGCTGGAGCTCGTCAACAAGCTTCGCGATGAGCTTCCGTGACGACGTTTCTTTTGGACGTGAACGTTCTCATCGCGCTCATCGACGTTCTGCATGTTCATCACAACGTCGCGCACGACTGGTTCGAAAAACAAGGTCAGCGCTCGTGGGCGACATGCCCACTTACCGAAAATGGTGTCGTGAGAATTGTAGGGCACCAGCGCTATCCCAAGCCGTTTGGCCCGCCGTCGGCTGTCGTGCCGCACATTGCGAAGCTGTGCACCTTACCTGGGCACATCTTCTGGCCGGATGACATCAGCATTTTAGAGACACAGCGGTTCGATCAGGGCCGGTTGTTGAACTCTGAGCAGGTAACCGACAGCTATCTCCTTGGATTGGCTCGAGCTCACAATGGCAAACTGGCGTCTCTCGACAGACGACTTGTCGCCACCGCCGTCATTGGCGGCGCTGAAGCTCTGCATCTGATCGAATGAAATCGTGGCTCCCCGGGCCGGATTCGAACCAGCGACCAACCGGTTAACAGCCGGTTGCTCTACCACTGAGCTACCGGGGAACATCACGAGGCGGCGTGTCTAGCGTGTCCGCCGGGCGATATCTATATCAATCTTGCAGCCCATAAGCCTTTTTGAGGCGAAATGCCCGACACACATGCCGCAGGCCATTCCCTGCGATTCGGCCGCCACACCATCAAGCTGCCCCGTTCCAAGTTCCAGCGCGTCGCTCTCGGCATCGGCCTCTTGATCGGCGGGCTGCTGTGGTTCCTCCCCGTCCTGGGCCTTTGGATGTTTCCCTTGGGCATCATGGTCTTGTCGATCGACTTTCATCCGCTGCGGCGGATGCGGCGGCGCTTCGACATCCGCTGGGCGCGCTGGCGTCGGGGCAAGGCCCGGCCCGAAAAAAAAGGGCCGGGTGATGAGCCCGGCCCCAAGGCGTTGGGTAATGGTGGGGTGTCTTCAAGGGAAGACGAGGGCAGCCTGCCGCAATAAGGTTAATAGAAGGTTAACGCAGACGAATCAGGGGGTTGGGGGCTGTTGGAAGTTTGCAGGTCCTTGAAGGAAGAGTAAGGCGAGACTGGCTTGCCAGGCGTAGTTCGCGGCAACCAGCCCAGGCTCCGCCCTTCGGGCTACGCCGGGCAGGCTTCACGCGCTATCGCGAGCGAAGCCTGGAGGTGACGCCCGGAATTGAACCGGGGTACACGGTTTTGCAGACCGTTGCGTAACCACTCCGCCACGTCACCAGGGAGGGGGCCTATAGCAGAGGTTATACGCGCCCGCCAATGCTTCCGTTCGCCGCCGCGCGCGATTATAAGCCCGCGAACCTTTCAGACCCGACTCGGAAGTCCGCGCCATGCTCCCATTCGCCGCTCAACGCTTCAACATGGTCGAGGCGCAGGTGCGCATCAACGACGTCACCGATCCGCGCATCCATGCCGCCATGGGCGAGATCGCGCGCGAGCGGTTCGTGCCGGCGGCCAAGCGCGCGCTCGCCTATGCCGACGTGCCGGTCGAGGTGGCGCCGGGGCGCTTCCTGCTCGATCCGCGCAGCTTCGCCAAGCTCGTGGCGCTGGCCGATATCCAGGGCACCGACACCGTTCTCGATGTCGGCGCCGCCACAGGCTATTCGTCCGCCGTGCTCGCGCGCCTGGCCAGGAACGTCATCGCGCTGGAGCAGGACGCCGAGCTCGTCCGCATCGCCTATGAGCTGCTGCCGTCGGTCGGCGCGAGCAACGTCGTCGTGACCCAGGGCGCTCTGAACCTGGGCCTCAAGGCCAAGGCGCCGTTCGACGTGATCGTCGTCAACGGCGCGATCCCCGAGCGGCCCGACGCGCTGATCGCCCAGCTCGCCGAAGGCGGGCGGCTGGTCGCGGTCATCGGCGACGGCAGCTTCGCCAGCCGCGGCGAGATTTTCGTGCGCGAGCACGGCGGGATCAGCCAGCGCGCCGGCTTCGACGCCGCCGTGCCGCCACTAGTGGGATTTTCGAAGACCGTTGGATTCGTCTTCTGACACCCCATATCCGGGTTGCTGAAAGGGATTTGGCGAAGGGGATCTGGTCATGCGTTTCATCCGCCACGGCGCCATTTTCGCCGCTTTCGCCGTAGCCTGGGCCGGCCCCGCGCTCGCCGCGGCCAAGCATCATCCCAAGCCGGCCAGGCTTGCCCAGGCGGACAAGCCCGACAACTCGACGCCTCCCGCCGCTGCGGTGCCCGGCATGCCGCCCCAGGCCGCGCCCGAGACGCCGAGCATGACGCTGAACGACGCGCTCGGCATCGCCTATGAGACCAATCCCGAGCTCGCCGCGGCCCAGGCCGGCCTGCGCGCCAGCGACGAGGACGTGGCCAAGGCGAACGGCGCGTGGCGGCCGACCTTCGCGATCGACGCGAGCTACGGAGTCGAGAAGTATTACTTCCCCGTCGCGATCAACGGCGGCGGCGTGGTGACCGGCCCGCATCCGGTCGGCGTTCCGCCGGCCCTGCAGCAGCCGGTGCCGCCGGCGGGGACGGGCGTCACCATCGTCAACGGCTCGATCACCGATCATCCGCTGAACGGGGCTGCGACCTTGACTCAGCCGATCTTCCGCAGCGGCCGCACCATCGCCGAGATCAGCCGCGCCAAGGCGCTGGTGCGCTCGGGCCGCGCGCAGCTGACCGCGACCGAGCAGACCGTGCTGCTCGACACCGTGACCGCGTACATGAACGTCGTGCGCGACGGCGCCATCGTGAAGCTGAAAGAGCACAACGTCGCGGTGCTGCGCCGCCAGCGCGATTCCACGCAGCTCGAGTTCAAGGCCGGCTCGCTCACCCGCACCGACGTCGCCCAGTCCGAGGCGCGGCTCGCGACCGCGCAGTCCGACCTCACCACGGCGCGCGGCCAGCTCGCGACCAGCCGCGCCGATTTCCTCAAGACCATCGGCCGCCCGGCCGAGACCCTGGAGAGCGATCCGGCGCTGCCCAGGATGCCCGAAGACCAGGACGCGCTGCTCGGCATGGCGCTGAAGCAGAGCCCGCTGCTGCTCACCGCCCAGTTCAACGAGCGCGCCGCGAACTATGCGGTCGACGACGCCTGGGGCGCGATGGGGCCGACCTTGCAGCTGCAGGGCCAGTATCTCTATTCGCAGAGCGCGCTGAACTCGGTGCAAGGCTTCGGCGCCGACGGCGGCAGCCCGCAGGCCACCGCCCAGCACGGCCTCTCCGCGATCGCGCAGCTGCACGTGCCGATCTACCAGGCCGGCGTCGAGGAGGCCTCGATCCGCCAGGCGCGCGAGCTGCATACCCAGTCCAAGCTCAACGTCGCCGTGGCCGACCGCCAGGTGCGCGACGCGGTCGACGCGACCTGGGCGGGCTACCAGTCCGCGCTCGGCACCATCGAGTCCAACGACGCGACCGCCAAGGCCGACGCCATCGCCTTCGAAGGCGTGAGCAAGGAGCAGCAGGTCGGCGGCCGCACCGTGCTCGACGTGCTCAATGCCGAGCAGGAGCTGCTCAACGCCCAGGTGGCGCTCGTGACCTCGCAGCGCAACGCGGTGGTCGCCGCCTATACCGCGCTCGCCGCGGGCGGCGGGCTGACGGCGAAGGGGCTGGGGCTGAAGGTCAAGCTCTACGATCCGCTCGTGCACTACGACAACGACGCCGCGGCGTGGATCGGCTTCGGCGGCGGCTCCGAGTAGAGAAACCTGCCATAACCCTCTCATTCATTAAGAAAATTTTTGCGTTCCGCCCGCGATTATCCTAGGGTCGTATATCCAAGAGAAAGCGCGGCTGGAGATGAGCATGGCGTCGAGCCCTCAGCACGAACCCACCATGGAGGAAATCCTCGCCTCCATCCGCAAGATCATCTCCGAGGATTCCACCGAGACGCAGCAGGCCGCACCGGTGCAGGCCGCGGCGCCCGCGCCGATGGAAGCCGACGTGCTCGACCTGACGCACGAGATTCACGACGAGCCGCCGGCGCCCGCGCCGGTCATGGCCGCCGCGCCCGTGCCGCCGCCCGCGCCCGAGTTCCAGGCGCCGAAAGAACCCGTGATCGAAGCTCAGCCGGCGCCCCAGCCCGTCATCGAGCCCGAGCCTGCGAAAATCGAAAACGACGTCGTGTTCCAGACGATCGAGGAGTCCCCCATGAGCGAAGCCCCCGCCGTCCAGCCGCATGAAGGTTTCTTCTCCGACAAGACGCGCAAGGCGCTTGAGGATTCCTTCGCCAGCATCCAGGCGCCCAAGGCCGAGGAGCCGGCGCCGCGCGCCGCCGAGCCCGCGCCTGCCGCGACGGCCGACGGCGCCTCGGTCCAGGCCGTGTTCGAAAAGGCCGTCAAGGACGGCTTCGGTCCGGTCCTGCACCAGTGGCTGGGCGACAATTCCGACGCCGTGGTCGAGAAGCTGAAGCCGCTTGTCCGCGAGTGGATGGACGAGCACTTCCCCGCGCTGCTCGAAGGCGCGGTACGGGCGGAAGTAGAGCGCGTCGCCCGCGCCCGCCACTGATCTAAGCCAACGCATTGGCAGGTCCGGGGCGCCAAATCCCCGGACGGCCTCTTGACGCGCGCCGTTCCGGGCTTCACCAACCGGAATACGCCGTACAAGAGGTTCGCCCACCCATGCTCGACAAGACGTTCTCGCCCAACGCGGTGGAAGGGCGCATCTATGCCCAGTGGGAAGCCTCCGGCGCGTTCCGCACGAACCGCAGGCCGGATGCCGAGCCGTTCTGCATCGTCATCCCGCCGCCCAACGTCACCGGCCGCCTGCATATCGGCCACGCGCTGAACAACACGCTGCAGGACGCGCTCGCCCGCTTCGAGCGCATGCGCGGCAAGGACGTCCTGTGGCAGCCGGGCATGGACCATGCCGGTATCGCCACCCAGCTCGTCGTCGAGCGCCAGCTGGCCGAGCGCCAGCAGAGCCGCGTCGCGATGGGGCGCGAGAAGTTCTTGGAGGCGGTGTGGAAGTGGAAGGACGAGAGCGGCGGCGCCATCGGCGAGCAGCTGCGCCGGCTCGGCGCCTCGGCCGACTGGTCGCGCGAGCGCTTCACGATGGACGACGGGCTGTCGCGCGCCGTGCTCAAGGTCTTCGTCGAGCTCTACAAGCAAGGCTTGATCTACAAGGACAAGCGGCTGGTCAATTGGGACCCCAGGCTTCAGACCGCCGTCTCCGATCTCGAAGTCGAGAGCATCGAGATGAAGGGGCATCTCTGGTACCTCAAATATCCGATCGAAGGACAGACGGGCCGCGTCGTCACCGTCGCCACCACGCGCCCCGAAACCATGCTGGGAGACACCGCCGTCGCGGTGCATCCCGACGACGAGCGCTATCGCGACCTGATCGGCAAGCAATTGCGCCTGCCGCTCGCGGACCGGCTCATCCCGATCGTCGCCGACGAGCATTCCGATCCGGAGAAGGGCACCGGCGCGGTCAAGATCACGCCCGGCCACGACTTCAACGACTTCGAGGTCGGCAAGCGCCACAACTTGCCGCTGATCAATATCCTCAACCGCGACGGCACCTTGAACGACAGCGTGCCGGAGGCCTATCGCGGCCTCGACCGCTTCGAGGCGCGCAAGCGCATCGTCGCCGACCTGGAGGCGATGGAGCTGCTCGACCGCATCGAGCCGATCACCCACGCCGTGCCGCACGACGAGAAGACAAAGACCGTCGTGCTCGAGCCGTTCATGACCGAGCAGTGGTACCTGAACGTCGCGCCGCTGGCCGAGAAGGCCATCAAGGCGGTCGAGGACGGGCGCACCAAGATCGCGCCGCAGCAGTGGGAGGACGTGTATTTCCGCTGGATGCGCAACATTCATCCCTGGTGCATCTCGCGCCAGCTGTGGTGGGGACACCAGATCCCGGCGTGGTACGACGAGGAGGGCCAGATCTACGTCGCCGAGACGGAAGAGGAAGCGCGCGCGCAGGCCGGCGGCAAGACGCTCGCGCGCGACCCCGACGTGCTCGACACCTGGTTCTCGTCCGCGCTGTGGCCGTTCTCGACGCTCGGCTGGCCGGACGAGACGCCGGAGCTCGCGCGCTATTACCCGACCTCGGTCCTCGTCACCGGCTTCGACATCATCTTCTTCTGGGTCGCGCGCATGATGATGATGGGGCTGCATTTCATGCCCCCGGAGAGCCCCGGAGAGCCGGTCGAAAAGGCCGTGCCGTTCCACCGCGTCTTCATCCACACCCGCGTCCTGGACGAGAAGGGCGTGAAGATGTCGAAAACCAAGGGCAACGTCGTCGACCCGCTCGACCTGATCCGGGACTACGGCGCCGACGCGCTGCGCTTCACGCTGGCGCTGGCCGCGGGCACCGGCCGCGACATGCGCATCGGACCCAGCCGCGTCGAGGTCAACCGCAACTTCGCGACCAAGCTGTGGAACGCGGCGCGCTTCTGCGAGATGAACGGCTGCGAGACGCGCAACGACTTCGATCCGGCCGCGGCGACTTTGACCGTCAACCGCTGGATCGTCGCGGAATGCGCGGCGACGGCGGCAGAAGTCACCAAGAACCTGGAAGAACTGCACTTCAACGACGCGGCGGGCGCGATCTACCGCTTCGTCTGGGACGTCTATTGCGACTGGTACCTGGAGCTGATCAAGCCGCTGCTGAACGGCACGGACGAGGGCGCCAAGGCCGAGGCGCGCATGACCGCCGCCTGGACGCGCGACCAGATCCTCAAGCTCCTGCATCCCGTCATGCCCTTCATCACCGAAGAGCTGTGGGCGCGGACTGCCGAGCATGCCGATCCGCGCGCGTCGCTGCTGATCGAGGCGGAGTGGCCGAAGCTCGCCTTCGCCGACGATGCGGCGCGGGCCGAGATGGGCTGGCTGATCGACCTCGTCAGCGGCGTGCGCTCGGTGCGCGCTGAGATGAACGTGCCGTCCTCCGCCAAGATCGCGCTGCTGCTCAAGGACGCGACGCCTGAGACCCAGGCCCGGCTGGAGCGCAACCGCGACTCCGTCATGACGCTGGCGCGGCTCGCCTCGGCCGACGCGACGGACGCGCTTCCCTCGGGCTGCGCGCAGTTCGTGCTCGGCGAGGCGACGGTGGCGCTGCCGCTCGGCGACGTCATCGACTTCGCCAAGGAACGCGCGCGGCTCGAGAAGGAGCTCAAGAAGGCGCAGGACGAGATCGCCCGCTTCGACGCCAAGCTCAACAACGAGCAGTTCGTCGCCAAGGCGCCTGAAGAGGTGCTGACCGAGCAGCGCGAGAAGCGCGCCGACGCGATGGCGCTGGCGGCGCGGCTCAAGGACGCCGTGGCGCGGCTGGCCTAATGAGGTGTCAGGGCCCGCGAATGCGGGCCGCCCACTGGCGTCTGCACCGATCGCGCAAGTTTCGACTGGATGGCCCGCAGTTGCGGGCCATGACAGTTGGCGCATAGCTCTATGCGAGGGACGCGAGCGAGCGGGCGTGGTTGGCGCGTGCCGCGCTTTCGAAGCGCGTGCGGAAGAACTCCGTTGCGTAGATCGTCTCGCGCGCGGGGAAGTGGCGCAGGATATCGCCGCGGCCCTTGCGGAAATCCTCCGGTGCGACCCAGGAATATTCGAGGCGCACCTGCCGCTCGTATTCGTCGAAGCGCGCAGATGCGGCGCCGAGAATCGCGAGGTCGATGTCGACCAGCAGCCTTGCGTCGTCCGAGTCCGGCGCCGCGTCATGCTTGGTGGCGAGCACCAGCGCACGCACGCGCTCGACGGTGTCGGGATCGGCACGGCAGTGCTCCTCGAGCGCCGCTGCGGCGAGAGCGGCGCTCCGCTCTTCGCTGTCGCGCGCATGCGTATCGTATACGGCGTCGTGATAGAACAGTGCCATCGCGACTTCTCCAGGCCGCTGCGCCAGCGCCCGCGCGTGGTGGAACCAGATTAGGCAATCGTCCAGATGTTGCAGAGTGTGATAAGCGCGGTGCGGCTCGGAATAACGCGCTCTGATCTCGGCGAGCTCGCTTGCCGGCGGCTCGGCTACGTCCAGGTCGGCGAAACAGCGCGCCCACGGCCGGTCGAGCAGGTCCACGGAACCTTCCTTTTGTTGGTTTGTTTCCAATAGCGCAAAATCGCGGAGATTGTCAGATGCGTATTGTGAAGATCCTGGCCGTTTCGGCCCTGTCCTTGAGCGTTTTCGCCACTGCTGCCGATGCCGGCTGCCGCGGCCGCAAGGACACGGGCACCGCCGTCGGTGCGGTCGGCGGCGGCGTGCTCGGCAACGTCATCACCCATGGCAGCGTGGTCGGCACGGTCGGCGGCGCGGTGGTGGGCGGCCTCGCCGGCCATTCGATCGCGTCGGACGGCTGTCACCGCGCGCGCGAGACGCGCTATGAATACCGTCACGGCCGCCGCGGCTATTACGACCGCGAGCATCGCTGGCATTACGTCTAGCCGTCAGAACGGCGCCTGGAAGTGCTTGTCGGCGAGCGCGCGCAAGCCGGTGGCTTCGTCTTCCTCGTGCAGGTCCCACTGGAACGCACGGAATAGCCCTCGTTGGCGAGGTCGAAGACCTTCTTGCCGTCCAGATAGATATGGACGTCCGACATGCTCATCGCGAAGTGGTTCATGCGGTAGACATAGACCACGGCAGAACCCTCGGGCGGAGAGACCGGCGAGAACTTCGGTCCCGTGGCCGCGCAGGCGCACAACGCGAGCGCCAGCGGTGCCGCCAGAACGGTCGCCACGACGATTGATCGCATGAAGCTCGCCTTCGCGGGACGACGCTACAGCCTCAACCGCGCTTCACGCAATGCGCGGTGAAGATTGCAGGAACGCCGGCAGTCAGCGTGCCGTCCTCGAAGACGTGGGCGTCGCGCACGCTTTGATAGACGTTGTGGTCGTCGCGCACGCGCACCAAATTGCGCGACTTGAAGTCGAAGCGGCATTCGAGCAGCGCGGCCAGCTCTTCCGGCAGGATGCAGTTGGGCTCGGCCAGGGTCGGCTCGTGGTTGACCTCGGTGATGAGCAGGAAGCGGCCGCCGGGCTTGAGCACGCGGTGAATCTCGAGCAGCGCGCGGCGGAAGTCCGCGGTGTGGTCGAGCGCGTTGAAGCAGAAGATGTCGTCGAAGGTCGCGTTGCCGAACGGCATGGTCTCGGCATAGGCGTTGACATAGCGCATGTGCTGATGGCGGGTCTGAAGCTTGCGGTAGCGGTCGGCCAGCGGATCGACGCCCACCGCCTCGGCCGCCATCGTCGCCCATTCCAGGCTGCCGCGCGGGCCGCAGCCGACGTCGAGCAGCCGGTGTCCCGCATAGTCCGCCGGTCCCAATCCGAAACACTCGGTGTAGAAGAAGCGGTAGTGGCCGTTGGTGAGATCGACCTCCTGGGCCTGCTTCTTCTTCCAGTAGCGCAGCTCTTTCCACTCTTTGAGCCAGGTTTGCGCAGGCCCGCCCAGCGCGCGGACGGCCAAGGCTTCGAACGGTGCGGTGATCGCGCTCATGATTGATTACCCGGGGCTTCGCCCCCTACAAAGCAACTCCCGTGCCGCGCAGAGCGTGCCGGCACGGGACGGGGAGATGAATCGATGCGGCTGTCCGGCCTGGTTCTCGTACTGGCGCTTGGCGCCGCCGCGCGCGCCGAGCAGCTGACCGACGCGGTGCCCGGGCATCCCGGCATCACCTACGGCGACCTGATGAAGCAGGTGATCCCCGATCTCGAGCCGCAGGACGGCGGGCGCTGGAGCGG
Organism: Alphaproteobacteria bacterium; assembly: GCA_019247845.1. Classification (GTDB taxonomy): domain Bacteria; phylum Pseudomonadota; class Alphaproteobacteria; order Micropepsales; family Micropepsaceae; genus Rhizomicrobium. Next base: position 22,178 of record JAFBAL010000039.1, on the reverse strand, counting down.
TACCGACATTCCGGCGCTCGCAGGTCCCGACGGCAATCCCGACCAGAACGATCTCTCCGGCGGCTTCGTGTTCAGCTCCGTCGACGTGCTGAAGGTGAGGGAGGCCGGCAAGAGCCGCATCCTTCTGCTGACCGGCGGCACCGAGACCGACAGCTTCGCCGAGATCCTGGCGGCCTTCGACGACGAGGCCACGGTCCCCAAGCTGCTCGACCTCGTCGATATCGGCGTGGACCGGTTCACCAATTTCGGCGACGCGCCGCAGAAGCTGTCGGAGGCCGACGATCTGTTCGTGCTCGACAATTCGCACAGCAACTCGAACCAGGAATACCTGATCGCCGACCTGATGTTCCTGCGCGACGGCCGCTTCAGGCGCGCGGCCGAGGTCATGACCTTGAGCGAGCGGCTGTGCACGCATGAGATGCGCGAAACGTCCAAGGTCGCGACGAAAGCGCGCCGCGGCGCGGTCTATCGCGACGTCGACGTGGCCGTGACGCAGGAAACGACGCTCACCGATCTCGACTGCGGCGATGCCCGGCGCCCCAAGCCGGGCCGGAAGGTGTGGCGCGACGTCTTCCGCTGGGATCCGGCCAAACGGGAATTCGTGTCCAGGACCGACCGGCTGGGCGATCTCGCCAAGGACAACGAGAAGCAGTTCTAGGCGGGCCTATTCTTCGGCGCTTTGGCCTTCGCAGCCGTGGCCTTCGGCTTTGCGGTTCCCGGCGCGTTGCCCTTCGGTACCGTTTTTGCCGCCGGCTTCTTCTTGGCCGCGTTCAACGCGACGGCGGCGCGGACGAGGGCCTTCAGCGCTTTCTCGTCGATCTTGTCGCCTTCGTGGATGTCGATGGCGCGGCGCACGTTGCCGTCGAGGCTGGAGTTGAACAGGCCGGCGGGGTCGTCGAGGGCCGCACCCTTGGCGAAGGTCATCTTCACCACGCTCTTATAGGTCTCGCCGGTGCAGACGATGCCGTCACGCTCCCAGACCGGCACGCCGCGCCACTTCCACTCCTCGACGATTCCCGGCTCGGCCGCATGGATGAGCGCGCGGATACGGGCGAGCGTCTTGCCGCGCCAGTCGCCGAGCTCGGCGACGCGCGCGTCGATGTGCTGCGACGGGGTCATCGCCTGATCCTATAGGGCAGCACGAAGAGGTAAAGCCCGGTGAGCACCAGCAGCGCCAGCGGGATCAGAGGCAGGTAGTACACCCACTGCACCGGCTGCCGGCCCATGCCGAGTGTCGCGAAGATTCCCGCGACGATCAGCACGAAGACGATCGACGTCCAGCGATGGATTTGACGGATGCTCACGGCACGCTCCCTTCCAAGACCTCTTCCAGCTTCGCGAAGAATTTCTGCCAGCCGATCATGGCGCCGGCGAAGGCCTGGGCCTGATCGCGGCGGAAGCCCGACTGCTCCATGCGCAGATGCGTGCCGGCGCCCGTCGGCGTCAGCGTCCAGGTGACGGTGCTCTCGAGCCCCATCGCGTCCCAGCTGTAGGCGAGCGTCTTCTGCGGCTCGATCTCCAGCACCTTGCAATCGACCGAGCCCCAGCTGCCGCGCAGCCGGAAGCGATGATCGACCGCGGGCACGAAGTCGTTCTCCATAAGCCACTCGGCGATCAGGTGCGGCTGGGTCAGCGCGCGCCACAGTTTCTCCGCGGGGAAGGGCATCTCGCGCTCGACGACGACGGAACGCGTTTCGCTCATTGGTCCATTCTCCGCAGGAGGTTTTCGAGCTGGTCGAACTTTCGTTCCCAAAACCCCGCCATCTGGCTCGTCCAGTCGATCAAGGGCGCCAGCGCGCCGAGCTGTGCGTGATAATGGGTCTGGCGGCCTTCGTGCCGGTCGCGCACCAGGCCCGCTTGCTTGAGCACGCCCAGATGCTTCGACACCGCGGGCTGCGAGACGCCGGCCCGCGCGGTCAGCGCCGCGACCGTCTGCTCGCCTTCGCGGCACAGCCGCTCGAAGATCGCGCGGCGCGTCGGATCGGCGAGGGTGCGGAAGAGCTGGTCGTGGACGCTCGGCATCGATAACCCGTTGGTTATTTATCAGACTAATAACCCACAGGTTATGGGTATGTCAACTGCCGACGATCACCTTCTCTTCGCCGAACCACAGCGGCGAGCGGGCGAGGTCGATGAACCGGCGCTCGTCCTCGAGCAGCTCGGCGCCGGCGTCGCGCGCGGCGTCGCCATCGTTGCCCAGCATGTCGTCGAGCGAGTCCCACCACAGCTCGGCGACGCCGTCATAACCTGCGGGCGCGCCGCGCGCCCCCCTGAGCGCGTCGTCGAGCGGCGTGGCCGCGCTGTGAAGCTGCACGTAACGGCGGATGCGCAGCACCTGCGCGTGCCGCGCCACCAGCGGCGCATGGGTGCCGTACCAATAATCCTGGAACGCCTGGCGCGTCAGGCCGGGCAGGCGGTGCAGGCAGAAGGTCAGCTTGATCATGGCGGGCGCTCCTCGCGATGCCGGACTATGCTATAAGCGGCGCGGTTCGGGGGAGGGGGCATGGTCCGGCTGAAAGTGAACGGCGTCGTACACACGCTCGACGTGGAGGAAGAGGCCCCGCTGCTCTGGGTGATCCGCGACGAGATCGGGCTCACCGGCACCAAGTTCGGCTGCGGCATCGCGCAATGCGGCGCCTGCACCGTGCACGTCAACGGCCAGGCGCAGCGGAGCTGCGTGACGCCGGTCGGCTCGGTGCAGGACGCCGAGATCACGACCATCGAAGGGTTGAGCGCGAACGGTCTCATCCCCGCGCAACAGGCCTGGATCGACCACCAGGTGCCGCAATGCGGCTATTGCCAGTCGGGCATGCTGATGGCGGTGAGCGCGCTTCTGGCCGCGAACCCGCATCCGAGCGACGAGCAGCTCGAGCAATCGATCACCAATATCTGCCGCTGCGGCACCTATCCGCGCATCCGCGCCGCCGTGCGGGCGCTGGCCGCGACGGGAGAAGGGTGATGCCGACGCGCAGGAACATCGTGCTCGGCGCGCTCGGCACCGCGACCGCCCTGGTCGTGGGCTATGCGGTGTGGCCGAGCGGGCGCATCCGCCGCGCCAACGCGCTCGATGCTGAACCCGGCGAGCAGTTCGTGACGAGCTGGATCAAGATCGCCAACGACGACACGGTGACCGTGGTCGTTCCCCATTGCGACATGGGCACGGGCATCTTCACGTCGCTGCCGCAGATGGCGGCCGACGAGCTCGACGCCGACTGGAGCAAGGTGCGTGCGGAGGCGGCGCCGTCCGATCCGCTGTTCGCCAACGGATCGCTGGCGGAAGGCTTCATCCTGGGCCAGCGCGACATGACGGTCGAGAGCATCCCCGCCTTCCTGCGCGGCACCGTGGCGAACGGGTTCCGCTCCGTCGCCGAATACATGAACCTGCAGGTGACCGGCGGCTCGTCGGCGGTGCGATCGACCGGCATGCTCGGCATGCGCGTCGCCGCGGCTGGCGCGCGCGAGATGCTGGTCAAGGCGGCGGCCGCACGCTGGAACGTGCCGGCCAACGATTGCGAGACCAAGGCGAGCAAGGTCGTCCACCTGCCGACGGGCCGCAACCTGCGCTATGGCGAGCTCGCGAGCGACGCGGCCAACTACGATCCGTCGTCTCATCCGAAGCTGAAGGGCAAGGGCGAATTCAAGATCATCGGCCGCCCTGTGCAGCGCTTCGACATCCCGCGCAAGGTCGACGGCACGACGAACTACGGCATCGACGTCAAGCAGCCGGGCATGCTTTATGCCGCGATCCGCATCTCGCCGGTGTTCGGGGCCAGGCTGCTGTCGGTCGACACCGGCGTGATCAAGGGCAAGCGCGGCATCGCGCACGTCGTCAAGCTCGACGACGCGGTGGCCGTGGTGGCCGACCGCTATTGGCGCGCGCGCGACGCGGTCGCCGATCTCGAGCCGGTGTTCGACGATGCCGCGAACGGCAAGGTCTCCAGCGCCACGATCAGGGACCGCCGCACGGCGGCGCTGAACCACGACGTCAAGAACGATCTGAAGAAGGGCCAGGGCGACGGTGGCCTCGCGCTCGGCCGCCGCATCGAGGCGATCACCTATACGGTGCCCTATCTCGCGCATTCGCCGATGGAGCCGATGAACGCGACGGCGCTGTTCAAGGACGGCGCGCTGACCGTGTGGTCGGGCACGCAGGACGGGCTCGGCAGCCGCGCTTTCTGCGCCAAGGTCGCGAACCTGCCCCTCGACAAGGTGACGTTCCATCTCCAGCCCATGGGCGGCGGCTTCGGACGGCGGCTGCCCGGTCAATGGAACTTCCTGGAATATGCCGTGAAGATCGCGATGGCCGCACCGGGCCAGCCGATCAAGCTCATTTTTACGCGCGAGCAGGACACGCAGCACGACTATTACCGCCCCAACGTGATGAGCGCATTCTGGGCCTCGCTCGGGCCCGACGGGCTGCCGCTCGCTTGGGTCAACAGCTATACGACCGACGACGATCCGAACGCCGAAGCGCATATCGTCTACGACATCCCGAACCAGTCGATCGGGGCTGCGAAGGTGCCGACACATATCCCGACCGGCGCCTGGCGCAGCGTCGAGGCGTCGTGGCACGGCTTCTTCGTCGAGAGCTTCATCGACGAGCTGGCGCACGACGCCAAGAAGGACCCGTTCGAATATCGCCGCGCGCTGCTTGGCTCCTCGCCGCGCCACAAACGCGTGCTCGAGACCGCGGCCGCGAAAGCCGGCTGGAACACGCCGATGCCGCAGGGCAGGGGCCGCGGCATCGCGCTCGTCGAATCCTTCAAGACGATCGTGGCCCATGTCGTCGAGGTGACGGTCGATCCCAAGGGCACGCTCAAAGTGGATCGCGTGGTCACCGTCGCCGATCCCGGCCTGGTGGTGAACCCCGACGGCTTCAAGGCGCAGATGGAGGGCGGCGTGATCTTCGCGCTCACCGCCGCGCTCAAGGGCGAGATCACCATCGAGAACGGCGCGGTGGCGCAGTCGAACTTCAACGACTACGAGATGCTGAGGCTGGCCGATTGCCCCGAGATCGAGATCCATCTCTTGGAAAGCGAAGGCCCGGTCGGCGGCGCCGGCGAGCCGGGCGTGCCGCCGCTGGCGCCGGCGCTGGCCAATGCCGTTTTCGCCGCGACGGGCGTGCGCGTGCGCGACCTGCCGCTCAAGAACCATTCGTTTGCCGTCATCGGTCCGTCGAAAATGTGAGGGGCATGCGAAAAGGCGCCGGAAATCGGTCCATCGCAACGCAAGCGGGACGCGAAAGAGCGCCTCGTCGTCGGTCATCAAGAATCTAAGCGGGAGTAGGGTATGCGTGCGGTGTTGCGTTGGACGGGCAGGATCGTCCTGCTCGCGGTGGTTCTCGTCACAGCCTTCGTTTCGTGGAACCTGTGGTTCAAGCCGTTCAAGTTCAACTGGCTGCTCGACCGCCAGGCCCTGGCGCTGGTCCTCGACCATCCCCAGGAGCTCACCCAGGTCGGCGCGATCGACGGCACGCTGCTCGACACCCATAGCGGCAAGCTCGATCCCTATTCGCTGGACGAGCGGCAGAAGGGCTACGACCGCCTGCGCCGCAACGAGGCCGAGATCCGCGAATGGGACCGCGCCAGGCTCGACCCGCAGGAACAGCTCTCCTACGACATCGTGCTGTGGGGCTACGACACCGCGCTCGCCGACGAGAAATATCCCTGGCTCGGCGCCGACGGCGACGTCTATCCGGTCAACCCGGCCTTCGGCATCCAGAAGAACCTGCCGAACTTCATGCTGTCGTCGCATCCGATCACCAACGCCAAGCTGGCGCGCAACTATGTCAGCCGGCTGCGGGCCTTTGCGCCGCTGCTCGACGCGGTGACGGCCGACGTCGCGCGTCAGGCCAAGCTCGGCGTCGTGGCGCCCGACTTCATCGTCGCGGGCAACATCGACCAGATGACATCGCTGATCGCGCCCCAGCCCGCGAAGAGCCCGCTGGTCAAGAACCTCGCCGACAAGACCGCCAAGCTCGGCATGGACGCGGCCGAGCGCAAGCAGCTCGTCGACGACGCGACCGCCGCGGTGCGCGACGTGGTCTATCCCGCCTATCGCCGGATGATCGCGGGGCAAGAGGCGCTGAAGCCGCTCGCCACCCACGACGCTGGGCTGTGGCACATCAAGGGCGGCGACGAGCTCTATGCCGACCAGCTCAAGCGCATGACGACGACGGACATGACGCCGGACGAGGTCCATCAATACGGACTGTCGGAAGTCGCGCGCATCTCGGCCGAGGCCGACACGATCCTGAAATCGGTCGGCATGAACGACGGCACGGTCGGCGAGCGCCTCGACAGGCTGATGAAGGATCCGCGCTTCCTCTATGCCGACGACGACAAGGGCCGCGCGCAGATGCTGGCGCACTACAAGCAGCTGCTCGGCCATGTCCATGCGCTGCTGCCGAAATACTTCTCCCATATGCCCAAGGCGCCGCTCGACGTGCAGCGCGTGCCGCCGTTCTCGGAGAAGGGCTCGGCCGGCGCCTATTACGAGATGCCGTCGCTGGACGGCTCGCGGCCCGGCGTGTTCTTCGCCAACCTGCGCAACGTCGGCGAGACGCCGATGTGGGCGATGCCGACCTTGGCCTATCACGAGGGCATCCCCGGCCATCACATGCAGATCGCGACCTCGCTCGAGATCCAGGGCCTGCCGCTGCTGCGCCGGTTCCAGTTCTCGCCGGCCTTCAGCGAAGGCTGGGCGCTTTATGCCGAGCACCTGGCCTCCGACATCGGGCTCTACGAGAACGATCCCTATGGCGACCTCGGCCGGCTGCAGGCCGAGCTGTTCCGCGCCACGCGGCTGGTCGTCGACACCGGCATGCATGCCAAGCGCTGGTCGCGCGAGCAGGCCATCGACTACATGCGGAAGACGACGGGCATGGCCAGTTCCGACGTCACCGCCGAGATCGAGCGCTATGTCGTGTGGCCCGGCCAGGCCTGCGCCTACAAGATCGGGATGAAGACGATCCTGGAGCTGCGCGAGGAGGCGAAAGCCAAGCTGGGGCCGAAATTCGACCTCAAGGCGTTCCATGCCGTGGTCCTGGAGAACGGCGCGATGCCGCTTGCCATCCTCAAGGCGCAGGTGGCGCGCTGGGAGGCCGGAAAGGCAGGGCGTTAGCCATGTTTGCAGGCGGTCTGTTCGCCAGCGCACGCCCGTTCCGAATCGTCTTGTCCCGTTCCGGGACGGAGCCTAAGCTCCCGTCGTCACTCGGGGAATTGCCATGAAACTGGCGCTGGCTGCGGCCGCCTTGGCCGCCGGATTGGTCGCAACTGGTCTGGCCGCGACGACGGCCGCGCAGGCGGGCGACAAGATCGCGCTCTTCCAGAACAAGAGCATCTTCCATTCCGGGCTGCGCTCGAACCACGTCGTCGCCTTCACCTTCGACGACGGCCCGAACGCGAACACCGCCGGCGTGCTCGACGTGCTCAAGGCCAACAACGTCAAAGCGACCTTCTTCATCGTCGGCCGCATGGCGCATCGCCATTCCGAGCTGCTGCGCCGCATCGCCGCCGAGGGGCATCTTCTCGCCAACCACAGCGCGACGCATGCGATGCTCAACGGCACCTTCGACGCTCATCCAGAGCGGCTGATCGAGCAGCTCAAGGACGTCGACGACCAGATCGAGCCCTTGATGCGGCCGGGCGACAAGCTCTATTTCCGCGCGCCTTACGGGGCGTGGCGCTCGGCGCATGCCGGAATCCTCAACGCCGATCCCGTGTTGCGCAAATATGTCGGCCCGATCTATTGGGACATCGGCGGGGACATCACGCGCAGCGCCGACGGCTACATCATGAGCTCGGCCGATTGGGATTGCTGGCATCACAAGTGGAGCGCCTCTGCCTGCGCCAAGGGGTACCTGCGCGAGATCCGCCGCAAGAACGGCGGCGTGGTGCTGATGCATTGCATCAACACGCAATCGGCCGATCTGGTCGCCGCGGTGATCCCGGCGCTGGTGGAAGAGGGTTATACCTTCGCCCGCCTCGACCAGATTCCGGAGTACCGCCAGTACGACACGCCGCCGCTGCCGCAAGCGCCGCAGGCGCCCGTGGTGGCGAGCGCCGGCCCGATGGTGCTGAACACCGCGATCCTGAAATAGGAAACGGACGAGGCCGCCTCGCTCGCGCGTCCGCAAACGAGCGACGGCCGCGCTCGGGCGAGCGCGGCCGCCGTCATTTTCGAAGCCTCTATTTCCTGACGACGGCGCCGCCGGCGGCATCGACCTCGATCGTGCCCAGCAACCCGTTCGACTCGTCGTTCGGACCGGCGGCGAAGGTGACTTCGCCGGCGGGGCCGCTCATCAAGCCCCACAAGCCGTCGATCACCAGCGGGTTGCCGTCGGAGCCGCTGAGCGTGCCGAGCTGCGCGCCGCTCGTCATGTCGTAGACGTTGATCTTGCCGTCGCCGAAATTGCCCACGAGCAGGGCGCCGGCGAAGCTGCCGAAGGCCGGCGGCGCCTCGGTCATGCCCCAAGGCGCGTTCAGCGCGCCGCCGACGTCGACGAGGCGCTGCAGCATGTTGCCCGTGTGGTCGAAGACGTCGATGAAGCCGAAGCCCGCGCCCTTCTGCTCGTCGCCGCCGTCGCCCTGCTTTGCGAAGGCCACCAGCACCTTGCCGCGGAGCACGCGGACGTTGAACGGCGCATAGCCCGCCGGCAGGTTCGGATCGGTGAAGGTGTTCTCGAGCGCGAAATTGTTGTCGATGCGGTCGACGACGCCGTTCTTGAAATCGGCGGCGAGCAGCTCGCGGCGTTCCGACAGGAAGCCCAGGCCCTTGAAGGACGCACCGCCGGCCGAACCGTCGTAGCCGACGACGGCGTTCTGCGGATCGACGTCGGAATTCATGCCCATGATCTGTCCGCCCTCGGTCGCGACCGCGAAGATGCTGCGCTCGGTCACGTCGCCGTTGGTGATCTTGAAGTCGCCGGTGCCGTCGCTGCGTCCCGGGATCAGCGCGAGGCCCGTGGGACCGCCCGGCGCGTTGAACACCACCGGCTGCTTGCGGCCGCTGGCGAGGCGATAGGTCGCCACCTTGTCGCTGCCGTTGTCGGCGACCCACATCGCGCCGCCGCGCTCGGGGAACTGCCACATGCCCCACGGATTGACGAGGTTGCGGTCCTTGCGGGCCGCGACGCCCTTCTGGTTCGATGTCAGATAGTTGAGATGGTAGGTGCTGCCCGAGCTTCCCGCAAAGGCGGTCGTCGACAGCAGCGCGGCCGCGAGGACGAGGCCAAGTTTTCTGATCATTCTGCGCTCCGGATATCAAATGTAAGTGCGTCGCCGATGACAGCGGCGATGCGACGCGACCTCACCACGCAACCGGAGAACGTGCGCGGTTTCGAATTCGTTCCGGAAGTTCCGGTTGCCGTGGGATTAATTTACGCCGTCTCGTTCAACTCTTCGCCGGCTTCACTCTTATGATAGCCATCATGCCGTGATCCTCGTGGCCGAGGATGTGGCAGTGATAGACGAAATCGCCGGCGATATCGCCGCGGAAGTCCATGCGCACCTTGATGCTGGGATAGTCGCCCGAGCCGCCATAGGCCGCGACGGGATAGGTGTCGTAGAACTGCCTCCGGTCCTTGGGCACCGCGACGCCGTTCACCTCCTCGAGCAGGAAGTGGATCTGGTGGATGTGGAAGATGTGCTCGTCGTTGACGCGGTTCTGGATCGTCCAGTCCTCGACCGCGCCGACCCTGGTCGTGATCGCGGGCGGCTCGTTGGGATCGAAGACGTGCTGCTCCTGGCCGTCGACGGTGATGAAGAAGTTGCTGCCGACTTCCGAGAAATAGAGCAGGCGCTGCGCGGTCGGCTTCGCTTGCGCCAGGTCCTCGAAGCGCTGCCTGGGCGCGGGCTTGGAGGCCTTCGGGATGCGGGGCAGGGCGACGGGCGCCGCGCCGGCCTTGATCTTCGCCAGCGGGCGCTCGGGATCGCGGTCGCCGAAATGCCCGGTGTCGACGTTCAAGGTGACGAGCTGCGCGTTGCTCACGCCCGCCGACGGCATCGTCACGATGAACTCGGCGCGGTTGCCCGGTCCCAGCAGGATGTCGTTCGCGCTGACGAGCTTGCCCTGGCGCGTGCCGTCCTGCGAGCCGGTGGGGACGCCGTCCAGCGCCGCGATCTGCAGCGGCTGCGCCGCGCCGTCGTACTGCACCTGGATGTCGAAGATCGTGTCGGCCGAAGCGTTGGCGACGCGCCAGAACTCCTGCGCGCCGAACTGGGTCTTGATCACCGCCGGCTTGTAGTCCGGGAAGATCACCGGCACGTAGTTCACCGACACGTCGTTGGACGGCGGCAGCCCGCCGCGGCCCATGGGCGGGCTCGGCTGCTGGTCGCGCAGCACCAGCAACCGCTCGGGCAGGCCGGCGACGGCGGGCTGCAGGTTCTCGATGCCGTCGACCACGATCAGCCCGCTGGCGCCGCCCAGCAGCGCCGCCTCGCTCAGCGAATGGACGTGGTGGTGGTACCAGTACAGCCCCGGCGGCTCGTCGGCCGGGATCGTCAACCGGTACTGGAAGGTCTCGCCCGGATTGATCAGTGTACGGATGACGTTGTCGCCGTGGCAAGCCGGCGTGGTGTTGGTGCCGTGGAAGTGGAAGTTGATCGAGCCCCGCGTCATGTCGGCGCTGCCGCAGACGCTCGCTCCCGCCGACATGGTCTCGGCGCCGCCCGGCCCCTGCGGAATCGCGTTGGCGAGCGAAAGCTTGATCGTGTCGCCGGGATCGACATGCAGGGTCGGCGACTGCGCGCCCTTGTCGCTGGTGTAGCAGAACAGCGTATGCGCCGAATTGTCGACCGTGGTGAAGTAGCTGAGCTTGGCCTTGAGCACGCCGTTCCTGGAGCGGATGTCCGCCGGCCGCTCGACCGCGGCGCCGGCCGCGGGGCGCGGGCAGACATCCGTGCCGGGCTTGGCATCGGCCTTCGCATAAGCCGTCGTCGCCGCCAGCAAGGCTGCGGCCGATATCGCGATTCTGAGCATGATCCCTCTCCGGTCAGAATCCGTCAGTATCATAACCGAAGCGCGTCACCCAGGGATCGAGGGTTGCGAGCACGGGCGCCATCTCGTCGGCATAGCGGCGCCATTGCCCCACGCCTTGCGCGTTGAGGCCCTTGAGCAGCTGCGCGCCGCTGGGCGTGGCCACGACGTTGCGGCGCGCGCGGCCGGCGAAATTGCGCATGCTTTCGTCGAAGGCGATGCCGAGGAACGCGCACAGCCGCGTCATCTGCGTCTCGAAATCGGACACCAGGTCTTCGTGGCGCAGCGCGTGCAGCTTCACCGGCAGCCTGGCGCGGTAAATCTCGGTCAGCCGCATCGTCGCATCGTAGAACCGCGCCGCGCCGTCCAGGGTCAAAAGTTCGAAGCTGGACGGATTCATGCGGAAGCGCTGGCGGAAACAGCTCAAGACCACGTCGCGCGGATCGCGCAGCATCAAGACCACGCGCGCCTCGGGGAAGAGCCGGGCGATCAGCGGCAGCTTGATCGCATTGTAAGGCAGCTTGTCGACGAACACGCCGCCCGCGCCGCCGCGGCTCTGCATCCGCTTCCAATAGGCGGCGCGGAACTCGCCGAGATCGCGCTCGCCCGCCAGGCGGTCGAGACCGGCGGGACGGGTCATGAACTCGCGCACGCTTTCGACGAAGCCGTCGGTTTCGTCGGTGGTGGCGGCGCCGGGAAGGCTGCCCAGCACGTTCTCGAGCAGGGTCGTGCCCGAACGCGGGAAGCCGACGATGAAGACGTGGTGGCGCGGCGCATCGGGGTCGGCGGTGCGCGGCTCTTCTTTCCATGGCTGCGCGCGCTCGAAGTATTCGGCGAGCCAGGCGACATAGCGCGGCATGGTCTCGACGCCCGGCGCGGCGTAACGCGGTGCATTGGCGTCGCGATATATCGCATTGCAGGCGCCATAGGCCGCGAACGCATCCGCGGCGCGGCCTTGCGCATCCAGCACGTCGCCGAGCTGACCTTCCGTCGCTGCGCGGTCGAGCGGCCCGAGATCGGGCCTGGCCAGCAACCCGCGCAGCCGCGCCTCGGCCTGTTGCAGTTGACCGCCTTCGCTTTCCACGCGCGCCAGGGACTGAAGCGCGAGTGCGTCGTGGGGCTCGAGCGCCAGGGTCTTCTCGGCACAGAGCCCGGCCTTCGCCCAATCGCCGCGCCGCACCGCGACGCCCGCCAGGCGCGACAAGGGTGCCGCCGCGTTCGGCGTCATGCGATGCGCGCGCGTGAAGCACGCCTCGGCCGCCGCAAGCTCGCCGATGTCCTCCAGCACCCAGCCGCTGTTGAACACGGCCTGGCTGAAGTTCGGATCGAGCGCGATGGCGGCCTCGAAGGCCTTCAACGCCTCGCCCGGCTGGCCGTTGCGGTACGAGCTCAAGCCCAAGGCGTTCTGGATATGCGGGTCGTTCGGCGCCAGCGTGGCCGCGCGGCGCAGATCGGCCAGCGCCTCGGCATCGCGGCCTTCGTTCTCGAACCGGAACGCGCGCAGATTGAGCAGCAGAGGATGTTCGTCGCCCTTGGCGAGCGCCGCCATCGCCAGGTCGGTGGCAAGAGCGACGTCCCGCGCCTCGAGCGCCGCAGTCACATGGGGAAGCGTCTCGGACAGCAGGGGCGAACCCGGAAGCAAGAAGGAAAACCTCGTCGAGCCTCTAGCATGGCGATGGAGGAACCTCAATTTCCGTGTCATAACGGCCCGTCGGCCAAGGTGACAACATGCTTCGCACCATCCTCGCAGCTTTCGCGCTTCTGGCGCTCGCTGCGCCCGCGCCGGCGCAGACCGTGGTCCCGATCAAATCCAAGGCGGCCTGGAAGAACACCGGCATCGTGGTCCATGCCGGCGACACGGTCTCGATCCAGGCGACCGGCAAGTGGCGCTGGTCCGACGGCATGGCGAAGGTCGGCCCCGACGGCGATCCGACCGACGACTACAACGCTTTCGATCTCTATCAGCCGTTCGACTTCTTCTCGCAGGCGCGCCTCATCGCCTATATCGGCGACCTGCCGCGGCAGGGCCATTGGGGCGATAGCAGCTTCTTTCCGCAGGAGTCGGGCTACTTCTCCATCGGCTCGGGCCAGGTCTTCGTCGCGCCTTACAGCGGCAAGCTATGGCTCGGCATCAACGACGCGGCGGTGACGCAGTCGAACGACGACAATCTCGGCACCGTGACCGCGACGATCACGCTCAACGATGCCTCGGCGACGGCGCCGACGGTTGCGATCGTCGCGCCCGGCGGGGTCTATGCGCAGAACCAGAGCGTGGCGGTGCATTACAGCTGCGGCGGCGCGACCGCGATCGCGAGCTGTGTCGGGCCGGTCGCGGACGGTGGCGCGCTCGACACGTCCACCGCCGGCCACTTCGCCTTCGACGTCGTCGCCACCGATACGCATGGCGACGTGACGGCGCAGGGCTCGAGCTATGTCGTGGTCGACGCGGGCTCGGCCGCGGTGTGGCCGACCGGCGGCGCGTTCGAGACCGTTGCGGTCGGCGCCAAGAGCACCTGGCACCTGTTCTATCTCATCAATCCCGGCGACGGCGCGATGGACCTCGGCAGCATCGCCACGCAGGGCGACTTCGCGATCCAGGGCACGACCTGCGGGGCCTCGCTCGGCGCGCACAAGACCTGCCGCATCGCCATCCTGTCCAAGCCGGCGCTCGAAGGCACCAGCCGCGGCGAGCTCGACATCGCGGGCAGCCTCAACGTCGCGCCGGTGCCGCTCTGGGGCTACGGCACGCTGGTGCACGCGGCACCGGCGGCGCTCAGCTTCCCCGAGACCGCGCAGGGCAATGTCAGCGCGCCGCTGACGGTGCGTCTGACCAACGGCCGCGGCGTCGCCGAGCCGATCCGCGAGATCGTGATCGGCGGCGACTTCGCGCGCGACGCCTCCAGCACCTGCGTCGCAGGCACCAGGCTCAAGCCCGGCGGCAGCTGCAACATCGCGGTGACCTTCGCGCCGACGGGATCGGGCACGCGCACCGGCTCGCTGGTCGTGCACGGCCAGAGCGTCGAGGACCCGGCGTCGATTTCGCTGAGCGGCACGTCGCCTTAAGGCGAAGGCGCGCCGCGCTCCCTGTACCGGTCCTCGGCGATCCGGATCAGCAGTTCCCAGGAGATGATCGTCGCCGAAAGGAGCAGCATCATCGCGCCGATGGCGATGAATTCGGGATGGTCCGCCTTCGCATAGACCATCTGCGCCGCTTCATAGACGAGCATGCCGAAGCCCGCGACCGTGGCGAGATAGCGCCGTGCCGGCCCCGACCACGACTGGCCCGGCACCGGGCGCGCGATCGAGGGCAGGGCGCGCGCGACCGCCCAGGCGCCCCAGATGCCGGCCATCCACAGCAGCGAGCTGCCGAGCGAGATCGGGCTCAGCCCCGGAAACACAACGACCAGCGAGATTAGCAGCACGGCGAGATAGTTCTGGAACGCCTGCTCGGCAAGACGCTTGGAATGCTTGTGCATCGGCCCCAGGATCTGCTCGGCATTGAGCGACACCGAAACGAACAGCAGCCCGAGCAAGGTCGCCCCCGCGCCGCCGATCATCTCGTAGAATTGCTGCCAGGACTGCATGGGAACCGAGTCGGGTTTTGAAAAGGGTAGCATGCGGCTTGCCGGGCGTAGCGACGCGGGAACAGCCCAGGCTTCGCCCTTCGGGCTGCGCCGGGCCGGTCTTCGCTCCGCTCCGCGTCGCGAAGACCGGATGGGGTGGGATTCGAACCGCAAAGCGACGCGCGAGCGTCGCGCAAAGAAAAAGTGGGCTCGACAGCCGGCTGCCGAAAACTGGCGGATGGGGTGGGATTCGAACCCACGAGACCCTTGCGGGCCTGCCGGTTTTCAAGACCGGTGCCTTCAACCGCTCGGCCACCCATCCCGGTACCGCGTCAAATAGCGCACGGCCTTCGCGCGGCGCAAGGCGGCGCTGGAACTCGGCCGCGGCCCGATTTACCTTGCGCGTCGGGGGGCAGCTGCCGATTTGGGGATGCCCATGAAACACGCCTTGACCGTCGCGGCCGCCGGCGCGCTTTCGCTCGTCTTGACCGTAGCAAGCCCCGCCCTTGCCGACCCGCCCGCTTGGCTCATGAGCGTGGCCGATCAGGACTTGTCCTCGGTCGACGGCTCGACGCTGAGCTTGTCGCCGACCGAAGGTCATCTGCTGCTCAGCTTCGTCTCGCACAACGGCGAGACACAGAAGACGACCTTCACCTATCTGTCCGACTCGCTTGGCACCGTGCTGGACGAGGGCGACAACGCCAAGGTCAGCGGCTTCTTCCGTCAGACCGACACGGGGCTGGAGATCCAATACGGCGACGGGCGCACCGCCTCGCTCTACGCCAACAGCGAGGACGGCGTGACCGTCATGCGCAAATACACCAGCGGCGCGACCGCGTGCGTGTCGTGGTATCCGTCGGGACACCACTTCAGCGAGGAAGAGCGCCGCGCCGCCGTCGCCGCCTATGCGCAGAGCCTCGGCATCAACCAGACGCCGGCCGCGGCGCCGCCTCCGCCATCATCGTCGAAGAAGAAGCAGCACGTGCTGGCGCAGCACATCGCCGCGCAGCCTCAGATCCGCTGCCCCGGCCCGATGCGGCCGCCGGCGCCGGCGATGAACGTCGCGAGCGCGAGCGTGCATGCGATCGATGCCGCGCCGGGGGCGCCGCCGCCGCCCGCCGCGATGTCGGTATCGGCGCCCGCGTCCGTTCCCCCGCCGCCGCCGAAAGGCCCCGACGTCGTGCCGCCCGGCAAAGGCGCGTCGGACTGCCTGAGCGTGGAAGCGCAAGGCACCTTCGTCGGCTTCCACAATCGCTGCGGCAACGACGTGCAGACGACCTATTGCGTGCAGAGCGCGGTCGATCCGTCCGTCGCCTGCGGCACGGGCACCAAGGCGGCCTCCATCCTGGCGGGCGGCTTCACCGGCATAGCGCCCGGCTCGGCCGCGATGGAGCACGATATCCGCTGGGTGGGCTGCAGCGGCGGGCCGTCCGACGTCGCCGCCCAGCTCGACCGCGCCGATCCGCCGGCAGGGCGCTGCGTGAAGAAAACGCCATGAAAACCGGGGCACGTTGAGCCGGTGGCGGGCTTCGCTTAGCTTCTGCCAATCTGGGACGACCGATTCGGCTGACCGATGACCTTGCGAAGGATCACGACCGCAGCAGTGCTGGCCGCGTTGACCGCCGGCTGCACCGTGGTGCCGACGACCCCGACCCGGCCGCCGCCGTCGCCGATGGGGGGCGGACAGGGCATCTACAAGGTGGGCAACCCGTATCAGATCGACGGCACCTGGTATTATCCCAAGGAACAGCCCGACTACGACGAGACCGGCGTCGCGTCGTGGTACGGGCCGACCTTCTACGGCCGCCGGACCGCGAACGGCGAGACCTACAACGCGGGCGACCTGACCGCGGCGCACCGCACCTTGCCGATGCCGGTGAACGTGCGCGTAACCAACCTCGACAACGGCAGGTCCATCGTGCTGCGCGTCAACGACCGCGGGCCCTATGCCAAGGGCCGCATCATCGACGTGTCCGAGTCGGCGGCGGAGCTGCTGGGCTTCAAGAACATCGGCACCGCGCGGGTGCGCGTGACCTATGTCGCGCGCGCCACGGCGCCGAACGGCCAGCCGCTGCCTTCCGACACGCCGCCCGAGATCGCCAGCGCCGTCCCGGCCGTGCCCGCGCCCGACGTCGTCGCCAAGCCGCTGGCCACCGTTCCCGGTGCGGCGGTCGCGCCGCCGACGCGGCTGGCGAGCCTGCCCAAGCCGGCGCCGGATCCCATGCCGGCCGATGCGCAGCTGCCGAGCGGGGTGGTGACGCAGGTCGCGGTTCCCGCCTCGACTCACCTCTATGTCCAGGTCGGCGCGTTCGGCTCCTATGCCAACGCCATGCGGCTGCGCGAGCAGCTGGGCGGCGACCTGCAGATCTCGACCACGAAAAAAGGCGGCCAGACGCTCTATCGCGTGCGCACCGGGCCCTTGAATTCGACCGACGACGCCGATGCCGCGTTGGCGCGCCTGAGCGAACTTGGTAGTAACGACGCACACATCGTCGTCGACCAGTAGCCGCCCGTTCGCCAGGTCGCCCATAGCTTGGAGTTGCCCATGCGCCGCCTTCTCGCCGCCTTTTTCCTTTCGATCGCGGCATCCGTGTTGCCGAAGGGGGCCGACGCGGCCATCACCACCAATGCCGAGCACGCCATCCTGATGGACGGCGACAGCGGGCAGGTCCTTTGGGCCAAGGACGCCTTCGTCGCCATGCCGCCGGCCTCAATGAGCAAGCTGATGACGCTCGAGCTCCTGTTCCAGCGGCTCAAGGACGGACGCATCAAGCTGACCGACGAGCTGCCGATCTCCGAGCGCGCCTGGCGCGAGCGCGCGGGCTCGGAGTGCTTCGTGCCGATCGGCGCGCATATGCAGGTCGAGACGCTGATCCGCTGCGTGATCGTGGCCTCAGGCAACGACAGCTGCATCGCGCTGGCCGAAGGCATGGGCGGCACGGTCGAAGGCTTCGTCGACATGATGAACAAGCGCGCCAAGGAGATCGGCCTCAAGGCGTCGCACTTCGTGAACCCGGACGGATTGCCCGAGCCTCCGGGACAGCTGATGTCGGCGATGGACCTCGCGGTGCTGGCGCGGCACCTGATCAAGGACTATCCGCAGTATTATCATTACTTCAGCGAGCGCTCGATCACGCTGAGCAACATCACCCAGCCGAACCGCAACCTGGTGCTCGACAAGTTCCCCGGCGCGGACGGGCTCAAGACCGGCCACACCGACGCGGCGGGCTATGGCGTGACGGCCTCGGCCAAGCGCGGCGACCAGCGGCTGATCCTGGTGCTCGGCGGCTTGCGCTATCCGCCCGGCACCAACGACTGGTTCGCCGAGCGCTATCGCGCCGACGAGGCCGCGCGCATTCTGGGCCTCGCATTCCGCGAGTTCCGCCGCTACCAGCTGTTCAAGCCCGGCGACGTGGTGGGGCAGGCGGAGGTGTTCGGCGGCACCGCGGACCATGTCCCGCTGACGGTGAAGGCGCCGCTGGGCGTCACGCTCCAGGTCGACTCGCGCCCCGGCATGAAGGCGGTGGTGCGCTATGACGGCCCGGTCAAGGCGCCGATCGCGCAGGGCGCCCGCGTCGCGACCCTGCACGTGACCGCGCCGGACTTCCCCGACCAGGACGTGCCGCTCTATGCGGCGCAGCCGGTCGGCGAGACCGGTTTCTTCGGTCACATCATGCTGGGCCTTTCCAGCCTGCTCGGGAAGAAATGAAGCCATAGGATGATCGGCCGCTTCATCACGCTCGAAGGCGGTGAGGGCACCGGCAAATCGACCCAGGCGCGCCGTCTCGCCAAGGCGCTGGAAGCGCGCAAGCTGAAATGCCTGGTCACGCGCGAACCCGGGGGCTCGCCCGGCGCGGAGGAGATCCGCAAGCTGCTGGTCAGCGGCGAGCCCGGGCGCTGGGACGCGCTGACCGAGACGCTGCTGATCTTCGCAGCGCGCGCCGATCACGTCGCGCGCACCATCGGACCCGCGCTGGTCGAAGGCAGATACGTCATCTCGGACCGGTTCACGGATTCGACCTATGCCTATCAGGGCGTCGGACGCGACATGCCGCGCGAGACCATAAGGCGCATCGAGTCCGTCGTGCTCGACGACTTCAAGCCGGACATGACCCTGGTGCTCGACCTGCCCGTCGATGTCGGGCTGGCGCGCGCCAGGGCGAGGGCCAAAGGCGCCGCGTCCGACGAAACCCGCTTCGAGAAGTTCGACGTCAAGTTCCACGAGCGCCTGCGCCAGGCCTTCACCGACATCGCCAAGCGGGCGCCGGATCGTTGCACGGTGATCGACGCCTCCGGCACGGAAGACGAGGTCGCCGAGGCGATCTGGACCCAGGTGGCGCGCCGCTTCGCCCTGGGATGACAGCCCGGAGCCTGCGTGCTATAGTCGACAAATGACCGGAAAACCGCCGCGCGAGCCCAAGAAGGGTATGGCCGAGCCCGAAGCCGCCTACCGGCACGAAGCCGACGATGAGAATTTCGTGCCCGAAGGCGGCTGGGACGCCTATCTCTACCGCAACAGGCACGCGATCAACGAAAGCTGCGATAGGGCCGATGAAGAATACGCGCGGGGCAACTATTACACTATCGAAGAGGTTATGGCTCATATACGAGCCACCATCAAAGCGCGCGCTAAGAAGCCTTGACGCGCCGTGGCTCGGCTGAACGTTTCACCAGAAGCTCGCGCTGATCTCGCCGCGATTGCTGGTTTCATTGCCGAGCGCGATGGGGCAGCGCGGGCAACGGCCGTTATCGAACGCGTTTGGAAAACAATGCACAATCTCGCGTCCATGCCCGGCATGGGAGGCTCAAGGTCGTATCTCCCGCGGAATCGCCGCGCGTTTCCGATACGGCCATGGACGATCATCTACCGGTCGCTGCCCGACGGCGACGGCATCCTGGTCCAGCGTATCCTCGACGGGCGCCGCGACCTGGGCACGATCTTCAAGGCGAAAAAGCCCCGCCGCTGACCCGTTGCATCGGGGCGGCAGGGATGACACATCTAGCCCATGGCCAAGCGCACGCGCACCGTCGAGATTGCCGATACCGACCGTGTCGAGGGATTTCCCCATCCGCGCGAAGTGCACCGGCTCGTCGGCCAGGACGAGGCGCTGGCGCGCGCGGCACGCGCCATCCGCGGGCAGCGGCCGCCGCAGGCTTGGCTGATCTCGGGCCCGCCCGGCATCGGCAAGGCGACGCTCGCCTATCGCATCGCGCGCTACCTGCTCGAATACGGCGCGACGGACCGTGGGCCGGCCGACCTGTCGGTGCCGGAGAAATCCGCCGCGGCGCTTCAGGTCGCCGCAAGCTCGCATCCCGGCCTGCTGGTGCTCAAGCGCGGCGTCAATCCCGACACCGGCAAGCTGATGACGATCCTGTCGGTCGACGAGATCCGCCGCCTCGCCGGTTTCTTCGGCATGACCTCGGGCGCCGGCGGATGGCGCGTCGCCATCGTCGACACCGCCGACGACATGAACGAGGCCGCCGCCAACGCGCTGCTCAAGCTGCTGGAAGAGCCGCCGTCGCGCGCCATGCTGCTGCTTGTGGCCAACTCTCCGGGACGCCTGCTGCCCACGATCCGCTCGCGCTGCCAGCGTTTGAATTTGCGGCCGCTGAAGGACATGGACGGCGAGCTGAAAACGCTGCTGCCCGAGCTCGATGCCAAGGAGCGCGCCTCGCTGGAGCGCCTCTCCGGCGGTTCGATCGGCATGGCGCTGACCTTGGCCGGTGGGGAGGGCATGGAGCTCGCGAACGAGGCCGACCGCCTCATCGAGCACGCGGCAGCGCCCGACATCCCCGCGCTGCTCGCCTTTGCCGACAAGATGAACCGCATGACCGACGGTCTGGAAGGCTTCGGCCAATTCCTCGCCGATGCGCTGGGGACACGCATCCGCGCCCGCGCCGGCGCGAACTTGCGCCCTTGGCTCGACGCCTGGGAGAAGATCAACCGCAGCTTCGGCCGCTCGAGCGCGTTGCATCTCGACCCGCGCCAGACGGTGCTCGGCGCGGCGCGAACCTTGAGCGACGCCGCGCGGCGCGCCGGAGCCATCTGATGCTTGTCGATTCCCATTGCCATCTCGACTTCAAGGAGTTCGCGCCCGAGCTCGACGACGTCGTCGGCCGCGCGCGCGATGCCGGGGTCAGGACCTGTGTCACCATCGGCACCAAGCTGCGCCAGTTCGACGGGGTGAGGGCGGTGGCCGAGCGCTTCGGCGACGTGTGGTGCAGCGTCGGCGTCCACCCGCACGAGGCTCAGGCCGAGCCGCTGGACAGCCCCGACGTGCTCGTCGCGCATGCCGCGCATCCCAAAGTCGTCGGCATCGGCGAGACCGGGCTCGACTATTACTACGAGCACAGCCCGCGCGAGATGCAGATCGCGAACTTCCGCCATCACATCCACGCCGCGCGCGAGACAGGCCTGCCGCTGATCGTGCACACGCGCGACGCCGACGACGACACGATCCCGCTGCTGGAAGAGGAGATGGCGCGCGCACCCTATACCGGCCTCTTGCACTGCTTCACCGGCACGCGGCGCCTGGCCGAGGCCGCGGTAGCGCTCGGGCTGTATATCTCGGTGTCGGGCATCGCCACGTTCAAGAAATCCGACGAGCTGCGCGCCGTGTTGAAAGACGTCCCGCGCGACCGGCTGCTGGTCGAGACCGACGCGCCGTTCCTCAGCCCCCAGCCGTTTCGCGGCAAACGCAACGAGCCGAGCTTCGTCGTGCACACCGCCGCGATGCTGGCCGCGCTGCACGGCGTGAGCGCGGACGAGATCGCGCGCATCACGACCGAGAATTTCTTCCGCCTCTTCACCAAAGTCGCGCGCCCCCGGCCCACCCTCGCCGAGGCTTCGGTGGGCAGGTGAACCTCGAAGCCGTCATCCTGGGCTGCGGATCCTCGGGCGGCGTGCCGCGCCTGGGCGGCCCGGGCAATGCCGGGTTCTGGGGTGCCTGCGATCCAGGCAATCCGAAGAATCGGCGCACGCGCTGCTCGCTGCTCGTGCGTTCGCCGACGACGAACATCCTCGTCGATACCTCGCCCGACATGCGCGCGCAGCTGCTGGCGGCGCATTGCGGCACGCTCGACGGCGTTCTCATAACCCACGACCACGCCGACCAGCTGCACGGCTTCGACGACCTGCGCATGGTCGCGATCAACATGCGCCGCCGCGTCGACGTCCATACCGACGCGATGACGATGTCGGGCATGCTGACGCGCTTCGGCTATTGCTTCGCGACGCCGGAAGGAAGCTCCTATCCGCCGATCGTCACGGGCCACGAGATCGCCGAGCCGTTCCAGCCCTTCGCCATTGGCGACATCGAGGTCGCAGCCTTCGCGCAGAAGCATGGCCATATCCGCTCGCTGGGCTTCCGCTTCGGGCCGCTTGCCTATTCGAGCGATGTCGACGGGCTGGACGAGGCGGCCTTCGCGGCGCTCGATGGCGTGGACTGCTGGATCGTCGACACGCTGCGCTACGCGCCGCATCCAAGCCACGCGCACCTGGCATTGACGCTGGAATGGATCGCGCGCGTGAAGCCGAAGCGCGCCATCCTGACCAACCTGCACACCGATCTCGACTACGAGGCCTTGAAGCGCGAGCTGCCGCACGGCGTCGAGCCGGCCTATGACGGGCTCGCGATC
>JAFBAL010000062.1 GCA_019247845.1 Alphaproteobacteria bacterium | reverse complement strand
TTGCCGGGAAGCCGGGTGGAGGCCATGCGGGCAGGGATGAGAACTATGGGATTCATGCCGTTTTGCCGGGATTTCCTGGATTTATGCGACTCTACGCCGCAATGACGCAATTGGGCGGACTTGTAATGTCGCCGCGGTCGGGCGCGGGACCCATCCTCACCTTTTCGCGCGCAAAGCACGGCGGAGCTGACCTTATGGATTCCTTCGAGTGGAACAAGATCGCGGGCGCGGTCCTTGGCACGCTGATCTTCATCCTGGTGATCGGTTTCGCGAGCGAAGCGATCTTCGAGGCGCCCGAGCCCGCCAAGCCCGGCTATGTGGTCGAGGGCGTTCAGGAAGAAGCGTCCACCACCGGCGGCACCGCAGCGCCGGCCGAAGAGGCGCTGCCCGATTTCGGCACCGTGCTGCCGACCGCCGACGCCGCCGCCGGCCAGAAGATCTCGGCGCGCTGCGAGCAGTGCCATGACCTGTCGAAGGGCGGCCCGAACAAGATCGGCCCGAACCTGTGGGGCGTGGTCGGCCGCGCGCGCGCGACCCATCCGGGCTTTTCGTATTCGGGCGCGATGAGCGCGAATCACGATCCGTGGCGCTTCGACACGCTGTTCAAGTTCCTGAAGTCGCCGGCGGCCTTCGTGCCGGGCACCAAGATGAGCTTCGCGGGCCTGCGCAGCGCCCAGGACCGCATCAACCTGCTCGCCTGGCTGCGCCAGCAGAGCGACAGCCCGGTGGCGATCCCGCCGCCCGCGCCGAAGTCGGACAACGCCCAGGCGCCCAATGGTGCCGCGCCCGCGACCAAGGCGCCTGCGGGCACGCCCGCCACGCCGGAGCAGCCGCAGAAGGATGCGCCTCTGAAGAAGTAGCGGTCGCATGCGGCCCAAGCTTCTGATGATCGTGCCGGTCCCGCTTGCGGGGCTGTGGCTGCCGTTCCTCGAAAAGGCGCCGATCGACGTCGTGGTGCAGGACCGCGACGCTTATGCGCCCGCGTCGATCGATTATGCGCTGAGCTTCCGCCCGCCGCACGGCTTGCTGAAGACCTTGCCGAACCTGAAGACGATCTTCTCGCTGGGCGCCGGCGTGGACGGCTTCCTCTCCGATCCCGACCTGCCCAAGCAGATCCCGCTGGTGCGGTTCGTCGACGACCAGCTCTCGACCGAGATGGCGCAATACGTCGTGCTCCACGTGCTGATGCAGCACCGCCAGCAACGCGCCTTCGATCGCGCGCAGCAGGAAAGCCGCTGGGCGCAGGCGCTGCTGCCGCGCAAGACGGAAGACACGCGCATCGGCATCCTGGGGCTGGGCGAGATCGGCACGGTGGCAGGCGCGCGCTTGCGCGAGCTGGGCTTTCCCGTCGCGGGCTGGAGCCGCACGCGCAAGACCGCGCCCGGCATCGAAAGCTATGCCGGCGATAGCGAGTTCGAAGCGTTCCTGGGCCAGAGCGATTTCCTGATCTGCCTTTTGCCGCTGACCGGCGAGACGCGCGGCATCCTGAACGCCAGGACCTTCGCGATGCTTCCCCAAGGCGCCTATGTCATCAACGCCGCGCGCGGCGGACATCTGATCGAGGACGACCTGGTCGCGGCGCTCGACAGCGGGCACCTGGCCGGCGCGACGTTGGACGTGTTCCAGACCGAGCCGCTACCGAAGGAAAGCCCGATCTGGCAGCACCCGAAGATCGTGGCGACGCCGCATATCGCGGCAATCTCGGATCCGCGGGTGGCGGCGAACTTCGTCACCGACGGCATCGCGCGCGCCGAGCGCGGCGAACGCCATCCGAACACGGTCGACGTCGCGCGCGGCTATTGAGGCTTGTAACGCTCTTCGAGCAACGCATAGAGAGCGCGCGCCGCGTTCGCTTCCGCGCCTTTGCGGCGGCCGGGCTTGGGCCGGTCGCTCCAGGCCGCGATGTCGAAATGCACCCACGACTTCGCCTTGGCGACGAAGCGGTTCAGGAACAGCGCTGCGGTGATCGCGCCCGCATATCCGTAATCGGGATTGTTGTTGAGGTCCGCGACCGAGCTCGTCAGCGCCGATTCATAGCCGCGCCACAGCGGCAGCCGCCACATCGGGTCCTGGACCTCCTTCGCCAGACGCGCGAGATCGAGCGCGAGCGCCTCGTCGTCGGTGAAATAGGGCGGCAGCTCGAAGCCGGTGGCGACGCGCGCGGCGCCGGTGAGCGTGGCCACGTCGATCAGAAGCTCCGGCGCCTCGCCGTCTGCTTCGCTCAGCGCATCGGCGAGCACGAGGCGGCCTTCCGCGTCGGTGTTTCCGATCTCGACGGTGAGGCCCTTGCGGCTCTTGAACACGTCGCTCGGGCGATAGGCATGGCCCGACACCGAATTCTCGACCGCGGGGATCAGCACGCGCAGCCGCACATCGAGCTTCGCGTCCATCACCATCGCGGCGAGGCCGAGCACGGTCGCGGCCCCGCCCATGTCCTTCTTCATCGAGAGCATGCCGCTGGAGGGCTTGAGATCGTAGCCGCCGGTGTCGAAGCACACGCCCTTGCCGACCAGCGTCACCTTCGGCGCATCCGCCCGGCCCCATTGGATGTCGATCAGGCGGGGCGCGCGATCGGAGCCCCGGCCTACCGCATGGATGAGCGGAAAGTTCGCCTTGAGAAGCGCCTCGCCGACGGTGACCGCGAATTTCGCGCCATGCGCCTTGGCCACCTCGCGCGCCGCGGCGGCGAGCTCTTCCGGCCCCATGTCGTTGGGCGGCGTGTTGATCAGGTCGCGCGCCAGGAACACGCCGCTCGCGATGCGCGCGACCTCGTCCGCGTCGGCGCCGTCGGGCAGCACCAGCTTGGCGCCCTTGGGCTTGGCCTTCCTGTAGCGCGCGAACTCGTAGGTCCCGAGCAGCCAGGCCAGCGCGCCGTTGGCGCCGCCCTGTTTCTCAGGCACCCCGTCGAAGCGATAGGTGCCTGAGGGAAGCTGCTCGGCGAAGGTGGCGAGCGCGAGGATGTCTTCGCCCTTGCCCAGGCCCAGCACGGCGGAGGCGATGCCGCCTTGCGCATTGGCGATCAGGCGCAGGTCGCCCTCCTTCGCCGCGAAACCTGCCGCGCGCAGGAACTCGGCCTCGCGCTTGGGCCGCGTGCCGAGCCAGCGCTTGAGATCGTCGGCCGTCACCGCATGAAGAGGGATCGCGCCCTTTGCATTGCGCGCAAAGCTTGCCTGCATCGAAGAACCTATCCACAAACCGCGTGCGACTTTAGAAAAGAACCCCATGAAATACACGCTGATCGTCGGGACCAAGAACTGGTCGAGCTGGAGCCTTCGCCCCTATCTGGCGCTGCGCCACGCGGGCGCCGTCTTCGAGGAAGTGGTGGTGCCCCTGCGCGCCGACACGACCACGCCCGATATCCTGAAATACTCCCCCACCGGCCGCGTGCCGGCGCTGAAGATCGGCGACATCACGATCTGGGACAGCCTGGCGATCTGCGAAACGCTCAACGACCGCCATCCGCAAGCCCATCTCTGGCCGGACGACGCAATCGCCCGCGCCACGGCGCGCGCCTATGCGGCCGAGATGCATTCGGGTTTCCCGGACGTCCGCGACCAGCTGTCCATGGACTTCGTCCGCCGCCTGCCCCTGCCCGCGTTGCGCGACGCGACCAAGGCGCAGGTCGCGCGCATCCTCGAGGCCTGGGAGACGACGCTGTCCGGGACGAAGGACGGCTTCCTGTTCGGCACCTTCTCCATCGCCGACTGCATGTACGCGCCGGTGGTCTCGCGCTTCACGACCTATGGCGTCGAAGTGTCGCCCAGGGTGCGCGCCTATATGGAGAAGATGATGGCGCTACCCGCCATGCAGGACTGGGGAAAAGCTTCGCAGGCCGAGGTCGATGCCGGGCTGGCCTGACACCGCCGGCTGACCCATTATGGTTTGCGATTGCTCAAGCAAATTAAGGGTTTATTGACCGGCCGAGGGCATGCTGAGGGCTGGAATACAATCGCCCGAGGCTTTCCATGGACCGTCCGCTCGCCCGGCTCGCCGCCGCCCTCGTTCTGGGCTCAGCGCTCAGCGCCTGCTCGACGATGGGGATCGACAGCCCCGCGCCGAAGACCGCCCAGGCGGATGCGCCCAAGCCCGGTACGGGCAAGAGCCTGGCCGCCGACATGGATGGCCAGATCCGCACCGCCAAGACCCTTCGCGCCGCCGGCGACTATCAGGGCGCGACCAAGATCCTGAGCCAGCTCATGCTGGTGGCGCCGGACAGCCCCAGCGTCGTGGGCGAGTACGGCAAGACCCTGGTCCAGCAGGGCCGCTCGAAGGAGGCGCTCGACTTCCTGAAGCGCGCCGCCGAGCTCGCGCCCGGCGACTGGAGCATCTATTCGGCGATGGGCGTGGCCTATGACCAGAACGGCGACTATGCGAGCGCCAAGGCCGCCTATCAGCAGGCCCTGGCCATGAACCCCGGCAATGCCGGCATCCTCAACAACTATGCCCTGTCGCGCATGCAGGCGGGCGATCTTCCGGGCGCGCGCAAGCTGATGGCCCAGGCGCAGGCCGCGGGTTCGTCCGATCCCAAGATCGCGAGCAACGTCGCGATGATGGGCAATCTGGCGCCGCAGGAAGCGGTCGCCCAGGCCGCGCCGCCGCCGCCCGCATCCGCGCCGAACGCCACCAGGCCCGCACCGGTCCAGGTCTCGCCGCTGCCCAGCGCGACCGCGCCCAAGACGGCCGTCGCGCAGGCCGCGCCGAGGCGGGAGCCGCCGACGATCATGATGCAGCAGATCCCGGTCGACCCGAAGGCCGGCCCCGTGAAGGTTGCCACCGGCGCGCCGCGCAAGCTGGCGAAGGAAGCGCCCGCCGTCGCAGCCGCGAAGGCCGAGCCGAAAAAGGTCGCGGTCGCAGCCGCGCCTGCGCCGCAGCCCAAGAAGGTTGCCGTGGCCACGCCGCCGGCGCCGAAGAAGCCGGCTGCCGCCGCCGACAAGAGCAAGACGCCGGCGCTGCGCATGACCGCGGACGCGGGATCGCCGTAAGGCCTATTGCTGCGGCGCCGCGGCCGGCGCAGCGGTCACCCATCTGGACGCGTCGCGGTGCAGGAGAGCCGTGTATTTCCTGCTCTCTACCAGCGAAGCCCTGATCTGTCCCGCATTGGCGTTGGCGGCGTCGAGGTAGCTGCGCACCTGCGGCGCCTGCGCGGAAGAAGTCTTGCTGATCGCGTCGATCGCAGCCTGCAGCTTGTCCATGCGCTCGTTGAGCGCGGTGAGCGTGGTGTCCTGCTGCGTGCTGGCATTGGCGATCTGGGTGACCGTCTGGCCGATATTGACGCTGCTGTCGCCGAACTTGATCTGGATGCTCGAGATGCCCGCGAGCACGGCACCGAACGCGAAGACGATCACGTGCTGCCAGGTCATGCCCTGCTTGAAGGCGAGGCCGGCCGCGGCGCCGATCATCACGAAACCCGCCAGCATTCCGATCAAGGTGATGTTCATGGCTGCCCCGATCCGCTTTCGACGAATAGAGCGCGATCCTAGCACCACCTGAGGTGTCTTCGCCATGCCGCGAAGACCTCAATGCATGTGCGCGGACACCTTCATGATCGCGGGCCCCATGATGACGACGAACAGGCAGGGCAGGAAGAAGACGATCATCGGCACGGTGAGCTTGGCGGGCAGGGCCGCCGCCTTCTTCTCGGCTTCCGAGAAGCGCAGCTCGCGATTCTCCTGCGCCGCGACGCGCAGCGCCTGGCCCAGGGGCGTGCCGTATTTTTCCGCCTGGTTGAGCGCGATCGCGACCGCCTTGACGCCGTTATGGCCGCAGCGCTGCGCCAGGTTCTCGAAGGCGATGCGGCGCTCGGGCAGATAGGAAAGCTCGGCCGTGGTCAGCGCCAGCTCTTCGGCGAGCTCGGGCGAGGTCTGTCCGATCTCGGCGGCGACGCGGGTGAAGGCGGGCTCGATCGACATGCCCGATTCCACGCAGATCAGCATCAGGTCGAGCGCGTCGGGAAAGGCGCGCATGACCGATTGCTGGCGGCGCGCGATGGCGTTGGAGACGAAGATGTCGGGCAGGTAGTAGCCGACCAGCGCGGCCGCGATCGCCACGCCCACCTTCATGATCATGCCCCAGCTGAAACGGGTGATCAGGAAGAGATAGACCAGCGCCAGCGCGAAGACGATGAAGGGCATGACGAAGCGGAAGAAGGTGAAGACCATCACCGGCGTCGGCCCGCGATAGCCCGCCATGGCGAGCTTTTCCTTGGTGCCCTCGGATTCGACGAGCTTGGCGATGTCGAAGCGCTCGACCAGGCCCTTGATCACCTTGGCCGAGCCGACCGCCTCGACGCGCAGCGAGGCGCGCTTGGCGTTGAGCGCCGCGTGATGGCGCGCCCGCAGCTCCTCGCGGCGCTGGGCGACGTTCTTGAGGCGCTGGCCGAGCCCGTCGCGCTCGGCGAAGGGCAGGCCCAGGGTCACGATGGTCGCAAAGGCGAAGATCGCGGCGGCCAGCGTCGCCAGGAAGGCCGGATCGAACAGAAGGTCCATCAAGTCGGCGGTCATGGTCGCGCCTTCAATGCTTGAAGTTGATCATCTTGCGCATCACGAAGATGCCGACGCTCATCCAGAACGCGCAGATCGCTAGCAGCAGGTTGCCCATCTTGGTGGTGAAGAGCAGCGAGATGTAGCTGGGCGTCGTGACGTAGACGATGCCCATCACCACCACCGGCAGCGAGCCGATGATCATGGCCGAGGCTTTCGCCTCGGACGACATCGCCTTGATCTTGCCGGCCAGGCGCTTGCGGTCGCGCAGCACGCCGGCGAGGTTGCTCAGGGCCTCGGACAGGTTGCCGCCCGATTTCTGCTGG
Organism: Alphaproteobacteria bacterium; assembly: GCA_019247845.1. Lineage (GTDB taxonomy): Bacteria > Pseudomonadota > Alphaproteobacteria > Micropepsales > Micropepsaceae > Rhizomicrobium. The sequence continues at coordinate 5,382 of JAFBAL010000062.1, read as the reverse complement.
ATCGTCATCACGATGCCGAAGAACGAGACCTCGGGCGTCGGCATGCTCTCGTACATGCGCTTGCAGCCCTGCTCGAGCGTGACGCCGACCTTCAGGCCTTCGACCAGCTTGTTGAACTCGGAGCCGACGGGATCGGGGCTTTCCTTCGCCACGATGCGCAGCGCCTCGTTGGTGGGCAGGCCCGAGCGCACGCTGCGCACCACCACGTCGATGGCGTTGGCGAACTCGCCCGTGAACTTCTTCTCGCGGCGCCCCTTCTTGAAGGCGATCACCCAGCGCGGCAGCCCGAAGGCGGCGGCGAAGGCGGCGGGTATGAACACGAACCACTGCTGGCCGGCGATGAAGCAGCCCAGCCCCACGACGACGCCGAGACCGCCGGACACGATCCAGAACATCGTGGTCGAGACGTCGGCCCAGCCTGCCTGGTCGAGGCGGCGGCGGATGGTGACGCGCTGCTTCTGCTCGCTGGCCTTGCTTTCGATCTGCTTGAGAAGCTGCTGGACGTTCTTGCGCTTGATCGCGTTGGTGTCGTCGCCGCCCTTCATGCCGCGCAGCTGCGCGCTCTGCTTGGTGACGGCCGCCAGGCGCTTCTGCTGGCGCTCGCGGCCGGCGCCGGCGAAGACGTAAGCCCCGCCGCCCAGCGCCAGGACCATCAGGAATGCGGCGATCGCAATGGCCATCGCTTACGCCTGCAGCTGGTCGAGCGCGTCGGCCAGCTCGCGCTCGAGATTGTAGTAGCGCGCCCGCTCCCAGAAGCTGGGCCGCACGATGCCGGTGCCCATGTGCTTGCCCTTGAGGCGGCCGGTCTCGTCCTCGCCCGAGATCTCGTAGACCATCAAGTCCTGGGTGATGACGACGTCGCCTTCGGTGCCGACCACCTCGGTGACCTTGGTGATGCGGCGCGAGCCGTCGCGCATGCGCTCGGCCTGGATGATGACGTCGATGGAGCCGACGATCATCTCGCGGATGGTCTTCATCGGCAGCTGGTAGCCGCCCATGGTGATCATCGATTCCAGACGGCTCATCGCCTCGCGCGGGGAGTTGGCGTGCAAGGTGCCCATCGAGCCGTCATGGCCGGTGTTCATCGCCTGCAGAAGGTCGAAGGCCTCGGGTCCGCGCACCTCGCCCACGATGATGCGTTCGGGACGCATGCGCAGGCAGTTCTTGACCAGGTCGCGCATGGTGATCATGCCCTGGCCTTCGAGGTTGGCCGGGCGCGTCTCGAGGCGCACGACGTGCGGCTGCTGCAGTTGAAGCTCGGCCGCGTCCTCGCAGGTGATGATGCGCTCTTCGGCGTCGATATAGGCGGTCATGCAGTTGAGCAGGGTCGTCTTGCCCGAGCCGGTGCCGCCGGAGATCAGGATGTTGCAGCGGCAGCGCCCGATGACGCCCAGCACGCGCGCGCCCGCGGGCGAGATCGAGCCGAACTTGACCAGGTCGTCGAGGGTGAGCTTGTCCTTCCTGAACTTGCGGATGGTGAGCGTGGGCCCGTCGAGCGACAGCGGCGGCGCGATCACGTTGACGCGGGAGCCGTCGGCGAGGCGCGCGTCGCAGATCGGCGAGCTCTCGTCGACGCGGCGGCCGACCTGGCTGACGATGCGCTGGCAGATGTTCATCAGCTGCGCGTTGTCGCGGAAACGGATCGAGGTCAGCTGGACCTTGCCGCCGACTTCGATGAACACGCGCCCCGCGCCGTTGACCATGATGTCGGCGATGTCGTCGCGCGCGAGCAACGGCTCGAGCGGACCGTAGCCCAAGACGTCGTTGCAGATGTCCTGGAGCAGGTGTTCCTGCTCGGCGATGGACATCACCACCGCCTTGATCGAGATGATCTCGTTGACGATGTCGCGGATTTCCTCGCGCGCCGAGTCCGGATCGAGCTGGGCGAGCTGGGCCAAGTCGATGGTGTCGATCAGGGCGCTGAAGATCAGCGTCTTGATCTGATAGTAGTCTTCCGAGCGCTGGTCGACCGTCACGCGCGGCTGCGCCTTGACGGGCTGCGGCGCGGGCGCGGGCGGCTTCATCGTCGAAGGCGTCGCCATGGCGGCCGGCTCGACGCGCGGCGGGCTTTCGCCGCGGGCGGCCTGCTGCGCGGCGGCAGGCGGCGGCGCCGCCACCGGCGGGCGCGGGATCGTATCGGTCGCGGCGTTGCTGCGCTTTCCGAACATCTATCAGGCCCTCTTCTTTCCCTTGCCGAGGAAGGAAAGGAGTGACGAATTGGACTTTTGCGCCGGCTGCGGCGCGCGGCCGGTGACGACCTGCGCCAGGCGGCGCACCGCTTCGGCGCTCGGGCTGTTGGTGGCGAGCTCGATCAGCATCTGGCCGTTGTTCGCGGCCTGGCCGAAGAGCTGCGGGTCGAAGGCGAAGACGCAGGCCGGGTCGATGCCCAGGGTCTCCGCGAAATCCTTCGGCGGGATTTCCGGCCGCTTGGGCTGGCCGACCTGGTTCAGCACCAGGCGCGGCGGCGCATCGTTCGGACGGTTGTGCTTGAGCAGCTCGAACATCGATTTGGCGTTGCGCAGGGACGCCAGGTCCGGCGTAGCCACGATGACGATCTCGTCCGAATTGATCAGCGTCGCCTTCACCCACGGCGCCCAGGCATGCGGGATGTCGACGATCACGCAGGGCGTCGAGCCGCGTACCGCGTCGAGAACGGATTCATAGGCATCCGGGCCCGCGTCGTAGTCGCGCTCGAGCGCCGCCGGCGCGGTGAACAGCGACAGATGCTCGCCGCGCTTCATCAGCAGGCGGTCGAGAAGGACGTCGTCCAGCCGCTCCGGCGCCGACAAGGCGTCGGCGACGCCCTGGCCGGGCTCGTCGTTGAAGTCCAGGCCCGTCGTGCCGAACGGCAGGTCGAAATCGACGATGGTGGTGTTGATGTGCAGCTCCTCGGCGATGCACCAGCCGATATTGTGCGACAGCGAGGACGAACCCGCGCCGCCGCGCGCGCCGATGAAGCTCACCACGCGGCCGATGGGGGCGGCGCCTTCCTCGAGATAGAGACCCGAGATCACCTCGATCAGGTGCAGCGGATTGAGCGGAGCGACCAGATACTCGCTGGCGCCGCGGCGCATCAGCTCGCGATAGAGCTCGACGTCGTTGACGCGGCCCACCACGATTACCTTGGTCGCGGGGTCGCAGACATGGGCGAGCCGGTCGAGCTCGGCGAGCGCCGCGTTGCCGTTCAGCCGCGTCTCGACGATCAACAGGTTCGGCGTCACCACGCCGTGATAGTGGTCGAGCGCCGCGGCGATGCCGCCGAGCTGGACGTTCAAATGCGCCTTCGACAGCCTGCGGTCGGAGCCGGCGCGCTGGAGCGCCGCCCCGGTGTCGGGGAACTCGACGAAGGCGTGGATCGAGATGCGCGGCACCGGCCGCTCGTGCGGCTTGGCACCGAAGGCTTCTGGTTCAGGAGCTTGCAGCGTCGCCATGATCGTTGCCTGTTATTGGATTTCCGAACTCGTGCCCGACTGCTCGTAGGCCTTGTCGGCGGTATGCTTGTCGGCCTGGGTGACCTCACCCTTCTCGTAGTGGCCCATGACGGTGTTGCGGCGCGTCGCGTCGGCATCGTCCATGGTGCGCGGCTGGATGAGGTCGCGCGGATCGGCGACCATGGCCGCCAGGTTGTTCTGCGTGGCGCAGCCGAAGGTCGGCGGCGACGAGTTGTCGGCGCTGTCGCCCCAGTTGGTCGACCAGTCCGGGGTGCCGCAGGCCTCGACATGGGCCTTGTACGACATGAAGCCGAGCTCGACCTTGTCGCCGCCGCCCTGGCGCGTGCCGACCAGGATCTTGTCGCGCGGCACGCCCATGCCGGCGAGACGCTCGCCGAAATAGCCGATCGCCCCGTTGGCGCCGGCGCCGGCGGGCGCGGTGATCGAGATCGCGCCGTTGCCGCTGGACAGATACTCCGCCACGAAGACGCTGAAATGCGCCGCGTCGTCGGGCATCAGCCCCTCGTCGGTCGACGAATAGGGCAGCTTGATCGAATGATACGAAGGCTCGACCGAGATCGGGTGGTTGACGAAGGGATCGGCCACGGTGCCGGTGCCGTCGTTCATCGGCGCGGCACAGCTGCCGGCGAGCAGAAGGGCGCCGAGAGAGGCAAAGCGCGTGACGTTCTTGAAGGTCCACATGAGCGCTTCTCCTATTGCACGATGTAGCCGACCGCGCCGCCGCCCGGCTTGATCTGGGCGGGATCGCGCTTGTAGACGGCGTTCAGGTGGCCGAGCAGGATCGTCTCGGGATCGGTCGGCAGCTGATAGCCGTCGGTCGGCGCGCTGAGCTTGGCGACCGTCGTCGGGTTGACCAGATAGGCGCTGACCATCACCACGAGCTCGGTCTCGTTGTTCTGGAAGTCGCGGCTGCGGAACAGCGCGCCCAGGACCGGCATCTGCCCGATCCCCGGGAACTGCTCGAGCACCTGCTTGGTGGTGTGCTGCATCAAGCCGCCGATGGCGAGGCTTCCGCCCGAGGGCAGCTCCACCGTCGTCTGCGCGCGGCGCACGGCCAGCGCGGGAATGGTGAGGCCGGGCACGGTGATGACCTGGCCGGTGGTCGGATCGGTGATGGTGCCGCCGGCGACGTTGAAGGCGCCGGTGTTGGTGAGCTCGCTGACCTCGGTGGAGATCTGCAGCGAGATGCGGCCCGGCGACAGCACGACCGGCGTGAACGACAGGCCGACGCCGAACTCCTTGAACTGGACGGTCACGTTGCCGTCGCGGTCGCGCGAGGCGGGAACCGGAAACTCGCCGCCCGCCAGGAACCGCGCCGTCTCGCCCGAGACCGCGGTCAGGTTCGGCTCGGCCAGCACGTGGACGAGACCGATCTGGTCGAGCGCCTGCAGCACGCCCTGGACGTTGTTGGGGCCGTTGCAGAGCGAGGTGTTGGTCGTCGTCGTCGTGGAATGGCCGTTCAGGATGACCTGCTTGACGATCTGGTCGGGAAGGACGGCGGAATTGCACACCTGGCCGAACTGCGCGCCCGACGCGTCGGAGAGCGCATGGCCGAGCAGGCCGAACTGGTTCGAGGTCGAGGCGAAGATCGGCACGCCCGCCACCATGGCGGCTTCGGCGATATTGACGCCGAACTGCTTGGCGATATTGCGGTCCATCTCAGCGATGCGGACCTTCAGCATCACCTGCTGGCCGCCGGCGATGCTGATCATGTTGATGACCTTCTTGGGGTCACCGGTGAACTTGGCGGCGAGGTCGGCGGCGCGGCTGGATTCCAGCGCGCTGGTGACCGAACCGGTCAGCACCACATTGTCGTTCAGCGCCTGTACCGCGATGGCCGAATTGGGCATCGAGGCCTTCATCAGACTGGCCAGGTCGACCACGTCCTTTTCGACGCGGATGTCCAACGCCAGGATCTGCTTGCCACTGG
>JAFBAL010000059.1 GCA_019247845.1 Alphaproteobacteria bacterium | reverse complement strand
AGCCCGCCGCCGCCGATGGGCACGACCAGGGTGTCGATCTGCGGATAGTCGGCCAGCATCTCGAGCGAGATCGTGCCGGTGCCCGCGACGATGACGGGATCGTCGTAAGGGTGCACGAAGGCCAGGCCCTGCTCGATGGCGATGCGGTTGGCGCGCTGGAAGCTGTCGCTCAGCGACTGGCCTTCGAGCACCACCTTGGCGCCGAAATTCTTGGTGTGCTTGACCTTGATGAAGGGGGTGAACTCCGGCATCACGATCGTGGCCGGGATGCCGAGGCGGCCGGCGTGATAGGCGACGCCCTGCGCGTGATTGCCGGCCGACATGGCCGCGATGCCGCGCTTGCGCTGCTCGGGCGTAAGCGAGAGCAGCTTGTTCAGCGCCCCGCGCTCCTTGAAGGACGAGGTGAACTGCAGGTTCTCGAACTTCAGATAGATGTCGCAGCCCGCGATCTCCGACAGGGTAGTCGAATGGCGCGTCGGCGTGCGCTCGACCACGCCGGCGATGCGCTCGGCGGCGGCGCGGACGTCGTCGATGGTGGGGGGCACGAGTTCGGTCATCGTCTTTGTCCTGGTTCAGCGCAGCCAGTTCTCGATCCTGAGGCCCGGCACGCGGGAGAATTCTTCTTCATTGTCGGTTACCAGCACGTAGTCCAGCGCCAAAGCATGGGCGGCGGTGAAAAGGTCGTTCTGTCCGATGATCCGGCCTTCGCGCTTCAGCTTGACGCGGATCGTGGCATAGATGCGGTCGGCGGGACCGTCCAGCGGCATCATCCTGATCGTGCGCAGAAATTCCTCGACACGCCTCTTCAGCTGCAATGCGTTTTTTTCCTCTGCGCCATAGCGCAGCTCGGCGCAGACCACGAGACTGACGCAGGCTTGGCCGATGCCGACGTTTCTCAAGCGCTTGGCGGCTTGCCCCTGCGGATTGCGGATGATGTCGGACACGATATTGGTGTCCAGCAGGTACGGCATCAGCCCATATCCACGTCTTCGGCCGGCGGCGGGTCGTCGATTTCGGGAAATTCCTCGTCCAACGGCTCCCAGCTATCCAGAAGCTCCAGCAGCGAATTCTTGTCTTTCGCCTCGATGATCAGCCGGTCGCCGTCCTTGCGCATGGTGGCTTCGTCGCCGGGCAGCTCGAATTCGCGCGGGATGCGGACCGCCTGGTTGCGGCCGTTCCGGAAGAGCTTGACTTTCCTGGCATTTTCCATGGCATATGCCATAGCATATGCCGTGCCTCTCGGGCAAGGCGGTCGGTAGCAGCGGAGGGATTTGAACCCCCGACCAAGGGATTATGATTCCCCTGCTCTACCACTGAGCTACGCTGCCGAACCGAGCCGCGCGGTGTAAGGCGCCCCTGGCATGGCGTCAAGCAGCGTTCATGCGCTCGGGCGGGCGGGCCCGAGGTGAGCGGGTGCGGCGGACCGTTCTGCACCTTGACGCGCAACTGGTTCACCATCCCCGGCGTGCCAGTGAAGCTGAAGGTGTCGATCTGGGCCGATGCGGGGAAATGGCAATAGGGCATGTTCATGGTCTGCGCATTGTCGAGCGAGGCGACACCTCGTCGTCCGCGCGACATTGGCCGTTGATCTGGACGTTGGCGTAGCTGAGCGGAATGTTGATCCCGACGTGATGGACGTAGAAGCCGCCGACCGCGGTGGAACCGAAGGGCCGGCGGCCGGCAGGCATCCCAGAAACACGCCGCACGCCGCACGACACACGCGGCGCGCCGCGCGCCGCGCGCCGCGGCGCGGAGGGGCGCGCCAACGGATGCGCCGCCGATGACGCATCATTCTTTTCAAGTGCTTATGCAGCCCGTGCGATCCAGCCGCCGCCCAGCACGCGGGTGCCGTCATAGAAGACGCAGGCCTGGCCCGGCGCCACGGCCTCTTCGGGGGCGGCGAGCTCGACCTTGCCCTCGCGGCGGAACAGGCGGGCGCGGACCGGCGGGCGCATCGAGCGCACCTTGACGCTCATATCCACCACGTCAGCGTCCGCATCGCCCAGCCAGTTGACGTCGCGCAGCGCAATCGTCCGTGTCGAGAGCATCTCGCGCGGGCCGACGGTGACGCGCGCCTTCTCGGCGTCGAGGGCGAGCACGAAGAGCGGCTCGCCGTTGCCGGCCGGCCCCGAACCGGCCAACCCGAGACCCTTGCGCTGTCCGACGGTGAAATGGATCACGCCCGGATGCGTGCCCAGCACGCGGCCGTCCGCGCCGACGATCTCGCCCCGCCGCGCGGCATCGGGTTTCAGCTTCTCGACGATATTCGCGTACTTGCCGTCCGGCACGAAGCAGATGTCCTGGCTGTCGGGTTTGTCGGCGGTGACGAGGCCGAGCTCGGCGGCGAGCGCGCGCACCTCGCGCTTCTCCATCCCGCCCAGCGGGAAGCGCAGATAGGAAAGCTGCTCGCGCGTGGTGGCGAAAAGGAAATAGCTCTGGTCGCGGCCCGGATCGACGGCCTGGTGCAGCTCGTCGCCTATTCTGCGCACGTAATGCCCGGTCGCCAGCGCCTCGGCGCCCAGGTCGCGCGCGGTCTGCATCAGGTCGGCGAACTTCACCCGCTCGTTGCAGCGCACGCAGGGGATCGGGGTCTCGCCGCGCGCATAGGTCTCAGCAAAATCCGCGATCACGCGCTCCTTGAAGCGCGCCTCGTAGTCGAGCACGTAGTGGGGAATGCCGAGCGTTTCGGCGACGCGCCTGGCGTCGTGGATGTCCTGGCCGGCGCAGCACGCGCCTTTGCGCTTGGGCTGGGCTGCGGAATAGAGCTGCAAGGTCACGCCCACGACGTCATAGCCGCTGCGCGCGAGGATCGCGGCGGTGACCGAGGAATCGACGCCGCCCGACATGGCGGCCACGATGCGGGGCTTCGTCATGCGCGCCCTATAGGCCCGCGCGCAGCGCCCCGCAACCCTGGCCGCAAGACGCCTAGTTCGGCAGGTAGTTGAGCAGGCTGATCTGGCCGAGCTGCGCGGTGACCTGGAGCGCGGCCTGAAGCGCGGTCTGGCTTTCGTTCAGCTGGGTGATGGCCGTGCCCATGTCGACGTCCTCGATGTTGGACACGAAGCCCTTGTAGAGCGTGTTCAGCGCCTGCTGCTGGTCGGACGCCTCGCTCAGGCGGTTGTAGGTGATGCCGTTCGAGGCGTTGGCGAGGTTGAGGCCGGCGCTCGCATCCTTGGCGGCGGGAAGCTCGCTGGAGAGGAACGATGCCTGCGCGCCGGTGAGCGTCGCGTCGAAGCCGCCGGTCGGGCCGGCATCGAAGCTCGCGATGTCCTTCAAGGTCTGCATCAGCTTGGTGCCGACGTCCGAGGCGAGCACGCCGATCTGCACGGACTGGCCGTCGCCGATCATCACCGACTTCTTCTGCGTGCCGTTGGAAAAGGCCTGGGAGACGTCGGAGAGGCCCGCGAGCTGGCCGAGCGAAGCGACGTTGAACGGCGGCTGGTCGTCCTTGTCGCCGCCGAAGAGATAGTTGCCGTTCGCGTCCTTGGAATTGAGGATCGCCGCGGCCTGGTCGAAGACGCTCTTCACCGCGTCCATCATGCCGGTGGCGTCGTTGTTGCCGGCGGCGGTCAGCATCGTCTGGTGCAGCTGCTCGGCGACGGCGGAGAGCTGGCTGAGCTGGGTGTCCTGGAGGTCGACCTGCGCAAGCGCGGTCTTGGTCGCGGATTGATAGGCGTCGGCGCGCGCAGCACTTGCGCGCGCGGCCTCGAGCGCCGAGGTCTTGCCGCCGATGCCGGCATAGTCGGACGACACCTTGCCGCTGGCCACCTGCTGCTGCGCGGTGTTCATGCGGCTCGACGCCTGCATGATCTGCTGCAGCAGGATCTGCGCCTGGGCGTTGCTGGCGACGCGGTCGACGCTCATGTCACTTACCTCGCGATGTTCTGCAGCGTGTCGTAGAGCTGCTGCACGACGCTCAGGACCCGCGCGCTCGCGCCATAGGCCTGCTGATAGGTCGTCATGTTGGTGAGTTCCTCGTCCAGGCTGACGCCCGAGACGTTGGAGGCGCGCGACTGGGCTTCTTGCAGGCGGTCGTCCTGCGCGGTCTGATTCGAGGTCGCTGTCTGGCTGGCCAGCGCGACGTTCTGGTAGAACGATGCGGCATAGTCGCCGAGCGTGGCGCTGCGCGCGCCCAAGCCGCCGGCGGCCGCGAAGCTCTGCGTCGCCTGGCCCACGTTCTGCAAGGCCAGCGCGCCGCTGGAATCGCCATGGCCGACGACGGTCGCGCCGGCCGTCGTCGTCGCGTCGATGTTGAGCTGCGCGAAGGCCAGCCGCGCCGGATTGCTCACCAGGTCGGGATTGACCGCGAAGCCAGAGGCGAAGTTCGCCGTCTCCTGGTCGCCCAGCCCGAACAGGGTCGAGAAGCTCATTCCCGTGCTGCCGCGCGTCGTGGTGTCGGAGGCGACGGCCAGCTTGTCGGCGGGGTTCGCCGGCGTCTCGGTCAGCGAGCCGTCGGAGCCCAGCGCGAAGGAGCAGGTGCCGCCCATCGCGGTGTTCATCGCATTGACGATGTCGCCGATGGTCTGGCCCGCGGCGACGGTGACGCTGGCCTGCTTGACGATACCGCCCTTGGCATCCTTCAGCACCAGGTTGATCGTGCCGCCGGCGGTGAAGCCGCCCGCATCGCCCGCAGTGAGGCCCGTCGACAGGATCGAGGGCTGCGACGTGCGGAACAGGTCGTTCAGCCCGAAGAACTGCGAGAAGCCCGAGCCGCCGCGCGAGGCGGGCGTGGTCGCGTCGTCCTTGACCGCGATGCCGTTCGTGCCGTTGGCGGAGATCTTCAGCGCGCCGTCGGTGAAGCTCGCGGTACCGTTGCCGCCCAGCGCCGAATTGAGCGCAGAGGTGAAGCTGCCGATCGTTCCGCCGAAGCTCGCGGGCGAGCCGCCGTCGACCGACATGGTGCCTGCGTCGAAATCGACGTCGATGCGCGAGACGAGGTTGCCGTTGGAGTCGGTCACCGCGATCGTGGTCTTGCCGGTGAAGTTCAACGCGTCGGTGGAGAGCAGGCCGGTGTCGCGGCCGGTCAGGCTCGCCGGCGGCGGGAAGGCGGTGTTGGCATTGTGCTGCGCGTTGTAGGCGAGCGCGGTCTGGCGCGCGAGGTTGCCCAGCTGCTCGGCCATGTCGGCGAGCTTGCTGTCGCGCATCTCGATCAGGCCCTTGATCTGGCCGGAGCCGATATGGGCGTCGAGCGATTGCTGCTGGCCGACGGTCTTGCCGGTGCTGGGATTGATGCCAGTCAGCGTGATCGACGACGAGGTCCCATCCGTGCCGCCCTGATAGTCGAGCTGACCATAGGTCGCGCCGACCAGGCTCGTGCCGTCGTCGGTGGTGACGGCGACGCTGCCGTCGGACTGCTCCTGCGCGCGCACGCCGATGAGCTGGGCCAGGCTCTGGACCGCCTGGTCGCGCTGGTCGAAGACGGCCGCGCCCGTGTCGCCGGCGATGGTCGCCTGGCGCGCCTGGGTGTTGAGGTCGTAGATCTGCTTGATCAGCGTATTGATCTGGCCGGTGGCGCCTGAGATCTGCTGGTCGGCCTGGGCGCGAAGCCCCGCGATCTGGTTCGACAGCGAGGAATACTGCGTCGCCAAGCTCTGGAAGGCGGAAAGGCTGGCGAGCTGCGTCGCGGAGTCGGTCGGCGCCAGCACCGACTGGCCGAGCGCCGAACCGACGTTGGAGAGCTGCGAGGTCAGCGCGGTGCCGTCGCCGGGCGAACCCAGCATGCCGTTCAGCTGGCCGAACATCGAAGCCTGCGCGTCGTAGCGCGCCGACGAGCCGGTGGCCGAGATCGTCTCGGCGCCCAGATACTTGTCCATGACGCGCTGGACGAAGGCGATGTCGACGCCGCCCAGCTGTCCGCCGAAGGACTGCGACTGCTCGTTGATCACGCGCCGCGCATAGCCCGGCGTGTTCATGTTGGCGATGTTGTTGGAGGTGACGCGCAGCGCTTCCGTGTTGGTCAGAAGGCCCGACAGGGCGCTCGACATGATGCCGTTCAAACTCACGGGGCGCCTCGTTGCGCGTACGTTGCCGATCGAGTTGGGCGCAAGCTTCGTGCCATGTTTCGAGGCCGGTTTGGCGGGCTTTTCCGCAGCGTCGACGCGGCAGGTTTTGCCGCGCAAGGCAGTTCGTGCCCCGCCGAATTGACCGCGATGCATGCTGAAACCTCAACAAATACAAGCGGCGCGAAGTGGTCCGGGCCTTGCTTCGACCGGTATGGAAAATTCGTAGGTCGATGCGTGGCTCAGCTCGCTGCAGTTCCTGCCGTCGTGAAATCTCTCAACCCGTTGCAGGGGGCGGGGCTTGCCGCGCTCCAGGCGCCGGAGCAAGGCGCCGCCGATGCGTTCGAGCAGGTGCTCGCCGCGCTGACGCCGGATCTGGCCGCGCCGCAAGCGTCCGCCGCCATTGCCTTGCCGCAGGTGAATGACGCAAAGCCCGCGCCCGCGGAGCCTGCGCCGCTCGGCAACGTCAAGGACGTCAAGCCCGTCGACATCGCCCAGCGTCTGCCGCGCCCGGTCGCGGTTGCGGACCTCGAGCTTGCGAAGCCCGTGGCCGTGCGGCCGGACGCGGAGCAGATCGAGAAGCCCGCCGCTCCTCCGTCTACGGATGATAAGGAGCCGGTCGCCGTCGTCGCGCCCGTGCGTCCCGTCCCGGCGATCGTGGCGAAGCCGGACCCGGACAAGATCGTCGCCGCCGTCGACAAGCCGGCGGTCCAAGCGCCTGCTGCCGCGGCCACGGTCGAAGCGTCGAAAGCGGCCGAAGTCCCCGCGGAGCTGGCCGAGGCGACCGTTCGGGCAGCCGCGCCCGCGGCCAAGCCTCAAGCGGAAGCCAAGACTCAAACCAAGGCCGACGCCAAACCCGACGCCGAACTTGATGCCAAAGCGCAGTCCAGCATCAGGCTCGACGCGAAGCCCGACGCCAAAGCGCAGCCCGGCATCAGGCTCGACGCGGAGCCCGGCACCAGGCTCGACGCGAAGCCCGACGCCGAAGCGCAGCCCGGCATCAGCCTCGACGCGAAGCCCGACGCCAAAGCGCCGTCCGATGCCAGGTCCGACGGTGTCAGGCCTGTCGCGGCCAAGGCCCAGCCGAACGTCGTCGTCCTCGACAAGACGCCGCGCACGGCTCCGCAGCCGATCGTCCAGGACGCGACGCCTGTGCAGGAGATCGCGCACGACGACACGCCGCAGCAGCCGGCCGCAATGTCCGCACGCGAACAATCCGCGCCGGCGCCATGCGAGCAGCACCAGGCGCAGGCGCCGCAGCCCGCGCACCAGGCGGCGCAGGCGGAGACCGGCGCGCCGATGCCGGCTTCGATGCATGCCGCCGCGCCGGCTGTCGCGCATGCCGCCGCACCGGCGCACCCCGCGGCGTTGCAGCCGTCCGGACCGCAGTCGTCCGATCCGCAGCCCAACGTGAAGGCGTTGGCCGCTCAAATTGTCGCCAAGGCGTCGGCGGGGACGAAATCTTTCGAGATCCGCCTCGATCCGCCCGAGCTCGGCCGCGTCGAGGTTCGTCTTACGGTGTCACATGACGGCAAGGCCGAGGCCACCTTGACCGCCGAGCGGCCCGAGACGGTGGCGCTGCTCCAGCGCGACTCACAAAATCTTGAACGCACGCTGAAAGAGGCGGGCTTGGACGTGTCCAACTCCAGCCTCAATTTCTCGCTTAAAGGAGAGCAACAAGGGCAGGGCGACGGAGGCGGCGCCTCCAGGGCGCATACGCGCAGCCTGTCCCATGCGGTCGTCGCACGCAGCGAAGCCGTGAACGCCTCTCTCGCCAACCAGCATCGCGCGCTCGCCGACGGGCGCCTCGACATTTTCGTCTGAAGGAGACGGGTATGACCACGATCGACACCTCGCAGACGCTGAACGGCGCGCAGAGCCAGGCGACCCAGCAGCTCGCCGGCAACTTCGATACCTTCCTGCGCCTGCTCACCACGCAGCTGCAGAACCAGGATCCGATGTCGCCGATGGACTCCAACCAGTTCACCCAGCAGCTGGTGGCATTCTCCGGCGTCGAGCAGCAGATCAACACCAACGACAATCTCCAATCGCTGATCGCGCTGTCGCTCAGCCAGCAGGCTTCGGCCGCGGTCAACTACATAGGCCACAGCGTGGTGATGACCAGCGGCAAGGGCGCGCTCGAGAACGGCGCCGTCGACTGGACCTATAACCTGGGCGCGCCGTCGTCGCAGACCGCGCTGACGGTGAAGGACGCGAGCGGCAAGGTCGTCTACACCGCGACCGGCGGCACCTCGGCGGGCAACAACGACTTCGCCTGGGACGGCAAGGACATGAACGGCAACCAGCTGCCCGACGGCCAGTACACGCTGTCGGTCTCGGCCACTGCCGCCGACGGCTCGGCCGTCACCTCGACCATCGCGAGCAAGGCCATCGTCACCGCGGTCGACATGTCGGGCACGACGCCGATGCTCGTGCTCGGCGCGACCGAGATCCCGCTGTCGGAAGTCTCGATGGTGGGCGCGAGCGCCGACGCCTCGGCGTCTTCGCCGGCGTCGCCGTCCTCGTCCTCGCCGTTCGCGTCGCTGCCGGGCACCGGCAACGGCAGCAGCGGCTTCTCGCTGTTCGGGATCAATCTCTGACGGAACCAAACGCGCGGCCCGGAAGCGGCCGCTTCACGGCGGGCAAGGAGGCGAAGACCTCTCACGAGCCCATGAAGGAACGAAACCAATGAGTTTGTACGATGCAATGATGATCGGCGTCTCGGGGCTCAACGCCCAGAGCCGCGCGATGAGCGTGTTCTCCTCCAACATCGCCAACGTCAACACCGTCGGCTACAAGACCTCGCAGAGCGTGTTCGAGACCATGCTGGGCTCGGCCAACGGCGGCAGCGCGGGCCTGGCGACCGGCGTGATGGCGAGCTCGCAGGCCAATATCGCCCAGCAGGGCGCCGAGTTCGCGACCTCGTCGCCGACCGACCTGGCGATCAACGGCAACGGCTTCTTCTGCGTCTCGACCAGCGCCGACAGCGTCGGCCAGATGCTGTTCACGCGCGCCGGCTCCTTCGCGCCGGATGCGAACGGCGAGCTGAAGAACGCGGCCGGGCTCTATCTGCTGGGCTATCCGCTCGGCACCGACGGCGCGCCGACGAGCTCGTCGCTCGGCGCCATCAACCTGAACGGCATCGGCGGCAAGGGCGAGGCGACGACCAAGATGTCGATCGACGCGAACCTGGACGCGAGCGCGGACATCACGACGGGATACCAGATCGGCGACATGCAGGATGGCACGGTCACTCCGCAGTTCCAGACTACCGTCAACGTCTATGATAGCCAGGGCGGCACGCAGCCGCTGAAAGTCTCCTACGTCAAGACTGGCGCGAACACGTGGCAGTACGAGGTGTCGTATGCGGGAGACGAGACCAAATTGACGACGCCTACGAACAACCCCAACAATATCGCCAAGCCGACCGATCCCAATCCGATTTCCTCAGGTGTCGTGACCTTCAATCCGGACGGGTCACTTGCGGATGTCTGGCCCACGGGTGTGGCCAACGATCCCAAGTCCGGAACCTTCGATCTGACGATTCCCTGGGACCAGAGCAAGTCGGGGCTGTTGTCGCAGACCGTTTCCGTTGACTTGGGCACTGTCAACAGTGCCGACGGAATGTCCCAGTTCGCCTCCGATTCTGTGTTGAACGGCTCCAAGGCCGACGGCGCCGTATTTGGCAACGCTACCGGCCTCAGCGTCGGAACCGACGGCGTGGTGACGGCGAACTTCTCGAACGGCCTCACCCAGGCGGTGTACCAGGTGCCGCTGGCGACCTTCGCCAACCAGAACGGGCTGACGCTCGTCGGCGGCAACGCCTTCGCGCAGTCGGGACAGTCGGGCACGCCGCGCGTCAACCCTGCCGATACCGCGGGCTCGGGGACGTTGCAGTCCTACGCGCTCGAGGGCTCCACCGTCGATCTCGCGACCGAGTTCACCAGCATGATCACCACGCAGCAGGCCTATTCGGCATCGGCGCGCGTCGTCTCCACGGCGTCGCAGATGATGGATGAGTTGATGCAGATGCAGCACTAAACCCGCGGTGGCGGCGGCTTTAACCGTGAAAAAGCCGCCGCCGCCCGCGCGTTGCGTACAAATCTAGAGGTCGGTTTATGCCTTTGTTTACCCTGGGTTTTGGCTCTTTCTTAAAAGGCCGCCGCGTATCGTCGTCCCGGGTGATGGAGTTAGGAGCAGCATGATGATGGGTGACGATCGCAGGGGGCGTGTCAGCTACGTCATCGGGCCGGATGGAAGCCCGCTGACGCTGGCCGATCTTCCGCCGCCCAACACCAAGCGCTGGGTGATCCGCCGCAAGGCCGAGGTCGTCGCCGCGGTGCGCGGCGGGCTCTTGAGCCTGGACGAAGCGTGCAAGCGCTATACGCTGACCGTCGAGGAGTTCCTCGCCTGGCAGCGCGCCATCGACCGCCATGGCCTCGCGGGGCTGCGCGCCACGCGCGTGCAGCAGTATAGGAACTAGGGCGGCGGAAGGTCGATCAGGTAGGGTAGCGCGAAGTTCACGCCAACTGTTTCGGTCCAGATCGCGCTGCTGAAGCCGGCGGGCAGCCCCGCACGCATTTGCGCAGTCGTCAATCCCGTAATGCCGCTGTCGTTGCCGTTGCTTGTCGCTTGCGACAGCCCCGACATGGACGTGTTCCAATAGGACGACGTCACCGTCATGTCGACATTGTTGATGCCGATGAACCCGCCGATATTGGTTCCACCTGCCGCGCCGCCGGTCGAATAAGATGTCGTGATCGACGAGGTCGAGAAAGCTTGGCCGACAAAGCCGCCCATGGTCGAGCCATTCTGACCCACGATGTCGCCGCGCTCATAAGCATCGGTGATAGAGCCGGAATTGGTGCCCGCAAAGCCGCCGTCGATAGCAGTGCCGCCAGAGCTGTCGATGTCTCCGAGAGAGAAGGATTCACTTATGGTCCCGCCGCTCGATCCCACAAAGCCGCCCAATGTCCCGCCTGGAGACGAGATATGGCCTTTGGCGTAAGAAAGCGTCACCGTGCCGCTGCTGGAGATGATGCCTGCCAGCCCGCCGATAACCCCCACTTCGGTCGAAGAGACGTCTCCGGTCGCGTAGGATTGTGTGATCAGCCCTAGGTTCTGCGCGACGAGTCCGCCTTCGTCGAACGTATGCACCGACGAGACGTCCGCCGTGGAATGACAGGATATGATCTTTCCGCTGCTCTGGCTGTACACCGCCAGACCCGCAATATTTGCTTCAGACGTGCTTATGGTGTTCTGCACGGTGCCTGTCACTGCCACGTTTGAGATCAAGCCGGCATTGTTGATGACCAGCCCCGCGATGTTGGAGGAAGTAGTGCTGAAGCCGCCCTGGATGTCCATACCGCTCAAGATGAAGTCCTTCACAGTCGCGAGCGAGCCCAGTGTGCTGAAAAATGCAGCGTTGCTGGAGCTGTGATTGTGAACCTGCAGGCCGGAAAGCGTGTTGCCGAGACCCGCAAAATTTCCAGAAAAGCTCGTGGAAACCGGGATGCTCGTGAATACCGCCGTTTCCGTGTCGTTATGCGCGAAGGCGAAATTTCCCGACGGGTTGCCGCTGATATTCGTCGCCATCGAGCTTACCGTATCCACCAGGGTATAGGGCACGGCGTTGATCTTCAGACTCTGTGCGGTCGTGTCGAAGTTCACGCTACCTTTGGAGCCGTTGCCGAAGATGATGTCGCCCCCGGTGCCGCCGTCGTTAAACGTAAGCGCCAGACCGGACGTCGCCGTCGGCTGGACCCGCTTCTTGATGATGATCGAATGGAAAGCATCCAGCGTCAGCGTGTTCGCCGCCCAGGTGATCCTTACGGCAACGGTGATGTCGCCGACCGAGCCGTGCGCCGTCGTCTGAACCGTGAGGTCGCCGGTTGCGAGCGCGTTCTGCAGATCCTGATTGTTGAGGACCGCATTCGGACCCGTCGCTTTGAACACGCCGTTGATAATCGACCCGTTGCTTGTGGGATCGCTCGAGATCGTCACGTTATAGGCCGACGCCGGCGCACTAAGCGCCAAAACGGCGAGGGCGGCGGTGAAGAGAGCGCGCATGCAGCATCCTCCGGTTGACGCGAAAATAAATCCCGCGACCCGTTAGGAGTCAACGCGCGCGTGGCGTGCGTATCGGCGTAACGCAACTGCTGCTCACCGCGGCGGAAGCGCGATCAGATACGGCAACCCGAAGTTCACGCCCGGCGTCTGCGCCCATATGGCGCCGTCGAAGCCGGCCGGTAGACCGGCCCGCATCTGCGCGCCGCTCAGGCCGGTGATGCCGGGATCGTTGGCCGGGTCTCCCGCGCCTTGCGCGGGATTGGTGATGCCGCTCGTCGTCTTGTTCCAGTAGTCGTTTGCATTGGCGCCCGTCGCGTCGTCTTCGCCGACAAATCCGCCGACGAGAAATGACGTGCCGGTGGCCGTCGGCGCGCCCGTCGCGTAGGACGTCGAGATGAACGTCGTGCTGTTGATGCCGATGAACCCGCCCACCCTGGGACCCGAAAGCGCCGTGCCGTCTCCGTTCCCGGTCACGGCTCCGGTCGCGTAGGAGTTGGCGATCGAATTCGGCGTGAAGTCGAACACCGAGAAACCGACGAGCCCGCCGGCTTCACAGCCGTCACCGCCCGTGACGTCTCCGGTGGCATAGGTCTGATCGATGTTGCCGCCGTTGTTGTTGGTGCCCACCAGCCCGCCCGCATCGCAATACTTCCCGCAAGCCACGTCGCCCGTCGCGAACGACTGGAAAATCCTTCCTTCGTTCGTTGCGACCAATCCGCCGAGGTCGGTGACATCGCTCGTGCCGCTGACCGAAGCGGCCGAAGAGGAATTGGCGATCGAGCCGCCATTGACCGCGACGAGCCCGCCGATGCTGCCGTTGCCGCCGGACGAGACCTGGCCGCTCACCGAGACGTTGCGGATCGTGCCGGAGCTGAGAACGGCCAGGGCTGCGGTGTCCGTCGTCTGGCCGGAGCCGTTGTGGATCGAGACGTCGCTCAATCTCAAATCTTCGATCGTGCCGCCTGCGCCCAGCCGTGCGAACATCGCTTCGTCCTGGTTGGTGGAGTTCGTCGCGGTCGTCAGCTTGGATATCCTGTTGCCGAGACCGGCAAATGCCCCGGTGAACGTCACGGCGATGGGCGTGCCGGTGAAGGCCGTGCCTTCGACGTCGTCATGCGCCAGGGCATCGTTCCCCGACGGGAACGCGGCGACATCCGTGGCGAGGAAGACCACATTGTCGATCAGGGTGTAGGGCGCGCCGTTGATCTTCAGCGGCTGCCCCGTGGAATAGAAATTGACGCTGCCGCGGCTGCCGCCGCCCATGACGATGTCGCCGCCGGCCCCGTGAGGTGTCAACGATCCGTTAACCTCCGTTTCCAAGGCGTGAATTGGATTGCGCGCGCCGCGTTAAGCGCCTCTTTACCGAAACCCCGGCAATGTTTGCCTAGCGAACAGGTCTCGAGGGGTCTCAAGTTGCCCGAATTCGTCAAAGCAATCGGTGCCGCGCGCTTCGGCGTGATGGCGGGCGTGGCGGCCGCGCTGACCGCGTTCTTCCTCTATGCGGCGGGCGTGCTGAGCGAGGCGCCGAAATCGATCCTGTTCTCCGGTCTTGAATCGCGCGACGCCTCGGCGGTGACCGCCAAGCTCGACGCGATGAACGTGAAATACGACATCAAAAGCGACGGCGGCACGATCCTGGTGCCCAGCGACGAGGTGACCAAGCTGCGCATGGAGCTGGCGCAGGACAACCTCCCCGCCGCGGGCGTGGGCTACGAGATCTTCGACAAGTCCGACACCTTCGGCTCCACCGCCTTCGTGCAGAACATCAACCGGCTGCGGGCGCTGGAAGGCGAGCTGTCGCGCTCGATCACCACCATCGAGGGCATCGAGAGCGCGCGCGTGCACCTGGTCGTGCCGGAGCGGCAGATCTTCTCGCGTGACGAGCAGAATCCTTCCGCCTCGGTCGTGGTCAAGACGCGCGGGCGGATGGAGAAGGGCCAGGTTCAGGCGATCCAGCATCTCGTGGCCGCCGCGGTCGCGGCGCTCAACCCCGACCGCGTCGCCATCGTCGACGATCGCGGCACCCTGCTCGCGGGCGGCGACGACAAGTCCGGCCCCGACGCCATCGCCGACGGCGAGGAGAGCCACACCACCGAGTTCGAGGACCGCCTGCGCCAGCGCATCGAATCCCTGGTCGGCAGCGTGGTCGGCGCCGGCCATTCGCGCGTCCAGGTCACCGCCGACATGAACTACAACCACCTGAGCGAGACCAGCGAGACCTTCGATCCCGACAGCAAGGTGGTGCGTTCCACCCAGACGGTCGAGCAGACCGCGACCGACACCAACGGCACCGCCAACAATGCGGTCAGCGTGTCGAGCGCGCTGCCCAACCAGACCCAGGGCACGGGCGACTCCACCAAGTCGAATTCCGGCCGCACCGAGGAGACCACGAACTACGAGATCTCCAAGACGACCAAGACCTCGACCGTCGATGGCGGCGTGGTCAAGCGGCTGTCGGTCGCGGTCGTCGTCGACGGCGCCAAGGACGGCTCCTACAAGCCGCGCACGCCGGCCGAGATGAAGCAGATCGAGGCGCTGGTGAAATCGACCATGGGCTTCGATCCCGCCCGCGGCGACCAGGTCCAGGTGACCAGCATGGCGTTTGCCAAGCTCGACACCGGGCCCGCGGTCGCGCCGGAAGCGCCGCTGCTCGGCCTCGACAGCGGGCAGTGGTTCAAGATCATCGAGGCGGCGATCTTCTGCGTCACCGCGCTGCTGATCGGCTTCTTCGTCGCGCGTCCGCTGATCAAGCGCATGTTCGCGCCGATCGGCATCGCCCAGCCCATGCTCGCGCAAGGCGCTCCGATAGCCGGCCAGCTGGCCGCGCCCATCGCCGGCTCGGCGCCGAACGACGCCGCGCTCGCCGTCGCCGCCGGCGCGCCGCCCGCGCTGGCCGGTCCGCGCGAGAGCATGATCGACATCTCGCGCATCGAGGGCCAGGTGCGCGAATCCTCCGTCCGCAAGGTGGGCGAGGTCGTGCAGGCGCATCCCGAAGAGGCGCTCGCGATCCTGCGCACCTGGCTGCATCAACCGGTGTAACCCATGAGCCGCGCCGTCAAAGCCACCGTCAAGGACGACATCCGCCAGCTCACCGGCGCCGAGCGCTCGGCCGTGCTGCTGCTTTCCCTCGGCGAGGAGCATTCCTCGCAGCTGTGGAAGATGATGGACGAGGAGGAGGTCAAGGAAGTCTCCCAGGTGATGTCGAACCTGGGCTCGGTCTCGGCCAGCGTCGTCGAGAAGCTGATGGTCGAGTTCGTCTCGCAGATGTCGGGCACCGGCTCGCTGATGGGCTCGTACGAAAGCACCGAACGGCTGATCTCGCGCTTCATGCCGCAAGACAAGGTCGTCCAGATCATGGAGGAGATCCGCGGTCCCGCGGGCCGCACCATGTGGGACAAGCTCGCCAACGTGAACGAGACGGTGCTGGCGAACTACCTGAAGAACGAATATCCGCAGACCGTCTCGGTCGTGCTCTCCAAGATCAAGCCCGAGCATGCCGCGCGCGTCTTGGGCGCGCTGCCGGAGGAATTCGCGCTCGAGGTCGTGCAGCGCATGCTGCGCATGGAGAGCGTGCAGAAGGACATCCTGGACAAGGTCGAGAAGACGCTGCGCGTCGAGTTCATGTCCAACCTGGCGCGCACCGCCAAGCGCGACAGCCACGAGCACATGGCCGAGATCTTCAACAATTTCGACCGCCAGACCGAGAGCCGCTTCATCACCGCCCTGGAGGAGCGCAGCCGCGATTCCGCCGAGCGCATCAAGGCCCTGATGTTCACCTTCGAGGACCTGGGCAAGCTCGATCCGGGCTCGATCCAGACGCTGCTGCGCCACGTCGAGAAGGACAAGCTGGCGCTCGCGCTCAAGGGCGCGACGGACAGTCTGCGCGACATCTTCTTCTCCAACATGAGCGAGCGCGCCGGCAAGATCCTGCGCGAGGACATGGAGGCGATGGGGCCGGTCCGCCTGAAGGACGTCGACGAGGCGCAGATGCGCATGGTCAACGTCGCCAAGGACCTCGCCAACAAGGGCGAGATCATGATCGCCAACAAGCAGGGCGAAGACGAGCTGGTGTATTGAGATGACGCCCTTCAAGTTCGACACCGAGTTCACATCCGACGGCGAGCGCGTCTCGCTGGCCGCCCGCGCGCGCGCCAAGAAGTCGCTCAGCGCCGACGAGATCGACATGATGTGCGCCAAGGCGCGCAGCGAAGGCGCCAAGTCGGGCGAGGCCCGGGCGCTCGAGGCCGTCGCGCAAGGCACGCGCGACGCGGCCGAGGCGCTGCGCCGCGCGCTGAGCGCGAGCCATGACGAGATCGAGCAGGTGCGCGAGGAGGCGGCCGGAATCGCCTTCGCCGTGGCGCGCAAGCTGGCCACGCTCGCGCTCGAGGCGCTGCCCGCCGCCGACGTCGAGCAGGCCCTGCGCGAGGCGATCCATCAGGCGATCGGCGAGCCGCGCATCGTGCTGCGCGCCGGGCCGCGCGTCGTCGAGGCGCTGGGCGGCCGCGTCGCCGAGATCGCGCATGAAGAAGGTTTCGAGGGACGCGTCATCGTCTCCGCCGATCCGACGATAAAGGGCGCCGACTGCCGCATCGAATGGCGCGGCGGCGGCGCCGAACGCAGCGAACAAGCCATAGATCAGGCGCTGGCCGAGCTCGTCGCCCGGCGCTTCTCCAGGAAGGAACATCCATGAGCGACGACGTCGAACTTCCCGACCTGAGCGCGGACGAGCGCAAATCGGGGCCCGCGCTGCTCACCAGCGACGCGCCTGCCGAGGCCGAGGCCAAGCGCAGCGCGCAGGACCTCGAAGCCGTGTTCGACGTGCCCGTCACCGTCTCGGCCGTGCTCGGCAAGTCGGCGATGGAGGTGAGCCAGCTTCTCAAGCTCGGCAAGGGCACCATCGTCGAGCTCGACCGCAAGGTCGGCGAGGCCATCGACATCTATGTCAACGACCGGCTGGTGGCGCGCGGGGAGGTCGTCCTCGTCGAGGAGCGGCTGGGCGTGACCATGACGGAAATCATCAAAGCGGGGCAATCCTAATGCGTCTCCTCATCATCGGCAGCCTGCAGGGCCAGATCGGCGCGGCCACCAAGATCGCGATGGACCGCGGCGCCAAGGTCACCCACGCGCTCGACATCGAGCAGGGCCTGGCGAGCCTGCGCGGCGGTCGCGGCGCGGACCTCGTGTTCTGCGACATCTCGCTCGATATCGGCGAGCTGGTGCGGGGGCTGGCCTCCGAGCGCATCTGCACGCCGGTCGTGGCTTGCGGCGTCGGCACCGATGCGCGCCGCGCCGTCGATGCGATCCGCGCGGGCGCGAAGGAATACCTGCCCCTGCCGCCGGATGCGGAGCTGATCGCAGCGGTCCTGTCGGCGGTCGCCGACGAATCGCATCAGCTCGTCTTCGAAGA